>JAETSR010000001.1 GCA_021769555.1 Clostridiaceae bacterium
CGAGAGCGTGTTCTCCGGGGGGATGGGGCTGTCCATCACATTGGAGGGGTGCCTGGTGGGCGCGCTGGCCCTTCTGGCCTACAGCGCGGGCAGGGCGTGGTTCGATATTGACCCCATGGAGCCGGTGATAGGCAGGACCATGGCCTTTGCGGTGCTCAGCCTCTCCCAGCTGGTGCACAGCTTCAATATGCGCTCGGAGGGCTCGGTGCTGGAGCTGGGTCTGTTCGGGAACGGAAAGCTGAATCTGGCATGTATTATATGCGCCTTCCTGATGGTGAGCGTGATAGTGTTCCCGCCCCTTTCGGCTGTGTTCAGGACGGCGGCGCTCACGCCGGTGCAGTGGGCGCTGGTATGCGGGCTGTCGCTGTGCCCCCTGATAGCTGTGGAGGGGGAGAAGCTGCTGGGGAGGCTTAAAAATATTCCTAGAAAGAAAAAATGACCGCTTGAAAGGTGCCCCCGGGTGTAAAGCCGGGGGCATTTACAGTAAAGGCAAACTGCTTTTCACAAAGAGCGGGAGGGCCCGTTTTAAGGCCCTCCCAGAATTATCCAAATATTGCGCCGGTTCACGATTTTTTTACAAGAAAAAGTGTTTTATCTCCACCTTTCGACAAATTACTCAGCTTTACAGTGCTATAATCCACTCAGCAGGCCGGATAATGTCGAACAAATGGCTGACAAGGCGGTAACTTGTCAGGCATGCTGGCCGAAGCTGGGCTCAAGACAGAGCTTATCTGAAATCATGGCGATGAACTCGCTGTTGGTGGGCTTGCCCCGGGTGTTATGTATGGTGTAGCCGAAGTAGGAGTTCAGCACATCCACGTCTCCCCGGTCCCAGGCCACCTCTATGGCGTGGCGTATGGCCCGCTCCACCCTTGAGCTGGTGGTGTTATAGGCCTTTGCCACGCTGGGATAAAGCTGCTTTGTGACGGCGTTGATAATCTCGGGCTCCTCAATGGCCATTATGATGGAGTCGCGGAGGTAGTGGTAGCCCTTGATGTGGGCGGGCACCCCTATCTGGTGGAGAATCTCCGTCACCTGGACCCTGAGCTGAGGGTCGCTGGGCTCAGTATCGAAATGCCGGCCTCTTGTGGAGATGAGCGAGAGAATGCGGTCCACCATGGAGCTCTTGTCGAAGGGGGCGATTGCAAAGTAGGCCGCCCCCGACGACAGGACCTCGCGCTCCAGCATGGGCGTGGTATAGGAAGCGCAGACGACGCATAAGGGGCGCTCCCCGCTGTCGCCGGAGAGGGCCTGCAGGACGCCCAGGGCGTCGAGGCCGGGCATGAACATGTCCATGATGACCGCCTGGGGCCTCTCCTCCCGGATGCGGGAGAGGAGCTTCGAGCCGTCCCTTGCTGAGAATACCGCGGTGCCTTTGTGACTTTCAAGCTTTTCCAGCGCGGGGCGGGGCCATTCGCTGGCATCCCCGCTGATTAGAATTTTTACCTGCTTATCCATTGGTTTCCTCCTTGATTTATAGGTCGTGAATAAATTTTACCATAAGTCGCGCTTTACTGCAAGAGCAAAATGAGAAAAACTTTGAAAAAATGTTTTAAAAAGAAATCGGGAAATGGCGGGAAATGGAGCTGCATGAAAAAACCCATTTTTCGCAGAAATACTTGGCTTCCGGGGCACCGGGGGCTATTTTTATTATTACTGATAAGAAAAAAGATTTCAGGATTATTTTTCTTTTTGAAACATTATATCAAGCCCGCTTGAAATGAATATTCACTGCATATTTATTGAGAAATTAAAGTTAATTTAATGATATTTTAATTGCTGAAAAGAAATATACCAGGTCCGGCGAAGGTTCTGTGAGGCACCTTCGCCGCCGCTATTGACTGCCCGGGGAAAATAGTCTATAATAGACCTGTATTGTCAAAACGGAGGGATTATTATGCCCATTACAGACCTGCTCGAGAGAAATTCCAAGCTCTACGGGGAGATGACCGCCCTGGTGGAGATAAACCCGGAGCTGAGGGAGCCCAGAAGGGTGACCTGGCGGGAGTATGAGCTCATACAGCCGGGAGGCCCGGCGCCCTATAGGAGGGAGATAACCTGGTCGGTCTTCGACGAGAAGGCGAACCGGGCGGCAAACCTGCTTCTGGGCCGAGGGATACGCAAGGGGCAGAAGGTGGCCCTCTTGATGATGAACAATTTGGAGTGGCTGCCCATCTACTTCGGTATTTTAAAGACAGGGGCCATAGCGGTGCCTTTGAACTTCAGGTATACGGCCGAGGAGATAAAGTACTGCCTGGGGCTTGCGGACGCGGACGTGCTCTTTTTCGGGCCGGAGTTTATAGGGCGCGTGGAGGAGATAGTGCCGGACATAGGCGGGGAGAAGCTGCTCTTCTTCGTGGGGGACAGCTGCCCTACCTTCGCTGAGGACTACCACAGGGCCTCGGCAAACTGCTCAAGCGCCCCCCCGAAGGTGCTCATAGACGACGAGGACGAGGCGGCTATATACTACTCCTCTGGCACCACGGGCTTCCCCAAGGCCATACTCCTTAGGCACTCGGCGCTTATGCAGTCGGCGAGGATGGAGGCCCTGCACCACGAGACCACCCATGAGGACGTGTTCCTCTGCATACCCCCCCTATACCATACCGGCGCGAAAATGCACTGGTTCGGCTCCCTCTTTACCGGGGGCAAGGCGGTGCTCCTGAAGGGGAACTCCCCGGGGGCAATATTTGAGGCGGTGTCCTCGGAGGGCTGCACGATAGTATGGCTCCTGGTGCCATGGGCCCAGGACATTCTTGCGGCCCTGGACAGGGGGGACATAAAGATAGAGGACTATGAGCTCAGCCAGTGGAGGCTCATGCACATCGGCGCCCAGCCGGTGCCCCCCAGCCTTGTGAAGCACTGGTGGGAGTACTTCCCGAACCATAAATACGACACCAACTACGGCCTCTCCGAGTCCACCGGCCCCGGCTGCGTGCACCTGGGGGTTGACAATCCCCATAAGGTGGGGGCCATCGGCGTGCCCGGTGCGGGCTGGCGCATAAAGATAGTGGACGAGCAGGGTGAGGCTGTGAAGCCCGGGGACGTGGGCGAGCTCTGCGTGAAGGGCGGCGGCGTGATGGTGGGGTACTACCATGACGAGGCGGCTACCCGGGAGGTGCTGCAGAACGGCTGGCTCCATACCGGGGACATGGCCCGGCAGGATGAGGACGGCTTTATATATTTGGTGGACCGGAAGAAGGACGTTATTATCTCCGGCGGCGAGAATTTGTACCCGGTGCAGATAGAGGCCTTTTTGTCCGGGCACCCGAAGATTCACGACGTGGCTGTTATCGGCCTGCCGGACCAGCGGCTGGGGGAGATAGCCGCGGCCATAATCCAGGTGAAGGAGGGCATGGAGTGCACCGAGGAGGAGGTCATGGACTTCTGCAGGGACCTGCCGAGATATAAGCGGCCAAGGAAGATAATTTTCGCCCCTGTGCCAAGGAACGCCACAGGGAAGATAGAGAAGCCGAAGCTCCGGGAGATATACTGCGGGGTGCGGCTGGTGGAGGCACAGAATAAGGGCTGATGAAGACAATGGAGGTACATATATGAAAGAGCTGATATTGGGCAACGCCGCCGTGGCGAGGGGCCTGTATGAGGCCGGCTGCTCCATAGCGTCCAGCTATCCAGGCACGCCCAGCACGGAGATAACCGAGGAGGCGGCAAAGTTCCCGGAGATATACTGCGAGTGGGCCCCAAACGAGAAGGTGGCCATGGAGACGGCTTTCGGGGCGAGCCTTGCAGGTAAAAGGAGCTTCTGCGGCATGAAGCACGTGGGGCTGAACGTGGCGGCGGACCCCCTGTTTACCATGGGATATACCGGGGTGAACGCCGGGATGGTGATAGCCGTGGCGGACGACCCGGGGATGCACTCGTCCCAGAACGAGCAGGACTCGAGGCACTATGCAAGGGCGGCGAAGCTCCCCATGCTTGAGCCCTCGGACTCAAGGGAGGCCTTGGAGTTCACGAAGCTGGCATTTGAGATTTCGGAGGAGTTCGACACGCCGGTATTATTGAAGATGTGCACAAGGGTGGCCCACTCCCAGTCCGTGGCCGAGCTCTCGGAGCGGGTGGAGCCAAAGGCGAGGCCCTATGAGAAGGCTCCGGGGAAGTACGTCATGGCCCCGGCCAACGCCATAAAGAGGCACCCTGTGGTGGAGGAGCGGCTGGAACGGCTCTCAAAATGGGCCGGGACGGCCAAGATAAACCGTGTTGAAGAGGGGCAGGACAATAAGATAGGCATTATCACCTCAAGCACCTGCTATCAGTATGTGAAGGAGGTGTGCGGGGACAGATACCCGGTGCTCAAGCTGGGGATGGTCTGGCCCCTGCCCGCTGAGCTCATAAGGGGCTTTGCCGCTAAGGTGAGCCTGCTGGCAGTGGTGGAGGAGGGGGACCCCTTCCTTGAGGGCTGCTGCCGTGGGCTGGGCCTCGCTCTCGCGGGGAAGGACTGCTTCCCCCTCACCGGGGAGCTGAGCCAGAATATCGTGGCCGAAAAGCTTGGCCTGCCTGTACCGGAGGGGAAGGGGCTCTCTGAGGAGCTGCCCAGCCGTCCCCCGGTGATGTGCGCCGGGTGCCCGCATAGGGGACTGTTCTACACACTGAAAAAGCTGGGCTGTACTGTGCTGGGGGATATTGGCTGCTATACTTTAGGGGCCATGCCGCCTTTGGGAGCCATGGACATGACCCTCTGCATGGGTGCGTCCATAAGCGGGCTCCACGGCTTCAATAAGGCTCTTGGAGCTGAGAGCGAGGGCAAGACCGTGGCGGTCATCGGGGACTCTACATTTATGCACTCAGGCATGACCGGGCTTGCCAACGTGGCCTATAACCAGTCCAACTCGACTGTGATAATACTTGACAACAGCATAACCGGCATGACCGGCCACCAGCAGAACCCCACCACGGGCTTTAACCTTCGGGGGGACCCGGCGGGTAAGATTGACCTTGAGGCCCTGTGCAGGGCCATGGGCATTGAGAGGGTGCGGGTGGTGGACCCCTACGATTTGAAGGCCTGTGAGGAGGCAGTAAAGGAGGAGCTGGGGGCTTCTGAGCCCTCGGTGATAATCTCAAGGAGGCCCTGCGCGCTTTTGAAGTATGTGAAGCATAAGCCCGCCCTTACGGTGGACCGGGATAAGTGCCGGGGCTGCAAGGCCTGTATGAAGATTGGCTGCCCGGCAATATCCATTAAGGACGGCAAGGCCCATATCGACGGCACCCAGTGCGTGGGCTGCGGCGTATGCGGCCAGCTCTGCGGGTTCGGCGCGTTTAAGGAGGGTTAAGGATGGACACGAAAAATATAATGATAGTGGGCGTTGGGGGGCAGGGCTCCCTGCTCGCCAGCAAGCTTCTCGGGCACCTGCTCATGGGCCGGGGCTATGATGTGAAGGTCTCGGAGGTCCACGGCATGAGCCAGCGGGGGGGCAGCGTCGTCACCTTTGTGCGCTACGGGGAGAAGGTCTGTTCCCCGGTGATAGACAGGGGCCAGGCCGACGCCATAGTTTCCTTTGAGCTTTTGGAGGCCGCAAGGTGGCTCTCCTACCTGAAGCCCGGCGGCCGGGTGGTGACGAACACACAGCAGATAGACCCCATGCCCGTGATAACCGGGGCCGCGGAGTACCCCTCAGGGCTTGTTGAGAAGATGGAGGCCGCAGGGGCGAAGGTGGACGCGTTGGACTGCCTGGGGCTCGCGGAGGAGGCCGGGAGCGCCAAGGCGGTGAATTTGGTGCTGCTGGGGAGGCTCTCCCACTACTTTGACTTCCCAGGGGAGGCCTGGCAGGAGGCAATAGAGGCGTGTGTGCCGGGGAAGTTTTTGGAGATAAACAGGAAGGCTTTTGAGCTGGGGAGAGGGACGGAGTGAGAAGCTGGAGGAGACGGTGGGGGTTTAAGTGATTTAGGTGATTTGAATGTAACGGCAAAAATTCACGGGGTGTTTTTGAAAAATTTATTGACAAAACCGTTATTTCTGCATATAATAGAGGTGTGGGCGTGAAGCTCCGCCTGTGAAACAAGGGCTGCTCCGAGCAGTGCTTGCGGAGGCTCTGTGCCGGTTTGGTGTTACCCGAGGCTCGGATAGGTAGTATGCCGAAGAAAAAACACTGTACTGAGTATAAGGTGCCTTAGCGCTTGCGTTAGGGCACTTTTTGTTTATGTGACGCGGAATGAGGGCGAAATGGGGCTTATTGAAGAAGCGATAGATGTCTATGAGCGGCTGAGAAGCAGAATATATCATATATCTATTGAAAATGGTGTGGAGTTCACGCTGGAATTTGAAGCGCGGTATTTTCATCATATGGCAGGGTTTCAACATTTGACAGACCAGCGGGGCATTGCCTCACCAAAAGTGGGCGCGGAACGATTTTACAAAATGGTGAAAAATGGGCGCATAGCTGAAGAGACCCTGGCAAAAAGCTCAAATTATAATCAGGTGGCCGAACGCCTTGGCTCGTTTCGGCATATAGAGGATATGCTGGGCGAGGCTGAGAGCCGGGTGATAGTGGAATTTGACAGTGCTAAGGCAGGGTCGAAGGTTATTGCAAAATACTTTCTCTATAAGCGGCTGGGGAATATAGGAAATATTACATATTATATGCTGTTTATCGGCTGCAGCAAAAACGGGGGAGAGTATTATCCCGCTACGTTTGTCACGGAGCACTCAGGCAGGTATACGGATGGCCAGAATATGCTGGATTGCAGGATAAGCTGGGAAGATAAAAAATTTTGAAAGGACTGATGCAAAAATGGAACGCTACTATCAACCGGAAATCGAGTGCGCCCCGAGGGAACAAATCAAGGCCCTGCAGGACGAGCGGCTGGTTCGGCAGGTGAAGCACGTCTGGGAGAATGTGCCGTATTACCGGAGGAAGATGGAGGCGAAGGGGGTCACGCCGGAGGATATCAAGTCCTCGGATGACCTTTACAAGCTGCCGTTTCTCTCAAAGGCTGACCTTCGGGAGGCGTACCCCTACGGGCTCATGGGCAAGCCCCTGAAAGACTGCGTGAGGATACAGTCCACCTCGGGGACCACCGGCAAGAGGGTGGTGGCGTTTTATACCCAGCATGACATCGATTTGTGGGAGGACTGCTGCGCCCGGGCAATCATGGCGGCGGGGGGCACGGATGAGGACGTCTGCCAGGTGAGCTATGGATATGGGCTGTTCACCGGCGGGCCGGGGCTCAACGGCGGCTCCCATAAGGTGGGGTGCCTGACGATACCCACGAGCTCCGGGAACACGGAGAGGCAGATAATGTTCATACAGGACCTCTCGGCGACGATACTCTGCTGCACGCCCTCCTATGCTGCGTACATAGGCGAGACCATGAAGGAGATGGGCCTGGGGCCTGACGACATCCCGCTGAAGGCGGGAATTTTCGGCGCGGAGGCCTGGAGCCAGGAAATGCGCCGGGACATTGAGAACACGCTGGGCATAAAGGCCTATGACATCTACGGGCTCACCGAGCTCTCCGGGCCGGGGGTCTCTTTTGAGTGCTCAGCCCAGACCGGAATGCACATCAACGAGGACCATTTCATCGCGGAGATAATAAATCCGGAGACCGGAGAGGTGCTGCCCGAGGGTTCGCAGGGTGAGCTGGTGTTTACATCCATCACAAAGGAGGCCTTCCCGCTGCTCCGCTACCGCACGAGGGATATCTGCACCCTTACAAGGGAGCCCTGCCCCTGCGGGCGCACCCATGTGAAGATGACAAAGCCCCAGGGCCGCACGGACGATATGCTTATTATAAGAGGCGTGAACGTGTTCCCCTCTCAGATTGAAACTGTGCTTTTGAACCATGGGTATCCGGCAAACTACCAGATAATCGTGGACAGGGTGAGGAACACCGACACCCTGGACGTGCAGGTGGAGATGACCCCCGAGATGTTCACGGATAATCTTGGGGATATTGCGGAGCGCCAGAAGGAGCTGGTGGAAGGGCTCAGGTCCATGCTTGGGCTGACGGCGAAGGTGACTTTGGTGGCGCCCAAGTCCATTGTGAGAAGCGAGGGCAAGGCTGTGAGGGTCATTGACAGGAGAAAAATTTGAGGAGGGGTAAATATGACAGTAAACCAGATATCCGTATTCCTGGAAAACAGGCCGGGGACGCTGACGAACATGACCGCGCTGCTTGCGGAAAACGGCATAGACATGCGGGCGCTGAGCCTGGCTGAGACCAACGATTTCGGCATAGTGAGGCTGATAGTAGACGATGTGTATAAGGCCGCGACGGTACTTAAAGACGGGGGGTTTGTGCACAAGCTGACACCGGTGCTTGCGGTGCTGATACCGGACGAGCCGGGCGGGCTGCATAAGATTTTGCAGGTGCTGACTGAGGCGGGGGTGAATGTGGAGTACATGTACGCCTTCCTGGGCGGCGGGGATGTGGACCATGCCTATATGATATTCCGGGTGCAGGAGCCGCAGAGGGCGGCGCTGGCGCTGGCTGGGAAGGGAATCAGGCTGGTGGACCAGGAGAATATCTCGAACATATAAAAAGTTTCGTCAACCTTTTCAAAGGCTGCGGGGTTTGGGGCAGGGCCCCGGGACCTTCATGTGGGCACGCCTCCGGCGACGCCCACCCACCCGCCCAATGAATTTTGTGGGGACTGGCGTCCCCACGCCCGCTGGGGCTTGCGCCCAGCACAAAAAGCCACGGCGTTTGCCGTGGCTTTTAATGTGCGTTTTATGTGTTATACAGAATTTACAGGCCCAGCAGTTTCCTTCCATTACCCCCGAGTATATCTTCAATCTCTCCATCCGTCAGCGGCTGCTCCCTAATCCAATCCAAGCTCTCCCTCTGGCTGCTCCAAGGGCTGTCACTCCCAAAAAGCACCCGCTCCGTGCCAAAAGCACGGACAAGCCCCATAAACTGTTCTCCGTCCAAAAGCTGAAGCTCATCTTCAGAATAATACCCATCGGCAGGGACCATCCTGCCGGTAGAAAAACTGGTGTCAATAAATACAGGCAGCTCCGGTAAAAGCTCCAACACCCTGTCCCAGGAGCGCCATCCCCCCATATGGGCCAGCACCAGCTTCACAGGCCCCGCCTGCCTCACAGCGCTTCTCACCATCTCCGGGGAGCACCGGACCACCCCGGGAAAGCCCACGTCCAGGCCCGCGTGGGTGACGACAATCAGGCCCAGCTCCCCGGCACGGTCCAGAATACGGAGAGTGCGGGGGTCGTCGAAGTCCACTCCCTGGTAGACCGGGTGGAGCTTAATGCCCTTGAGCCCAAGGCTCTTGACCCTCTTGAGCTCATCGTGCCAGCCCTCAAAATCCGGGTGCATACAGCCGAATGAAATGAGCCCGGTCTCCTCTGTGCTCTCGTTGATGGCGGCTGAGGCGTCGTTGATATGCTCCACCTGGCGGGGGGCCGTGGCCACCGGCAGGACTACGGAGAGACTGACCCCGGCGTCACGCATGGAAGCGCGGAGGCCGCCGGGGGTGCCGTCGGTGAAGGGGAGGGTGTGGCTGGCGGCGCTGAGCTTCATAATGGTTGAGGCCGCTATTTTGGGAGGGAAGGTGTGGGTATGGAAATCGATTATCATGCTGTCTCCTTTTAGTTCACATAGCGCACCTGCTGCTGTTCCTCAAGGGGATAGAAGGTGGGCCCGGGGGCGTTGATATTTTCCTCGGTCAGGCGCACGGCGGTGAGCTGGGAATTTGAGTAGGTCTTATAATAGTAAACCCCCTTGAAAACATTCATGCAGCAGGCGTAGGTGGTGGTATTGCAGACGCTGCCCTTTAGCATGGTGGAGCCCCGGACCATCCACACGTTATCGAGAATATGGAAAAACTGGGACACCGAATCCTCCTCGCTGTCCCCGCAAAGGGAGTTCGCCCTGTTGAAGCAGGTCCTCACAAAGCGGGAGGTGGGGGAGTTGTCCCCGGGCAGGCCGATGGAGCCCATGCCGCTGCCGAAGGCCGTCAGGTCCAGGCCCTTGCAGAAGCGGTTCTGGGGCGGCTGGGAGGTGAGGTTCATGAAGCTGTTGAGGTTCATGCTGTGGTAGGGGAAGGTGGGGTTATTGGTGAGCACGCCGAATGGGTTGTCGTAAACCCTCAGGCCTTCCTCACGGGTCTGCTCCACAACCAGGCTCCCCCCGGTCCTGTCGCTTATCATCCAGTGCAGGGGGGACAGGGGCGTATCTTTATTAAGGGGAATATCCGTGAGCCATACAGAGGGGAGCTCCCTCTTCACCTCCTCAATGGTGCCGAAGGAGCCCAGCACCCAGGGGATGAGCTCATAGGGGGCGAGATTGGTCTTTCCGGGGAGGGGCTCGCCGTACCAGGCGTTATCCGGGAAGTTGAGCCCGGCCATACTGAGCCCCCGCTCATTTGTGGCCTCGGCGTAGAGGGGATAGCTGCCGCGGACGGAGGCCATGCCTATCATGGCATACCAGCTCTCAAAGACCTCCCCGGACTTCAGGGTGATGGAGAGCCCCCTTGGGGTGACGGCCACCTGCTCGCCGAAGTGGTAGTGTATGTCCATGGTACGGCCGAAGTATACGTCCCGGGTCTTCATTGTTATGCAAGTGCACATATCTGTCCCTCCATTCATACTAGGGTATAGTATGAGCGGGCACAGGTTTTTTATTCTTTCAGTTAGAGCCTCAGCTCTAACCCGGCGGCCTCCATCAGGTAGTGGTAGAGGGGGATGAGCCCTGAGAAGGACTCAAAAAGGAGCCGGGGGAGCCTGTCTGAAAAGAGCTCGTCCCCGAAGTAGTCGTCATAGCCTATGCTGGCCTGCTTCCGGTTGTACCAGGGGTCTATAAGCCCGCTTATATGCCCCTTGGGGCGCTTGTACTCATCCCCCCAGAGGCGGCTTTTCTCCCGGTCCGGAACAGAGAGCAGCAGCTCTTCAAAGCGCTTTGGGTCGGAGTCTATCTTTTTGCGGAAGGCCGCCGCCTGCTCCGCTGAGCGGTCCCAGTACCCCAGGCCGTGGGAGGTGCCAGAGAGCCCGAACTCGAACCAGAGCATGGGGCCCTTGTGCCGGCAGTCCTCCCTCTGGAGGGAGAACCAGAGGTGGTCGTGGTAGGGCCCGCGGCCGAAGAGCCGCCGGGCGTCCCGATATATCCTTGAGATATGCAGGCCGAAGCCGCACTTTGGGAAAGCTTTTGACATTAAGTCCAGGGTCTCCCCGGCGAGCTCCTTAAAGGGTCGCTGAAGGAGCTCCTCAAACTGGGGCTTATGCTCCGTAAACCATGGGCGCTCATTGTTTATGGAGAGCTCAAAAAGGAAGTCCATGGCCTTTGGCGAGAGGGGGCTCATGGCTGGTCCTCCCAGGGCTTGGCGGTGCTGGCTATGCGGTAGGCGGCGCAGCCGTGGGGGGCTACGAGGGCTATTACGGTGCCGTCGGCGAACTCTGTGCGGCTGCCGTCCCAAAGGTCAATGCCCGCTATGGTGCGGGGCCAGATATCCCTGACAGAGGCCGAGAGCTCCCGGGGCTCGTCCGAAAGGTTGAAGAGGGCCACGTATTTCTCCCCGGAGTCCGGGTCCAGGGCGGACCAGGCCGCGGAGCTCTCGTTGCGGTAGAGCTGCCTTGGGCGGCAGGGGAGCATGTCCAGCACGTCCCAGTTTGTGAGGATGAACAGGGTCCAGTCGTCAAGCTTTGTCAGCTCGCCCCCCATCATCAGGGGGGAGCCCATCAGGCACCAGAGGGTGAACATGGTCTTCTGCTCGTCCTTTGTGAAGCGGGTGAGGCGCTCGTCCCCAAAGCCCGCGCCTATATAGCCCAGGGGCAGCATGTCGCAGTCCGGGTATGAGCCGGGGGACACATGGTCCTGCCACTGCTCGCAGCGGGGGAACATGGCCTTTAACAGCTCCCAGTCGTCCCAGAAGTCGTCGGTTATCCTCCACATATTCGAGTAGGCCTGGTAGTGCCAGGAGCGGTCCACCACTGCCGGGCCCGGGGAGAGGGAGAGGACTATCCTGCGGCCGGTCTTCTCGATGGCCCTTGAAATCATCTCTATCTCATAGCTTCTCGCCCAGGCCTTCTCGCTGTGGGGCACAAGGTTGTCGGTGTTGCAGATGTCGTCGCACTTTATGAAGTCCACGCCCCAGTCGGCGTACATCTTCATGAGGGAGTCGTAGTATGCCTGGCCGCCGGGGCAGTCCATTACGCCGTACATATCCGGGTTCCAGCGGCAGACGGAGGCCGGGTCCGCAACCATGTCCGCCGTTTCGTTATGGCCAAGTATCTTATTGTGCAGATGGGCGGCGATACGGGGTATGCCCCGCATTATATGTATGCCGAACTTGAGGCCCAGGCTGTGGATATAGTCCGCAAGGGGCCCGAAGCCCCTGCCCCCCTGGGAGGAGGGGAAGCGCTCGGGGTCCGGCTGCAGCCGGGACCAGGAGTCTATCTCCACCGGGCCGAAGGGTATGTACTGGAAACGCCCGCGCATGCTGCCGGCGTTTTTCGCGTACCACTGAATGTCAATGACCACATACTCCCAGCCCCACTCCTTTAAGCGCTCCGCCATGACCCGGGCGTTGGCCCGGACCTGCTCCTCGTTTACGGTGGTGTCGTAGTAGTCGTAGCTGTTCCAGCCCATGGGCGGAGTTGGGGCAAATACATTGTTTGTCATAAGGATATCCTCCAAAGGGTCATCATCACATTGTAGGTACATTTCAGATATTATGACACATTTCCCTCATACTTGCAAGACCTTTTGAGAATTATAGAAAAATAAAAGGCTCCGGTACAGAAAAAAGCACCGGAGCTGTACATCATTATATTATATTCAGAGCATATAGTTCTTTAAAAGATATACTTGGAGCCAGTTTTATATGACTCGTAAGCTCCCGCCATAAACTTGGTCAAAGCCACGGCCTCGTCCGTGCCGTTGGGGGCCTCGCCGCCGTCTATGCAGGCGTCTATCCAGGCGTCGATGGGCATTGGGTCAGCCTCGGGCAGGTCCTTCAATTCCACGAGCTTACCCTCGGTCTCAGCACAGCTGTACTCCAAAATATCGTTATGGACCATCAAGGAGCCCTCGGTGCCGCCAACCTCCAGCACATAGCCCATGCCGCCGCTTACAAAGCCGGTCTCGGAAACGCCTATGGCCCCGCCCTCGAACTCGATGACGGACACGGCGTTGTCCTCAACGCCCTTACCGGTGACCTCCGTGAACATGGAGACGATGGACTTGGGCTCGCCCATGAGCCAGTTGAGGGTGTACATGGGGTGGGCCCCCAGGTCCATCATGGCCCCGCCGCCGGTCTCAGAGGGGTCGTAGAAGTGGGGCGGGAGCCAGCCGGCGCTGCTGCCGTTGTGGACGTTCCTCACCCGGGCGTAGGTTATGCGGCCCAGCTTACCGCTGTCTGTGAGGGCTTTTGCGGCCTTGAGGGTAGGGCGAATCTTGTGGGGGTAGGAGATGGTGAACTTCACGCCGCTCTCGTTGATGACCTTTGCGGCGTCCTGTGCGTCCTCATTGGTAATTGCCAGCACCTTCTCGGTGAAGATATGCTTGCCGGCCTTTGCCGCGGCCTTCAGCACCTCAGGGTGCTCGGAGGTGGCGGTGGTGACGGTGACGGCCTCAATGGAGGGGTCGGCGAGCAGGGCGGTAAGGTCCGGCTGGAAGGGGACGTCCAGCTTTTCGGCCGTCTCAGCCCCGCGCTTCGGGTCGCTGTCCCAGAGGCATGTAAGGGTGGTGCGGGGGTTCTTCTGTATGGCTGTGGCATACTCCATGGTGTGCACGTGCCACGCGCCAAGTACTGCAACGTTCATAGGTATTTCCTCCTGAAAATATAGTAAAATAATATTTGGCTCATGCTTCTCCAAGCATGGCTCTTACACAGTTTGCCGCCTCAAAATCCTTCGTGCCCATGCCGTAGCCAACCCTAAGGAGGGTCATAACAGGCATGTCACCGAAGCTGTCCGCAAAGTGCCTAAGGAGCGCCGCCCCTGTGGGGGTGCAGAGCTCGCCCTTTATCCTGCCGCCGTATATGGGTGCGCCGGTTAGGATATGGGCGGTGGCGGGGGCGGGGACGGGCAGAATGCCGTGGGCACAGCGCACCTGGCCGCTGCCCACATGTACCGGTGAGACTATGACCTGCCCCGGGGAGAGCCTGTCCATCAGAAGGCACACGGCCGTCACGTCGGCTACGGCGTCCATGGTTCCAACCTCGTGGAAGTGTATCTCGCTGACGGGCACGCCGTGGGCATGGCTCTCAGCCTCTGCTATGAGTTTATATACAGCCAGGATATCAGACTTCACTTTTTCGGGAATATTCAGGTGGCCGCTCACAATATGCTCGATGTCGTGCATACCGCTGTGGTGGTGCTCATGGGTGTGCCCGTGCTCATGCCCGTGCTCATGGTGATGGCGGTGCTCCTCTCCCTCGGCATGGCCGTTTACGGTCACGTGCATATGCGTGCCGGTTATGCCGCACTTTACCGAGGGCTGGGCAGTGAACTCCACCCCCGGCAGCCCCAGGGCGTTGAGCCCGTCCACAAACTCAGCGCGCTCATCCTCTGGCAGGAGCTCTAAGAGCGCTGCCGAGAGCATGTCGCCGGCGGCGCCCATATTACAGTCTAAATATATTGTCTTCATATTATGTTCCTCACTTTTTTTCTTCTATATATTCAAGGCATTCAGAAATCTTGTCATTGTCAAAGCCCTGCTTGCGGAGCCAGTCGATTAGATTCAAAACCTCTTTCGCCGTCACGGTTTTTCACTCCTCTCTTTTTTACCATTATAGCATACCTCCGGGATTTGTCAATGTGGAGAGAGCTCCAGTGTTGACTTTTGGGTTTTGGGTGGTATAATAGGTTTTAAGAATACGAAGGAAAAGAGGTAGAAATATGGAAGAAAATAAAAAGACAGAGGCCCAGGAGCTCAGTGAAAAGCTGCTTATGGACCGGGCCAAGCCCTCAAGGGAGGCGGCTTTAAGGGACGCGCCCAAGGCCATGGACTTTGCCGAGGGCTATAAGGACTTCATCACCGCCGCGAAGACCGAGCGTGAGGCTGTGGACTGGACCGTTACCGCGGCTAAAGCGGCGGGCTTTGTGGAGTTCGACCCCATGAAGAAGTACGGCGCCGGTGAGAAGGTCTACTATAACAACAGGGGCAAAGCTATGTGCCTGGCCGTTATCGGCAAAAACGGCGCCAGGGACGGCGTGCGCATAGCCGCCGCGCATATCGACAGCCCCAGGGTGGACCTGAAGCCCATACCCCTCTATGAGAGCGGGGAGATGGCCCTCTTGAAGACCCACTACTACGGCGGCATAAAGAAGTACCAGTGGACGGCCATACCCCTGTCCCTGCATGGCAAGATAGTGAAGAAGGACGGCTCCGAGGTCACCCTCAACGTGGGCGAGAACCCCGGGGACCCCCAGTTCTGCATAACCGACATCCTGCCCCATCTTGGCAAGGACCAGAGCGCCAAGAAGCTGGGCGAGGCCTTCACCGGCGAGGACCTGAATGTGCTTATCGGCAGCCTGCCCCTGGATAAAGAAGGCGAGCAGCTTTATAAGCTCAACGTCATGAAGATTTTAAACGAGCAGTACGGCATTATTGAGAGCGACCTTATCTCAGCCGAGCTGGAATTTGTGCCCGCCTTCCCTGCCACAGACATCGGCTTCGACAGGAGCCTGGTAGGGGCCTACGGCCACGACGACAGGGTCTGCGCGTACCCGGCCCTCCAGGCCCTCTTTGCCAGCGAGGCCCCGGAGAAGACCTGTATCGTCTGCCTTGCGGACAAGGAGGAGATAGGCTCCGTGGGCAACACCGGCCTGTGCTCCGAATACCTCAACTACTTTGTATGTGATTTGGCAAGGGCCGAGGGCCTTGAGCCCCAGCATGTGTGGTCGAAGTCCAACTGCCTCTCCGCAGACGTGACCGCGGCCTTTGACCCCACCTATGCCTCAGCCTATGAGCCCGGCAACTCCACCTATGTGAACCGCGGCGTGGGCATTGCCAAGTACACAGGCTCCCGGGGCAAGGGCGGCAGCAACGACGCCTCCGCAGAGTTCCTGGGCTGGGTACGCCGCGTTCTCGACAACGCCGGGGTGCTCTGGCAGATTGGCGAGCTTGGCAAGGTGGACCAGGGCGGCGGCGGCACCGTGGCTCTGGATATTTCCCGCCTGAACGCCGACGTTATCGACATCGGCGTGCCGGTGCTCTCCATGCACGCGCCCTTCGAGGTCATCTCCAAGGTGGACCTCTATGCGGCGTATCAGGCGTTTAAGGCCTATTTTGAGGCCGAGTAAGACAAAATAAACAGGGCAGTACGGAAAGCCGCCGTACTGCCTTTTCTTGTGGAGATGTGATTATGACGATACTGTATCTGGTGTGTTCGCCCCTGCTGCTCATAGCCGGAGGGGCCATAGCCTTCTTTACCTTCCGCTGGGGGAGAAAGCTCAAGGAGCGCGGGGTCAAAAGCGGGGGAGCGCTCTTTGGGCTGTACTTTATCAGCGGGGTATGGGCGCTTATGGGGATTGTGTTTATGATTTATGGGCTGCTGGGTATAAAATAATAATTGACTTTATATTATGAAACAGGGTGGGGACAATGGGAACCTTTTCAGGGGTTTTCCAGGCGGCCCGCCCACTTGCCGTTGAGAAGATGGTCTTGATTATTCGGGGGCAGTGGGCTAGGGATAATCAGGATGTTGACGGCGGCGTTCAGCAGCTCCATATTATAACCGCGCTTCATGCACAGGCGGCGGTCATGCTTGAATTTTGTTGTCGCGCTGAGTTTAAGCATTTTCCGCCTCCTCAGCGTCCAGCATGGCAAAAAATTCCTCTGCGCTCCCCTGGAAACCCTGCCCGGTTCCATTGCGGAGCATTTCGTCGCCCTCAATCAGGGCGGCTATTGTAGTGGCGTTGGGTATCTCCTCTGGTTCATCGGCGGTGAGACCCTGTAGGTAGGCGAGCGCGTATCCAAGCTTATACTCGGGCACGCTGTCCAGCAGGGCCGCGCACTTCTCTCTGGTGCTCATTGTCAGGCCTCCTTCCGTTGGTGTGATATTATTATAATAATTTTCCCGGCCCTTTGTCAAGCCCTCAAAAACGCGTCCCCAGAGCTCTGCCCCAGGGACGCGTTTTATTCACGAGCTTACCGCACGTACTTAACCGCCGTGCCGCAGACCATCACCTCGGCCGCCCCGGCTGTCACTGCCGCCGAC
Organism: Clostridiaceae bacterium; assembly: GCA_021769555.1. Lineage (GTDB taxonomy): Bacteria > Bacillota > Clostridia > Oscillospirales > Acutalibacteraceae > Acutalibacter. The sequence continues at coordinate 17,132 of JAETSR010000001.1, forward strand.
GAGAACCGCACGGAAACTATGGCGTCGGCCCCCATCTGCTGGGCCTGGGCTATCATACGCTGGATGGCGATGTTCCTCGCCTCGTCCATCATCTTGGTGTAGGATTTCAGCTCGCCGCCCACTAAGCCCTTGAAGCCCTGGCCGATATCCTTGCCGATATTTTTGGACTGGATGGTGCTGCCCATTACTATGCCCAGGGCCTGGATGGGCTGGCCGGGGATGTCGTTGGTGTTTACTATGAACATGGTTTTTGCCTCCTTGATATTGGTGTGATATCATTATAGTATTAAACCTTGGGCTTGTCAAGTGGTTTGCGCAAAATCATTCCTGTCGATTTTTTAGGATTATGGCGGCGAGTGTTTTTGCTTTTTCGATTTCTTCAGGGCTTGCCGTCAGGTCTTCTATTTTGTCAAATAAATAGTTTGCCGGATAGTTTGATATGCAGAATTTCGGGTTTTTATCTATGAGTTCGGGCATGTCTGCATAGTATACCAGTTCTTGTATCTGCTTGGATTTCGGAACGCGTGTTTTCATTTCAGAGTATTCGTGTGTTGTGTAATCGGTTTCGGATGAGTTTTCCATTAGCTGTATGAGCTTGTATTCCATGTCTGCTGGATAAAAAAAGTATGTTTTAAAGGGCAGCTTTCTTGCTTTGTCGAGTGTTACCATACTGCTTGATTTCCTTTCGGCTTGCAAAAAATTTCTGTGTGCTTAGAATATCGTTTTTGTTCTTAGTTTTTAGTAGAAACAGAGAACCTTCCGATTTTCCGGGAGGTTCTCTGTTTACTTTAAAGGTGCATGATACTGACTCCGCTGGTGGAGCCAGATATACCGCGCAATTTATTTCTTCGCCTTGCGCTCCGGCACGACCTCGGCCTTGTCCACCGAGTGTGCCACCATCCCGGGCTCCTGGGGCTCAATCTCGGGTATCACCAGGTTCATGATTATGCCCACGATTATTCCCAGGCCGATATTCGTAAAGTTGAATGTGGCGTTGCCGATGACCGCCCCGCCGATGGCCAGCACCAGCATGACTGCCGCTATGCAGAGGTTCCGGTTTTTGGTGAAGTCCACGTGGTTCTCCACAAGGGTGCGCAGGCCCACGGAGGCTATCATGCCGTAGAGCACTATGCACGCCCCGCCCAGCACGCAGTTCGGGACAGACTGGATAACGCCGATGGCCTTGCCGAAGAAGCTCACAACGATTGCTATGAGCGCCGCTATCCTGAGGGACGCCGGGTTATAGTTGCCGGTTGCGGCTAAAACGGCGGTGTTCTCGCTGTAGGTGGTATTGGGAGGGCCGCCCACAAGGCCGGCGAAGACTGTGGCCAGGCCGTCGCCCAGCATGGTGCGGTGGAGGCCCGGGTCCTTTGTAAAATCCTTGCCAACTACCGCGCCGTTGGCGTACACGTCGCCCACATGCTCCACGCAGGTGACGATGGCGATGGGGGCTATCATGCCGATGGCGGTGATGTTGAAGCTGGGCAGGACGAAGTGGGGGGCCTGTATCCAGTTGTAGTCGGCGATGACCCCGGTGTTCATAAGCGCCGCCGGGGCAAGGCCGGTCTTGGTGACGATGAGGGACAGTACGTAGCCGCCCACCAGGGCAATGACGATGGAGCTCATCTTCACCATGCCCCTAAAGCAGCTTGACAGCACCACGGCGGTGAGGCAGACGATGGCCGCCAGCACCCAGGCCCAGACATATGTGGGCATATCGTAGCCCTCGCCGAAGATGGGCAGGGCGTTTCCGTCCGGGCCGTACTGGGTCTGGATATTGCTGATGGCAGAGGAGGCCAGGTTCAGGCCGATGAGCGTTATGCCCACCCCGCGCACCACCGGGGGGAAGAGCTTGTCAATAAGGCCCTTGCCGCAGAACCTTATCACCAGGGACAGCAGAAGGTAGAAAGCGCCCGCGGCGATTATGCCGCCCATAGCCGCCGAGACCTGCTCATCATAGGTCGCCCCGAAGCTGGAATTGCCTATCACCCCGCAGAGGGCCGAGATAAAGGCGAAGGAGCTGCCCAGGAAGGTGGGCATGCGCCCGCCGGTGCACAGGTGGAAGATAAGCGTGCCCACGCCCGCGCAGAACAGGGCCACCCCCACGTCCAGCCCGGTGAGCAGCGGCACCAGTATGGTAGCGCAGCTCATGGCAAAGGCGTGCTGGAACCCCAGCGCCAGCGCCTTCTTTGCGCCCAGCTTCTCGTATTCCTCCGAGCGGGGGAACAGCAGGCGGTTGAGCTTAGATAGAATTTCCATTTTGTTGACCTCCTCTTTTTTTATAAGAGCTTAAACGGCCTAATTGTAGCAGAGCGGGGGAGGTTTGTCAATGATATTAACGAAATATGGGGAAATTTCTGGTTTACATGGGGGAAGGGGAGCTGGTATAATGGGAGGGTGAGGGGGGGACGGCGTTGCGGTATGTGGGGAAGATTGACAGGGAGATATATTATTGTATATCAGATAATATTATTACAGACGAAGTGATTATTACTGACGAGAGAATACAGCATATTATCGACCGGCGGGGGAAGGAGTTCTATGAAGCCTACAGTCCGGACTTTGGAAATATTTTAGCTGACCCTGATTATGTTTTTGCTGATGCTCGTCCCAACACGGCACTTGCTTGCAAGACCCTGAATCGAGATGGGGCGGCTGTAAACCTGGTTGTGCGTTTTGCAGTTGAGAGTGACGACTCACAGTATAAGAACTCTATCATAACTGCCATAAAAGAGAATGGGAAGCGCTTTGCACAGCGTATAAGAAATAATGTGCCTCTTTACAAAAAAGAATGATTATGCTATAATAAGCGTAGAATAAGGATGGGCTTTGAGGTGGTAAAATTCGTAGCGGCCACACGCCGATGGTATGACAAGGGGGAATCCCCTGAGAGATGCAGGAGGATGCTACGCCTGCCAAAGCCCAGCCCGCGGGGGCCGTGTGTTCACGGTCCCCTTCCTTATGCCCGAATTTCCTCCCCCCAACCGTCTTGAACTTTGCGAAAATTGTGCTATAATATAAAGATATCAAGTATTTAAGTGAAAGGAAGTCTTTTTAGCTATGGCAATGAAGGAATTTCAGGCTGAATCGAAGCGTTTGATGGATTTGATGATTAACTCCATCTATACCCATAAGGAGATTTTCCTCAGGGAGCTTATCTCCAACGCCAGCGACGCCATTGACAAGCTCTATTATAAGAGCGTCAGCGAGGGGGTCACGGGACTTAACCGGGAGGATTTCTTTATCCGCATTGAGGCCGACAGGGAGGGGCGCACCCTCAGGATAACCGACAACGGCATTGGCATGACCGCCGAGGAGCTGGACAATAACCTGGGCGTTATCGCAAAGAGCGGCTCTTTACAGTTCAAGAGCGAGAACGAGAAGGGCGGCGCGGATGTGGACATTATCGGGCAGTTTGGCGTTGGGTTCTACTCGGCGTTTATGGTGAGCTCGAAGGTGGTTGTGGAGACAAAGGCATTTGGAGCAGAGAAGGGCGCCATGTGGGTGTCTGAGGGCCTTGAGGGCTATGAGATTTCGGACTGTGACTGGAACGAGCGGGGGACGCGAATCACCCTAACAATAAAGCCCGACACCGAGGACGAGAACTACAGCGAGTTTTTGGACCAGTACAGGCTGAGCCATCTTGTGAAGCGGTACTCGGACTATATCCGCTATCCCATCAGGATGGAAATGCAGCGCTCACGGATGAAGGAGGGCACGGGCACTGACGGCAGGGAGCCCGAGTATGAGACCTACTTTGAGGAGGAGACCCTCAACTCCATGGTGCCAATCTGGAAGAAGGCGAAGGCTGAGGTCACCGACGAGGAGCTGAACAATTTCTATAAGGAGAAATTCGGGGACTGGCAGGACCCCCTGCGGGTGATACGCACCTCCACCGAGGGGGCGGCCACCTATACCGCCATGCTCTTTGTGCCAAAGACCGCGCCCTATAACTACTACACCCGGGACTTTGAGAAGGGCCTGCAGCTGTACGCCAGCGGGGTGCTGATTATGGACAAGTGCGCGGACCTGCTGCCGGACTGCTTCAGCTTTGTGCGGGGCTTGGTTGACTCCCAGGATTTGTCCCTGAACATTTCCCGGGAAATGCTTCAGCACGACAGGCAGCTCAAGCTCATTGCCGGAAGGCTTGAGAAGAAGATTGCAAGCGAGCTTAAATCAATGCTTCAGAACGACCGGGAGAAGTATGAGGAGTTCTGGAAGAGCTTTGGCTTACAGATAAAATACGGCATGTACGAGGGCTTTGGGGCCAAGAAGGACGAGCTGAAGGACCTGGTGCTGTTCACGTCTTCAAATGAAAAGAAGCTTGTGAGCTTGAAAGAGTACCGGGAGAGGATGAAGCCCGAGCAGGACTGCATATACTATGGGTGCGGCGAGAGCGCACAGCGCATTTTGGCCCTGCCCCAGGCGGAGGCCCTTATGGGCAAGGGCTATGAGCTTTTGTGCCTGACGGACGATGTGGATGAATTTGCTTTGAAGATGCTTGAGAAGTATGAGGAGAAGGAGTTCAAAAACATCACCGCCGAGGGCCTTGATTTGCAGAGCGACGAGGAGAAGGAGCACGTGAAGGAGCTGGCCGGCGAGAATAAGGAGCTCCTTGAGAAGATGGGCAAGGCTTTGGAGGGCAAGGTCAAGGAGGTCAAGCTGAACGCGGGGCTCGGGAGCCACCCGGCGGCCATGTCCACCCAGGGGGAGATTTCCTCGGAGATGGAGAAGGTGCTCAACAATATGCCCGCCGGGGAGAAGGTCAAGGCCCAGAGGGTGCTTGAGCTGAACCCGGAGCACCCTGTGTTCAGTAAGCTTCGGGAGATACAGGAGGACGGGGAGCGGCTGGGCCTTTATGCCAAGGTGCTCTACGGCCAGGCGCTGCTGGTGGAGGGCACGCCGCTGGAGGACCCGGCGGAGTTTGCAAGGCAGATATCCGCTATAATAATATAAAAATTGCTTTGATATATTGAGCCGAAAGGAGCCGGTATGAACCAGGCAAATTACCCAAGTTTCCAAAACTATCCGGAAAATCAGAACCAGGGGGGATTTCCGGCCCAGGCTGTGCAGCAGGCGCAGCCAAGCTTTCAGTACCCCCCGGTATACTACCCCGCGCCAATGCCTGCGGCGCAGGCGCCGGCCTTCGCCGTAAAGCGGAAGGACCCCAGGAAGTCCGGGGCCCTGGGGACGCTGAACGCCATGGGGCTGCTGATGGTAGCCCAGACCGCCCTGAGCTTTCTTCTGGGGATGGCTGTGCAGATGGCCTGCATGGGGCTGGGGGTGGACCTGGAGGGTGACTCCCTTGCTATGGTTATGCTTTCCATAGGGCTCTCACCCATCTGCACGGCCGCGCCGCCCCTTGTCTATATGCTGGCGGGGCGCAAGGACTGGAACTTCCATCTCCGCTTTGAGAAATGCAGCTTCATCGGCTGTGTGCTGATGATAATCGCGGGGCTGGGGGTCTGCATGGCGGCGAATTTCCCGGCGGCTGTGGTAAAGGAGCTGCTGGAGGATTTGGGCGCGAGGGAGCTTGACAGCGTCCTGGGCCAGGGGGGAGGATGGTTCAGCTTTGCGGCAGAGTTTTTGGGCGTTGCCGTGATGGTGCCCATGCTTGAGGAGTTTGCATTCCGGGGGGTGATACTCTCGGGGCTGAGAAGGTTCGGCACAGGCTTTGCCATAGGGGCCTCGGCGGTGATATTCGGCATGGCCCATATGCAGCTCTCAAGCGTTGTGTTCGCCACAATAGCCGGGGCCGCCATGGGCCTGGCATATGTCATCACCGGGAACCTCTGGGTGAGCGTGTGCATACACGGGCTGAATAACGGCATTGCGGTTATTGAGAGCTATTACTACCTGTTCATGGGCTGGGGCGAGTCTAAACAGCAGCTGCTGGCTGGGGCCACAATGCTTATTGCCTGCGCCCTGGGGATGACAGCGCTGGTGCTGTTGATAGTGCTGAGAAGGAGGCTTTTCCCGAAGAAGGAGCCCATGGTCCCGGCGGACGGAGTGCTGTACGCGCCGCTGGGGGCGGGGGAGTCCATAGTGACGATGATGAAATCGGTGGTGCTCTGGGCCATAGTTGCGATGGTGGCGGTGGAGACGCTTATGCTGTTTATCATATTCTGAGGGCAGGATGGAGCTTGAGTTTCTGCCGGAGCGCCGGTTTATGGAGAGGGCGCTTGAGCTGGCGAGAGAGGCCGGTGAAGCCGGTGAGGTGCCGGTGGGCGCGGTGATAGTGCGGGACGGCCGGGTGATAGGCGAGGGGCGGAACAGGCGGGAGAGCCTGGGGAGCGCCCTGGCCCACGCGGAGGTGGAGGCGATAGCCGGGGCCTGTGAGGCGCTGGGGAGCTGGCGGCTATCGGGGTGCCAGATGTATGTGACCCTTGAGCCCTGCCAGATGTGCGCGGGGGCGGCGAATAATGCCCGGGTGGAGCGGGTGGTTTTCGGGGCTGACAGTCCTGAGGCCGGGACGCTGAGAGTACCGGCCTACCGCGGCTTCATGGAGGAGGAGGCGCGGGCCGTCCTACGCGAGTTTTTTGAGGACGTCAGGAATTGCGCGGTCAAGGTGCGTTAGGCACCTTGCGGGGTTTGGGGCAGAGCCCCAGGGTCTTGCCGCAGGCAAAAAAATACTTAAAAAAACTTAGGGCTTTTTCGGAAGAAAAAGCCCTACTTTGCGTCTATAACTTGACTTTTTATATCTCGTGTGATATATTTTTCACCGTTGGGACTCCGAGGTGTCTGTGGTACTGCCACAGCCGAACATAGGAACAAGGTTAAAATCCTTGGCGAACCCGTCGCCGTGATGACGGAGCCCGCGCCCCCCATAGCCGTACAGCTATCAGCTGTTCAGCAGGAGCGGCTATGAGGGAATGTCACTGAGAGGAAATCTCGGGAAGGCTGGGCGCGGGCGGTGAGGTCTAAGCCGGAAGACTTGCCCGGAGAGCCGCAGGGCAGCTGCGGTGTTCAGCGCGCCCTGCCACCCTAAAATTACTTTTTAGGAGGCATTTTACTATGCAAAAGAGAAGAATCGGAAGAAGAACGGCGGCGCTTTTGATGGCGCTAATGATGTGCGCCACAGTGCTGACCGGGTGCAGCAAGGGCGGCGGCAGCGGCGAGAAGAAGACCGTCACCGTCACAGTGACCCATAAGGACGGCAGCACCAAGGACTTCACCTATGAGACCACCGAGGAGATGCTGGGCGCGGTACTGGAGCAGGAGGGCCTTATCGCGGGGGAGGACTCCCAGTACGGCCTGTTCGTGAAGACTGTGGACGGCTACACCGTGAACGAGGGCAACCAGGAGTGGTGGAACCTGACGGTGGACGGCGAGTCGGCCATGACGGGCATCGACTCCACGCCCATTGAAGAAGGCAAGAGCTATGGGCTAGTGCTCACGGTGGGCTACGAATGAGGAAGCGCCTCTTGGGCATGTGCCTGATGGCCATGATGGGGGTGCTGCTCACGGCGGGGAAGGAGGTCATGGCCTTCCTGCCCAACTTCGAGCCTGTGACCCTGCTCATAGTGCTCTTCACACTCTGCTTCGGGCCGATGGCTCTGGGGGCAGTGGGCGTGTTCCTGCTGTTGGAGGGCCTGCTGTACGGCTTTGGGAGCTGGTGGGTGATGTACCTTTACATATGGCCCCTCTTGGCCGGGCTCACGTTGCTTTTCCGCTGGATGGACAGGGCGTGGCAGTGGGCGGTGTTCGCGGGGCTCTATGGACTAGCCTTCGGGACGCTCTGCTCGCTGACGTACCTGCCTGTGGGCGGGGTGCGGATGATGTTCGCCTGGATAGCGAGCGGGCTGCCCTTTGACTTTATGCACGCCGGCGGCAATTTCCTGCTTATGCTGCTGCTGTACCGTCCCCTTAGGGGGGCGCTGGAGAAGCTTAGGAGGGTGAGCGGACTATGAGATACTTTGCAAGATACTTTATTGATTTCGGGGTCATTGTCCTGGTGTACGCCCTGGTGCTGTTCAGGCGCTGGCGGGCCCGGGGCCGGGAGGTGCTGGTGGTGCGCACGCTGATGTACGCGTACCTCACATTGGTGCTCCTTGTCACTTTAATGCCGGTCATAGCCTCGCTGCCATTTATGTTCAACCACCCCTATGAGCCCATGAACCTGACGCCCTTTGTGGACGTTTTTGAGGGGCGGGGGGACTTTGTGAGGCAGGCGGCGCTGAACGTGGTTATGACTGTGCCCTTCGGGTTCCTGCTGCCGCTGTGCAGGCGGGCGGGCTTTGGAAAGACGGTGCTCTGGTGCCTGCTCATGAGCTTTTCCATAGAGCTTATCCAGCCGCTGATGAGCGGGGGAAGAAGCTCCGACATTACGGACATTATCACGAACACGGCCGGAGGGGCGGTTGGGTACGGACTGCACGTCCTGTTCAGGCCGGTCACTGACTGGCTTTTGGAGCGCCTTAGAAAGGCTGAGTAAAAAAGAGCTGTCCCGGAAATTGGGACAGCTCAATTCTTTGGTTTTGCACTCTCAGCGCTTCATGCGCTCCATGACTATCCGGGCCATCTCGCCCACGTTCTTCATGGAGGATATCTCGCCCATCTTGAACTTCATGCGGAACTCCCGCTCCACAGCTGAGATGAGGGTGATATGCTCCAGGCTGTCCCAGTCCTCGATGTCGTCGGCGGTGGTGCCGGGGTTGACGCGGATGGAGGGGTCGTCGAATACGTCCTGGAATACACGGTCTAGCCTTGCGAATACTTCTCTCTGGTCCATTTTAATAGCTTCCTTTCATATTTATTCCGCCAGGGGGGGAGCGGTTACGGGGCCGGGTTCGGGGTGCGGGTCGGTTATTGTCTCGCCGGCGTTCTGGTCGATTATGGCCTGGATGTGGTTCGCGTTATCGCCCACAACGGAGAAGGCCGAGACGGTGAAGACAACGTCGGTCACGCCCAGGTCCCTTATCATGCTCACAAGGTTACGCTCCATATAGCGGATGTCCGCAACGTATATCTCCTTGAAGGAGCTGGTGTAGAAGGGGACGGTGGCGTTGCCGTAGCTGTCCTTCATTACAAGGAGCTTGCGGTCGCTCTGGGCCTCGGTGGTTATCTTGATGATGTATTGGTCGCCGCCGAGATATACTATATATGGGTCCTCGGGGACTTTGGCCCCGAAGAGGTCGTCGTCGTCCCACTGGAAGTTGAAGGCTGTGTCGTAGTACACCGCCGAGTAGGGCACGCCGGGGAGGTAGTAGATGAAGTCCTCGGGGTCCGAGAGCAGGTCCGCTGATTTGGACCAGGCGTACATGGTGCCCATGGAGTTCTCAATCTTCTCGGGGGTGTAGGTGCTGATATCCGCGAAGGGGACCCCGGCGGCCTGGGCAAAAGCCTGGGCGGCGTAGTAAGCGCCTAAGGGCTGCCAGTGGTGGTCGGTGCGGCAGTAGATGGGTTCGCTTGCGTGGGCCGCGAGGGCGGAGCAGACGTTCAGGGGCTTTATCCCGGAGTCAAGCTTTCCGTGCACATTGTCGAAGCACTGGGACTGGTCGGCCACATACTCCTTGTACTCCTCGGGGGTGTAGAACTGGCAGGGGAGAGGGGCGGGCATGGACCAGATGTTTACAGCGGGGTCCACCTTTGAGCGCAGGCTGTTGAGGGCCGAGGCGTAGGCGTCCCCGGAGCCCCCGGCGAACATCTCCATGCCCCGCCAGTGGCCGTCCTGCTTTATAATCATGATGTTCTCGATTATATCCTTGCCCTGCACGGCGTTGTTGGGGAAGGGGTCGGCGGTGGGGCCGGGGGTGGCGGTATCCGGGGTCATGTTGCGCCCGGCAGCCCCTGCCGGCAGGATATTGCCGTCGGCGGGACTGGGGGGATTATTTTCGGGCTGGCTGTTAATTGGCGCCGTAGAGGGGGCCTGCTCCTTATCCTTTATCTTCTCTATCTTGCCCACGAACTGCACCGAGTCCTCGGACTTGGGCAGGCCGAAAAGGCGCTTGAAGCTGTTGCCCAGGTTCTTGAAGCCATCGTGGTTTGGGACGGTGTCGTCGTACCAGGTGGCTATATCCGCGGTGAAGTCCCCGGAAAAGTAGCTTTCCAGGGAGAATTTTGGGAATGCGGCAAGGTCCCGCTTCTCTATCAGGGACTCGGTGGAGCGGGGCAGCACCAGAAGGAGCACGGAAGCTGTTCCGAAGGCCAGTATCAGCACCAGAAGGCAGAGGATGGACAGGCGGTTATTGAGTACCTTGCGCCGGTCCAGCCTTCTCCGTCGGCGGGGCTGGAAGGAGGGCTGCTCCGAGGGGCCGCGCACGTGCTTTATCTCAGGGGTATCCATTTTCGGTCACCTTGCTTTCATTGGGGTTTTGGCTAGAAGCGCCAGTAGAGGAACACGTTGTTGGTGGAGTCCACCAGCAGTATGCTCACAACGGCTAAAAGGCCCATGCAGGCTATAAGGGAGCCGGCGCGGCCGGCTATGTAGAGGGAGTCGCTGGAGGACTCCAGGAAGAAGCTCTTTATCCTGGGCAGTACGGGCAGGCTGCACAGCACCGAGACAGCTATCAGGAAGAGGTTGTTCTGGAAGGAGGCCCAGGTGATGGGGTCGAAGAAGGGGGCGGAGCCTGTTATGGCGCTTACTCCCAGGATGTTCCGGAAAAACAGGCCCAGCTGGGAGAGGTCCTCAAAGTAGAAGATTCCGAAGCCGATTATTATCACCAGCTTTGAGTAGATATGCTTCCACCAGAGGGGCCACTTCTTTATGCGCTTTTTCCCAAGCTTCTGCTCGAAGAAGATGAAGAAGCCGAAGTACAGGCCCCAGATTATGTAGTTCCAGGCAGCGCCGTGCCAGACGCCGGTGCAGAACCAGACGAGAAACAGGCTTATATACTTGCGGTTCTGGCCGAAGATGGGCACGTAGAGAAGGTAGTCGCGGAAGAAGGACCCAAGGGAGATATGCCAGCGCTGCCAGAACTCGGCTATGGTTTTGCAGGCAAAGGGGTGGGTGAAGTTCTCGTCAAAGTGAAAGCCGAACATGCGGCCAAGGCCGATGGCTATGTCCGAATAGCCGCTAAAGTCAAAGTAGACGTAGAGGGAGTAGACTATCACCGTGTACCAGGTGCCCAGGAACGAGAGGGTGCTGATATCCTTGCCGAAGAAGGAGTCCACTATCACCCAGAGGTTATTGGCCAGTATCACCTTTTTGGAAAGGCCCACTATAACCCTGAGGGCCCCCTCGCAGAGGTCTGAGGGGGAGACGGAGCGGGACTCTATCTCATCCTCCACCACGCTGTAGCGCACGATGGGCCCGGCTATGAGCTGGGGGAAAAGGGAGAGGTACAAAAGGAACCGTGAGTACCGGCGCTGGACCTTTACTGTCTCCCAGTAGCAGTCCAGAATATAGGAGACTGCCTGGAAGGTAAAGAAGCTTATGCCGATGGGCAGGCGTATCTGCGGGACCGGGATTGCGAGCCCTGTGAAGCCGTTCAGGTTCTCGACGATAAAGCCGCTGTATTTGAAGACCACCAGCAGGGCTATGTCGATTATTATGCCCAGGGCCACGGCCAGCTTATCCAGGCCCGAGCCCCGGTTCTTCTCAATGAGTATGCCTATGCACCAGTTTAGGAAGGAGCTGAACAGGAGCAGGATTATCCAAAGGGGCTCGCCCCAGGCGTAGAATACCAGGGAGAAGACGATAAGCACCGCGTTCTTTTGCGGCAGGGACTTTGCCAGGAAGTAGCATATGAAGCATAGGGGTAAAAATATGTAGATGAAGAAAAGGTCTGCAAATACCAACGGACTCAGCTCCTATTATAGTTTTCGGACGCGGGACGGGCCGTCCGCCCGGTGGGAGGATTTTACAACCATGGGCGTGCGGCCCTCCCGGTGGAGCACGGTGGTGCGGGGCGGGGTCACCAGGGGGGTGTGGCGGTGGACCCGGCGGCGGGAGCCGCGGCGGCGCCGGCCCGTGCTGCCTGAGAGGATGAATACGGCTATACATATCACCGCGACGGCTCCTGCGGCAACAAGCACCCACAGCAGAACCGGCGGGCCCTCCTCCTCACTTTCGGGCTTCGCCGCGGCCGGCTGGTCCGGCGCGGGCAGGGCGAAGCTCTCCGCCTGGGCGGCAGCCTCGGTGATGAACTTTGAGACCCCCGCGTCGTAGCTCCTTGCGGCGAAGTCCGGCTCAAGCTGGGCGTCCAGCATGGACTTTAAGAGGTCCGTCGTGAAGTAGGGCTGAAGGGCGCCGCCCGCCACGGCTATGTAGTCATCATCAGATATTGACAGGGCCAGTATCAGGCCCCGGCCCTCTGAGCCGCCCACCTTCCAGGACTCCATGACAGAGCGCAGGTATTCCACCCGCTGGGTGTAGCCCTGTACAGGCAGGGCGTCCGTGGTGAGGACCACCAGCTGTACGGAGCGGGAGCTGAGCCCGGCGTTCTTTGAGAGAATGAGGGACTTTGTCTCGCCGCTGAGTATATTGGCGCTGTCGTTAAAGTAGAAATCTGCGCCTGGCTCCGGTATGGCCGGGCCGGACTCGGCGCGGGCGGCGGCTCCATAATATAAAGACGCTAAAGCTATCAGGATGGTCACAGAAAATAGGGAAAAAAGCCGAAAGAATTTCGGCCTGGCGCTGCTCTCCATAATTCTCCTCCCCAAAGGGCAAAATAAGGGACTATATCCCCTATATATTCTACCCCGAAAAGGGAAGGGTGTCAAGCGGCCAGATATAGTGGGGGGCCCGGAGCAATGGGCAAGAGAAAGCTGCCGGGGGGCGCCCGGCAGCTGTGTTATTAAGGCTGACGCGCCGAAGGCCTCCAAGGCGGTTGTCGGCGGTGGCGGTGCAGGCGGTCAGCAGAAAGCATAGCAGCAAAAGCGCTGCGATAAGCTTAGGCATGGTGAATATCCTCCTACACCCCTAGTCTGGCCCTTATTCGCTGATATATTCCCGGATGTACAGGTCCGCGCCCACGCTCTCGGCGACCTTCCGGCAGGCCTCGAGCTCGGCCTTGGGCAGGGTGCTCACAACGGTCATGCGCACATGGGGCACGTTCAGGACCGCCGTGCTCGTGAAGCGGAGGATGGCGGGCAGGGCCTTGAGGCCGAAGCGGCTGTGGCATATCCTGTCGTAGCCCTCGGGGGTGCTGGCGTTCAGGCTTATGGAGACGGCGTCCACGCGGCCGTCCAGGTCCAGAGCGGCGTTGCGGCCGGTTATGAGGTTCGCAAGGCCGTTGGTGTTTATGCGGATGAAGTGGGAGCCGGTGGAGCGTATCTGGTCGCACAGCCACATCATATCGTCCCAGCGGCAGGCGGGCTCGCCGTAGCCGCAGAAGACTATCTCAGGGTACCTGTTCAGGTCCCGGCGCTGCAGCTGGGCCCAGAACTCCTCCTTGGAGGGCTCGCCCCCCTTATACCAGAGGTTGTCCGAGTAGAGGCTGCCGGGGCTGTTCTGCCGAATGCAGAAGTCGCAGCGGTTGGGGCACTGATTTGTCATGTTGATGTACAGGTTGACGCCGTGTTCATAGGTGGCGCTGGCTCCGTATAGCTGGCTTATGTGGTTTTCCATACAGATTATACTCCTATTTATTTGCTCCTGTAAATTCAGTACGTGCTGGGGCTTGGGGCTGTTATCCGGGGGACGCGGCCCTCAAGGCGGAAGAGCCGCCGGATATTTTCGTTGGAGGCGCTTATTACCTCCCGGGTGGAAATGCCCCGAAGCTCCGCTATTTTGGCGGCGGTATGGGGTATCAGGGAGGAGTCGTTGCGCTTTCCCCTATGGGGCTCCGGGGCCATATAGGGGGCGTCGGTCTCAAGCAGCAGGCGCTCAAGGGGTATCTCCTGAGCTACCTTTAATACTTTTTTTGCGTTCTTGAAGGTGACCGCGCCCCCTATGCCTATATACATGCCAAGGGAGATTATTTCCCGGGCCATCTCAAGGCTTCCGGAGAAGCAGTGGACCACACCCTGGGGGCGGTACTCCCTCAGAAGGGAGAGTACGTCAGAGTGGGCGTCCCGGTCGTGGACGCATACGGGCAGGTCCAGCTCCTTTGCAAGGGCGAGCTGGGCGGCGAAGACCTCCTTCTGGCGCTCCCTTGGGGCGGAGTCCTCCCAGTGGTAGTCAAGGCCTATCTCCCCCACGGCCACAGCGTCCCCCCGCTCCAGCCAGACCCTTAAACAGTCCAGCCAGTTTTCCGGGAGGCTTTCGTCTATCTCCTCGGGGTGTATGCCCACGGCGGCGAATATATAGGGGTTCAGGTCCGAGAGCCCCACCGTTGAGGCGCAGGTGAGAAGGCGGGTGCCCATGTTTATGACGCAGCGCACCCCCGAGAGGGGCAGCTGCTTCTCCAAAAGCCAGGCCCGGTCCTTGTCGAAGGCGCTGTCGTCGTAGTGGGCGTGGGAGTCGTATATCTCGAAATAATCCTCGGGGCCCATGTCAGCGGACCTTGCTCCCGGCGGGAATGCCGTCGGCGAATATCACTTTAACGTCGTTATCCCCGGCGTCGGCGGCGAGAATCATGCCCTGGCTCTCCACGCCGCAGAGGGTGGCGGGCTGAAGGTTCGAGACGACTATAACGCTGCGGCCGGTAAGGTCCTCGGGCTTGTACCAGGGGGCAATGCCGGAGGCTACAGTGCGCACAACGCCGGTGCCGTCGTCAAGGCTCAGCTTTAAAAGCTTCTTCGCCCGCTTCACCGGCTGGCAGTCGATTATCTTGGCCACTCTCAGGTCAACGGCGGCAAAGTCTGTTATGGCTATCTTCGCTATGCCCTGGAGCTCCTTATGGAGCTCGGCCTTTTTCTGCATGTCGGCGGGCGCGGGGGCGGAGGCGTATTTCTCATCCATGCGCTTCATGATGTCCTCCATCTCCTGGCGCTCGAAGAGTATGGAGGGGGAGTCGGTGACCTTATTGCCGGAGGCGGGGTAGTTGCCCGTCTTATCCAGGAGCTCCCAGGGCAGGGGCACGGTGCCCAGCTGCCGCAGGATAGAGACGGAGGTCTCGGGCATGAAGGGGAACAGGAGGGTTGCCCCGGTGGTGATGGAGTCCGTGAGGTTATAGAGCACCGTGGAGAGCCGGGCGCACTGGGTGGGGTCCTTGGCCAGAATCCAGGGGGTGGTCTCGTCGATATACTTGTTGCAGCGCTTAAAGAGGGTGAATATCTCGGAGAGGGCGTCCGCTGTGCGCAGGGCGTCCATCTTTGCCGCAACCTTGTCCCGGCAGGAGGCTGCGCAGGCGTGCAGGTCCTCGTCCTCGGGGGCGGTTACCTTGCAGTCCTCCACCTTGCCGTCGAAATACTTGTTTATCATGGAGACGGTGCGGTTCACGAGATTTCCCAGGATATTGGCAAGGTCGCTGTTGGTGCGGTCGTTTATCAGGTCCCAGGTGATGTTGCCGTCGTTCTCAAATGGCAGCTCACGAAGGAGGTAGTACCGCACGGCGTCGGTGTCGAATATGTCCACAAGGTCGTCGGCGTACATGACGTTCCCCGCGGATTTGGACATCTTTCCGCCGTCCATCAGGACCCAGGGGTGGCCGAAGACCTGCTTTGGCAGGGGGAGCCCTAAGGCCATCAGGAAGATGGGCCAGTAGATGGTGTGGAAACGGGTTATATCCTTGCCTATCACGTGCAGTCCCGCGGGCCAGTATTTTTTGAAGAGCTCATCGCTCTCGCCGCCGCAGTGGTAGCCGAGGCCGGTGATATAGTTAGAGAGGGCGTCCACCCACACATAGAGCACGTGCTGGGGGTCGAAGTCCACCGGGACGCCCCACTTGATGGAGGTGCGGCTGACGCACAGGTCCTGGAGCCCCGGCAGCAGGAAGTTGTTCATCATCTCGTTCTTGCGGGAGACGGGCTGGATGAAGTCGGGGTGGGAGTTGATGTGGTCGATGAGCCGCTGGGTGTAGTTGCTCATCTTGAAGAAGTAGGCCTCCTCGGTGTGCTTATGAGGCTCCCGGCCGCAGTCGGGGCATTTGCCGTCCACAAGCTGGCTCTCTGTGAGAAAGGACTCGCATTCGTCGCAGTAGAGCCCCTCATAGGAGCTCTTGTAGATGTCCCCCTGGTCGTAGAACTTCTTGAATATCTTCTGGACCTCTTTTACGTGGTACTCGTCGGTGGTGCGGATGAAGTGGTCGTAGCTGAGGTTCATCAGGTCGAACTGCTCCTTCACAAGGGCCGCGGCCCTGTCCACATACTCCTTCGGGGAGAGGCCGGCGGCTTTGGCTTTCTGCTCGTTCTTCTTGCCGTGCTCGTCCGTGCCGGTCTGGAAGTACACGTCATAGCCCTGCATACGCTTGAAGCGGGCAATGCAGTCCGCAAGAACAGGGTCGGCCACGTTGCCGATATGGGGCTTGCCCGAGGTGTAGGCTATGGCCGTTGTGATATAATAAGCGCCTTTTGTTTCCATTGATATCCTCCGTAGCTCATGATTTTTTATAATTTCCCGATATATATTCTCTTATATTATTTCCGTTTCATGCACTCCTTTACAGGCCCTTTATCGGATAATCAGGACCGAGAGGACAGTCGCCAGCATTAAAAGCGCCAGCACGCCGGCTACTATGCGGACGAACAGGGTGCGGCGGTCGGGTCTGGGCTTCATTGTGCACTCTCCTTTTCTGTGTAAGCCGTAATTAAACTACATTTTACCATTTTTTTCTCCGTTTGTAAACACCCGGGGGAGAAAAAAGCGTTCCCCCAAGGGAACGCTTTCTGTGCTATTTTGGCAGATACCAGTAGGAACTAAAGCCGGAGGTGTATATTCTCCCGCCGTTCGGCACCTGGGTGAGGGTGTTGAAGACGTAGTAGTAATCCCCGGCGACCATGCCGGTGCATATGGCCCCGAACATTGAGAGGGCCAGGTTCGGCAGGGCCATGCCTATTATATAGGGTATGAAGCCGAATACTATATTGGGCAGAAGGGCCATAAATACATTGCGGGATTTTGACATGTCCTCGGGCCCTATCACGAAGAGCATACCCTGCCTGAGGTTGGTGTAGATGTACACGTCCTCTTTAAAGCACAGGGCGTGGAGCAGCTCGTGGGGCAGGAGGGCCGCCATGGGCAGGATACAGCCGGCTATCATCTGGTCTGTGCTGAAGGTGCCCCTGCCGCGGAAAATGGCCGGGACTGTCAGAAGGATTATTATAGCAAAGCCCAGGACGTTGCCGATTACAGAGAGGGTCTTTGTGTCCTTTGCCTCTTTGAAGGGGACCGCTCCCGGGCGGCGGGGATTCTGGGGAAGGGAGCCGGGGTCCAGGTTATACGTGCCTTTATAATGTAAGCGCATGGCTTAGTCTTTAAGGATAACGCCGTTGCCGTCGAAGCGGGCCCCGTTGGAGGAGAGGAGCATGACGGCCTCAATGAAGGCCCATACAGCCACGCCCACGGTGGCAACGCCGCATGTGAGCAGACCTCCCGCCAGGCTCACCACCAGCTGGACCACGGCCCGGGAGTTGAAGCCCAGGTAGAAGTTGTGCACGCCGAAGACGCCGAGCACGAAGGCGAGGAGCCCTGCCGCAAGGCGGCTCTTCTGCTGGTAGCCCGCGGGGGGAGTGGTGTACATGGGCTGCCGGGGAGGCTCCGGGCGGTAGCTCTGGGCGGTGTAGTTGGGGGGCTGGTAGCCTGAGTAGGGCTGGGAATAGGGCTGGCCCGCACCCTGGGGGTTCTGGGGCTGGTTCGGGTCCCCGGACGGCTGGGTGTTGAAGTTATACACATACTGGTTCTGCACCGTGGGCTGGGGCTCGGCAGGGTGGGGCTCTGTCGGCGGCTCCGGGGCGCGGGGGGGCTCGGTGGTGAACTCGATTGAGGGGGGCTCCGGCTCCGGGTCCAGGGTCAGATGAGGGGTGGGCTTCTCCCAGGCGGGAGCGGGGGCCGGCTCAGGCTCCGGCGCGGGAGCGGCCGCGTTCCCCACGGCCGGGGCAGCGGGCTCTATGCGCTCAGCGGGCTCCTGGGGCTCGGCGGGGTTAAGGTCCTTGTTTTCCATATCATTCATGAGTGCTGCCTCCTTAGTCTTTCAGATAGACGCCGTTGGCGTCGGTGTTAATGCGTCCGTCCAGGAGCTTAATGCCGTCGAGAATGCCCCATATCTCCATGACGATGGCTCCCACGCCGCAGGTCAGAAGGGATATGAGCAGCTGCATAAGGCCCCTTGAGGTGTTGCCAAGATAGAAGCTGTGTATGCCGTAGGCGCCTAAGAGTATGCCGAAAATGCCCGCGGCGATACGGCTTTTCTGGATGTAGCCGGGAAGGGGGTCTATGCCCGCCTGGGGCTGGTACTGGGGTGGATTGTACATGGGCTGCTGGCCCTGGGGCTGGTAGCCGTTATTATAGTCTGCCATACTATGGTCGCTCCTTTTCGTTACGGCTTTTGCCGCGATTCTTTTCACTGGATATATCTTAGCACGAGTGGCGCCAGGAAAGCAAGGGGATGGGGGCAAAAGTAAGGTATTCTTAATCAGTAGAAAGGGTTTTGACGGTGAAACCCAGGCTTTTTGAAAAAAATATTTATTTTTTTTCGGGAAAGTTCGCCTTTTTTACGAAACTTTGGGGTGTTTTGGAGGTATGGTTGAGAGGAGGTTTTTTAAGCATCAAAATTTGCAGAGATTTGAAAGGAGTGACAGGTCTTGTTTCGGAAGAAGGAGGAAAGGAGCGCGGCCTTAAGCGTGCAGACCAGGCCGGCGGGCGGGTACAGGGGGCTGCCCCTGGGCGCGGGGGAGCGGGAGCTCTATAGGGCCCTCAGGCAGTCGGTGCCCATTATAGACGCGGCCATCTACAAAATGCGGCGGCTCATAGGGGACTTTAGGGTGAGCTGCCCGGACGGGAAGGTGCAGGAGAGGCTGCAGAGGTTTCTGGACGCGGTCAAGGTGAACGCCGGGGGGACCGGGATAAACGAGTTTCTGGGGATATACCTTGAGGAGCTAATCACCTATGGGAACGCCGTGGGGGAGATGGTGCTGTCCGGGGAACAGATAGGGGCGCTGTATAACGCGGGGCTCAGGGACCTGGACCTGGAGGACGACGGGGCGCTGGGCGTTAAGGTGTATGTGCTGGAGCCCGGGGGCCGGAGGGAGTGCGGGTGTAAGGAGCTGCTGATGATGTCCGCCCTGAACCCGGAGGCCGGGTCCCTGTGGGGGGTGTCCCTTTTAAGGGGGCTGCCCTTTGTGAGCTCTGTGCTCATGCAGGTGTATCAGACCCTGGGGACAAACTGGGAGCGCATGGGGAACGTGAGATTCGCCGTGACCTGCAAACCGGACGGAGCCCCGGGCGGGGCCCTTGAGAGGGCCAAGCAGATGGCCGGGGAGTGGAAGAACGCCATGAGCTCAAGGGAGCCTAGGGACTTTGTGGCGGTGGGGGACGTGTCCATTAAGGCTATTGGGCCGGATAACCAGCTGATGGAGAGCGAGGTGCCGGTGAGGCAGATGCTCGAGCAGATAGTGGCAAAGCTGGGGCTGCCGCCCTTTCTCCTGGGGCTGAGCTGGTCCTCAACGGAGAGGATGTCCAGCCAGCAGGCAGACGTGCTCACAAGCGAGCTTGAGGCCTACAGAAGGCTGCTGACGCCGGTGGTGCTCAAGGTGTGCAGGACATGGCTTATGCTTGAGGGGCTGCCCTCGGAGTGCGGAATTATATGGGACGAGATAACCATGCAGGACGAGGTGGACCACGCCAACGCGAGATACTATACCGCAAGGGCAAGGAAGCTTGAGAGAGAGCTGGAACTCAGCGAACAGGAGGGGAGCGCTTTATTATGAAAGAAGGCTTAGTTTTGAAAGCGGCGGGGACGCCGGGCAGGGAGGACATGGAGGCCATAAACAGGTATACCAGAAGGGCTTACGGGCCGGAGGAGGTGTATACCTTTTCGCTGGTGCTCTGTGACAATGAGATAGACAGGGACTTTGAGAGGTTTTCCGTTGAGAGCCTTGAAAAGCTTAGGGAGCTGTTTTTGGGCAAGACCTGTATCTTTGACCACGAGCGCAGGAGCGCCAACCAGACGGCTAGGATATACCATACGGAGCTTGAGGAAAGGAGAGGGGAGGCCACCGGGGCGGGGGAGGCCTTGGTGAGGCTTATCGCCAGGGCTTATCTCCCCAGGACAGAGAGGAATAAGGAGACCATTGAGCTTATCGAGAGCGGCATTTTGAAGGAGGTGAGCGTCAGCTGCTCGGTCAAAAGAGGGATTTGCGGCATATGCGGGAAGGAGAGCTGCGAGCATAAGAAGGGGGAGATTTACGGCGGCAGAACGGCCCATACCGTGCTGACGGAGCCTGTGGACGCCTATGAGTGCTCCTTTGTGGCGGTGCCCGCCCAGCGGGGCGCGGGAGTTGTGAAGAGCGCCAAGGTGGAGAAGATACTCAGCCGGGACATGACGGAGGAGGTGAGCCTTACAAAATCCCAGGTGAGGGAGATAGGCGAGCGCTTCAGGGCGCTTACAGAGAAGGCCGGCTGGGGCGAGAGGTACAGAAGGGAGCTGGAAATGGGGGTGCTCAAGTACAGCGCCATGGTCCAGCCGGAAATGCCCAGGGCCGTGATGGAGTCGGCGGTGAAGGGGCTGTCTATTGACGAGCTGCTGGCTATGGAGAAGACCTACAGCGGGATGGCGGAGAGGGCCCTGCCGCTGAAGCCCCAGCTCATGCCGAGGGGAGGTGACAGGAAGGAGAATTATAACCGGGACTTTAAGATATAAAAATTTTATAAAATAATATTTTCAGGAGGTTTATATTATGGCTTATTATGAGAACATTTCTTTGGAGAAGGGCATGTACACCACACCGGGCAAGAGCTTTTCCCAGGTGCTTGAGGAGCTGGACAGCTCGGAGAACTACCGGGGCACGCCAATGGAGGGCCTGGACGCCTACCAGCGGCAGCTAAAGCGCTTTGCCATTAAGGTGAGCGGGCCGGAGAGCGGCACTGTGGAGAGCTTTTTCCAGAGCACCCAGAGCGCGGCGCTGTTCCCGGAAAACAGCGCTGCATTTTCTATTGGTATCGTAAAACTGGAATATATAGTGTGTATCTTACAATCTATAGCTATATATTGTATAACTTGAAGATGTACACATTTTTACTACCACACTATTACCACATTTCATGAGATGGCCTATGAAGAATGCGAATATGCAATACAAGGTAGTGAATAAAAATACAGTGAGGGTGCGTAATACTAAAATGTATTGCGTACCCTCTTTTTTTTGACTAGAATATTTTGATTTTACCTTCCAAGTTAGCAAAAGACGATTTCTTTTTTTCGTTTGTGACTTCTGCATAGATGTTAAGTGTGGTTTCTATATCGGCATGGCCCATGATTTCTTGAATAACCTTAACATTTGTTTCGTTTTCACAGAAGCGTGTGCAAAATGTGTGTCGGAGACTGTGCGCTGTAAATTCTCTTATCAGTTTAGGTTCTCGATTTTCATTTTGTGCCTTTGACAATTCTTGACTGTTGTACTCATCACAGATTTTGTCGATTGCATTGTTCACAGCATGAGATGAAAGTGGGTGCCCGTATTGATTTTGAAAGATAAATCCCGAATACCCCTCAATTTCAAATTCAATAAATCCGTATTCTTGTTGTCTTGTGTATTCGCTCATTAGAACTTCTTTTACAGTAGAAAGCATTGGTATCGTGCGAATACCGGATTCTGTTTTTGGAGTTACAATGTGAAATTTCATCATATCGTCACCCTCGAATTTTCTGTATACCATATTATGATTGATGGTAATCATGTCATTTTCAAAATCGCAATCTTGCCATCGTAAAGCAGTTATTTCTCCAATTCTTCCTCCAGTACCAAGGAGCGTAACAAACAATGGCAACCAAAATGTATGTCGCGGATTATCTCGAATAAATCCGATAAATTCTGTCTGTTCATATTCAGACAAAGCGTGTTTTTTGGGTAAATATTTTGCATGGCTTTTACAGATTTCAGCCATTGCGGTGGCAGCGGGATTGATACGAATATATCCATCCCGAACAGCCATAGTGAAAATTGGATGTAATACATGATGAACATTTTTTAGCGAACCTAAAGATAGTTTCTTTTTGTAAAGGATGTCATTGTAAAGAGTCTTAACATCTGAATACTTAACCTTTGCTATCTTCATGTTGCCGATTGTGTTGCGTATGTAGCAATCGAATACACACCTGTAAGAAGATCGTGTAGTGCCCTTCAATTCAGGCTTGCTTTTCATATATTTTTCAAACATAGAGATTATGGTGTCTTTGTTTTCAACTTGGGTTTTGATACCGTCTGCTAAATCTCTTTGAATTTCTTTTTCTTTTTCTCGCAATGACAAGCCGTCCCTATTCCCTTTGATTGCTCTATCAGTAGGGACAAGTCGATTACTGTAAATATCATGACGATTTCCATTTGCGTCTGTATAGGTATAGCGATATATACCATCTTTGCGTTGAGACTCGCCATCTTTTAGAATCCTACCCTTGTTGTCAACACGTTTTTGGCTTGCCATGCAGATCATCCTTTCTATTAGCAGTAACTCTACAGTTACATAATAAACCTTGAGATTGCTAAAGTCAATAGTAAATGTAAGTGAATAGCGATTTTAGAAATTCTGGGATTGATTTTTGCGCGATATTGGTATAAAATAAGTACGTAAAAGAATGGAGATGTTTGAATATGACAGATAAGATTAGAATTGCTCTAATCAAAAGAAATATGACTGTAAAAGAACTGGCAATGAAATTAGGATGTACATCCCAAAATCTTAGCGGAAAATTTAAGAGAGACAATTTTAGCGAAAAAGAACTTCATGAAATTGCAAATGCTTTGGGGTATAGATTTGAAGGAAAATTCGTCAGCAATGATACTGGGGAAGAAATCTAAAGTTGTAAGAGCGTAGGGGTTTACCTACGCTCAGTACTTAAATACTCTTTTCTAATTATGGATCGAATTTCATTGATAATAAAAGATACTCTCGATCTGGTTAGTTTTATTTCTTTGGCAATGTCTGACATCGACATCCCGTTTGCAAACTTAATAAATATTTTGTAGTCACGTTCGCTGATTTTGTCTTTGAGAAAGCTTAGGTCGTAATCTATCACCGAATATTCATTGTCTTCGTCTGGGATGGTATCTATCAGTTCAATCTTTTGATCTCCATCAGTTTCAAAGCGATCATTTAGAGAAATGCTTACATCTAATCTCTCGTATTTTTGCCGTTTTCGTAATTCGTAATTGATTTCGTTTTTAATACATGTTATAGCGTATGTAGAAAAAGCACTTTTAGCCTCATCGTAGCTTATACACGCTTTCCACAAACCAATCATTCCTGACTGGACTATATCTTCATCTTGAATTAGAAACGGAAAATTGTTTTTGATTACAAAGTAAATTAGATTTTGATTATCTGAAATTTGCTTTTCAATTTCGCGTTCACTCATATCACTTATCTCCTATACCGATATGTCATTAACATACCTCCTTATCTTTTCAACATTCCAGAATACCCTTCTGCCGATCTTGACCTTTGCCCCTGCAGTCTGTCCGATTTGAACTGCCGAATCTCTTCCACAGCTTAACAACTCTTGCAATTCATCGGTTGTAACGGTTATTTTTTCTGATATAGAGATTTTGCTAGACTTATGAGTGCTATTCATAGTATCAACTCCTAAATACAGTCTTTAGGGGATTTTACTACACTCTCAAAGTAATAGTCTTTACTTTCAGGGATAATCATAGCACAAAGACTTCCACCAAATACACAGCCACCATCAATTCCAATATCTCCAGTCATAGCAATATATGGTACATTTTCCATTGGAGTATGCCCAAATACCACTGTCTTTTCGCGTTTTCTTCTATCAATTTCTAGCCAACTACGACCCCACAGGAAGTCATTTTCTTTATTTGAGTGTAAGTCTGGATATGTAAGACCAGCATGGCAGAAAATGAACCTGTCGGTTTGATAAAATAACGGCAGTGTTTTATACCAATTAAGATGATTAGTAATCACTCGCCCATCATTTTCATAACTTAGAATTGTTTGATTGCCTCCATTATATAGCCATAAGTAAGTTGGATCACCATCTTCCTCTAACAGCATTTTCTCATGATTTCCACATAAGCATACACACCTGTCTTTGCCGTGTTTGGATTGTAATTGTACAAGTGCATCAACAACTTTGCAGCTATGAGGGCCACGATCAATGTAGTCACCAAGCAATATCAACTGATCGGTAGTGCTATTGTACTTAACCTTATTGAGCAGGTCTATAAACGAATAGAAGCATCCGTGAATGTCTCCAATTACGATTTGTCGCATATGCAATTCCTCATATAAATAATTTAATTTCTTGCTATATTATGAAGTATAATATTTCAATGCTGTGTAGGCATTTGAAGCCCTAAGACTGTTTCCGCTTCCGCGTTCATAGTAGTTATTGAAATATCGAGCTGCTGTACCAACATCGGAAATTGATTTGAAATATTCGTAGTTACCTCCAAACATTTTCATGTTTTTGGGCATGGTGTCCATCAAATATTGAACCTGCCCATCAATGGATTTGCCATTTACACTGGGGTTGTAGTACAAAGACCATTGACACATCCCATAGTATGAGCTATATCCATCATATCCATATATGTAAGGATTAACCGAAAGTGTATCGCCACCCGTTTCTCTCATTACATTGCCCAGGATAGCGCATGTGGTAACATCGGAAAGCCCCTGTGCTTTTAATTTCTCATATATTGATGTAGCATTCGGATATTCCTTTTTCCACTTTACTAGTTTATTATTGTAGGTGTCAAGTTGTTTTTGGTATTCGGACTGCAGCTTATTATACTCCTGCCACTTACTTTGCGCCGTTTTAATAATGGTATGGCTTTCGGGGAATCCAAGCATTCTTGTACATTCAGCCATCTCATGAGCTGCATCTTTCATTTCTTTACATTTTGCAATTTCTTTTTGATAATCGACAACAGATGATGCCGCTAGTGTATTGGTTGTACATGATGTGCAAAACAGAAGTGCAACAAAAATAAAGCAAACGATTCGTTTCATCTCTTAGTTCCTCCCTTGAATAGCATGATCTCTAAACTTAATTTTTACGATGACTCTTCTTCCTTGTCGGTCTAAAAGTTCCGATTTGGGTTTTCCAACGATTCCTTCCATTTTTGCAGATCCAAAATTTGATACAGGGTGATTTTGAACAAACAGAATCCCATCTGATAACGTACCCTCCAAAACAACTGGTACAACATCGATCCCAAACGATGTGGCGATGTCTTCTATATTTGGCCTTTCAAGATACAAGCCATCAATCATAACATCAAACAGGATAAAACTTACATCATCTCGATACAGCTTTCCTTTTTGAATGCCAGGGCCGTACCCCTCCCCAAATAGAATTACGTCCTTTTCTCCAAACTTTTGCTCAAAAACTTCTTCGTTTTCCAAGCCTCCGAACATTTTATTTAATTTATTAACAAGATTTGCTGGAATCTGGGAATTGTCTGTCCTACCACCGAACTCAACTTTGTGTCCATCCCAATGCACTCGGATATTCGCTCCGTCAATCTTTTCTGTAAACACCCACAGATTGTCTTTAAGAAACTCAACAGCTTTATTACGGAACTTTCCTGGGATCAACTTTTTGCTCCCATCCATAGCCCTTTCAAAAACAGTCTCGATTTTGCTATACTCTTTCATATTAGTATACCTCCATTTTATTTGCTTAACTTGTTCCATTTAACATAACCATAAACACAATTCAGTGTCCAAAAGATGAACTGAGCGGTCATAATCATCGAACCTGCACGTATTGCTAACAAAATGCTAAACACATCAAGGATAAACCAGTAAATCCATTGCTCCCTAAAACCTAGTACCATAAAGACTTGCCCTATATATGCAGGCACTGATGTAATCGAATCGACAAGCGGGTCAGAGTCTAACGCCCCAAACATCGGTACATTTTTCAGAAAAATATAGTATAAAATTGTGCCAATAACAAAGATTGCAGCCGTTATTGAATTACCAACCAACCCGAGTTTTCGCGCCTTGATTTCTGTTGATTTATTTATAGAATTTGTGTTGTAACGCTTTGCCCACACAAACATCCCGTAAATCATAGTGATGAAATACATTCCGTTTTCAACTGTTTCGCCATGCAAGTTGTTGGGTAATGTAAAACACAACACATATGTAATAAGCTGTACAAAGGCAAACAAATAGAATGAAATTTTGCCTTGGCTGCACAGTACAACTGAAATTACTCCTGCCAAACCAGATATTATCATTCCAATGCTTTCTGGCGAACCCGAAATGAATCCTATGGCAATAGCGATACATTGTAAAACAATGCCAACAACCAGAAAAGCCCAGTCAAACCATGTCTTTCCTGTTACAAACTCATCAATCAAAACTCGCTTAATTTTTTCCATGATTCGATTCCTCCAATGATTCGATATAAGTTTTTACCCTGTTGAAATTTTCGAGATATCCTCCTTCAAGTATCTCAACTTTATCTGAAAGGCCAGCCTTATGTAGCTCGTCCATCAGAATGTATGCCAAGTTTTTTCTAGCAGCAAGTGAGCCATGTTTTAAGTATCTCGTATGGTCATCAACGAACTCACCACATGGAGTAAGAACAAATATTTTATCCCAGTGTGATTTTGCGATATACATATCCGCAACTGGCTCAATAACTCGTTTATACTCGTCCATAGTAAGCGCCATTTCATCATCGTTTGCATAATATTTCGCATACATTTTTGTTACTATGCAATCGGTATCTGAAATAAAAACTCCTTTGTTGTGCTTGCTTTCAATGCAGTCTCGATTGTAATTGTACTGCCCATTCAGAAATGCAACAAAATCTCTTGAATCAAATTCCCAGTCACCGATACAGTGCTTTTTGATATAACTTCTTGCCCATTCGTAGGAATATGGTATGTTGAAATATTTTCCGATATCTTCTACAAGTGTTGTTTTCCCTTCTGATGCTGTACCAGTGATTAAAATGTTGTGGCTGAACCGCCTATGAAAAGTCCACGCTGTCTGCTCCCAATATTTCAAAGGGTTTTTCCGAATCATTGTTGCAGTGATAGGATTTATCCTACGATTAACGAGTACAGTCTTAAATCCCCGTTCTTTAAGCGCAGTTTGATACTCTTTTTCGCCCACATAAAAAGTAACATTTAAAGAGAGCGAATCTTTATCTTTCTGATTCTCCTGCAGTACATCGCTTATCAGGTGTACAATCCATTTATCCCACTGCCACAGATCTTGATTGTCTTGGTATTGTGAAATCCCCAGTTCATCATCGGACAAGCAGTATACCGCGATTAACGGATCATCCTGGAAAAACTGCCTAACCATTTGATACCGCTCTTTTAAAGTCATCAAAGGATATCCTTTATCTCCCTTGTAACCACATACTACAACAATTACACCGCCCAGGCACTCTTTCTTTGCACGATAAATCATTCCAAGATGACCATTGTGTAAAGGAGAAAACGATCCAAGAATTACTCCAACTCCTTTATCAAAATCCAAAGGTTCTTGATACATATAGTTCAAACTAAACACCGTCCTAACGCTTATTCATTTGTGTTACTAGGAAATTTGTCATAGGCTCTTTGACATGATATTTCCACATATATCTTGATGCACAAGCAGCCTTAAGTTCCTCATCACATTTTGAGCAAAGAGAAAGCTCGTATCTCCATGGTATCTTATGTATTTCGGCTCCGCACCTATGGCACTTATCTGGGTTATCATATTCATGATATCTCCTACTCTCTTCGCGTTCAGATGCGGAGCCGCATAGAAACATACCACTTGGCTTTTTAACATTTGCTATAACTGCTTCTGGCAAGACACCTCTTCCGGAAAAAACTCTATTTTGGGTTAAGTCAACATTGTGTTTCATGGCTTATCAAGAAAGGTTCTTATTTTTGAAAAGAAACCAAATGATTTTTGAGATGGTGTTACTCTAAAAAGAGAATCAGAATCATTTACTGGGGCAAGTTCAGACAGTTGAGCTTTCAGTTCAGTGAGATTGTTTGGCGAAGCAATTTTATACGAAGCATTCCGTTCGGTTGCCTCTTTGATTTCACCTAACATTTTATCGAGAGTAAGATCACAAAACTCATCTTCCCAGTCACCAAGATAATAAAAACGATCAACAACGGTTTGCGTTTTATCATCTTGAAATGTGCCGAAAAGAATAGGGTCTGTTGATCTGCGTTCTTGCTCGACCTGACGCTCAACTTTTCCGGTGTAATCAGTAAACAAGACATAGAAATGATTAAACACATCTCTAAATTGTTCGACAACACCACAAATCTCATCGGGTATTTCGCGCTCATAGTTTTCAAGCTCGATAATTTTAACGACATCTTTTGCAATATTATCAATATACTCTTCAATATCGTCACGATAGATAAAAGTATTGATGCCACTTTTTACGATAAGATGTTCTTTTTCGAGACATTCAATATGGAATATCAGTTTACGGGCTGCTTTAACCTGCCGTGTTTTAATGAATTTACCCAACAGCTCCAGACAGTTGTCGTAAATCCTTTGCAAATCTTTATCAGTAACCGACTGACGTTTTGACTTGATAAGTTGAAAGTATTGATCTGGCGTATATTCTATTGCGGTTTGTTCAATCATCCTCATATTCCTCCCATGGTACTCTAATTGCATGTTGATAGGTGAACTCGTAGGCAGTAAGGCCGTGTTCCTTTAGCCATTTATCAAAGAAATCCTGCATCTCCTTTATAGCAACACTGTCAATATTGGAATACGCATCTTCGTATAAGTCTTCACATGCAGAGTCAATAATATCATTTGCATCTAAGCACATATGAATTTCTGTGGTGCCCCAAACATATTCAGGTTTTTCGTAAGACAAATCATGCGAATTTTTCCACCACTCAAAAAATTCATCCCACCCGCAAAAGTACCCTTCATCTCTTTCATATTCATCATAATAAGCGTAGTAAAACTCATCGCCTAGTGCAGATGGTGCATGTTTTTCGGCATTAGCTAGTCGTTCCATATACACTTTAATGGCCTGTTCTTTTTGACGTTCTTGTTCAGCAGCACATGAACACTTTAGATATCCTCGTGGAATTTGTTGCCCACAATCAGGACAAATGCGAATCACGCCATTATAACAATTCTTGCAAAAAGAAATGGAATAGTTTTTGTACGGAAACGCTCCATTTGGATAATTTGAGTCATTTTTTAAGCCATACGGATTGTCAACTATAACAATGCCCGTACCACCACAAACAGGGCATATTTCCTCATTCTCTCTTAAGTCTTTGACTAAATCACAATTCCACAGCTTTTTAAACGCGTTGGCAATAGGAATTAGTGTTCTTTCGGGAGGATTAAACTCAGCCATTTATATCACCCTTTAATAATTTAATTTTCTGCTATAAATAGAGTATACCACATGCTGAAACGATTGTCAAGAAGTTTCAAAAATTTTATTTGTTGCAAACCCATAACGCTATCCGGCCTTTTGCTCATCAAGTGCATCCACCCTAATTTGTGATACTTCTGCCCATGATAGTCCATAATATTCACTTTTCTTTTTGTCACAAAAGCCATTATCAATACCTATGTACTTACGCCCCTCTAACTTAGCAGCAATTAGGGTCGATCCTGAGCCACAACAATTATCTAACACAATATCGCCAGGATTTGTATATGTGCGAATAGCGTATCTAAGTAACTCTATTGGTTTTTCAGTAGGATGTATAGCAACTGAGGGGTGAGGCTTGGAAAACTGCCATATAGAAGAAGGGTATTTTAAGTTTGAGTCCCTAGACTGTACAAGCATGTAGTTACCATAGCTTCGATTTGAATGAACATCATTTGCGCTTTTCCCGACCATCCTGCCCTTACTATGACTCTTTTTGCCAACCGTCATCTGTGGATTATAGGTTGGAGGCGCTTTGTAAAATACCATAATATCCTCGTGCTCTCGCAAAGGCATTTTCTTTGCATTTAAGAAACCGCTCTTCAATACCTTATCCCAAATGATATTATAACGATGCAGCTTGGGATTAGACAACATCATAGTAGCAGTAAACTTATCTTGCCCAAACAGAAGAATTGCACCATTTGGCTTAATTATTCGTTCATATTGCTGCCAGAGTTTTTCTGGTGGAATCATTATATCCCATTGATTATGCGTAGCTTGGTATGGAAGATCACAAAGAATCATATCTATGCTTTGATCCGCGATTTCTTGCATTACATCCATGCAATCTCCAAATACAACTTGGTTTGGAAAAATACTCATATATAATAATCACATCCTATTTCTAACATAAATTGTCTAAACCACACTAAGACTAACAGAATAATCGCAATCTATAAAACTTTAATTAGCCTTTGTTGGACTTATTTCAGACTTTCTCTGTCTTCCAAACATAATTGATCTCTATGCTTCTCAAATTTTTCTTCAAGCTCAAAAACACTTTTCCCTTCTCCCTTAAATGGCATATCAATTTGAGATTGTAGCTCCCTAAGCTGCTTCCAATATCCAGGGAGATAAAGATACATATTTTTTAACTCTCTCAAGTTTTTATTTCGACAACACCAGCATGACACACGATCCAATATACTATATAGCTCAACACCATCCTCATCCCAAAAATATCCTTTATCATAACAATATTGCAAGCAATCCTTTTCATTCATGCCCAGTTCAACAAGCGGCAATTTCTTCCCATTTTGAATTGCTTTACTGATTCGATCTTTTTCATCTGCAGCTATACCTACATAATCTACAACCTGACAGTTTAATGATTTCTTATAAGCCTTAATTGCCCTTAGCTTGTAAGATGTTGCCCAACGACATGCACCACCGCACCAACCATAGCCATAATGATATCCTGGTTTGTTTTTGTATTTTATCTTTTGTTCAATCATAGAGTATGTAAACGGCTTATCAGGGCTAAGTTGCACAAACTTAATATTTTTACTTTCAAGTATTGGAACTATTTTGTCTCGGACTTTGTATATTGAATTAAATTCCATTCCGGTATCGAAAAATACAACCACGTCTAAGGGATAACCCTTTTCGATAAGTAATAAAAGCATTGCTAAACTATCTTTGCCAAAACTTACACTCGCTATATACCTCATACCACCCACAACCAATCTGGATTGTGGCAATTACTTAATCCTCCCAAGCTACTAACACAAAAGTGCATTTCACGCTGTAACAAGTAATTTTACTTCAGACTTATCAATCTTCTGAAAACCTGGTTTACCAGGATTGGTATTACTCCTTTCTAAACCTTATTTTTTTATATCTAACACATATTCGTAATACACATTTGTTCGTGCGTTCTATGAGAATTTTTTGATATAAATCTGAAAAACCTACTGATATTATCAGCATAAAACCATACCTCTTAAAAGTGACTTGGACGTATATCTGGCAAATTATGTAGCTGTTCAAAATCCACCAAATCATGAATCGCATCATCGAATTTTTTACGTGTTTCTGGATTATTTCTGGTGCCACAAGCATATCCGGCGCTTTCTGCTGCCTTTGAAAGCTTTCGCCACCTATCGTAATCAGATAGCGATAAATTAAAATGAGAAGCCTCATGAGTTAAACACTCATCTCTATTGGTACTGGCATACTCACATCTATCACAATGAAACATAGAAATAACTTTCATAGAATACCCTCACTTTCTATTGCACAACTTATGTAATAATTAAGGCAACAAGCTTTCCTTCATCGATGTTATATGACGGCTTGGCAGAATACACCGAATATTCATCATTGCAACCATTATCACTAGGTATATGTGCATAGACATCAATGTTTCCGTACTCTTCTAAAATTGCTTGCAAATCTCCAATAACATCAGACACTTTTGCAATCTTGCTTTTTTCAATTCTTTCAAGAATCCGTTCTGCCATTATAGTCAGTTGTTGGGTGCGCTGTTCTTCACTTTCAAAGTCTCCGCGTAGCGGATCTTCGCTTACTTCGGAACTATATAAGATTTCCCCAAATACCTTTGGGTAATAACAAGTTACTTCGCCCCAACGAAGTCGAATATAGCCTACCTGTTTTCCAGATGGGTCAAATACATCATATTGTTCGGGGCAAGCTCTGCATGTTAGTTTGAATGTAAGACCTTTGATAATCATATTGTGTCCCTCCTTTAATCATTGCTAGAAAACTCTCCTGCTAACCATAGTCTGAATAGGTTATGTGTTGGACAAATATATCGAGTTGTACTGGCATTTTTCCCAAGCTTGATTTCATAGCTGCTGCTATTTGTTGGATGTACAAATATACGATATCCGATCTCTAACAACTTAGTACTCAAACAACCAATTTGTGTTGTATGTATAATTGGCTTTCGATTTTTTATTTCATATTCTGTATCGTCCCAACAACTGCAGTATGGTATGTCTGTCGGAACATTGCAATAAAAATGAATTTCCATTTTGAATTTTTCCCAACCTTAATTATTTGCACAGATACTCTCTGTCGAAATCTTCTGGAGACATTTTGCTACGTTGTAAATCTATGAATTTTTGATTAAGCAACCCTGCTGTTTCGGCACATTCATATGTAAAAACAACATCGGGTTCTTTGCTATAATCATTCTTTTCGTATAGGCTTTCAACATATCGGCTAAATAAATTAGCTACATATGATCGTCCTATACCTCTTGCAGTACGGACTTTCTTACCATCGCAAAACGCTTTCAAAATATCTTTTTGATAAGGAAGAAGACATTCGCCAAACTTCCGGTTTATGAATTTCAAACATTCATCGTAATCGTATTTCATAAAATTCAACTCCTTAAACATATAAATGATATTTCTTGCTGATACTATGAACGACATCATCTGGAAGTGGCGCAAACCAAATCCCTGTAAGTGTTGTACCGTTTTCTTCTTCTGGCACAAGCTCGGTACGACATTCGTCATATACTAACCCAAAATCTATATCCTCAATTAAATGAAGATTTTCGGCAAGTACTTTTGCTTTCAAAAGATGGCTTCTATTTTTTGCCTCGCAAATAGTTTTTACGAAAGAATTGTTGATGTAGTTATCGTATATGTTTTTACTGATCAATGTTTTGATGGATCGATCTCCTATGGCGGTAGGAATAGAAAGCGCCTTGAAAAAATTCATCCAGTATAATTCAGTACAATGAGCAACTTGCGCAGCTAATTTGCCAGGTGACATTTTAAGGTCTTTTCGCATAATAAACAACCGTCTATATCCCATTGCATACCTCCTAAATGTTTCAGGTTTCTTTATATTTCTTACATGATTTCGTACTAAAATTTAGGTTTGATTTTATGCCTAACTTACATGTGAGTCGTGGCGGTTCATCATTGTTCACTCCTGTATAATTATAACCACAATGAGAACATGTACAGCAATGCGGCAAATTTTGATCTTCATCTTCGTTCACGTTTTCTATGTAAATTTGACATTGTTTCATCGCCTTTAAAGCTGTTTCATGAGCTTCTGGGGTTGTCCCAGCACAACACGAAGCATCTACAGAAATCTTAACCTCTGGGAAAAATGTCTTAAGCAATAAAGCATTTGAAATAACACATATATCAGTGCATACACCACACAACTCTATCTCATCTTCGCCATCAAGACGCCACAATTTTCGGATGGTATATGGCAAATATTCTGAACCAAAGGTGTCTTTTATTATTTTGTGATTTGCTTTTGGGCGAATTGCAACCTCTAACTTGTTAGGAATTTCCCATCCATTAGTACCATAGATGCAATGCAGTGTGGTCAAAAGCTTTCCTTCTTGTGTTTTGAGATAATCACTGTGATGACTATCTTGAGTATAGAAAACACACCCATCGAAGTCTTTGACTTTCTGTACCACTCTAGGCAAAATTTCTTGAGCCTCTTTTGTACCTAAAGAACCAGTAATGAAGTCGTTTTGCATATCAATTACAACCAACAATTTCATTCTGTATTTGCACCATCCTTTTCATTTATTACAACTATTTTTTCGGGACAAATGTATCTGGAGTAGCACCATTTTTTGAGTTATTTTAAGAACTACTGCTTTGTATAATTCAGCACTTGTGCGTTGGTATCGTAATGCAACTACCACATCGCCAATATGTATTTCATTACCTAAAAAATCTTTCATAATTCAAATACTCCACGGAATTATGTTTCATCAAGCATAAGAGCTACTAACTCCATAATTTCTTCTAAACGACTCATAATTTCTTGAATACCATAGGCGTGTCCTTTTTCATAAGCAAAATCCCAGAGAGCTTTTGCCTTTCTAACTGAAAGATTGTGACCCACTTCGCTTTGAATAGCCTGGTAAATAATTTTGTGAATAGCATCACGCCGCATATTCTTTTCTGTATTGAGTCGAGAAACCTCTTCCTGATACCTACGGTTATTATCCTCAACTTGCTGACGATTCCAAAGCACTGATTGGTTTTCATCAAAAACATGCCCCACTTTAACCTTGTGGATTTCAGCAGGAACACAAGACATCCGCTGCATGGCCTCATACTCAGACTGAATTTCATTCCATTTCATTTGTGTCATAGTCTCAACCCTCCGTTTTTATATCTCTTGGTACTCTGTCTCCTGCAAAGTACCAAGAAGAACCCGTATTCTTTTTTCTGTTTCTTCCTTTTCTGCATGTGTCCATCGCTCACCATTTCTAACACGATATGTATACTTAATAGTGTTTAGAAACTTATCTAAGCTTTCATCATCAGCGCTTTCATCAACGAACTTGATAGCATTTTTTATTACTTTGTTACACTTTCCCTTAAAACTCTTTGCAACTCTATCAAAATTGATAGTGTCGCTAGACATATCATCTTCCCAAAATTCTGGAATTGAAAATTTAACAGGGTCTTTTATTTCAAATGAGCCTGTATGTTTATGTACACTCTCATCCTTGATACCATATTTACTCACGAATTTCATTAGGTCTATAATACCAGGCATAATGACTTCAATTACATTTTCAGATTTCATACTTTTCCTCCATTTGTATTTTCTTATCGTCATATTTCATCTTGCTACCACATTGCGGACAATAATTCCATTCTTCTATGCACTGACACGTATTATCAAATTCTGTTTCACAGCAACTACAAACACACACTTTTCCACGACAAGTAACTATCCATTTGCCATATTGTGTTGATTTTTGCAAAGCAGATATAGCTATTTCACACGCTTTTGCCATATGCGGTCTTGGAGAAAAATTACCACTACTTACGTTGGTATGCCTTGCAAGAACTGTTATTGCTTCTTCTACGGTCATTTCTTCCACATCACGCCAAGTAGTACGATAATCAAAATTTCGTATTTTCTTTCTTTCCATCTCTTTATAATCACCTCTACAATAACTTGCATATTGGATAAGCCTTGTACAAAGCTAACTCTATACAAGGCCACCCAACGTCAATCTTTAATTAGTGCCAGTGCTACCAATACCACCTCGATCTTCATTTCCTAAACTCTCCACAGTTTCAAACACTACTGCAGGCTGGTGCTTAAATAGTCTGAACTGGCAAATACGGTCATTCACATGGATAACAGTATCTCTATCTGCCTTAGCAGGAAAGAACCACTGGTCATTGTCACCACAGTACTTTTCATCAATAACACCAACATGGTTTGTCTGGATAATCCCCCATGTCTTGTATGTGGAGCTGCGTGGAACCATGAGCGCTTCATAACCATCTGGGAGCTGCATGGCTACTCCCAACGGAATAAGTTTTGATTCGCCTGCTTTCAGTTCAACCTCTTCTGCGGCGCGAAGATCAATCCAGTTTGACTTATCACCGCCAACATACTCCAGTTTATCAATCTGGTCAGACAAATACCTTACTTTGATACCTACATTTTTTGATGTATTTTCCATTTCTTTATTTCCTCCAAGCTGATATAAATTTTCATAGCAATCTTGACACAAGTGGATAATTTTAGTTTTTTCAACAGGAGTTCTGACAGTCTGTCCAATATCATATCCACCGCTCAAAGCAAATTCTTTCATGGATTGGCTATGCGGATGTTCAATAATTTCTCCACAAGCATCGCATCGATATACAAGCGACAATCACCTCGCCCCCAAACTTTCCATAATGTATTCCACGATTAAGTTATAACCATCCTGAGTCCCTTTATAATGATGATATTCCACACCCCGATCTAATAGAAATCTCTCCATATCTTTCGCAATCTGATATGCCTCCATTTCGGTTTGAAATCTTCCGATAGGATTATATTCTTTTGCTCTATCAATAAAGCAATTAAAGGATTGATATGACTGAAACACGTTCATAACCAAATCGTCAAATTCCCGACCTAACACCGGATCGTCAGCATAAAACGCTGAAAGGGCGATAGGGGAGTCAGTAATAACTACATCAACCTTGCCTTGCAACCTACTAATTCGGAAATATTGCTTGCCGAAAATATACGCCTGGTTCTCAAAAACGGCCTTACTTTCTTCCCAAACCTTATCTTTCGCAAACTCAGTCACAAGTTCTGCATTGATACCAGCCATTTTTAGCTGACTGAAAATGTATGCTGCGCCAGTAGATTTACCAGATCCCGGCGCACCAAATAAATTGACAACAAGCAAAGCACATCCCTCTTTCTAATAATTTAATATCTTGCTATGTTCTATAGTATAGCATGCTTTATTCGACTTTTCAATGGGGATTAAAAAATTTAATTTGCTACTTTTTGCGATACAACACAACCTCGTTTTTTTTATTCGCATAGGTCGCTTTAACATCGATAATGCGCTGATTTGATGATCCTCGCCAAACTAAAGATGGGCTGCTGAGCGACTGAACATATGGGCCATCTACAACTACATCACACATTTCTATTACATTTATTATTCGTAATTGCAATCGTATATCATCAGTTATGTGTGGTATGTCCTCCCACCTATATCCCGTCCAGAGCCAAACAGTTTTGTTAAGTTGATGAGCTGTGTAAGCAAGATGCAGCAGCCATTCTATTCCATCGTTATCTTGGCACAGGGGTTCGCCTCCTAAGACACTTAACCCGTTAATATATGGATTGGCTAACATATCCACTATTTTCATATGTGTTAGTGCCGTGTATTCTTCTCCAAAAGTAAAATCTTGTTGCTCTATATTAAAACACCCTGGGCAATTATTTGTACATCCAGATACGAAGAGGGAGACTCGAACTCCCTCTCCGTTTGCGATGTCAAAATTACGAATTTTTGCATAATTCAAATTCCAACACCATCCCACTATATATTTGAGCAATAATTTTTGGTTCTGATAATGCTACCTTTAAGACTTGGTATAATCATGTCAAATTCAACATCATCGTCAATCTTGTTATCAAGAATTACACATGATAAAGCATATCCGCGCATAGATTCAAAAAGACTTTTTTGAATTTGAAATCTAAATGTTTCAGTTTGAATTATAGTCATGCTTTTTTGTCTTATGATTGTAGCTGCTGGTAGCTCTTTTACCAATTTATCGACCCATTCATCGATATTGTCTGTAAGTATGAGAATCTTTATCATTTAATTCCCTCCAAGGTGCACATATCTTTCTTTGATCTCTTGCGTTCGTCCCTGGTTCCAGTCATTGAGGCCAATGTAGCCGCATGTGCGCCGAGCGATATTCATCTTTGATTTGTCGGTATTTCCGCAATTTGGGCACTTCCAAATAAGTTTGCCACGTTCATCTTCTGTTATTTCAATCTCCTTATCCCAGCCGCAGACGCAACAATAGTCGCTCTTGGTATTTAACTCAGCATACATAATGTTGTCGTAGATATATTTCAGCACCGTTAGGACAGCGGGAATATTATCGGAAAGATTCGCTACTTCAATATAGCTAATAGCACCTCCGGGCGAAAGCTTTTGAAATTCAGCCTCAAATTTTAGCTTTGTAAAAGCATCAATTTCCTCAGTAACATGCACATGGTAGCTATTGGTAATATAGCCCTTATCGGTAATACCCTCGATAATACCAAACCGCTTTTGTAAACACTTGGCAAATTTATATGTAGTGGATTCAATCGGAGTCCCATATAGGCTATAATCAATGCTTTCTGCAGCTTTCCATTCCTGACACTTGTCATTCATATACTGCATAATTCTCAATGCAAATTCCTTAGCATCTGGATCGGTGTGACTTTTACCTGTCATTGCCTTTACACATTCATACAGACCCGCATATCCAAGCGAGAGTGTTGAATATCCATTATGCAATAATCTATCAATCGTATCTCCTTTTTCCAATCTTGCCAGCGCTCCATATTGCCAGTGAATTGGTGAGGCATCTGAAAGTGTACCTGTAAGTCTCTCGTGTCGAAGCTGCAATGCTCTATGACAAAGTTCGAGACGCTCTTCAAAGATTTTCCAAAACAATTCAAAATCTTGGTGCGCGGATAGGCCAACATCAGGTAGGTTGATAGTTACAACACCCTGATTGAAACGACCATAATATTTGGGTTTGCCATTTTCATCAATATAGGGAGTTAAGAAAGACCTACATCCCATACAAGTGTAGCAATTTCCATTGCCATCCTTATCAATTTTGTTTTGCAACATGATTTTTTCTGAAATGTAGTCTGGAACTAACCGTTTTGCAGTACACTTAGCGCATAACTCGGTAAGATACCAATATTTGCTACCTTCGGTAATGTTGTCTTCTTCAAGCACATAGATTAGTTTAGGAAACGCAGGTGTTACCCATACACCCTTTTCGTTCTTAACTCCTTCGTATCGCTGCTTAACTACTTCTTCAATAATCATAGCTAAGTCGGCTTTTGTTTGCGGATCACTAACTTCATTCAGATACATAAAAACTGTAATGAACGGCGCTTGTCCATTAGTGGTCATTAAAGTGACTACTTGATACTGAATTGTTTGTACGCCACGTTTCACTTCTTCACGCACACGCTCTTCTACGATAGCATTCATTTCTTGTTCAAATGTATCGTTATATGCAATCTCAAATAATCCATTACTAAGATGTTGGCTCCATTCACGCTCAACATCTTTACGGATTTTCTGCCTTGACACATCAACGAATGGCGCAAGATGAGATAAGCTAATTGACTGACCGCCATACTGATTTGATGCAACCTGGGCAATGATCTGAGTGGCAATATTGCAAGCCGTAGAAAATGAATGAGGCTTTTCAATCAATGTACCTGAAATAACTGTTCCGTTTTGAAGCATATCTTCCAGATTAACCAAACAGCAGTTGTGCATGTGTTGAATATAGTAATCACTGTCATGAAAATGAATAATTCCCTCATCGTGTGCCTTACTTATTTCTTCAGGCAAAAGTAAACGATTTGTAATGTCTTTGCTTACCTCACCCGCGATGTAATCTCTTTGTGTGGAAAGAATTGTTGGATTCTTATTTGAATTTTCTTGAATCACATCTTCGTTTACATTATCAGCAATCGATAACAGCTTTCCATCAAGGGTTGAAGCGTTTCTTAGCAACTCATGCTCATATCGATACTTGATATATGCTTTTGCTACAAGATACTCTCGCTCTTTCATAAGTTCAGTTTCGACATCATCTTGAATTTCCTCAACCGAAATTGGACGATTCAGTGTTGTATATCGATCCGTCAACCTAGATGCAATCAATGAAGACTTGCTTTTCTTGTCTGTAATCGGAGTAGTCCGATCTACTTCAACGAAAGCCCGATGCACTGCATTATAGATTTTATCTGAATCAAAAATCACCTCACGCCCATCCCGCTTAATTACAATCATTTAATCAACCACCTTTCATAAAATATATTCATCTACAATCTTGTCTACCTCTTTCCAGGTATTTGCCCGATATGCACCAACATCTTCTGCAGAAATGTCAATGTTATGCGGAGCGGTAAACAAGATTTTCAAGCCATCGTAGCCTATAAGATTATGTACCCCATCATCGATACGAACGTCACCTTTCACCATACCTTTTGAATGGGCAATAATCAAATGTTCCTTATCAAGAAATGGGAATAGTTCAAGAATCCTATCAAACTTAGCCTTGCAGTTCCGATAATCGGTAGCGGTAACAACATAAACGCTATGACCACTCAGATGCCATTTTCTTAATACCTCTACACTACCAGGAATAGGCGTTACACGATGCCAAATTTCTTCATTTTGCAATACGCTGAAAACTTGTTCTTTTGTAAGTGTCGGAAAAGTCTGGCAGACATCCCACGACTTAACATCATTAACAGATGCAGTAGTTCCAAACTCCTTGTTAATTAGGTATACCCAACTCTCTAAAAAGTTTTCCATTACGTCATCTGCATCTACCAAAAATGTATAATGTGGATGTCGTTTTGCAACTACAACCTCACATAAGTTATGACGCTTCTCTTCTATAAACCATGCTGGAATAACTCGATCTAAGGTCTTTTTTAAATCAAACGGATTGGAGTTGTTGATTACCTTGAAGTCATAATTGTAATTGTCCAGTGCAGTTTCTGACGGATGATTGCGCTGCTCGTTTGTTAGAGTTGACTGAAACCTCGGACGCTCAACACGTAACAGATATGTTTCGACTTCATGATTTTTCATCACTTCGTACTCATTCGGAAACCTACAATCAGGAATAATTACATAATCCCACTCATCTGGAAAGAATTTAATGATGCTTGCTAAAAAATTCACCCAGTAATCTGGTTGCTGCTTGCGAATACAGTCTGTACCAACATTCTGTAAAAGCGAACGGCCTTTCTCATCTTTTTGTCCATCCCACTTAAAAAAGCTCTTGCAAATATATTTGAGTAAATCCCCAAAGTGTGCAATAAGCACCCTTTTGCCATACCTTTCAAGTATAGATTTTGTCATCTTTGCTACAGTATCTTTCCCATGCTGGGCTTTTCCAGAAACACATATTACCTTTGGCATATTACTCTCATCCCTCCAATTTTCCACACGATTTCTTTTCTGGGCAATACCCTAAATAACTACATTTCGGTTCAAAATAGTTATCACAAAGATATTTCCACTGTTCGGAATACTCACTTAGAGCATTTTTGACATCAGTAAATAGCTGTCGATATTCGTGATATGCTCTTGAACATAGCCTCTGATGAGACATATCGATCAGGTTCCTTAGATTATGCTTACACACAATTTTTGTAGACATTCCTAGTGGCAATCCTAATGCAGAATCCTCACGAGGTACACCCAGAATTTCTAGGTTTTTTACATGCTGCTGAATATCATTCATCAAAGACTTGTACTCGCTTAGTGCCTTTTCGTTGCTTAAGATGCTCTGTGGAATTACATAGTCAAAACCACTTTCGTAATCAATATACCTCGTACTTGCCTGCAGGCGAGTAGGCAGTCCTCCTATATGCGTATACCATTCTCGGATTACACGAGCCGAATACCCATCCAGAACCATATATACATCTGGAAACTCAAGTGTTCTACCATGTTGGCTTGAAATACAATCAATCCCTCGATTGATATTCTTTTGTGTATCGGTTGTGTCTGCTCCCCAACACACTCCAGCCTCTAATCCTATCATCAGCAACGGTTCTCTTGTGGTAAATGCTTGAATACTAACTTTTCCCATTTTGATACCTCATTTCTTTTATGTAATATGATAATATCGATCTAAGTTCCAATAGCCCTTTTTGTCTTTGTAAACATGCGATGAATAAATAATATCAAAACGCTTTAATGGATCTGAGTCAAACACCGCACTTCTGACGGTCAGTCGCGATGCCTTACCGCTACCAATAGATTTTGTAAGAATTGCGTAAGCCCATATGTTATTATCTTTACCCTTAATAGGGAATACATCTGTAATTAGCAGCTTTCGTCTATCTGTCTCTTTACCAGTTGTTAAGTCGATATAGCCAAGTATTTCAAGCTGAAATTGCATTTTCATCTTCAAATTAAAATCTGAAATATTCATTTCTTTAATCTTGGCCTCGCATGAATTAAGCAATCCTGGCATATCTGTGATTGTATATGCTTTCAGCTCACCACCACTTTTTGATATATTTGTACCATGCTGGGCTATAATCGAAAGCAAATCGGCCTTAACCCTATCTTTGCTTATTTTCTTCATTTCTCCATTTTTGAAAAAAGAAAATAAGTCAGATATACGTAAAAGCTCTTTAGGATTTCCATACTCAGAAAAAAAATCTATCTTTATCAGTACGTCTCTTTGACGAGCGTCTAACCCAATGCTTTTTGCTGATAAAAGAAATTCCATGAAAGTTTTTGGTTTGCTCCTTTTTGCAAAAT
The DNA here is from genome assembly GCA_021769555.1 of Clostridiaceae bacterium. Taxonomy (GTDB): domain Bacteria; phylum Bacillota; class Clostridia; order Oscillospirales; family Acutalibacteraceae; genus Acutalibacter. The sequence goes on from JAETSR010000001.1 coordinate 59,345, forward strand.
TGTATAACTCGTTAGCAACAGTAGCGTTCATATACTTCACAGAACTAAGTCCTTTTGCAATCACATTCTGATCTTTGTCAAAGACATATTTGTCTTTTGAAATGCCAAAACGTGGCGGTATGATTTTTATTCCATAAAGAGTTGCAAGTTCACTGCCGTTTTTTATATCTTCCTCGCCGTTTGCATTATTTAGATACGCAGTAATAAACTCGTATGGATAATAATATCGCAAATAGGCACACAGATATCCTATCATACAATAACCGATAGAATGATTATCGAATCATAATACTGTTTCCAGTACCGCAGACTATATCTTCGGCTTAAAGCCGTTCTTGCACTTCCACCAGGCGTTCATCTCTGGCGTACTCCATTAAAGGATAGTCGTTAAATCTTCCGAAAATTCGTCCCACTTTTCCCAGATAAATCCTCCAGCAGTCTTAGTGTGATGATTAACACATTGAAGAATAGAGTTGGCATTGATTGAAAGTTTTCTAGCTGCCTCATATGCAGAATCGAATATTTCAATCAAAACACCATCTGGCGTTCTCTGCATTACTGGATTTCCTCTAGGATTACGGAGTTTGTGTTGTAATGCGTGGATATTATTGTAGCTATATGAAGTCCATTCAAGATTTGATACATTGTTATTTTGTTTATTGCCATCCTTATGATTTACCATAGGGAAATTGTATGGGTTTTCAATGAATGCTTCTGCAACTAGCACATGTATAGGAATAACTCTTGAAATTCCATCGTAATGTAAATTTACAACCAAATACCCTTTACTAGTTTGCGTTTGCTTCATTACTTTACCACGAAGTGTCTTCTTAATACCATTTTTGCTAATGCAAGTTCTGTCTACACTGCGAACATCTCCATGATCGCTTACTTCATATTTACCATAGTAATCTACAACAGGTTTCCACTCCATTAAAACTCCTTTTCGGCTTGACACGGTATTGCCTGCTATCTGTTTCCAGACCGTAGGTTCTCTTAGTCAGAGGCTTCGTCCATGGATTTAGCCTATATCTCCTTGTAAGGCTTCATAGGCTGGTCTTATTCATCTGATACCGTTAGCATTTACTGATCGTAAACACACCCTTGAAACACAGGTTCACAAGAAATGGGCAAACCATTCACCCAAACATATAACTAGAAGCATCTTGAATTACTTGCAAAAATTCTTTTGCTTCTGACTCCGCAATCTCTCTAGGCTGCGGAGATTTTTCACAGTACCCCTCTAAAATTTGGGGTAACGCTTTATTTAGTCGTTCTTCATCCTTTCTGCCTATCGCTCGGCGTGTATTGTCTGCATCTGACCCAGAAAACCCACAGATTTCTTGTAAAAACTTAATAACATCTTCTTGGTAAATTAAATACCCATTGTTATCCGCTAGTAGCTCATCAATGATAGGGGAGGGGTTTTTATGCGGTTTATGCTGCATGAGATCATCTCTATATGATGCACCCGATGGACGTAGTGCAGCAGTAACAAGGCTCATATCGAAAATTGAATGTGGCACATACTGCCTTAACATAGAGAAAGCAAAATCACCCTCAAATTGGAAAATACCAACTGGTGATCTAAGCATGTCTTTCCATACATCTTCATCTTCCCAGTTAATTTCATGAGATTTTGGATATGGCTTGCCAATCAGTTTATAAGCGTCTTTGATAATTTCGATATTCTTCAACCCCAGAATGTCATACTTTACCAAACTTACTTCATGTACACAATCCATATCAATCTGTAGGAGAGTTTTTCCCTCTGACACGAATGTACCATAGTTATCTGCAAGTGTTATTGGGCTTGCGACAATACCCGCTGGGTGCATAGATTGAGAAATTGCCACATCAAGCAGTCCATCGTAGTAATAAAACACTTCCGGGTACTTTGCCCTAGCCTTAACTTCATCCCGTTCAAATTCATTTTTGATTTCAACATTCTTTTTACCAGCCCAAGGGTTCTGGGCAAATAGCTTTTCATTCTCCTGTTTGACCTTAGCGTATTCTGCCTCAAATCTTTTGATTAAAGTTGCACGATCTGTGTTTTCATACTTGTTTGGAAGAATATAATCGCCTGTCAAATTGTCAAAGAAAAAAGCCCCCTCGCATCTTGAATCACCAAATCTGACTACGACATTGGAGTCTTTTAATGCTTTTAATAATGCACGATATTGCTTTTCATCGGTTTTGTGTTCATTATTCCACTTTCGGCTTAGTGCTCGGCAAATTTCATCGATACAGCCTTTCGATTTTATTGTGCCAATCGCAAGAATAAATGCTGTTTTCTCTTGCCCAAATCGATTGATAATATAGTCATATACTTTATCGCGATCAGATGGGGCAACATCAATATCAATATCGCCAATCTCCTTACGATCCTCGTTACAAAATCGACTAAACACTGTATGCCATGTTTCAGGGTTAAGATCTGTAGTATCAGTAACATATGTTACTCGCGACCCTCCACACGATCCCCGATTAAAACCTAAAGGAATATCGTGGCTTTTACAATATCTTGCCAGTTCCGACATAAATAAAATGAAGCCACTCATTTCAATTTTGTCAAATACACGAAGTTCTTCGGTGATTGCATCTTTAAAGGGCTGGTATTGATCTGGTGTAATAGCTCCGCTTTCAGTCTTTGAGCGAAGACCATCATCAATAGCTTCATTCAGGACTTGCTTATCGCGTTCTCCATACAGGATTGGATATTTGTATGACACATCCAGTTCAAACGGGCTAACAGAATCTGCCATAACATTTGTGTTTTCGATTGCTTCTAAAAATAGCTCTTCTGGTATTGCATCCTGTTTCTTAAACATCTCTACCAGCTCATCATAAGACTTATACGACAAGTCAAAGCTATCTTCATCTGCAAACTCTATCCCTTTGGCAAGCTGCAGTATACTTCTACATTCTCCCTTGTATTTGGTAATGCTATGTGTATCTGTGCCAGCAATAAGCGGGATGCCATACTTGTGTGACATCTGTGCTAAGTGCCTGTTGAAAACAACCTGATCTTGATAGTTGTGTGGTTGTATTTCGAGATAATCATAGTGTTTAAGAAGTTTTTCGTATATCGGATGCCTTGTATTGAGCCGATTTAACGGAGAAGCAAGACATGCACTAATCTTGATTACATTATCAGATATTCTCAAAAACTCATCAAATGTAATTCTTGGTTTGTAGTAGAAGTGGTCATCATGGCTCGATAAACTGACAAGCTTATTCAATTCGAGTATACCAGCCTCATTCTTAGCTATCAGAATCGTATGGTAGTTGTCTCGTATTTTGCTTGTTTCTCCAGTATCTTCATCTACCCATGTTAGTTTTTCTGTTAAATATACCTCACATCCATGTAGATACTTGATTCCAGCCTTATCGCAGGCTATTTTCTTTGCAACCCACTGATAAATATTGCCATGCTCTGTAAAAGCAATAGCTTTTTGCCCAAGTTCAACAGCCTTATCTATGTAGTCTTGAAACTTTGTTGCGCTATCAAGCAGAGAATATTCAGTATGTACATGAAAAGCTGTATAATTCTTGCTCATTTAATCACCCTATTCGCTTTTAAATTCTACCAACATACTTGGAAACGGGGCTTTCATCACCTCGCCGTTTTTGCCCAACATGGGCTTTCCGTTTATTTCAAACGCTAATCGTCCACGCAAGAATGTGATCGTCACTCCTGGCTTATTATAGATATAATCGTGAAATGAGTGACGATCTGTCCTCGCTGGAATTAGCAACACAATGGTCGTACCTGGCTTTCTGGATTCTTCATAGCACTTCTTAGTCCACTCGCCAGTATCTTTACTGCCATATGGAGGATTACAGAAAACCGTTTGCCCCCCCCAGTCTTGCATAAGTCCATTTGTTGTGGCAGTATAATATTTATCAACCTTATGGTTTTCATCTGATGCCGCCGCATCAAGAGTGAAATGATACTTTTCGTTAAGCCTGTCAAATAATTCTTGCGGCGTTTCCCAGTTCGTTTTGTTGCTGCTGAATAAAGTGTCTTGCATTTTCTTGTTCACTTTATAACCCCCTTGGCCCATAAACCTCTTCGGTTTCATCGTCATCGTCTTGCATCTCTGCTATTTTAGGAGATTGACGTAAGTCTGAATATTCTGTCTTATCCCAATCATAATGATGATCATACTCTTCGTTGCTAGTGTAGAATCTTCGAGACATGTCATCGTAATACACACCTACATCAATATTCTGCCTACCAAACATCCTATCTTTTACTACTGTTACGATAACATCATATTTCATAAGAGCCTTTTTACGCTCAGACATTTTTGCCATATTTTCACGATCACTCTCGTATACACGTCTAAGGGCAATCGTTCTATGAGCCAAATTTACTATATTGCTTGATCCTGCAATATCATAAATATCCATAGGAGCACCACCATCAAATTTGCGTGGGTGGCACACCAATACGATTGCAACTTGATACTCCTTTGCAAAACGAATTAGCTTTTTAATCGTATCTGTCTGAGATCGAAGTTCCTCTTCATTGTTTGTGTTATCAATACACATGAAGTTATCAAGAATGAGAAGTTTTACAGCCTTTCTGCAAACAACCTGCTCCATAGAAGTCATAAGAGAATTTAAGTCGTTGTCCATATCATCTTTGTAAATAAGCCATTTGCCGCGATAATGTTGATTTATACCAATTCTTGCTCCGTTCTTCACCATATAGTACTCATTGCCACGCTGAGATACTTTAGACTCTATATTGCGACATCCAGCTAAGATGTAATTCATCCAGCTTTTGTTCATTCCATTAGGAAGCTCACCGCTAAAAATCCAGGTATTATAACCTTGATCCATGGCATTACACATAAGCTGCCCCAAAATACTGGATTTACCAGCACCTGGCCTACCAGAAATAACGGTTAGCGTAGAAAAGAATAGCCTTACAACCTCATCATCTAACGGGCTAATACCGAAATTAACTCCATCCACATTTTCATATTCAATAGGTTCAACATCAGACAAGTCGGCAACCGAATTGATGGGGGAGTAATTTGCTTTTACGATTGCTTCAAGGGCTAATTCCTTTCCACACCTAACCATGTATTCGTTTAGGTCTTTGATTGGCACAGTTTTCTTTTCACCAACACTATCCTCAATCTCTACCGATCTAGGAAGTGCCACAATCCTACAGCGCTTCGAGTGTAGCATAGGTACAACAGTTTTTACGAATTTATCCCCAGAAGAATCGTTATCAGCACAAATTACAATATCATTAAACTGATCAAGCCACTCTTTACATTCATCGCACCACTTTGTGTTTTGATCTCCCAAAGGAATTGATACTGCGTTTTTCCATCCACATTCAATAGCAGCAGCACAATCAAGTTCACCGCATGTTATAAGCAAAGAATTGTTGGGGTTTATCCGATTCATGTTAAACAATAGTGGGGTTGTGTCTGCCCCAGATTGACACCAATTCTTTGATTCACCACTCTTTTTTGTAATCTTGTGTGATGGACGATATTTAACCATCGTCAATACGTCATTTGTATCGTAATAGTTAAACACACAATTACCGTGCTTATCTTGCCGAATATCTAAGTAATCAACAGTTTCCTTGGAAATATGTCGCTGACCCAAATATTCATACACCTGTTCTTTTTCGTTGATTGGTTCTGCATGTGGGTATGAATAAAAACGCTTAGTTTTCACTTCATGTTCGCCAAACGAATATGGAATGTCGGCATATTCAAAAAGTTTCATTACTGCTTGAACAAACGTCTTACCTGTACGCATAAGTGCATCAATTAAATCACAAGTACATCCGCAGCCAAAGCAATGAAAGTTGTATTCTTTTGGATTATATATAAAAGACGCAGTATCTTCCTGATGAAATGGGCAACAACAACGCATCTTTTTTTCATCATAATTTGTAACACCCAGAGTTGTAATAATAAGCTCTGCATTTCTTTCCCCAAGCTTTTCTTTTGCTTTCTGTATAAGCTCTCTTTCAATCTGCATGTTAATGTCTCCCTATAAACGATTCTGAATGCTCACAATCTTCGCGCACTGAACACAAGTGGTCACAAAAAAAGCGATCTGGCCTAGCAACAAAATCTTTTGTTTTATAGATTTTATCGATAGACTGCATAAACCAGTCTATATCTGCCTGCATTTCAATTTCAGAAAAAGGCTCTCTATCTATACACCCCTCTCGAAATTTGTTGAACCATAATTCTTTAGGCCACTCACCATATTTTTCGTGTATGTATATAGAATACAGATTGAGTTGTCTAAGATATTTACGGCGTTCATCCTTGGATTTCCATTTTCCTCGACTTTTATGATCGCAAATAACCAACCCAGACGAATTGCGTACAACTAAGTCTACTATTCCAACCACGGGTACACCGCTCAAAGCGGCGGTGTACCTATCCTCAACCATGAGTATTTCTTTTTCATCGGCTAATTTCCCACTAAATGATTCAAAATATTCCAGACCACGATCATAATAGCTATCTTCTAAGCGTGAATAAGGAAATCTCTCAGTAACAGCAGTGGTATATTCTCTTTTATATAGCTGAGATAAATCCCACAAATCTGCCTTTTGACTAAAATAGCGTTCTAAAATGGAATGTCCTAATGAACCCCATTGTGCAAATGCGTTATCCACACAATCTGCACATTTTAGGTAGATAAGGTCAAACATCCGTGGGCATTGATCAAAACTGCTTATTCGTGAGTATGACCAACTCATGGCATCTAAAAAGAATGAGTTATCCATTAGAACGGCAGATCGTCATCACTTTCGATTGTCTCATAATCCTGACTCTCAGCGCTGGGTTTTGGTGCATTCTCAGAAGTCGCGGCATTAGAAGAATCTGTATTTTTCTTCGATTCACCAAAATAAATGGAGTCAGCAACAACCTCTACTGTACTACGCTTATTTCCGTTTTTGTCTTCATAATTCCTTTTCTGAAGACGGCCTTTAACGATAATCATACGGCCCTTGGCAAAGTACTTTTCGACAAAATCAGCAGTGGAACGCCAGGCCACAATATCAAAATAGTCTGTCTCACGTTCATTTGTTTGTTTACTGGCAATATCGCGTTCACATGCAATAGAGAAAGAACATACCGAAATATCGTTTGGTGTCTTCCTAACCTCGGGATCTCTGGTCAGCCTACCCATCAAAACAACTTCATTCAACATTTTACTTTACCTCCAGTTTCCTAATTTTTTCTAAGACTTTCTTTGCAACTGCAACATCTCGGATTGCATTTGGATTTTTTACGCCAGCAATACTATTGATTGCTTTGTAAATTTCTTCTTTTGGAACCTTTGCATCGAGCTTTTCTGATACAGCGCCTAAGATATCTTGCTTTACATCATCTAAGTCGCTCTCCTTTTTCTTTCTAGCAGCGCTTGACAATTCTTCGCCAGTCCACAAAGAAAGACCTAACCCGTGTAGTGCAGCACACTTTACAAGACAACGCTTAATTGATTTTTCTGCATCAGCAGATGTAATTGACTCAATCGGAATTGACTTATTCCGAAAATCCATAACAGCCAAAGACTCTGTTTCAGTCCATCCGTTGATGGTTAAAGACACCTCTACCCATGCCGTTTTACCATCGGTGTGATAGATACACCCATCTTTTGTTTTGTGGATCATAAACCTGGCACTAGGGAAAAGCGTTTTAATAATCAGCCATGCTTTTGACCACGGGAGGTAAATGATATCGTTTTTCTTTTTGATATGTTCTGTAACATCGTATTCGTTTAGAGTTTTGAAAACATTGTTATCTTTTGCAGCGTCTTCGATATTCCTAAATAGTACTGCATTTTCCTCATTTGCAGCCTCAAGCCTATTTCTGAGCATTCTATTTTCTTCTTCTAAATCCATGTTTTAATACCTCATTTCTCAATAGTTTCAAGCAGATATGAAGATTCGATATCTGCCATATGCAAAATTACTGCGAATGGGCAAATCTCATATGCTTTGCTCATAGCATAATCGCCACCCTTAACAGCAGAGTCAAAACCGCCCATATGCCATCGAATCGCATAAATCTCATCTCTGCTCAATTTAATAAAGCTTTGCAAAATGATTACAGACTTTTCACCATGGCCTAGAGGAAGTCGATCATCAACCTTGTAATACGGTTGTGTCTCCCAATCAAAAGCGCCATGCTCATCGTGCCTTGTGCCACCGTCTTTATAAACTTTGACATTCTTAAAGTCTTGCACATAATAATTTGCCTTTGTTAAGTCATGAAAAAGTGCCGCAATCACTATGGAATCACTTGAAATCTCAATGTCTGGATATTTTGCGCACAGTTCTGCAGCTTTATCATAAACATGTAGACTGTGTTCCAGTAGTCCACCCTTATAGTTTCCATGAAACTTTGTGCTGGCTGGGGCAACAAAGAAATCTGTCTTTTCAAGCCACTTAAGCAACTCATCCATCCCAGGTCTATTTACTGAACTGCAAATATCGAAAAACCTTGATTTCAGTTCTTGCAACTCATTTTCTTGCAATTTTGCCATCTATTATCGCATCCTTTATTCAAAGATATTTTTTAATACAAAACAACAGTCACAATACCGCTTGTTGTCATCATCAATCTCGACATATGAATTAGTGATTATCTCTCCACAATTATCACAATAAATTGCTTCTTGATAATTACCACCGCAATATGGACAACCATAGGTTATCTCGTATGGAGGACTGTCTAAGCCATGATGTTCTTCAAATTTCTTCGGCTCATCAAATACTGCAAAACACTCAGTACAAACAAACATCAAACAACCTTCCAAACTGCAGTGCGCCGTGCCGTAGAACTTAACCGACTGCCAACCACCTTAATTTTCCCACTTTCTTTTAGCTCGGTTAGTCGAGGACGTACATAATTCATATCTCTTTTGTTTACTTTACCCAGCTCAAAAAGTCGATCAAGAACTTCCTCTGCGGTCATGCCATTTTTATCGCCATCGCGTAAAATTGATAAAACAATCTCCTTTCGTGTCTCACGCTTTGGAATAATTTTGACATATGATTCACGCCGAGTTTCCTCTGTGATATTCATCTTCTAAATTCCTTTCTATTCGACATATGCCAGTTTCTGTTGCTGTAATTGTCGGACAAATAGTACCATGCTCTTGAACACGTCCTCTACGTGTTTTACTGGCAGGATATGATAGATCGGCTACCCCCCCCACGATACATTTAATAACCCCATTTTTCGTAGCTTGCTTAATGAAAACAACTTCGTTAGACACATTTTCACCTACAATAATTTAATTTGCAGCAACTATATTTTTTCAAGAGCTTTCTCGAAAGCTCCAATTCCAGAGAAAAACGATCCAACCGTTACATCCTCAAAAAGATAGGGCATTGCAGTATGCAAGTTCTTCATAATCGCAACTAGCACATCAACAACAATCGAATTTCCAGCTTGTTTGTAAAGTTGTGATCCACTGCGATCCTTTCCGTTGTAAAGATTTTTATTTAGCGCAACTTTGGCCTTTTCAAAGTCATCGTCATTAAATCCCATAAGCCGCCAGCATTCTTTTTGCGTAAGCTTACGAACCCTATAATTTGGTCTTATCGCAATCGGCGTTTGACCTCCACCCATACCAGCAGCACTATTTACACATGGACAAATACCATCAGATCGTGGCATTTGATGTTTTTGCAAGCCGCCTATCATAGTTATATTGTCATTATTCACTGAATCTTCACTTCTTTCAATATAGTCATCATAAATTATAACTCTCGGCTCTAAATTACCCCCTCCCATACAATTTAAGGTAGGGGATATACCGTCTGGACTATATACACGCCCTTGATTAGGGTTGTTTCGAGTTTTTGTTGGACACATATTTCCAACTTGAACAATTTGAGATACCGTTTTCACTCACTCCTTTTCAACTACCCCCGTTGTCTGTTGATTGCCAAACCCTTTATAGTCTCGGGCTAACAGAGTAGATGCAGTATCGCAATACCCATCAAGTACTGAACCCTTTTTACTCAACTTTGCACCGCTTTTCTTGTCTATGGGATAAGCAGGGGGGGGTATGAGCATTTGAGAGACTTTATCATCGGATAGGTAATATTTTTCATCTACCTCATCTTCAAGCAAATCATTTAAAGAGTGTTGCAGCGGTATTGGAGATGGAAATTCAAATAATCCATTGTCAAGGTCTTTGCGAATAATTACACAATACACACGTTCCCGATTTTGAGGAATACCATATTCTTTTGCGTTCAAAACTTTCCAGTAAACATTATATCCATATTCCTCTAACTCATTTACAAAAAGCTCAAATGTTGGCTTAAATCTTGCTCCAACAATATTTTTGACATTTTCATAAATTGCAAATCTAGGTTGCTTTTCTCGTAAAAAACGCAACCACTCTACCAAAAGAGAAGAACGTGTTTTTTCTATTTCAGACGATCCACATTGCGGACAAACATCACGAACATCATAATGCGCCTCTAAGGGGTTGTATGTATAGCCGCACTCTTTACATGTCCATGCAGCCCCCCTGTTTTCCTGCTATTGAGAAATCTTGACAAGGACTTCCACCAAACATAACATTAAAATCTGGCACAGATTTTTCATCTACGCAAGTGATGTCTCCTATATTCAGAGATTTATCAACATTATGAATAGCGCAATAGCTTTCAGAAGCATACTTGTCGATTTCACAAAACAGTGAAGTTTGGTATTCCGTAAAAATTCCTCCTATTTAAGCAATTTTGTTCTCAATCCGTTTACAGGCGGCATCGTAATAACTGCCATCCAACTCAAACCCAATAAATTTTCTTCCGGTTTCAATCGCAGCTATTGCAGTACTCCCACTACCCATAAACGGATCAAGTACAATATCCCCAGGATTGCTATGAATCAAAATCAAGTCTTTTAACAACTCTACGGGCTTTTGCGTAGGATGTATACGCTTTTTAGCAGACACAATGGGATAGTAAAATACGGTATTTTCATATGTCTGCCTTTGCCGATTGAATGTCCACCCCTTTCCTTTTGTGGCCCATATTGCAAATTCACATGTAGTTACATATAGTCGATCTCGATTTCTTGGCATAGGATTTGCCTTTTGCCACTGAATCATCTCCTTAACCAGGCACCCGTTTTCTTCTAAAACGCTTGCAATAGGCCCCATGTTTCGCCAAGCATTAAAAATAATAATGCTACCGCCATTCTTTAATTTTGAAATAGCGTTTGGAATCCAACCTGTCAGATCAAACCCCTTATCCCACTCCCCAAAATCTATACCATTTCGGCCTTTCATGGTACGAAAGTTATTTGCCATACTGATATTATAGGGCGGGTCTGTAAGTATTAAATCGGCGTACCCCCCCCCACGACTGCAAACCTTGAACACAATCTGCATTGTATATTTTGTTTAGTTGAAGCAAAATGCACCGCTCCTTATGTTTGACTTGACAGCTTTTGGAGTATATGTGTTATCTGTTTTGTAGAATGGGCAGTCACGTCCTTTGAAATCGTTGTCACTCAAACAAATACACTCCCCGCCTTTGTTTGCAAAACAATCTGTGTGTTTGCCACACAAAGGTTTCTTCCAACCATCATTCATTATGTGTGCCTCCTTAATCTTCATCGCCAAGCCACTGGCTTAATACTTTGTTGTATGTGTTGTCATTACCCATATAGCGCTTGAGCATCGCAGCCATCAACCCAGTTTCTTTGCTAAACACATCACCGTCTTGACACTTCACAACGGTCTTTGTGCCATCGTTCCAGAATACAATGGTTGCAGGATTGTTGAAAATAACCCTATTGATTTCATCGTTTACTCTATTGATAGTCCATGTTTCTACACTTTTGGCAAAATCAATCTTAAGAATGTTATCTCGTGTCACCGACTTGTGAAACTGAATCCAAAATAAAGACATATTTGTATCATTGTGTCCCTGACAAGACATGCAAGTAGGCAATCCGTGTTCATTAAAGAAACGCACCATAGAAATTACTTTTTCGTCAAGTTCGCTCTCAATACATCCACTCATTTTTATAACTCCTTTACGCATGAAGCACATAATTTGAAATTGTATGCGCAGTATTACGCAGCTCATTAAATGAGGTATCATATCCCATAGAAATTCTTATCGTACATGCGGCATCTTCCTCTGACATACCAAGTGCCATCAGCACATGCGATGGGCTTTTATCCTTAGAGCTGCAAGCTGCACCAGTTGATACAAAGATATCTTCTGTATCAAGATACGTGGCTAATGCTTCACCATTTATGCCTGGTATAGTAAGACTGATAATGTTGGGACACACGCAATCGCCACCATTAACATAAAACTTTCCATGAATTTTACTATTTAACCCAGACAAGAACATGTCTCGTAGTCGTTGCCAACTTTCATTCAAATTTCTATTATGGAATTTTTCTCTCACATATGTAGCCGCAGCCCCCATCCCAACAATTCCTAGTGCATTAGGAGTACCTTCACGATCTGCAAATAAATCATATCCAGGTGATTTTTTGGAAACATACAATGCACCAACCCCGATAGGCGAACCAAATTTGTGACCAGACATTGAAAGATAATCAACAGCTACATCGCTTACATCAATCGGTACATGACCTACAGCCTGTACGGCATCTGTGTGGATTAGTGCGTTATGTCTCTTGCACACATCCACAATTTCTTTCATCGGATTTATTGCCCCTGTTTCATTGTTTACCCACATAATAGAAACAACTTTTTGTTCATCACCTAATTTTAACTGATTTTCTAAATCCTCAACATCGATCCTACCAGAAGCATCAACATTAAGAATTGAATACCTATGTTTTTTAAGCGCATTATATAAGGATTTGTGTTCAACAGGTGACGTGATAATCCTACAATTTGCGTTCATTGCATCTCCCCACATCACGTTTGAATCTGTGCCGCCATATGTAAAGAATATCTCATCTGCACTAGCATTGATAAGTTGTGCTATATGATCTCTAGCTTGATCAATATCATACCTAGAAGTAATACCTATTGTATGAACACTGTTCGCATTTCCAAAATACTTTCCTTGCGCCCAAGGCTCAATATATTCTATTACATATTGAGACATAGGGGACGTGGCTGCATGATCTAGGTAAATCAAGAAGTATCATCCTTTCTTATACAAAACAAAGACACATACAGTTTGTTCGTTAGAATTTAACTGTATGTGCCTCCATTCATTAAAATAATTTACTTCCTTGCTATCTTAAATTGATAAGCCCTTCTTCAATCGGCTTGTAACGGTCTGAATTGAGCATCTCAATTAAGCACTCATATGGATCAAGCTTATCACTCATTACCATTCTAGCAATATTTGGCGAGAAACCACTTACTAGAGCTACACCCAGGTCATTTTCCTTTACAGGAATGGTTCCGGTTCTTGAGCAAACATTCCAAAACACCATCCTAGGAATTTTATAACCAGCCTCTAAAAACTCCTGTTCAATGCTCTCAAACAAAGTTCTTGTTGGCCTAACACATGCCCAACTATTTCTGCCATAAGCACTTGTTGTTACGCATGAGTCAAACTCCATGTCTGAAATAACCAGAATGTTTTTTGGCAAGTCATCCTGGCTCATGCGATTCTCAATCGCAGTTTGCAATATCAGTTCAAAAACTGCCTGGATATTTGTGTTTGCACATTCATTGTGCATCCAAGCTATACGAAGTTTTTCGTGCAGGTTTCTTGCTTTGCTTAAATCCACAAACTTCGGACGTGTTGAAAAAGTAATATACTTATTTTTGAAATCCCCACTACTCCGTTCAGCAAAATAAATTGCAAGCGATGTAGCAACATCAAGAGCGGTTACTTGCGTATTTCCTACGCCTGTCATCATACTGCCGCTACCATCCGCAACAACTATTGTATTATCACATCCGTCTACAGTATCTGGCAGTGCATTCCATAAAGCTTCTAGCGTCTGATCTACACCACCTCTGTATCGAGACACAATATCATGTGGGAACAAAACGCTTGAATTGATTTTGGCGGTTCCAGCTTCCACTTGATTCAGAAAATCCCGCCTACGTTCCTCATCGTGCCGTAAGAACGCCTTGTTATATATTAGGTTAGCCCTAGACGGCACTTTCTGATAGTCAATAGCATCCCACTTCTGACCTGCCATTTTATGTTCAACTACATCCAAATAACGGCACAAATCTGATAGCGTGTGCTGATATTTGTTGTTATACATCATATCAAGCTCTTCTGCAAAAATCTGTGCGTATCTTCTACTTGTATATGAAGATGCTTTCTCCCGAGGCATCCATTTTGCCAAAAGAGAAATATTCTTCTTTCTGTTGGCATTCCGAATATCATCATCCAACTGCGCTGCCACAAGATCAATAACTGCATCTCCATTAGGAGTATCAAGCAGGCACCAAAGGTCATCCCAACGTCCATACTCAGGCACCAATGACAACAAAGGGAGTATGTATCTTGGGTGGGCCTCCGACATATGTTGTATTACTGCCCTAAACAACCGTCTTTCACCCAAACCTCCACGAATATCTCTTGCGTAGAAAAGCCACTTCATAGCAAGTAGCCTGTTCTCGAAAAAAGCACGTTCAAACTTACAGACAATATCGTCTATTGTTGCGTTTCGCAATGAAGCAACAGAAAAATTCAAATCCAGCAATTCCTTGCCTGTGGTGCGATATGCTACTGCACCATTTTCTGTAAGCACCTTTTCGTTGTTTAATGTCTCTTTCATTGCATTCATAAAGTTTGCCATAATACCACCTCTTATAAGGATTAGTTTACTCTGGAGCGGCAAGTAGGAATCGAACCTACGCTTCCACTTTGGAATTTTATACAATTAGTTTGCTGTTAGCGAATCTAGTTCGCATTGTTGTATGAGTGGTGTCTTAACCGCTTGACTATTGCCGCATAATCCGCTCGTCTTTCCGAGCTGTCATCGGTTCCCACTTATCGTTGTCTGTACCGAAAACTTGGCCCCGCTGGTTCAGATTTCTATCTGGAGAGAATGGAACCAGAAACTAAATACTCCTGGTGCTAGGGGTGGGACTCGAACCCACGACATTAACATTATCATTCAAAATTGATTGCTGTTAGCCTACCAAACGGTACGCATATTTATATATTACGTCACGCTCTACCCGCTGAGCTACCCTAGCATATTTGCTGGTGAAACTATGCCGATTCTACCAGCTCGAAGCTGTATTTAACGAACTGCAGCTACCCATTTTCGGCTTTTTACATTACAGTAGGCATATACTGCTCTGGAGTTTCGCATCTCATGATAAGTTTTGTCTAGTTGCAACTAAACCAGGAACTTATTTATCCTATTGATAAGTTTTGCCTTTGGCGGGACTCGAACCCGCATCATCGTGGGTTATTACTCTCACTCTCTGCCTATTGAGATACAAAGACTTAGTGATAGGGTATAGGCCATTCTCCTATACAAGTATGCTCTCCATGGTAGCGCTCCCACTTTGATACGTGGATATATTCTTTAATATACTATTATTTATATGCCACTACATACTTTATGTGTGTTACACGTCTTTGATTTTGTACACCGAGTAGCTTGCCCGATGCGAATAAGTAGCTAACTTATTACGCCCTTCTTTTTGGTCACAAGCAGTAGGACTCGAACCTACATCAACCTCCCTCACTGGGAAGCTGACCCACCTTGTACTTGCTAAGGCTCAAAAACGTATAGCTCGCAGGCTTTCTCTTTGCCAACCCATCCTAAACTGTGTTGCTGGAATCGAACCAGCAATACTGGATTACCACCACACAGATATAATCAGGCTCACCAGAATTGCACTGGAGCATTCTGCACCACAAAACAGAATGTGACCCTTACCTGAATGTGATCATATAAGGAGTGTAGGACAAGGAAAGGAACTGAAACGGAGGGTAGGAGTTGAACCTACATAAGGCAATATACCCCGATTATAAGCCTCTCTACCTATTGATTTACCTCCGTAAATTGCCGCACTTACACGGCAGTAGTGGTCTTTCCCACCGTCACAAAATCAGGAGGTTTTCAAGAAAAAATCAACCTTATACTTGGTGTTGGAAACGGGGGTCGAACCCGCACGGTATTTCTACCACGAGATTTTAAGTCTCGGATGTCTGCCAATTCCATCATTCCAACATGGGGTGGGGCGTTTACGCCCCGTGTAAGCTAAAGTATTAAATTAACTGGGCTGATCTCTTGCTCTTGCCATTTCACAAGCCTCCCTAATCGTCTAGTAATCCGCACTTGCGGATGCTTCATTCCTGGTGTGGCGCATTTCCTATATATTTTATGAGAATATTAGTATGTATAATTGCTGTAAGCGCCACAATATAGTCTGCTAGTTATCTCCAACAGTCAACAATTTTGAAAAGTTTGAGATAATAGCGCTGTTTGTATCATGTAGGGCAGACATTTCCACCTTTTCTTTCTCTAGGCTGGAAACATAGTCCTCTATATCTTTCAGCGCATCTGTAATCTCCTGATTAACAGTTCCCAAGTCAGAAATGGTGCGCGTAACCATATTCACAGCAGCGTCCGATTTTCTTGCAAGTCTGGAAATAGCCTCTTGCTTTTCCTTCAAAATATCACGCTGCACGGGTGGTGATTTCTTTTTCAATGCCAATATATCCACCTCACTCTAGGCCATCAATGCTTACAATCGTACCAGAGCCGCCCGATACAGTGGGCACCTTACCGTCCCAACGCTCATACTTAATCTTTTCGATCAGTTCTGGTGTAAGAGAGGCCGCAATCTCTTTGTTTGCATCTGATTCTGCTTCTGCAGCAATACGCAATGCTTTCGCTTTTGCCTCTGCTTCTACGATCTCTCGTTCTGCAGAAATCTCTGCAACCTCCTTGTCTTTTTCTGCTTGAATCTTTGCCGTTTGAGCCTCAATATTTGCTAATTCAAGCTCCTGCTGTGCTGTGACTTTCTTCTGAATTGCTGCCGCTGTTTCGTTATCCACGGAAATATCTGTGAAGTTTACAGTGTCAATGATGATACCATACGAATCAAACTTGTCTTTCAAGTACTTATCAAGCTCTGCATTGATAGCGGTACGCTTATCTCCGAAAATATCAGTTACAGGATAATTTGCAGATACCTCTTGTGTCCATGCAATTACTTTTGGCTTAATAAATGTGTCTTTGATTGTTTCGCCAGACTTTCCCTTGAACATGGTAAATGTCTGAGCAACACGTTCCTCATCGAACTTGTAAGAAAACTCAAGATTTACCTTTACCGTCTTACCATCCGAAGTGGGAATACTAAAACTTTCATCCTTATCAGAATCTCCCTTTGAATCGGATGTTAAATAAGACTGTTCAAGCCCGATTGAATATGTGGTGACTTTCTTTGTAGGGGCAACCACTTTCCAGCCCTGGGTGAGAACCTCACCGTCTACACCGCCGTTCATGTTATACACCACACCAACATAGCCTGCTGGAATACGTGTAGTACATTTGAGTACAGCGAATAGGGTGCCGAAAATCAAGACTGCCAATACAATGGCACCAACAAAACCGCGTTTTACTTTCATTTAATCAGCCTTTCTTTGAGTTATTTTTAATCGTCATCGTCCAACATGGACTCTTTTGCATCTCCCCATATTTTTGTTACTAGCCTGCCAAGAGGTTTATATGCAAATGAAAGCAAAATCCAAACCAGTATAGCAGCTATCACAACCAGGGCTATGAACACAGGCAAAAGGCATCCCCCCCCCTATAACGCTAAGATAATTTAATTTGTTGCTATATCAAACCTAAAAGGCTTTGC
The DNA here is from genome assembly GCA_021769555.1 of Clostridiaceae bacterium. Taxonomy (GTDB): domain Bacteria; phylum Bacillota; class Clostridia; order Oscillospirales; family Acutalibacteraceae; genus Acutalibacter. The sequence goes on from JAETSR010000001.1 coordinate 77,169, forward strand.
AGCCTTTAGGAGAATAGTTTTTTGTATAGCTGATATTCTTTATTCATTGTTACAAATTTCTGACGATTGCTGAGATCTGAACAGAATATTTCAGATGCAAACTTCGGATCATCCAAATTGAAATGAACCCCATTGCACTCTTTTAGAAATGCTCTATAAAAGATACCAGAGCGATTAGCTACATCGTATCGTAACGAATATTTTCGTCCCGATGCTCTATTCATTCTGGAAAGAACACCGCGCATCTTATTTAGATCAAGATGACCATTCTTTTCAGAACGAATTAGATAATACGATTCAACATATGTGCGTGCAATAACTCCACGCGCCTGTTGCATATAGCCTTCAGAATCTCTAAGCTGTTGCAAAAATTTTACAACGAAAGCATCCATAAGGATATGAACACCATTTAGAACAATCCCGTTTTCGGTGATTGCGGATTTAGGAAGATCAAGAATCTCATCTTCGGTTAATCCATACCAGGCCAAATATAGAATTGCGATTGGTATATCGAAGATATGAACATCGAATGGCTCAATCTCGTTAATTGCAAGCGCTATAGCGTCTTGCAGATGAGCAATATTTTTGAAGTATACTACATATGGCGCATTTTTGATGTCAAGTTCATTTAGTTCAACCGATGCTAATATTTCTTCTTGCTCTTTTGGAAGAACCGAATGTTCAATCAAATACTTAATGTAGCACATCAACGCAGCCTTTCGATTGTAGAAAACACGTAAATGACGATTACGCATAGAATTGAAAAGTTCGTGATATTCATCTTGCGTGAATCCATCGTCAATACATTTACCTGTCCTTTGTTCAAATTCCTGAACAAACTTCCATGTCTGCGTAAATGTTGCCTGAGATTTGAGCCGTCCAAACCCATCGGCATCCTCAAAAAACTGCTCCCGAATCATGGTAATCCTCCATTCGATATCGGATTTGTTTCTGTGTCTATATAATACCACAACCCATACCGAATGTCAATAGCCAAAAATAAAATTTTTGATTTTTTTATGCGGCAACTTTCTGCTGTAACCTTTTCCAGTCGATATAATGTGCAAACCAAGTTCCTTCCCAGAAAGGGGAGAGGCCGGTAGTGCCACAGCCCACATCTTGAAAGAACTTGTCCAATACATCGACAATTTCCTTGTGATCTGCGTCTAATATGGCGCGAACAGAGCTTTTACCTTGATACGCCACTAACTGCAACCGAACATCGCCAGGCTTAACGACCATTCGTACTTCTGGTGTGCAATAGCCATCAAATTGTGGCGGCAAGTCTCCGGTATAGGGAAGCACCACCCGATCCTTGCATAAACTAGCGGCACACAAAATATTTTCTGTGTTAATCGCAAAGCCATTGTACTGGTCGAACATTGTGTCATGTAACTGCATTGCAAAGACTCCTTTCAACTAGTCTGTTATGTTGAGTATATCCTTAATCGCTTTCACGATTTTAGGCGGGTGACATTTTCCTCTCAGAATCCTTGACATATAAGGTGCATCAACATAGAGGCCAGTCCGATCTCTTACCTCTTGTATCAACCAAGCCTGCGTTTTCCCGGACGATTTCATAAGTCTGATCTTAACTTCCGTTCCAAATGGTGAATAGCCAGTCATATTTTTCCTCCTTTTTCTTATAAAGGGCTTGACAAATACAACTTTTTGCATTATTATAGAGTAAACGCAAGGGTTAATACAAAGTTTTGTGCTGACTGCTTCTATAGCATAACACACGAACTTCTATTTGTCAACCCTCAAAATTCAAAGTTTTGTATTTTTGTATCTTAGTGTCTGGGGGTTATTATGAGCATGATTTCCGATATTATCGACAAAAGGTTACAGGAGCTAAACATTAAAGGTTCCAAGATGTGCGATGACTTAGGCATTAGCCGAAGTACGCTTACCGAACTGCGTAAAGGGAGGGCGGTTACATTAAAAGCGGATCGCGCTGCTGCTATCGCTAGTTACCTTGGAGTTACAACCGAATATTTGCTTGGCAAAGAGCCAGATCATGTCGATATAACGGTAATCAATCCGGGTGTAAATCGCGAAGATATTCGAGTTGCATTTTTTGAAGGAGCTGACGATCTTTCTGATGAAGAAATGGACGCGTACTGGCAAGACGCAAAAGAATACATACAGTATAAGATCGCCAAGAAACGGAGGGAAAATGGAGAATCCACTTAATAGTCTATACGTGTATGCAGAAAATCACAATATAGACGTTGATTTTATTTCAACTACGCATACAAAGTCTATGTCCATTATTTTCCCGGACGGAGACACTTCAATTTTAATCAATCCAACTAAAATGGAGACAACAGCCCTGGAGGTAGTTTCAATGGCTCATGAGTTAGGACATTGTGTAACAGGTAGCTTTTACAACCTGTACTCTCATCTGGATATTCGTAAAAGACATGAAAATAGGGCAGATAAATGGGCAATTCATCAACTTGTCCCACTAGACCAGCTAGAGAAAGCGGTAAAAACTGGACACACGGAAATATGGGACTTGGCTGAAGAATTTTCTGTAACAGAGGACTTTATGCAAAAAGCCGTATGCCTATATAAAAACGGTAACCTTGATATTGAGCATTTATAAGATTGTGCCGCCCATTTTAGGGCGGCTTTTCTTATTCTATTGTTTGTTCTCCCCATGCAATCTTATAATGACCATCTTCGTCTACTTCCCTTGACATTAGCATGGACAACAAATCATAGTCTACTCCAAATTTGTCATATATGTCATCTAGGTCTACATTCTGTCCTTTCATAAACAGATTGATTTTCTCTTTTGCTAACACCATTTGCATTTGATTTGATTCAATACTTCCGGCATATGTTACAAAATAGATATCTTTCCAATCCATGGAAGTAAAACGTACAAACCTCATATAGAACTGGCTCATTCGAGCATTATTGTAGTGCAATTCTGGAATAATAACCTTGTTTACAAACTCAAAATTCACGCTAGAGGGTAAACTTTGTTGGGTGCAAAGTAAAATTCCGTTACCACTTTTACGCAAAACCTCTTTAAGAGCCTTTCTAGCCGCAAGCGTTGTAGTGCTGCCAGTTACAACAAACAGCTTGCGGTTTGGAAAACATTTACGAATTTCTTTTGCATATGCGTCTACAACACTCTTATGTCGTACTCCAATGGCAACAATCTGATCATTCATTTCGGACAACATAGACATAACCTTTTTGATTTTTACTGGAGCTTCATTTGACGCATATTCACCTACCGTATTAGGTGCAGCAGATATTCTAAGTAAAAGTGTAATCTGCTGAATAATCGCCATCATACTGTCTTTTCTAGCATTCCCAGTAGATGCAAAATATTTCCTCCGCATAACATGGAAATCGTTAATTGCAGAATTATATACCTTGCGTTCTTCTGGAGAAAAACGAACGATTACCTGATTCAACCTCCGAATATCTTTACCGGAAATTTCCTCAAAAGTCCTTGTTATAACAGAATAGGACAACATTTTTGACAGCTCATCCGAATTGTAAATATCCTGAGTACGTTTTCCAGCACCAAATACTGTGATTCTTTCGGGTGAAAATGAATCCGCAAATAACCTATACCCAGGCTTATACGCAGGGATAGGTGCACCATAATAGGGATTACATTGTGTTTCAATATACGACTCACCATCATCTCCTTTTTCTACTGTATATAGCAAATTACACCAAGAAATCATATTGTAAGAATTGTTATAAAGAAGTTCTAATTGGGGCGCAATTTCTAAAATATTATTTCTGGTGGTGGTGCCTGTCATATCCATCTTGTACTTTACTTTACGAAAACAATTCAAGATTGCTTTTGTGCGTTTTCCATTAGGGTTTGACATTTCATCTCCTTCGTCTAACACCAAACATACCTTTTGTGACTTGCGTCTAATAAACTTTTTGATATGTTTTTGATACTTAGACAACATGTTTAGTGTTATAATAACAAACTCTCCGTCCTTAATCTCAGAAAGATCACTGAGTTTGCTAACCATCCTATAAGGAATATTGTAATTTGCCAGCACTATATCCCAGTTGTTTTTTATAGAAATTGCAGTTGATACAACCCATACGCATTTTGCGTTTTGACGTTCCATCCGATATTTGCCTACCGCAATACCTGCTAGTGTTTTTCCACTACCTTGTTCCCATTGCAAAATAACATTACGTTTTTGCAAACACAGATTCAAGTCGTGCTTTTGCATTTCATTAAAATGTATGGCCTCATCTTTTTCATGATCATACACTTCAAAATCGTTCAGAAACTGTGTAATTTTTGCATCTTCTTTCATCTCCGAATAAGGCATAGTTTCTGTATTGTAATCCCGCTGCTTACGCATAATAAGCCTGGAAAATTCACCAAAGTTTTGTGGGTTTTCGTTATTAGAAACTGCTTGATGAATTGGAATGGGAATTTTTGCTGTGTCTGTCATCGTCCGCGCAACCTTTGCGCTATACGCCTTATAAACAAACGAATAATTCTGCTTTACTAAACAAATTTTATCTTCCGAAACTCTTTTATGTTGTGAACGCAACACTCTTTTAAGATACGCTATTACCTTTGCCTCTGTAATCCTTATTTTTACCCATTCTTCATGTTTCATATTGTCGGGCTGCTTTTGATGCTCGAATCTGTAAATATATTCTTGACACTTTGCGTACTTATCTTGGATTTTTGGATTGCTTTTGATTTGATAAAGCATTTTACGTACTTTATATTGAAATTCACTATTTTCATATCCAGATAACGCAAGTCTAGCTTTGGCACGGTTTTTAGCTCTACTCTCTTGAGCCTCTTTCAAAATAAGATTGATCTTTTCAGCCAATCCATCAAAAGAACCCATGTTATCAATGTCAAAGGTATGACTATATTGATACTTACTGGTCTGAGAGTTGCAATCCAGATTCTTTTGCCAGAACATAACCTTTGTGGCATAATTCGATACACCTAAATACGTAAACGCACCTGCGGGAATACCAACCTGTCCCAAATAAGAAAAATCCCTTTCAATCTCTGCAACAACTTTCTTGTCCATATAATCATCTGACAGAAAGGAATCTGGGACAATTATTGCCATAATTCCCAAAGGCTTTAATAACTCAGCAGCTTTTATACAATAATAAAGTTGAGATTGATACGTTCCGTTCTCTGTTTGCCAAGACAGATTGAACGGTGGATTCCCAACAACATAATCGAACCGCATATCCGGATTGTATGATCGGATGTCTCCATGAGAGAAATTTGCCTTTGGATAGAGAAATTTTGAAACCTTGTATGCTTTAATATCAAGCTCACATCCGTAAAAGTTTGATTCCACGGACATAAAATTGCAAAATGTCCCCATGCCCGATGTTAAATCTGCAACTGTATCTTCTACTGTGGGGGCCAACGCCTCCATTACAAGCTGGCAAAGTGGGGGAGGGGTAAAAAACTGCCCGTTCTCGATCTCCTTTTTCGCTTCGGAATATTCGTGATAGTTATCAAAGTTTGATTGTTTTAGGCCATGTAACCCGCCATCGCCAGTATAAGCGTTATATATATCCTCTGCAGTTATTCCTGATTTGTCTGCAATATTTTGATCCACTAGATAAAGAATCTTTTCATTAAGGCTACGCCGACTATCTTGTGGTATAGTCTGGTTTAAGTACTGATACTTCATCTATTTATCACCTCCAATATGTTTACAGAAAAGTAGCGCTGCTTGCTAACCAATGAAATAATTTAATTGTTTGCTACTGTGTAAAAAGCCAAGGGAGGCAAAAGCCTCCCTCTGCTAATCGCCTTTCCAGATTCCGTCTGGCCTAATTTGAGCAAATGCAAGTAGTCCAGCTAACGCTTGCTTTACATTTCCATTCGTTTCTTTCCAATAGTCCTTATCGGTATTATCTTTCAGTTGCGCCATCGCAGCCTTGATTATCGGAATACTTTCAGCACCAGTCATACCATATATCGTGCGTATTCCTTTTTCTCCAAAAACTCGATAAAGCGTGTTGCCGTAATTCCAGGTAATGTTCAGCCAAGCCTCTTGTGTGCCTCCTATTGCATATGTTCCACCGCGAATTTGATGAGTATTCTCTAGCTCGATTGTTTCCTTTGTAACAGGGTCAAGCAAAAAACACATCATAACTCAGTTGTCAACACCTCCTACATTTATCGAGTATTCCTTCATTAGAAAAATACCAGGAGTTCCAGAAATAACACAATATGTTTCATCTTTTGTGTCAAGTTCCTGCTCTGGACTATGCACGACTTTAATCCTTACGCCTGGCAAGCCAGTATCGAGTGCAGACTTATAATAGCCTGCAACTTTGTGAAGAGCCTGTAAGAAATCTGGTAAGCTACTTGCGGTTTTGAACTCATCTAATATTTCTTCCCATGAATGTGTGCAGGTGTCTTTCATTCCAAACATTTCAAACTCTTCACGATCTCCGTTGTACTCTTCGGAAACATAGTATGTGTTCGTTTCTGGTATATGAAAACAAATTTGTCTCCTAGTCAACGCTATACAACCTCCTTGCGAAGTACTGTTACTTTCCAACTTCCAAACGAACCGTGCATAACAAGCGAACCCATCCGAAACTCTTCGGCAATAACATCGCCATCCGTAACTGAATCAAAGTACTCTTTGTCTACGGGAATATCAATTTTCAATTCATTCATAGAATCTTTGATATTATCCCCAATTTCCCAAAACGGATGTGTCTGCTTTACGGAAAGGGTAAGCACATACTTTTCGAGCCCTTTTTCAATTTTCGACTCTACAATCGCAGATTCTAAAGCGGTTTTCTCAGCCTGCAATTCGCTAATTACACTCTCCAATTCTGCACGTTCTTGCTCAAGCATTGAAGTATCGGCACACCCCGCCAGCACACCAATCATCAACACACATACACAAACAATCGAAATAACCTTTTTCATGTTTTTTACAACGCCTTTCAAATAATTTAATATTTTGCTATAGTGAAATCATACCATAACTCAACCACATTGTCAATACGGTTTCGATAATTTTATTTATTGCTAATTTGACTTTCGTGTTGGCAACACAAACCCAAACAATTCAGGCAACGGCTCATCCCATCCCCAGTCTTTTGGTGTAACAAATAGTGCGGTAAAACCATTCATCCACTTTCCAATATGTAACTTCGACCCAGTTCCAACACTGTCCAAAGCGTCCAATACCAGCCTAGGGTTATAGAATCCGCTATGCTGCACCGTCTTACCGCTTCTCATGTATGCCCCTTCTATTGTAATTGTTTTTCCAGTTTTAACGAGCTTTCTCCAACCACTCAGATCAAGAGGTGTTGAAACTAAAACATAATCATTATTGATATTGGAGATATTATCAATAATCATCTTACCAAGTGCATCGTTACGGTCTGTGAATGTAATCCCATCTACTGCAGTCTTTGATACGATTGCTACACTCCCATCCGTATAAATTGAGTAGTCTCCACTAGGATATGCGGCGTGTGGCTTACCACGCTGCTCATTTCGTGTAAGAATCCTTTCCAATGTTGTAAGCTGTTTTTTAGTCATTTTCGTTCCCTCCAATTTTAGTTTTAAGGTACTGCTCAACAAATTCATTCAGACACTTGCTATCCGCAAATTTAATATCAGCCCTCCTATTCTTATAAAGCCTAATTCGCTTAATAAATCCAGAATCAAACTCATGAATATTATCATTAAAGCGGTATTGCGAAAGCGACCTAAACATAACACCGCCATAATTGAACATCCCATAAAAATAATGAGCGATTCCGTTAAGTATAGTTTTGGTGTCATCTGTAAGTTCCCAATTATCAGAAGAGTACCAATCAGTGAAATTACACCCATACTCAAGGCGCAGGGTATCTCCTTTCACTTCAAAAGTCTCTTGATCTCCTTCTTGCCAATATCTGCAGATGTGTACGGCCTTATAACACTTATTCTTCAATTCGTTTACAGCACGTTCCTCAAACGAGAATCCATCTAGTTGTGCGTAAATTTCATCGATAATCTGCTCATATGACAACGAAAGCTCCATGATTTCATCATTGTACTTGCGAATAGTCTCCCGATATTCATCATCCCAACGATTGGATTTAGGTTGAGACGGAATAAGGTGTTCGCGAATAGCATTAGCATCCAATTTTACATTATACTCACGCTCAAAATACTCCACTATGCGGGTTACAAAACGACTATGCCTACTCTTGATATCATTTGAGATATTAGAGATCGAGTCGCTACATCCTGCAACGAACGCATAGCAGTTGTTCTCACAAAGTTTGCTTTGCTCATTAACAATCGCCTCCATCTCAGTGTGTAACAATTTTAGTTTTTCACTAGCGATGTCATACGCCTTTTGTGTAACAACACAGAACCTCTTATCGTCCTCAGAGATTCTGTTATCTGCCATAACTTCTACGTTGTTGAATTTCTCCAATAAATTCATGCTTATTTCCTCTCTTTCTCGTTTATCATCCGACTTGCATATTTGTTTGCTTCGCTAATCTGATGCTGCTCGTTGATGAGCATACCTACTACAATAATCACGGCAATCAATACAATCATGATAGCGCCTCCTTGTTGTTAAATAAGTACTCCGCAAAATTGTACTCTGTTTTGTTTACCTCCATAAAGAGGTTTTGATCTGGACAAGACAGTCCGTAAACCTTTGTAGAATCGTATTCTTTGCAGAATGGCTTTCGTCCATCTTTGATAAGAGAAATAATGATTTCCCTAGAAGTCATTACCTTTCCATTGTGCCGAAACTTCTTTTCGAGCGTCTTTTTGGCTCGTCCAAACTGCATGGGAGAAATGGTCTTGCCCCATCCAAAATACTTAGCGTGTTCTGCTTCAATCTCTTTCTGCTTCTCTGTAAGTTCAGCCTGCCGTTCCCTTTCTCTTTCGGCATACTCATCTCTGTGCTTTTGTTCAATTTTTGCCAACCGCTCTAAGCGGTATTCTGCGCATTGATCAGCAAAAGAAGTGTCAAACTGCCGAATAAAAGCGATCTCTGCACCACCAACAAATCTATCGGCATCCATATCTCCCTTTATCCGCTCCACCAGATTGCGCTTGGAAGTGTAGCCCATCCGCTTAACAAAATCAACCACCTTGCGCCTAATAACATACTATGGATCTCTATAATGTCCAAGGAGTAACCCATCTTGACATCCAGAGAAGAAAATGAATAGGTCAAACGTCACACTTCCGTATTCGTCTGTACCTTCTTCGCTCTTAAAAATGCTACCAATAACACGTTGTACGTTATGCCAGTGCCGTACTACTTTATTTCCTTCTTTGCCATATTCAAATGCTCTACGGCGCTCAAACGGGCTATTCAATCCAGCCAGTGTGTTCTCTGTAGCCAACTCATAGTCTGCGACAACACCATCGCTCAGAGGGTATTCATACTCGATGTAACCCCAGGCTTCACGTTCAATCTCAGGACAGTAAGTCTTGCTGTCAAAATTGACAATCTCTCCGATTCTGTTGTGTTCAGGTTTCGGATATGTCCCTGGTGCAACTGGTCTTTGTGTACTGTAGTAGCGCTCCATGATCTGACCTCCTAAATATTTTCTCTACACCTTATTTACAGAAAACTATCCCCATCTGCTAACCATAAAATAAAAAAAACGGAGGGCTTGTGCCCTCCGCAATTATTACCCTTCTAACATTTCTTGAAGTAACTGAATTTGGGCTTGGCGCTCATTTTGTCTAGCAGTATTCCAAACAGCAGCCCGAGCAGCATTCTTAGTGGCATCCCAAGCGGCATTCCAAGCTGCATTCCAAGCTGCAGCCCGACTGGCATTCCAGGCTGCATCTCTGGCTGAAGTCATAGCTGCAGCCAGAGCGGCAGATATAGCAAAATTATAAACCGCAGCCCGAGCAAAGTCACGAGCAATAGATCGAACAACTGCCCGAGCAAATTTCAAAGCAGAATCTAACTCTTTATTCGTAATCTTTCCACACAACCACTTTCGCTTTGCCTCAATCACCGCCACGATTCGTAAGTCGGGACTTTCAATCTTATTCAACGCCCTATCCGCACAGCGGCAAGCAAACTCGTGGAGAATACGTTCTTCGATAAACTCAGGCCGAAGTACCGCCCACAGCTTGTCCTCTGCACTTACTTCCTCAACAGGCAGACTAAGCACATCTAGTGCTGTCCATTCTTTCTTTCGTGCGCCAATAACTTCCAGCTTCACTGCCTTTTCTTCATCTTCCAGCCAGCAAGGCTTGAGGCCCTTGAATTGTTCTAAGGTTATTGCTTTCATGACTTCGCCTCCTAAAATCTTAACTTCTTACACCTATATCACAGAAAGAAATTACTAACTGCTAACCACATAATAAAAAAAGCGGAGGGCATACGCCCTCCGCAATTCTTGTTTATTTAAGTGATATAACCACTCCTATCTCATGATCGGGACTAAGCCAATCCACATACTGTACTTTTAGCACCGTTGTACCCTCAATAGTACATCCCGCCATCTCTAGCTCATACAAGACCTCAATCAGATTAGTAGCTCTTTCTGTGATTACAAATTTATCGACCCCTGCATTTCTAAGCACATCCAAGAACTCACCAATTCCATCTTGCATATGTGTAAGGTTAGACGTTTTAAGAACATCACATCCCCCTTCTTTCGTAGCCCTATAGCCAGTATAGGCTATAAACTCTCCGTTTGTCATTTCTTTTGTAGGTTTCCCTATTAGTTGTTCAAGAACAGGATTTTCAAACATGTTTTTCACCTCAACTTTCTACACCGATTCTACACCTAAATAAATAGAAAATCAACCCCTCCCAGCCCGTCAAGCCGTTAGCCCAGCTTATATATGCTTGTCCTACGCTTTCACACTCAACAAAGACACCATCTTATCCATCATAGCATGTCCATCCATAATCCTGCGCCAGTTATTTTCTTGGTAGTTGGCAGTTTTGCGGCGCGGCTCACTATGTGAAATCATATCGCTCATAGCGTTGATAGCTCCCCATGCAGTCCCCATAAAATTCACGAGATCGGGAGCAAAATAGCAAACCATGTACTCCTGCTTGGCTTTCTCGGCACTCTTTTTGGAGCGCTCAGAGCTTTCGTCATCCACTGGGAACATTTCATCCAGAATCTTACGGATTTCATCATCCGACACCTTAGTGTTAGCCATATGATCGGCATACTTACCTAAGTCCTCCATGTAACTATTTGCCATTTCTAGGCACAGCCTAGCTTCATGCAACTTAGTCTTAATGTCACCAGTATGACGGACAGACCATGCACGACTTGCGCTATTCAGTGCAAGGTTGAGCGTGTTATTACAAACCACACGAACAGGGGTCATGCAGACCCGAATGGCTCCAGAACCATCATGAGTGTTAGAGAAACACATGTAAGGCTCTGTTTTATCGCCCACCAACTCTGTATCGGGAAGTTTTGCCAGCAACCAGATCTTCTTGCCACCACAAAGACTCCCAGCGGTTTCATACCTGACATCCCCATCAATCAACGAATCTGTAAAGGAAAACGCTTCTTCATTCTGGACAATTTTGTAACGATCTGTCACCACGCCCAGAACGCTGCCGTCTGTTTCACGGATGTTTGCCTTATAGTTTGCAATCCGTTCCCCACCAACCACCTGGATATTTTTCTGGATAACTTTCCAATCCAATCCAGCCAGCCGCAGCGCATCCGCACTAGTAGGAGCTTCTTCGACCATAGTACCCAATCCATGCCAGGGTTTCTCACGTACATAGAACATGCTCTCAACATTTGCTGCCATAATTTAGTCCTCCTTAGACTTTAATAGTGTGTTGGGGTGTCTCCCTGTTATACTTACAGGCCAAACCGCCTTTTTGCTAACCACAATTTCACTTTTTCCAAATATCTTTCAAGCCGAAAACAAGCTCAATCTTATCTTCATAGTATGACACCGACAAGTTATCTGTTTTTGCAAGCACGTCCGCCAATATCGCCGTAGGCTCAGAACTGAGAAATACTCCTGGAGGCAATGTCAGCCAAAGTATTGCATTCCGTTCATGCGTGTTGGGTTCATAATATCCAGCAACAGCACCATCGACTTTTTGATTGAACTCAGTTAGCTGCTTTTTGATCTCGTGAAACAAACGAACTTTCTCGAAATCGGCTACACTTCCATCAAAATTTTCATTTGCATCGTGCATAGCCGCGATCTCATCCGGCGTAAAATCTTTACTCATGCGCACTCCCTCCGTAATTTCATATAGTCCTTATAAGATATACCCATCATTTCCGCTGCATTATGCAGTGCATCTTTCTTTGTTCCATAAGTACCCTTAGCTCCTGCTACAGGCACATTAGGGTTGTCCACATTAAAAGCGAAATACATCTTGCTGCCTTTTTCTTTTGCTACATCATAAGTGATATTCATATTTGCCTCCAAAATTTTTATGTTTGTGTGTTACCACACTGCCCTCCACTTTTCATCGTTCTGAATGGTGTCAATGTCTTTTTCCACCTGGTCAAGTGCGAGTTGATCTGCATGAGATGAAATGTTGATGTCTCTATCGTAAACATCTACATTAACACCACCGGAAAAGTCCGTATAAACAGCCTGCACCATTCCATCATGAACCTCAATGGCAATGTTAGCTGTAGTGTACTGATGTCCGACAATATAATCACAGACACCATTCATCAACTGCTTTTTCTCATTGTTAATCCGATCAATTTCTTCTTGCAACCTCCTAATCGTGCTGTCGCGATCTTCCACCATCCACTTTAGCTGCTCTTTGTTGGCGTTATGAACTGTAAGACGTGTCATGATTTCAATCCTCCCATTTGCTGCAATCCGTTTCTTTTGAAAACAAAGCATACACTCCTACTGGTGCAAGGAAAAGAACTGCTGTAGCGTCTCTGTCCTCGTTTGACCTTCCATGAGCAGTAATCACCAGTACAAATACACAAATTGCTATAATCAGCACCCCGCAAATTCTCTGTTTGATCATCCCCTTATTTCCTCCATTCTGTTATATTTACAGACCAAAAATCTTATTTGCTAACTTGAATTTCAAAGCGATACCGACCTCGATACTCACGCCAGCGCCATCCAGAAATCACTCCTTTTGCATTCGCAACCGTTCCATCGGGTTGCAGAGTGCACACGCTCATACAGGAGTATTCCTTGATCACCTCTGCCAGCCCATCCAGGGTATCACTAGTTGCTCTCAATTTCCACTTCATTTTTGACCCTCCGTTATCTTATTGAATAAATATGGCACACCTACACGATATGGATATAAGGTGAATGAATCATCTCCCCAATCCTTGACAGCATGGCGTGATTTTTCTTTCCGTATTGTTACCTTATTTATGTTCCGAAACATATCCTCAATTTGAAGCGCTCCATACTTGCTATCAAACTTAATCAGCGTAAAGATAAAAGAGCTAGGTGTTTCTTTCACCTGCAAATCAATCTGGTAACGATCTAATGCGTTACAATCCAAATTTTCAGCCCGATAAAGGCCAGCAGTCAACATGAATTACTCATCCTCCTCATCGATTTCTCCTACTGCCGATGACGGGTGTTGCCAATCACAGTAGGCAAACAACATTTTTGCTTGCTCCAAATTGCCATCGCATTCGTGCATAAAATCGTCACCTGAATAGCAGTTGTCCAAAATATCTTCGATCTCATCTTCGCTCAGTCCAACTTTATCAATATCGATTTCGTTAAGATAGATATCTGGGATATAGATAATCTCACTGCCAACCTGGAACTGATTAGCTTTATATATTTCACACTCCTGCCCAGAAGAAAACTCAAAACAGTCAACTAGGTTTTTGCCAGCTTGCAACGCTCTTATAAGCTCTACTTTATTCATAATAGAACCTCCTTAAAAGTTTCTAGTATATTCACAGACAAAATTTCCCGTTCGCTAACCATAAAATAAAAAAAGCGGAGGGCGTAAGCCCTCCGCAATTCTTACTCACGATTTAGCCTATCGGCACGTACATACTCAGCAGCGCAAAGCCGCATTGCTTTTTTGTCAAATGAGTTGCAGTTTTCCCACCCCATTCCTTCCAAGAACTCGATCAACCCATGCTTCGTGCTATAGTGAAACTCGCCAACAATGGGCATCGGACTAATTGGGCACTTGATTTTTGCTACGGGTTTTCCATCTTCGGTTACTCCAAAAATCAGCACCAAAGACACCCAGCGATCCTGGGTATAAAGGCTTTTCAAAGAATCACTAGGGCGAAACTGTCCACATTCTACCTTTGCCATGTAATAAGGCAACAGGTTCGTGAACTTCTTGAAAATCAGCGTATCACATACTCTTGTCATTTTTTGACCTCCAAAATATTAAATTGTATGGCAGACAATAGCGCAGCCTTGTGTAAAAAAGCGTCTCATTGCGCCCCCTGTTTGCCTTGCCTGTTGTCTGCCAATATATTTACAGACAGCTTTCTCCAAATGCTAACCACATAATAAAAAAAGCGGAGGGCTTATGCCCTCCGCTCGTATTCTTTTAATAATTCTTGGCCTCCTCCTTAGAGCAGAAGAAATGAAACCCCGTGGAACATTCTTCATCGCTCATATCATAATCTTCAATCACTACCTCATCGCCAACATAATAGGTAGTCTCACGATCAAAAATCGAGATGCCAACCTTTTCGCCGCAGAAATCACCAATGATTTCCTTAATGATGGCCTTACTGGCTCGGCACTTCCTCCCATACTCACCACGAATCTGAGCATCTTCGGGAATATGTGCTACCACAATCACATCGGCAACACACTTCTTATATACCAGCTCGGGCGGTTCAATCGTCCGAATAGGAGGAACCTCAATGCCATTCTTTTCACACAGTCTCATAGCGGCGGCACGGACACGCCAGTCCGAATCGCCCAGCCACTGCTTGATCACGTCCAGCGGGATGTCCTTACCCTGGCAGGCATTCATAGCGGCGACACGGACATCACGGCTACTGCTCTTCAATGCACGTTTGATTGTTTCCAGACTCATACGGTTTTTCTTTTTGTTCATAGTGACCTCCAAAAATTATATTTTATTATGTAGTGCTTACACCTTATCTACAGACATAAATCTGTATTTGCTAACACAAAAATAAAAAAAGAGGGGAGGGGACAAGCCCCTCACCCTCTCTTTCAATTTCTTCTTAGAACGGGACAACCATTTCCTGTGCGTCCTCATCCTCTGCACCCTCCACGGACATTGCCTCATCGGCAACATCCGTTTCCAGCACAGTTTCAACCTCCTGCTGATCTTCGTTTTCGGCACCCTCGGTTTCGTCTGCTTCGTCAACCTCAGAAACACGAACCATGGACTTGATAATCCGCTGTCTGGTCTGTACAGAATGCGGCTTTGCGCTACCAGCACCCACCGTCTGATTGTACTCGTCAGAAGTGGTGGGCTTGCCGCTGAAAAAGTCTTTCAGGGTGGTGTTGATCTCATCCTGCGTCATGCCAACTTCCAGTGCCAGATAGCAGAAGTAGGTTGCACACACAAAATGTGTCCTAGTTTTCACAGCTTTCAGCACTTTCTTGTCATCCAGCGGGGAAAGGCTCTCGGTGAAGTCCAGATAGGCGGTCAATGCGTTTTCGACCTTGCCCTTGGTCTGCCCATCTACCACAACCTCTTTTGCCCACTGCCGGAAAGCCTTAGTAGAGAAGTCGGGTTCATCGGACGTGACCATGTTATAAATCTGCATGGCAATGTTCTCGTCTGTAAACCGGCGCTTACCAGCAGCGGAAACCACCGCCTGGATTGCGTCATGACTGGCGATCTCCTGGAAGTCTTTCAGGCTGGGAGTGCTCACCCGTGTCAATTCTACTGCAGTCAAAGGCTTGCCGTTGTTCAGCCTGCGGAAGAACTCACGCACATCATCTTCGGTCATGTTCTCATAGTAGTAGATTGTCAGGCTGAAACCCTTGATCTCATCCTGCATCCAGTCGGGCAACTCCGAAAACAACTTGCCAGCGATATCCAGCATGGGCAAATTGCCGTCATCGTCAGGCTCCGCCTCTTTATCGGGGACGGGAGGGGTATCTGGGGTCAACTCAAACTCGTCATTCATGTAGCCTACAATAGCATTGCAGCGCTGCTTACCGTCCAGGCTGTCATACAGATCAGCCTCTTTGTCGCGGGTAAAATAGAACCCAGGAATTGCGAAGCCGTAAATCATGCTGTGAATCAGCAGCGACTTTTTGGAATCGTCCCAAACAAGGCTCCGCTGCACTGCGTTGTCAAAGTTGACACGGCCCTTTTCCATGTTCCTCTTCAAATCCTTCGCCATCCAGTTGATGTTAGACTTGTGAATGAATGCCATAATAAATACCTCCAAAGATTTTGATTTTGTTGTGGGAATGCTCCCGTTATATTTACAGAAATGAAATGGCCTTTGCTAACTGCAATCGTAAATTTATTTTTTCAGCCTCCTTTATGCTTTATGGAAAAGTCTGTGTGTCAACCTCCCATTATATATACAGACAAGACACTCTATTTGCTAACTAAAAATAGAAAAAAGCGGCGGGAAATTCCCGCCGCCAGTATTAGTCGTAGAAAAAATTCTCTTCACCGATATACTCGCCATCGCAATAATCTTCATCGCCATAGCCGCCATACCATACCAGATCGCCATGCTTCTTTGTTAAATCAATAAGTTTGCACATGCAATCGTTCTCATCATTGCCACTTGCAACCGCTTCTGTGCCATCTGCATACCTACCTTCCATCTTCCAGGGCCAACAGATTTTTACCACTGGTCAGTCCTCCCTAAATTCCCCGTTATCAACGCTTCTGCCAATGTCGTACACGTTGTAGGCTGCATCCTCTAACTTGGCAATCGAATTTGTTGCATGGCTTTCTTGTTCTTTCAGCGCGTCAGACTCTGCAATCAAAACGTCATACACAAAATCAAAAGCATCGGTAGGATCGCTGTCCATGATTAAAAGATTGCTATACTTGCTCTTGATCTTTTCAAACTGCTCTTTTGTGAGATAAAGCATATTCACACCCCTTTCTGATATTCTATCACATTTTTCGGAACTATGCAACCGCTATTTTGCGGTTCACATTCTGATCAATCTTTTCGCTTCCATAAAACCCGCGAATTTCATCCAGGCTCAGGCTTTTCTTGCTGCGCTTACGGAACCCTTCACGATGAAAGTACCAAGCCTGCTTATTAGAACTCCACCTAAACCGCAAGCCTTTTAAGATGTCTTTATGCGGCTTTGTATCACCTGTTACCCACACCCACGAGCCGCAAACCTCAATAGCAATCCCATTCAGATTGATAAGAGCGGAAATGATGTCCATGAACTCGCTGGCGGTTTCGGTTGTATCTGTAGTGGAAGTATAGAAATCGCCATCCTTGTTCTGGTGGGTGTTTTTCAACTGCTCAAACAACTTTTCGTACTCGCTGTTGATCTCCTGCATCTCTTGGGTGCTACCGCCCATGTCAGGGTGGTGGGCAACCGCCAAGCGTTTGTACTGCTTTTTCAGTTCCTCCAAAGTTTTCGGATTGTCAAACCATTTCATTTTGTGTACCTCCAAGATTTTGTATTGGGATAGCTCCCATTATATTTACAGACTAATTTCCGCGTTTGCTAACCACTGATAGAAAAATTTTCTTTCAGATACGCTTCATAGTACTTATACTCATCCAGAAAATCCGCATGGTTGCGAAAATCTTCCAGTGTTGTGTACACATCGCCGATGATATCCTCCATAGGTATAGCCTCTAAGTACTCGGCTGGATTCATTTCCTCGGCGGTTAGGCCACCAAAATAGAACCAGTAATCGCCAATAGAACACACTGTGCCACCTTGATCTATAAAAGTAATGGCACCACATTCTATGCCCTGCTTGATCATCTTCCGTGTAATCATTTTTGTAAACCTCCATGTTTTATAAAGTGTTCCTATCTTATTTACAGAAGAAATACCAACTATGCTAACCTAAGATTTGAATAATTTTGAAGAATCAAAATAGACTTCTGTGCCGTCATCGGACTGTCTTACCGATGAACCATGGAAAGCACTTCGCGCAATTCCACTCCAATATTTTTCTCGCCCCAATAATTGTACAACCTTGTCTCTAGGTGTACTCTCGCCGTCAACTTCGTAATTGGTATAACGCTTTTGGGCGGCTTTTTCAATCTGCGGGAAATCCTTATCCAAATATCCGCAATTAGTCAAATAGAGCTTATCAACTGTTGTCAGTTTCATTTTCATCATCCTCCACTGTGATTTTATCTATTCTATAATCGGCATTAAACTCGCCCATTAGTCTAATCCACTTTCTTGCCTTAATCAATGAATCTGTTACATAAACTCGCCGCCATTCTTTTGTCCTCCACCAAGCAAGCTCCATAACCTCATAGTATATCATCAAAAATCACTCTCACTTTCACACCCATATATGATGCCTCTCGTAGATCATGTAACAATAACCCACTATCCAGATCGGACTCGTCATAATTTGCATGACCTATCGGAATGCCATCGTATGCAATTCTTGACAGTTGCCATTTGTAGCCCCTAGTAGACGGATGCAGTATATAAGTCGTAGGATATTCACCTGGCTGCACAAACTTGCAAGCACGAAACCCAGGGCTTGAAATTATCTTTTCCCATGCGTACCAGATCGCTGCATCCTCTTTTTCTTGCAACGCCTCATACTCAGCTTGCTTTTCTTCGCTTTCATCACATATCCTAAAAGCATCGGCTGGATCGTATGTTATACCTGGAATTTCAAAAATCTTTTCCAAGACCGTCACCTCCTGTTATATTTACAGGAAGAAAACAGTGATTGCTAACCACAAAATTAAATTTCTTTTAGAATCCACTCGCCAGTTGATAGATACTCTGCTTCACCAATTATTCTTGGCTCTGCTGTTTGTGTCCCATCAATATGTTTTTTAATAGCGTTTTTGGCGTCTTTAATAGTCATGTAAACATGGTGATCGTCATCTCCATACATCCAGCCACCAAGCATACGAAAAATTGTATATCCACGATAAAAATAAATTTCACGTTTCATAAAAAAAAGACCTCCTGGAAATAAAAATCGCCCCCGCTGGAGACACCACTCTCCAACGGGGACTATTTAAGGGGTAGGGCTTCGGGGAGTGACCCGTCAGCCCCATATTGTGTTGACTTTAGGATTTTGTTTTGTTATAATATTTCATACCATCAGAAAACGCTTGTTCAGGAGTAGCGGCCCATCCATAGGCTACATACTCCCAGCGCTTATCATCTAGCCAGTGAATAACAGACCAGAAGTAGGGATTATTTTCAAAATGTGCAGTCAATCTTATTCTGATCTCGTATTCACCAGCCATTGGCTACCTCCATTAGTATCTACAGACTGAATCGAAAATTTGCTAACCAGGAGAGGGGAAAATTTTATGTTGATTAAATGTCCTGAATGCGGTCAAGATGTATCATCCGAAGCGGAAAACTGTATACACTGCGGATATCCAATCAAAGCCAATGAAAAACACATGACACTACAAGATGAAATAAATTGGCTAATGGAAAAAGTTATACCAGTTGATTTCCAATGTCCACCACCCAGATTAAAAGTTTGTGCAAAATGTGGATTATATATCGGCCCTGACACTGATTATCACAATTGTAGGTGTGGTAAAGATACGAAAAATGTATTATATCCAAGCGTAGAGGTTGACTATCCAGCAGCAGGAATAGGGAATAACCTAGGAGTGTTACTTTACGTATATGAACATTGTGTGAAGCCGCGAAACATTGGTGATGAAAATGCGGTAGCCGTAGAACTCAACACTATACTTGAAAGCATACAAAAGATGAGAGCTGCGGGGCGATATGTTATTGAAGTACCTCCAAATCCTAAATGGTATGGTATTATACCAACAAGAGAAACTGAATTAACTGCTATGAATGAGCTAATGAGCATAGAAAAAAGCAGACAGCCTTTTGCGATCACTCAGGACAACCCAACACCACATTGTCCAAGTTGTGGGTCAGAAAACTTGTCAAAGATAACTCTTGCTCAAAAAGGACTTAAAGTAGCACTCCTTGGATTTTTTGGTACTGGTGATAACGGAAAGACCTGGAAATGTAATAACTGCGGAACTAAATTTTAATCCCCACTGCTTTCTGAAATACACCTCCTTACATATTCTAGCAACATGCCGGAGATCGTCTTACCGTGATCTTCGGCATATTTTTTGAATGCGTCATACTCTGATGTACGCAAACGACAAGCTGCTGTTTTTATATTATCTCTCTGCCATTTTTTATCAGCTCTTTTTTGTGCTTCTGATCTAGCCATCTCAAACACCTCCTATTATATCTACAGACGAAACCTTGATTTTGCTAACCTAATCCGCAAAAATTTAATTTGTTTCTTTTGAAACACTTGACTATATCGTGTCAACGTGATATAATAGAAACATAGAAAAGAGGGTTGATGCTCGGAACATCAACCCCACCTGACAGCCAAGGATAACCGCCAGGCACGGGGCGAACCCCGCCTAATAGCATTATACCACGGCGCAGGTTGAAAATCAAGGAGGATTTTTCCATGAAAATCAACTTTACAAACATGATCACTTACGAAACCAGCACCAAAACCTTTAACGGCTCCCTAACCAACCTCAAATTTGCCAGTGCTTACAAGCACTCCATGGAATTTAGGCTGATTCATGCTCCTTACAAGGCCATCGCCCAGTGGCTGAGTGACCACGAAAGGGGAGAGGTAGTAAGCTATCAGTGCTACATCCGCATTTCTATTCACGCCGATGAAACAACCCCCGCTTTTATTCTTCGCTACCAGGTCAAAAGCAATGCAACCGAAACCAGCTACACAATCACCGAAAAGGAAAGGCTTTTCCTCATGCAGGCCACCAAGCAAGAAATCATCCGCATCGCTGAACCCTACCTAGTGGAAATTAAGCGTGTGAACCGTCCAGCCATCGCCACCAGCTACATCAACGCCTATATGGAATGGGCGCACCCTCTGACCTTAGAGGAAATAGCTGCTAGGCTGACCGAATCTCAAAAGCTGGAAGCTGCTAAAATTTTGAAACAACACTTCGCTGCCTAAAGATAGAAATAGCCGGGGCTTTACGCCCCGGCGTTTTTTTTGTTGCTAGTCAAATCTTATCAAAAATCTCTTGCGCTTTTGCAAGGCATTTTTCCAAGTCACGGTGACTATACACCATTGCATATCCGCAACCGCCTACTAGTCGCTCTACACTGTACTCACCATGAAGAAGATCACGCATATCCATAACAACGACTTCGGGATATCCATCATTGGATTTTCTAAACTCTTTGACTTCACGAGTCATTATATACACCTCCAAGCATATTCTATTATATTTACAGAACAAAATCAACCCTTGCTAACCTATGCCTACAAAGAAATTTCCCATCCTATAAGGCCAAGATTAAGTGTCATCATTTTCAGCAGTATCAAACCAGGCATCAAGCACATCATCAACATCACCGATACCTCTGTCCCACTCTCTTAGAATATTGAGTACTTCATCGCGTGACAGACCTATTCGAGATATCGCATGAGCTATCTCATCTTCGGTAAACCGTAGAGATGTTGGTGCAATCTCCCTCTCTATGTTGAACGTAGCCCCGCAAAAGTCATCTGCGTCCAGAACAATTTCTGCGGCCTCATACCTAGTGCGAACATTGTCAAGTGCCTCATTCCGGCTCTCTGCATCGACTTTTATCTTACGAGCCAGAGTTTCGACTATAGTCACTGTCCACTTTCCCATGTCTTGTTCTCCTTTCATTTCAATTTCCATGTTTGGAATCTCACCATCTAGTATATTTACAGAACAAAATCAACCCTTGCTAACTTTCCAGCAAACTTTTTTCGTCCAGGAAAAAAGCGACATCAATAAACTTTTGCCGCTGTGTGTAGTTTACACTTATAATCTTTTCGGTTTTCTCTCGAATGTCAGGAGGGAGAACCGACAACCCAAAAACCAGTAAAGCATCTTCGGCATCCTTGAGAATCCTTTTTGCATCCAAAATCTCATCCCAAAGGCCAATATCATTGACGATTGTTGACACATCTACATTGGCTTGCTCAAAGATATCCATATCTTCAATAGCGTAAACCCAGCTTGGAATCTCGCCATCGGGATTTACAATCCCATGTTCTGCAATGTACCATTTCTCGATCTCGTGCTGCCGTTCTTCCAGTGTTGCCAAGTGCACTTTTGCCATCGCATAGATTTTCTGTTGTATGTTCATAATATCAACCTCCGATATATTTACAGAAGCATTTCATCCCTTGCTAACCGTGCACCAAAATATTTTTCCTAGCGCTGTACTTTGCCCACCCCTCTGAAGTCAATAATCTTTTCGCCCTAGCTTCCCACAGAAGATCGTTTTTCAATTCTTCCAGTTCTTCCATATCACGCCGAATTTGTTCTTCATGGGATTTCTTTATAACTGCAACTTCTTTTTCACGCCTCCGAAGCCGTAAAAACCACTCTATGTCACGCTGACTCATTTCTTCATACCAAATTCGCTCTTCAGGCCACAACATTTGTATTTTGCCTCCCCCTAAATAAAGTACATGTCACCGTTGATTTCAAGTGCTACGGCCTCTTGCCCCATCTCACGCTTGAGATCATCGCACAGCCCTACCAACTCATCACAATGGGCCGCTAAGTCTGCATCGCTGGTATAGGCGAATACAACTGTCGTATTTTCAGCGACCAACCCAGCCGCAGGGGAGAGCCAGTAGCCCAGCGCTGGCGTACTAGTTGCGCCACCAAACCACCCAGACAGTGCCGCCGCCGTGCGCTTGACGTACTCTGTATTATCTACCGCCTGATCTACGCCCACAGTAGCGGGAACGTATACGGTCACCTTGCTAGAAAGTTTAATGCAGTTTGCCAGTTTTGCGTTTTTAATCAATGCCATTTTGAAAACCCCTTTTTGATTTTGATTTTATGTCCTGGCTGGCAATTCCTACGACTGCCAGCCGCTACCATTTACAGAATAATTTAATCGTTTGCTAACCTTAAAATTTAAGCCGCAGCTTTCAGCGCCTCCCGCATTTTGGCAATCCTTTTGTGAACCGCTGGGCCAGAGATTCCAACCTGCCGCCCGATCTCCCGTTCTGTATAGCCATTCTTGACCGCCTCAAGAATCTGCTGATCGATATAGTCTCGACTTTCGATGAACGCCCCCAGCGTGGCCTTTATGCAAGCACTTGTTTCGGTGTTGTCTCTACGGCTTGCGCTCATTGTTTCAATGTAACTGTACTCTTCGCCATCTTTGCCAATCGTGGTGCGGATGCTGGCCTTGCCGTGCTTTACGTCTGCATAGTATATGGCCTGTATAGCGGCTTTTGCGGCATTGTACACGATACCCACAAGCGTTATAGGCTTTTTGGCTTTTGCCGCCCTGGCTTCATTCTTTGCCGTCAGCTTGTCAAGATCAAGATTACCAGCAACCCGAAGCCAAGTTTCGTTGACGTACTCATCAAACCCATGACCCCATAGCCCCCAGGCGGGAACCTCATTAAACTGCAGGTACTTGTCCTCGCTGCTGTACCCGATTTCATTCTTTGCGGCTTTGCGGACACACGCCTGCATGATCTTGACCTGCCCAGCCTCGCCCAGCTCTTGCCACTCGTTGATCACGGCCTGGGCGTTAGCCTCAGCGTTTTCGCCTTGCGCCTCAGCTATAGCCATGCGGATGCACTCACCCCAAACAATCTCCATGAGCTTCACGTTGTAGCGCTCCGCAGCTTCCCGCCGAATGGCCCAAGCCCTGCGCATAACCGCGCCCATGTCGAGCTTTTTCTTTGTAGTGGTGTTGGTGTTGGTAGTGGTGGTGTTGGTGTTAGCGTGTGTCATGATTCAAAACCCCTTAAATAATTTAGTTTGTCGCTTAGAGCTTTTGAGTGCGGCTCCTGCCAACCGTCACCAGCCAGCCCCGCCGCCTCCGCGCTCTCTCGTCCTTCAGTATCTATATTATATCACAGGTTGCCGCAAATGTCAATAATTTAATCGTTTACTAATGGTGAAATGTTGCACAAACATCGCCCCGCCATTTTGTGCAAGACTGCACAGATTGACAAGCTACAGCAAGAACGGGCAGCGAATCACCCGCCAGCCCCAGCCGCCCGTGG
Organism: Clostridiaceae bacterium; assembly: GCA_021769555.1. Classification (GTDB taxonomy): domain Bacteria; phylum Bacillota; class Clostridia; order Oscillospirales; family Acutalibacteraceae; genus Acutalibacter. The sequence goes on from JAETSR010000001.1 coordinate 101,333, forward strand.
CCTGCTAGATCAAAAGCCCAGCACCCAGACACCCGCCCGCCCCAAGCTGCACCCACACGCCAAGAACCCGCCCCCGCTTGTTGATACACCCAAGCCCAGGCCAGCACCACCAAACCGCCAGCACCCACCGCCGCCGCCAACCGTCACCAGCCAGCAAACGGACACCGCCAATGCTGCGCCGTGCATCGAAAATGGGAATCAAAAGGGAAACAGGGTGTAAAAGGGTGAAAAGGGAATAGCTCTTGAAAATAGTTTCAATTTTTCGCCCCAAAGTCATACTACACCGAACGAACCGCCGACACCGCCAACCCCAGCCGCCTACACTTCACCGCCTGGACACCAACAAAAAGCATTTTGCATAGGTTGAAAAAGCCTTGTTTCAATTCTACTTTTTGAGAGATTGCAGAATTAAAGCAGATTTCAAGTGTTGATTAACCCCGGCAACACCTATTATATAGGTAGGGGGTGGCCTCACATTTTCAGCAACTCGAAAATGTAAAATTTTCTCGTTAGTAGTCTCTTCTTCACGCCTTTACCAAAAAATATCAATCAAAACCCCACCTCTCTTTTTCAACACGGTGCATTTCTCGGTAGCCACTTCGATGTACATACGTTTATCAACATATATTTCACATGATTTCATGTACTCAAAAAGTTATATTTTCTTACCCTTTACAAAAAGAATCACCAGCATTTCACACCTTGATCAAGGTAAGAAATTCCGAAAAGCTGCAAATTAAATGCTTTTTGTATTGACTTTTTGCACGATTTATGGTACAATATATCTAGCAAAACCCATGTTTAGCAACAAATTAAAGGAGTGTTTCAACATGAATGCACAGACTTGTCTTTTCGAGCAGGACTTTAAAGGAGCTAATATTATTCAGTTTCCGAAAGTCAAAAAGTATTCAGCCAATTACCGTAAAGGTGGTGAGCAGACGGTCTATCCCATAAAGGATAAAAACGATCTAAAGGCCGTTGCATCATGGCTGGCTACTAATGCCGATCCAAAATATCTTGTTGCGTTTGTATTGGGAATCAACCTTGGCCTGAGAGCTAACGAGCTTCTGAGCCTGAAAAAATCGGATGTGCTAGATCAAAATGGAAATATTCGATTTGTAGAGGATTATAGAGATACAACGGATCGTGTGACTGTATATCAGAAAAAGAATCACAAGAACCGTCATCTGTACCTCAACCAGGCTTGTGTCAACATTCTTAGTTGGTATTTTGACAATCACTTTTGTAAAGGAGAACTTCTTTTCCCGTCTCGTGAAATAAGTCGTGAAACTGGAAAGGTTGAAGCAATTAAACCGGACACGCTTAGGAAGATTTTGAAAACTGCAACAGCAACATGTGGTATCAAACTGAACATCGGAACTCATACACTCAGAAAAACATTTGGCTACCAGCATTATAAAGAGTTTCACGACATAGAGCATTTACAAAGATTATTCGGACATTCAAGTCCGCTAATCACGATGCGCTACATCGGAGTAACCGAAGAGGATGAAAAATTTGCTTACAACGTCATGAACTTGGATGTCGTAGGGGATATATTTTAGCCTATATATTCTATAAGGCTTTTCAAAAATTAAAACCCCGGAAGCCGCATAAATACTGGGTTTTTTGAAGGGCAGTTTTCAATTTTGGGAGATTTGTTTTCCCAAGTAGCCAATGTCATGCGTAGAAACTGCAGAATGGTAGCTGAAGCCAAACGGCAGTTATCATGCGATGTTATAAGAAATATCAGTGTATTACAGATGTGTCAAAATCAGCGTAACCCTTTAATATAAGCTTTGCGCCAAAATTGACACGGAAATAATCGTAACGGGACTGCGCTGAACTGCGCCGGGATGCTTCGTTCAGCTTGCCCTTAGACGAGCTAAGTTGAATTTAGGGTTGAGCTGGGCGAAGCCTCTAAGCGAAGCCCTAAACACAATATGTTGTATATCTAGTATATCAATTCAGAATTTTTAACAAGACTTGCTTGTTAGGAAACTTGAAAACCGTTGTTAATCAAGAGTTGTAAATCGCAATTTTCGTAAACAAAAAATATAAAAAATCTTTTATAGAGCGTTACTACATATAGGGAGGTATTTATGACTGTTAAAGTGTGTGATATGATTATGGGGGCTGGGAAGACAAGCGCTGCCATCAATCAGATGAAAGAAGATAAAGATAGCAAGTATATCTATATCACTCCTTTTTTAGAGGAAGTGGATAGAATTAAAACTATTTGTGCTGAAAAAGATTTTCGCGATCCTAAAAATGTCGGTAATGGGAAACTCGATAATTTACATAACCTTTTACGAGCTAGACACAATATTGTTAGCACCCATGCGTTATTTCGCACATACAATAGTACAACGGTTCAGCTTATAAGGGACGGAGGGTATCGACTCATACTGGATGAGGTAGCAGATGTCGTTGAAATCATAAAGATATCAAATGATGATTTAAATATTTTAGTCAGCAACAAAATGATTTCTGTAGGAGATGATGGGCATGTAAAATGGGAAATGGAGGCGTATGACGGTAGATTTTCTGAGTTAAGAGATACTATTCTTACGGGAAATGTAGTTTTTTACAATAATTGCTTTATGTTATGGACTTTTCCTATAGGGATTTTCGAGGCGTTTAAAGACGTTTTGATCTTAACGTATTTGTTCGATGCGCAGAAGCAAAAGTACTATTTTGATGTAAATGGTGTTAAAATACAAAAAATTGGAACAGAGTGCCGGAATGGCAGATATATGTTTTCAGATGTTGGCATTAACCCTGATTATGTAAAGGATTTGAAAAACAAAATTCATATAATCGATGACAAGAAGCTCAATCGTGTTGGTGATTCTTTTACTGCTCTATCTTCGTCTTGGTTTTCGCGAGAACGTGCCGCATCTCAAAACGGGAAAGTTAAACAACTAAAAAACAACATATACAACGTATTTACACATAGATTTAAGTCCTTAACAACTCAGAATATTTGGACTACTTTCAAGGAGTATCAGGCCGTACTTTCTGGTAAGGGCTACACAAAAGGGTTTTTGCCATGTAATGCTAGAGCTACAAATAAGTATCGGGGACGAAACTGCTTGGCGTACTGTGTAAATATTTTTTACAATCCAGTAGAAAAGAATTACTTCGCAAGTCAGGGTGTAGAGGTAAAAGAAGATGAGTATGCTCTAAGTGAGATGCTGCAGTGGGTGTGGCGATCAGCAATTCGTGATGGAAATGATATCCAAATTTATATTCCAAGCTCTCGTATGAGAAACCTCTTAGAAAGTTGGATGGACAGTCTTTGCTCTTTAGAGTAGCAAACAATTAAATGACAAGAATTTTCTTGACATAGCTACTGCGCTATGCTATTATATAAGTATAGCAAGCGAGTAAATTATTTGTATTCCTAAAGATCGTCAGTTAAGATATTTTTAAGTCAGTAGTGCATACCGAAAGGATGGCGTTTTATATGCAATATTTTATTGTAATGGCTATGGTTTATTCGTTTTCGTATATATATCACAAATCCACTCATTGCAAAGAGCAATCATGGAGTGAGTTTGATTCAAATTTATTTGCAATTATAGTTGCGGTGATTTGGCCTATTACACTTTGGTTTATAATTCCACATGCAATTATAAATCTTATAAACAGATTGCGTAAGTGAAATAAGAATATGGAGATGATTGCAATGAATAACGGTGAAGTTAGTATGCTGTCTTTACCAACGAAAGAGGATATGGCACGAATCCAAAAGTTTTCACGCCGGAAATTAAAAGACGATGAGGTGTTCATATTCACCATAACAATGTGTAATAACGATATCGATGCAGATTATGAGAGATTTTCGTCTCATAGCGTTTTCCAAATGGCAGAAAAGTATTTGGGCAAAACTGGTATTGCACAATTCGAGGAACAGACTGCATACCCAGTAATATTTGATACAGGCGTAAAGATTGATCCGGATAGAAAGGTAGACGGGGGAGTGGATGATTATGTTGAGTTGATTGCTAGAGCGTATTTTGTTAAGCGTCCAAATAACTTAAAAATAGTAGATGCAATCACAACTGGTGATTTGCGAGAAGTTAGTGTAGCGTGTTCAGTAAAAAGGGCGATATGTTCAATATGCGGAAGGGGAGATTGTACGGCTCATCAAAAATCTTTGCTTTACGATGGGTATACAGCCCATAAAATCTTAGCAGATGTAAGCGAAGTATTTGACTGGGCGTTTGTGGCTAAACCGGAAAAGCCACGCTTAAAAGTTAAGATCAATAGAAAAAGGAAGAAGTGTTATGACAAATAAAGAGGCGGCGTTTGTTTTAGAAACTATGGCTATTGGTATTACTGGTGCTATAGCTTCTGAGAAAGAACCCTATCGTTTACGAGAAGTACTTGAACAAAAGATAGAAGCAATAAACCTTGCACAAAAAGCATTGAGTATTGTCAATAAGGTTGACCAGCTGGGATTGACAGCAAATCAATTTATTCCTGAAAATGAATTGAGATTTATGGATGGAGAACCTGTATGGGTTTGTACTCAAGCAGGCAGTGCGTGGGGTTTGGTAACAGTAGAAGATGAGGAAACAGTAATCATTCGGAATCAATTCGGTGATGAAATAGAGTCTGATCTTATTTATTGTGACGGAGGGTGCTTCAAATATATACCAGAACAGGAGAATAAGAATGACAATTAAAGAGTTAGCAGGAATTTTAGATGGAGCCAGTTATGAGGATATGCTTAATGGAGATTACTATGATAGCATTATAGAATCTGGATTGGTTGTAGCATATGGATTTTCGGACGATCTGTTTGAGTTTGAGGGCAAAATTGAAGATGAGTTTGGCGCGTATGGCGGTTGCACAGTTTTGATCAAGGATAAGAATATTATTGATCCAACCCAATACGAAGATTGCAAAGCACGAGGATGCCCGTTTTATAAGAAAGAAGTCAATCGTTATAAGTCTATTACTGCTAGTTGGCATAATAGCGGAAATCCTTGCTGGACTGTAGAAACAGATATTCCGCATGAAACATTCAACATATACGATGATGGCGAGGTGTTCTCGGTTGGGATAGTTTTCGACATTGAGAACACTTAATAAAAATAGCTCAAAAGAGAGGTGATGAAATATGGATTTTTTAAGTGCTTGTGCTATGTTGATTTGGACAGTGCTTGGTGTTGTTTTATTCATCAAGTACTATAAGGTGTTAAAACGAATTGAGAATCTGACTAATGAAATGGAAAGGAAACTAAATGATGAATGGGTGGAAAAAGTTTAGCCGCAGTTCTGACAAAATGCCAGAAAACAAACAATACTTATGTGCTGTACTAATACCTGTAGATGGTGGTGGGTTTACAATAGGATATCGTGTATTGAGATACATAAAGTCTATTGGATGGAATTGTGAAGGGCTTATTGTAACGCATTATATGGATTTACCTGAATTACCGAACGAGGTTATATAGAGAGGTGCTTATATGGATGTAAAATTAAAGCCTTGTCCATTCTGTGGTGGAGAGGCAGAAGAATTTACAGGGTGCGGTTCGTTTATGTCAAATAGAAGATATTGGTGTATTCGTTGTAAGGAATGTGGCAGCGCTGGTGCTATTACTATTCACCCCAAAAACTGCTGCAGAGGCGTGGAATAATCGTAAGGAAACCGATATTGTACATTGTAAAGATTGCAAGCATTTATTCTTTATGGATTGCCCATATAAAGTCGGTGAGTGTCTGCCCGATGGATTCTGTGATCACGGAGAAAAACAAACAGATAACGCAACATAAATAAGAGGTAATGAAATGAATAGTAGGAAAAGGCTGACAAAAGATCAACGGAAAATCATTTACCAGAAAATGAATGGGCATTGTGCGTATTGTGGTTGTAAGATTGATTTAAGTGATATGCAGGTGGATCATGTTATGCCGTTGAGAAAGGGCGGAGCAGATGAACCAGAAAATATGCTCCCAGCCTGCCGAAGCTGCAATCATTATAAAAGCACATATACTTTAGAGCAGTTCCGAGATACCATCAGAAAGATTCCATACAAACTAGCTAAAACAAGCGTTATATATAGAATCGCGTTGCGGTATGGGCTAGTAGTTCCATATCCTAGGCCGATTAAGTTTTATTTCGAGACGAAAGAGGATGTTGAAAATGAGTAATCTTATTAAACCGTGTCCGTTTTGTGGAGGAACTGGTGTAGAGATCAATATATCAAAGTCATATTTTATCAAATGTAATAACTGTGGGGTTGGAACTGCGATATTTTCAAATCCAGATGGTGCTATAGCAGCTTGGAATAGGAGGAATGACCATCCAGATACGCCGCTATCATTAAAAGATTTGAAAAGTATGGATGGAGAGATAGTTTTAGTGTTTCCTCAAGGTCAAACTTCTGAGCCAGAATTTGGTGTGGTTAGCGTTAAAGATGGGTGGGTTGCAGTATCAAACACTGAATGCTGGGAGTTTGATGGCTATGGTAAGTGGTATGTTGCATATCGCTGTCGGCCTACAGATATAAAGAAGAACGAATGGATAAGCGTTAATGAGCGTTTACCAGAAGAATGGACTCGTGTTCTTGCGGCTTTTGACGATAATTGCGTAAGGATTGGTTCAGTAAATCGTGGCGAGTTTGTAAAGCACACAAACACCAAGAAACAAATTGTAAGTGCTACGCATTGGATGCCTATGCCAGAGCTACCAGGGGAGGGAATGTAATGGCACAACTTTATAAAATGACGCTGTATGTTTGCGATCTTGAAGAAAACATGTCATTAGAAGAAATCGAGAGACAAATAGATGATGTTGCGATGGATGGATGTTCGATATCTTGTGTATGTCATTTCGCCGATGAACAAGTTGGAAAACATATTGAGTGGGATGATGACATTGATATAAATAAGCGAGATTGCCCAACTTCTTTATGGGAAAAATATTTTTCAAAAACATAATGATTGGAGATGTAAAGAATGAAGCTTATTGATGCAGATAAAATGATTTCTGATTTGCAGGCTATGAGAAAAACATGCAATGCGATTACTATTGGTGGAATAGTTGAGTATTTGCAGAATGCTCCAACTGTGAAGTCACATTCTAATTTGCCGCTTACTCTGGATGAGTTGCGGAAGATTGTAGACCAATTAGAATCGTGTGACTACGAGTGTATAGCAGGATCGCTTAGCATGAACGCTGACTTTGTTAGGCTGAAAGAATTAGCTTATCCGTTGTAAATTGAAGGAGGCTCACTAGATGGAACTTAAACCTTGCCCGTTTTGCGGGGGAAAGGCGGAAGAGTGTACAGAATCAGGCGGGCTGTTTAACCCTATGTGTTATTGGTTTATTCGCTGTAAGATGTGTGGAAGTGCTGGGAAAGTTACCATTCATCCAAAGACGGCGGCAGAGGCTTGGAACCACCGTGCAGCATCCGCAATGAATAACAAATTAACGGAGGAAACACATGGTTGATATTAAACAGTTTTGCACCAAAAACAACATTGAAATTAACGATATAGGAGAGATCAGCGATGGCTATCACACGTTCAACTCTCTCTATCATCAAAGGCTGATTCTGTTCGCCGCGCTTGTCAACGCATATCCTGGCAAATCTTGGAAATCTCGCAGACACAGTGACGGGAAAGTACCCTTCGGCGGGGGATGGTTTATCGTTGGTACCAGCACCCCAGAGGGCAATTATACATACCACTACGAAGATAAGTACTGGGGGTTGTTTCATTGTCAGGAGATAGAGAAAGCTCCTGAGTGGGATGGTCACACAGACAAGGACGTGGAACGGCTCTTGTCACTAGAGCGTTTTAATTCTCCACCTAACGCCCTCCTGACTCTGGACGAACTTCGGCAGATGGAAGGGGAGCCGGTGTATGACTGGATGGGCTATGAGTGGTTTGTTGTTTCTGAGGTCACAGACGAGGAAGTTATTATGACTGATGGAACTGCATTTGACGTTGACGAAGAAAGTGTGATTACAGCTGTTGGGCGGTTCTACCGCCACAGGCCGGAGGAGGTGGAGAAATGAATCAAAGATGCTGTGTGGATTGTGAGTACTGGGAAACAAGAAACCAACAGCGTAATCACCCTTATCAATGTACGCGTAAGGCAGAAGAATACATAGCTCTGCCTAATAAACTATACAAATTATATGATAAAATAATTGAGTTTGGGAGTGAATAAATGTACGATTGCAAAGTGTATTCTCCCGAAGACGTGTTGATGATCAAAGAGGGTCGTTTGCCTGGCTTTTGTCGAGATGCAATATTCAGACAAGTGTTTATAGCATTGGATGGCAAAAATGTCGAAGTGGTTGGAACTGTAGATTGCCCACATCATTGGATCACAAGAGACAACACCAGACATTTTTGCTTTAATCAAGATGTCATATATGAACTTGATAGTTCGTCCATATCCCATTTTTGCTGTATGGAAGTGTGCGATATTAGAAAAAAGATAGTTCAAGATTTTCTTGATAAACATGGATCACAGATGCCGTTGGATGTATCTCAACATATGAGGGATTATATAGAAGCTTCCAATACAGTTAGTTTCGATGTGAAGAAAGAGCAACAGCGGGGTGGATAATCGAGAATATCAAGATTAACCATGTTATCGATATGTTAGAGAACAGACGTATTATCAAGAGTGAGAATCCTACAACGATGAAGGGGGCTGCTTATAAGAATGGGTCAACAGTGGAAGTCTATAAACTTAAAAACCTGGGAAGTGCAGGCACTTCTTGCAAACCGTAAGACCGTGGCTCGGCGGGTGGTGAAGCTATGAAATACCCGAAAGACTTAACTGGGTTGCGTTTTGGTAGGCTGACGGTTATAGATAAAGTTGGAATTACAAATCAGGGCGCAAGAGGTTCAAGGTCTGTATGGCGTTGCAAGTGTGATTGTGGCAATTACAAAGACGTTATCCGAAATTCTCTGGTTTGTGGTAATACCAAAAGTTGCGGCTGTCTTGAGGAAGAAACAAAGAAGTCTATGCACATAAAGCACGGAATGGCAAAGACACGCCTTTACCGAATTTGGTGCGGTATGAGAGATAGATGTAATAGAAGTAATAATAGTGACTACACACATTACGGTGGACGTGGTATAAAGGTTTGTAGCGAATGGGACGGTGATTTTACCAAATTCAAAGAATGGGCGATTCAAAATGGATATACAGAAGATCTGACTATTGACCGTATCAACACCGATGGCGATTATTGCCCGGAAAACTGCCGGTGGGCCACCAGAAAAGAGCAAACCAGAAATAGGCAAATTACAAAGAAAATATCTATAGCCGAAATCGCAGAAATTGACGGGATTTCTTATCAGGAGGCTTACAATAAATATGTGTTGCGAAAATAGCATATCGAACACCACCCTCAACCCCAAAGACCGCCCCCTCTACGGCTGGGATGCTAATTCCTGGGTGTGGGTGGTTGAGTTTGAGAGGGTCAGCAGAAAGGAGGCCATGCAATGCGGCTAATAGACGCAGACAAACTGCCTACTGGCATTATATTTCCAGAGGAAGTAAATCAAACGCCAACCGAAGATGCTGTTTTGGTACAACATGGCAAATGGGAGGCTATTAAGTTGGACAAGGCAAATTCTTTTAATGAGCTTTTAGGTGGGGGTTGGAAATGTTCTGAGTGCGGGGACGAAGTATATTTGGTTACAGATACAATAGACCATAATTATTGTTCCAACTGTGGAGCAAAGATGGACTTAAAGGAGGCCATACAATGAGCGATTGGATAAGCGTCAAGGATAGTATGCCAGAAGATAGCTTACCTAAAAATACAATGCGAAAAATGATAAAATGCCATACAACAACAGATAAAGGTGAAGTTAAGCGGCGTTTGCGTCAGCGATGGATGGGAAAAATGTTTAACTTACAATGGAATAAAGGCTTGAATGCAACACCTACTCATTGTATGCAATTACCAAATCCACCACGTAAAAAGAAAGAAATTCAGATTAGCGTTAGCGATGAAAAATTGAATAAGATTGCTACTGAGATAGCGAATGAGATAGGTATAAAGTTGGCGAAAGAACCCAAGCACATTTGCAATAATTGTCGTTGGTATAAACCTTGGTATAATTTATGTGAACACCCTCAAAGATGCGTGGATTTTGGAGGCCATCGAAATAAAACAGAAACCTGTGAAAAATGGGAAGACGTTAAAATGACAAACGCAGAAAAATTGCGTACTCTTAATATAGAAGAACTTGCTGATTTTCTTATTGAAATTGCCAATACAATTTGTGATATATGTGAATGTGAAAATGATGGGTGTAGAGGCGTGTGTAGTTTTGAAGATGATTGTAAAAAGCAAATCATTCGTTGGCTGAACAGTGAGGTAAAAGATGAATAACCTAGAAGAGTTGAAAAAACAAAGATTAGAGCTTGACAAACAAATAAAAACAGCGGAGGAAAAAGAGCGTCAACAAAGAGGCTTTAGGGTGATACAAAAGATTGAAAATATAACCGATGAGGATAAGCGACTGCTATTATCTATGATGCAACATGACCGAACTTCTTGTTCAGATGAGCATCCATGTAATGGGTATAGTTACTCAAACGAACGGTTTAGATGCAGAAAGTGTATGCTTATGGAAATTTTAAATGGGGAACATGGTGGCGAATTTGATTTTGCGATTGTTGCAGATATATGGAAAACTTAGAAAGAGGGATATAGATGGAAAGATGTGAGTTCTTGCGGTTGCTAATGAGTGGGTCAGAAGATTGGCTTGAGGAAGCAAAAGTATTGCTTAAAGACGGAGAAACTGAACTGTTTCAAAAGTTGGACAATTTAGCAACAAGTAGCCTACCAGTTCATTTTAAAGATTGGTTCTCTGGAAATGAAACGATGAGTGGGGTTAAGCATTATGAATTTGATCGATTGACAGATCCAAATGGAACATATTGCAAGAATGTTTGTGGAATGCAGCACTCTTGTCAGCGGATAGAGCGTGGTGAGAAATGCGGAGATGTAGATCGGTATGAGAGACTACGATTATACGAGAACAGTGGATTAACTCCAACATTTGTCGAGTTGCTATTTCAGGCGTATTTGCGTGTTCTTATTGGGCTAAAACAGGAGGCAGAAGATGAAGAGTGATATATTGCTTCATTGTCCATATTGCCAACATGCACCAAAAATAAGAAGTTGTGGAGACTACAAACAGTTCTATTATTATGAGTGCGAATGCGGAAACATAGGCGCTTGGAATGCGCATCGCTCAATTCGTATAGCAAGATTAGCGTGGAATTTTCATGTTAGAAACGAGAAGAGAAAGAAGGTGACAGATTATGCCGTGGTATATAGTTTCTGTTATTACTGTATGTTGCTTTTGGTTTGTATCTATTGTATTAGCGCAATTTGATGAAGATTATGTCTTATACTGGGCTGTGGGATTGCTCTATCCAGTATTTAAAGTAATTTTATATCCTATCAGAGCTGCCAACAACTATAATAACAATAAGCGATATTATGAAGAACATGGGATATCAAAAGTGCAGTACATTTTTGGAAAAAGGGTGTATAAAAAATAGGAGATACTTAGATGACAAAATATATTCTATCGGATGAACAAATAAACGAAGCGTTAGTAGAAAGCAAACAGATAATTGGTACACTTGCTATTTGCGGTGGACTTACAGGAAAAAATCTATTTGTGGTAATGGATGCACTTGATAAATATAAGGATAATTCGTCATTGAAGATGGAAGTCGAAAGATATCGCATGGCTGCAGAAATGTATGGAGTGAATGCAGAAACAATGCTGGCGCTTGCTAAAAGCCAGATTAAGACAAGCGCTAAAAATATTGAGGTATATGAAGATATTGAAAAGTTGCTTCATATTTTTGATTCGCTTCCACTAGAGTTACCAAACGGGGAGTTAGAAGCGGCTTTGGTCGTGTATGATGGAGATCGAGAAAGGCCATATTGTGATTTGGTGTGGCATGGATTAAAGGTAATGCAAGCGTTTTATGGCTTGGATGACTTAGTGAAAAAATATAAGAAAGGGTTGGTAGACGAAAATGGATGACACAAAAGAAACAACGTGGAATCATATAGCTAAAGAAAAATTTGCTTATTTTTCGTCATCTGAAAGAACTTTTATAAATCAGATAAATAAACTAAAAGAAGATTATCCAGATGATGTTAAAGTGGTGTATGAAAATGCAGATGGAAGTGTCTATGTGAAAATCCCATTTGAATGGTTAAGAATTAGGCCAAAATCCAAAAGAAACATTACAGATGAACAAAAGACTGCTTTAAAGGAAAGGCTTGAAATTGGAAGACAGAAAAGGTTAGACAGTTTAAGAGTTCCTGCTGCGGTGGATTTGGAGGGGTAGTATATGAACACCGCAGAAAATAAATGTATCTGGACGGATCAATGTGGAGAAAATGAGTGCGAACTTTTTTGTTCTCACTATTACCCTATTGATGGATCGGTTGAAGAAATAGAATATGAAGATTCGTTGCGTAAGAATGTTGAGCTTTACCAAAAAGAAATATGGGGTGATCTGAATGAATCGTGAAGATATGAGAAAGTTTCTTAAAATGATGAACAGAGCTGGTTCTGCCATGAAGATTATGGATGACCCTGTAAAAGACTTTTTGCAAGAAGGAGACAAAGTAAAATTAAACATATCGAGAATTAAATCTCGCAAGGATTATAGCAGGTTGCAACCAGAATACAAGGAGTTTATTGAAAAGAACGAGGATAGTGTGTTTACAGTACATATTTACAAAAAGAGAGGCAATGATTTTGCATTTCTGGTCGAGCTAACAGAGAACCCAAAGTGGTTATTTATAGAATCTGATTTGATTAAAGTAAAGAATGGAGAGGGGTGAGATTATCAATAATTCTGTGTATATTGTATCTGCCGATGCGAAAGATATATTTTTAGCAAATTATTCAAGACAAGAATGTGTTAGCACGGGTTATTCCGTTAAATATAGTAGTGGCGAGTTAAAGGGCGAATTTAATACAAGGCGTTTTATCAATACACTTGATTACAGCTTGGATTTAATAAAGCTAAGAGAAGTATATGAAAAAGTATATAGGAATATGGCGTTCACATTTAATAAGCGCGGCAAAGAATTTTGTCGGCGGGTAATCAACGTGACTTTTAAGTATAGCGTAAAAGAGTATAACAGATTTTTTGATAATACATATATCAAGTTTGGATATTTGCCAGACGATATCAATTTGGTTGACAATATAGATATCCGTGATGGAGAATTGATAGCCATAAAAACAGGGACAACTGTTGACAGTCCAGTTCATGGGGATGAACTTGGTAAATATTTTGTATACGAGAACGGCGAATACCGTCTGGATAAGCAAATCAAGGTACTTTTTTCTGTTGCAGATTTAAGAGAACGCCTGTATAAAGATGGGTTTGTTTGTGATGGAATACATTTTAGGCGCTTTAAAAGATCAAGTGGAAGTAGCCGCATTGGAAAATGTCTTTTTATAGATGACAGATTATATCCAAGGATGCACAAATGGGAAATGGGAGGATTGCGAGTTAAAGAAGGACAAGAGATTGATCTTGCAGCCCTTGAAGCGTATATTGCATTAACACTTAGCAGCATAATTGGAACTATTCAATTAAGCGCAAAAAATTTTTTAGTAATCGATGACTTTGAGAGTGTTTTCACTGATAGGGTTATTGCAACACGAGTGGATGATGATGGATGGCTTAAATCAACACCAGAAGAAGTGGAAGTTTCAAATAGTATTTGGGACGGACAATCGCTTATTGATTTTGATGCAATGGGGGAATATTCAAATCGTGGAATGATTTTGCTTAGAAACAGATTCTTTAAATCGGCTTGTTTTAACACTAATATTCAAAAGTTTTTTGCCGATCACAATATAACAAGTTTAAGTCAGTTGAAAGGTGAAACACAAGCGGATTGTGTATCAGATATTAAAATAATTACAACTCGTAGTAGTATAAAATTTTTAAAATTTGGTTCTTTAAATAATTGGCTACAAATGGTAGATGAAGAGTCAAATTTCGGAGTTGTAAAATATGAGAAGCCAACGCACTTCTTTAACGGGAGAATGGTGCAGGTTCATTATCAGTTGCTTAATACATTGCAGATGTCTCAAGATGAGGTGGATGAATTTGTCAAACCGTCATTAGACTATTTGCGACAAATTCAAAACGATCCGTCTGTGCTAAGATATCATATTGGATATTCTGATAACAGTGACAAAATACATTCTGCAGCTACAACTAGTGACGTTGTATATCAGATGTTGGGGGTTAGCGATACTTTTGCACATACCAGATTATATCGTGATTTTAAGCATGATATAACAAAATCATTTAAGAAAGCGTTGAGTAGAGGACATGTTTTAGTAAATGGTAACTATTCCACATTGCTAGGCAACCCTGCTGAGATGTTGTTAGATACGATAAAAAAATTTGATGGCAGTAGTTTTTTGGGTGTAGGAAATATTTATTGCAAAAGATTTAGGGATGGTGCTACTGTTTTAGGGTCACGTAGTCCACATGTGACTATGGGCAATGTCCTTTTAGCTACAAACTGTGAAAACCAATTTGTAGATAATTACTTCAACCTAACAAATGAGGTAGTGTGTATAAATAGCATTGGAGAGAATATCTTAATGCGCCTATCGGGAGCAGATTTCGATTCTGATACAGTATTGCTTACTGATAACGAAATATTAGTAAAAGCAGCAAAAAGAAATTATGATAGGTTTCTTGTTCCTACTAGTATAGTTCATGCTAATAAAGTGGTGCGACATTACACACAGAGAGAGCAGGCCGACTTAGATATAAAGACTTCAGTAAATAAGATTGGCGAGATTGTCAATTTATCGCAGGAGCTTAATACAAAGTTATGGCATTTCATAAACAGTGGAGCTGATTTTAATGACGTTATGGATCTATATTGTGAAATATCAAAGCTGGATGTGTTAAGTGGAATTGAGATAGATAAGGCAAAGAAAGAATTTTCAGTTGATAGCGCTGCTGAGATAAGGCGGTTGAAATCCTTATATACTGATATTGACTCATCGGGCAAACAGATCAAACCAAATTTTTTTGGCAAGATTGCTAGAATAAAAGGATATTATGATAGTGAACGGAAAAACTATAAGTTCCATGATACGACTATGGACTATTTGCAACATTCGCTCAATTCATTTAGGGCGGGTAGATCAACAGGTGAATTAGTGCCATTTTCCGAATTGTTGATTTCTAATGAGACATATTCAAATCATTCGGTGAAATATCCACAGGTTGATCGTATTTTAGATTTGGTACGAAACATGAGAAGTCAAATACAAATGGTTTGGAACAATACCGATTCTGGATTGGACAACAAGGATAAGTCTCATATCGTGTCTGACATAAGGGCTGAATGTCATGACTATATTAAGTCAATCCAGCTTAACAGACATACGGCCTATAAGTTGCTGCTTGCCATTGAAGATCCCAAAAACAAAGATATAGCCAGAAGCCTTTTCTATATGCTTTTTTCATTACCCAATGAAAGCTTTTTGGAGCTGTTGAAAGATAGTGGGAGCGAGATTTTTGTGTTGGATGAAGTCAATGCTGATGAATATGACATCTGCATTTATGATTTCAAGTTTGTGAAGAGGGCGGTTAATTGACATGAAAATATGCAAAAATCGCCCTTTTTTGGTCGATAAATTCTGAGTGTATTTGTACTTACCTATGTTGTTTAACAGTGTAACTTTTTGATTCTTAGTGGTCATATAGGATAGACAATAGTTTCTATCCAAAATATACATATAAAGGATGATAAATTCGTGATTCAAATTACAAAAGCAGAAAAAATTCTTCTAGCAAAATTATTTCCAGATTGTAAGTTTCCAAGAACAATGAAACAAGACTCAAAGCGACATCACTATTTTTGCACAGAAACGATTGACCTGATGAGGCCGATTGCTGACACAAATATTCGTGCGGCAGAGTTTGTGCAAGAGTATGACAGACGAAAAGCGTTAAAAAATCAGCGTAAGCGCTTTGAGCAGAAAGGAAACAAGCGTGGCAAATAAGGTTACGGGGGAATATTTTGAAAACGCTCTTATCGATACAAATGATATGACTGTTACAGAGTTCGATAGAAATGGAACAAAAACATACAGCTTATTAGATGCACTAAAACGGTGGAGTGGTGTACCTGGTGTAAATATATCTATTGAGCGTACTATTGAATTACCCCCGGAGAGCGAGGGGGAATAATGTTATGAATCCAAGGTACAATCAAAGAGATGGTGAGAATGAGTACGAATATGGGTTGCGCCTAATTGAAACAAAGGTTGAAGAAAAGCCAGATGATCTTGGATGGGAAGATATCGTTCAAGCAACTGGTATGGATTATAATATAGACAGCCTTAGAAAGGCCGCAACAGTAACACCGTATTGTGGTTATGCGGTTGCTCAATATTTTAAGAAGAAATATGCGCTTGAAAATAAAGCAGAAGAGTCATATGTGAATGAACTTGACTGTAAGATTGCGGAAGCGCGAAAGGAATCAAAACGTCTTTTTGATCAACGAAGAGAATTTAATAAACTCGTTGATAAATTAGGACGTGCTGAGAATTTAGAAGATTGCTTAATTTCAGCAGCTAATTCATTAAACAAACTTATACCTCTTGGTGTCAATAAAAATGTCTGTGTTGTCAATAATGACAGTGAGGCGATTGTTGTATTTGCGGATTGGCATTACGGTATGGTTACAGAAAATATTTGGGAGAAGTTTGATACTGATGTGTGCCGAGAAAGAGTTGAAAGATTAGTTTCTGCAGTGATTGAACGATTGCAATTACATCGATGCAAGAAATTGCATGTTGTATTACTGGGCGATATGGCTCATGGAGCTATTCATGTAAGCGCTAGAGTTGCATCAGAGGAATTGGTGTGTGACCAGATTATGCAAGTGTCTGAGATTATAGCACAAGCAATTAGTCAAATGGCTAATGAGGTTGAAGAGACGATTGTCCATGCTACATACGGAAACCATTTGCGGACTGTGCAAAGTAAGAATGACAGTATACATGCTGATAACACGGAGCGTCTAATCCCATGGTGGTTGCAACAAAGATTATCAATCCGTGGTGATATTAAGTTTCCAGAAGCTGAATATTATGAGTTTCTATGTTTTAAGGTGTGCGGATATGAGGTGTGTGCCACACATGGCGATCTGGATAATGTAAGGAATGTCGGAAAAACATTAAACACACTTTTTGTGAAAAAGTATGGAAAGGACATTGATTATGTTATCCTTGCGGATAAGCACCATAAAGAAGAGTTTGAAGAGCTTGGAATAGAAAGCATGATAGTTCGTAGTTTGTGTGGAACTGACGAATACGCTAATAGTAAGCGGTTGTATTCAACTCCAGGGCAACTTATGATGGTATTCAAACCCGATCTTGGTGCAGACGCATACTATCAGATAAAGTTGGACTAGGAGGGGGTTTATGCAGAGAGATGATTTAGTGTTGGCCTTGGCTGAAAAGAATTATTATAAAAAAGAGGCTAACTCTGTTATTAACGACTTATTTGGAATTATTGCACGAGCTTTAGTTAATGGAGAGCGTGTTTCAATTCGTGGATTCGGAAGTTTTGATGTGAAGAAGAAAAAGGGGCATTTATTTAGCGATCCACAAACGAAAGAGCTAAGAACTTCCAATGATTACTTATCGGTTGTATTTAAGCCGGGAGACAATTTAAAGGCCGCTGTAAAAGAGCAAAATCCAGATAAGCTATCGTTTCTGAATAATGCTTGAAATTTTTGAAAAAATTTAGTGTGTTGCTATTGACAAATCAAACTAGGTGTGATATACTATAAACATAGCAACACACTAAATGATTCGTTGCGATTGCATTTGAATGCTAGTGTAGCTCAGTTGGAAGAGCGATTGATTTGTAATCATTAGGTCGTGGGTTCGATCCCCACCTCTAGCTCCATAGCACGTTGAAAACTTAATCACTAAATTATGTTTATGGCTAACTCGGTGAACAAAGTGTTACCAGCACTCCGAGGTGTGCGGTATTTCCAGTTTGATTCTGAAGGATACTTTGGTTGATGGCTGCTGATATACAGCGATGGATATTGGATAGACGGAAACCGTCAATGAAAACGCATATCGCCAAGAGTTATCGCCATATAATGCACGGAACTTCTGGACGCAGTAATAGACACCTCAGTGAGGGATAAGCCTATGGGGTATTGGTGTGGTAGCCAGTATGACGGAGGTAAAACCAATAATGCGTTTTGTTTTGATGTCAAAGAAATTTGGCTATAACAGAAGTCGCTGGTTAAAGTAGCCGTATGACAGTTTGTGATGGTCTTAATTATAATACAGAAATTATGATAAAAGAAAACTAACTGAATGGTCGGTGAAATTTACAAGTAAACAATCTTGTGCAGGATTTGGAAAATCATGAAAGTCCAGTCTAGTCTATAGACAACCAGTGATTTCCGGGGCAAAAAGTTAGGGGTCGCTCCCCGAAGCTCAGTTTTGTCTCCCTGGTGGCAGAATAATGTGGAAGGTAATGGAGGTAGGGTGAAGATCCAGCCATAAATGTAATTTAGTGATTAAGTAAATATACTGAGAATGTGGTGTAATGGTAACACACTGGCTTTGGGAGCCAGGGTTGCGGTTCGAGTCCGACATTTTCAACCATTGAAGCGCTTACAGCAATCCAATTTAAGGAATATTCTTTTAAAATATCACCCTAAACGCGCTTCACCATTGGGATGCTTACAGCAATTTTATAAAATATTTTTTGGGAAAATAATTTTACGCATCCCACCATTGTAGTTTTATAAGGCTACATTATAGCAGAGTAGAGGAAAGGTTCCTTCGGCAGTCTCATAAGCTGCATATGCGGGTTCGAGTCCCGCCTCTGCCCCCATGCCCACCATGTGAACGCATGGAATGAACCCTTCGCATTCTGGCAGCGATGAAGTTTAGCAGGTTTTCGATGAAACCGCTGTAAGCTAACGACAGACAGTTGGTAGGTTGCTCTGACCTTATCAGAGCAAATATGTGGGTATAATGTTTAACAGGTAGCATACCAGTCTTCCAAACTGGGTGTGTGGGTTCAAATCCCATTATCCACTCCATATGGGGATATGGCGAAATTGGCAGACGCGCAAGATTTAGGTTCTTGTGTCGAAAGGCGTATGGGTTCGAGTCCCTTTATCCCTACCACAAGGTTTTGCTTTCTACATAAGAAACGCCCCGTCAAAAGACGGGGCAACACATCAGATGTCGAGGCCAAGTTTTTCAGCGAGTTCTTCAATCGACATGGAAGCCGCTGCTTTTTCAATTAGCTCTTTTGCTTTTAGTGGTTTAAGCAGTTCTTCTTTCTTCTTTTGAAGTTCGGCAATTTTTGCATCAATTTTGTCTATCTGGTCTTGAGTGCGCTGCTCTGTTGTACGCTTTGGTCGTTTTGTGGCCTTTGCTTCTTCGCTCATTAGGTGCACCTCCATAATGAAATATTGTGCAGTTATTATATCATACAGTGCTGTCTTTTGCAAGTAAATTTTATATTGGGGTATCGCCAAGAGGTAAGGCATCAGACTTTGACTCTGACAAGAACAGCAATGTTCGACCGCTGGTTCAAATCCAGCTACCCCAACCATATGGCACCATAGGCGAACGGTTAAGCCGCCGTCCTTTCAAGTCGGAGATTGTGGGTTCAAATCCCGCTGGTGTCACCAATTAAAGTATTTATAGAAAGGCAGAACACAAAATGCCAAAGGCAGAAGTACGAGTGATAAGAAAAATTCCAATTTCTGAATCTGGGCCACTTCTTACATGTAGAACAGTTTCTGGCGATGAGTATGTAATATCTCAAAATCCAGAACGAAAGAAATTTACATTGTGGCATAAGGTAGAAACTGGTTTTGTGAAATGCGGTATTGCAGATCTTCCATTTGATTTAGAAGATAAGATACCATGGAATAAATAAATATGGTGGAGTGGCAGAGCGGTTTAATGCACCTGTCTTGAAAACAGGAGGGCGTGATGAGCGTTCCGTGGGTTCAAATCCTACCTCCATCGCCAGCGAGATAACTTTCGTTTATCGAAACGCCTCTCGCATATATAGGGGATCGGCAGAGATGGTGAGCTGCGGCAGACTGTAAATCTGTTGCCTACGGGCTGAGTAGGTTCAAATCCTACATTCCCTACCAAACAGGGTCGCACCCTCTGGTGAAAGTCCAGCGCAGGCAAAACGCGATAGGTAACCTAAACGCTGTAAGCAAAGCGGCAAGCCGATTCGGAGCGCGGCGGGATAATGCACCCCAACGGAACCTTGTGAGTCTGAAAAAGTGCATTCTGTATGCGTCTGTAGCTCAGTTGGAAGAGCAGTAGACTTTTAATCTATTGGTCGGGGGTTCGAGTCCCTTCAGACGCACCAATGCTCAGTTCGTTATGCTATTTTTGATGGTACTATAGACTGATCATCTATACAAGGCCCAATTATAGAAACGTAGTGGCTATAGACACACTTCTACGGAGGCTGGGCAAAAACATGGCTCTGTAGTCCAGTGGTAGAACGGCAGACTGTTAATCTGTATTCGTGGGTTCGATCCCCACCAGAGCCTCCATTGAAATAAATATTCTTTACAAGTTTGATATAAGTTGGAATGATGATGTCATAAGATGAAGATCGCCATACTCATCTTTTGAAAATTTGTTTTCTTCTACAAAAAAGAAGCATCGTAATAATCCAGAGGATATTTTAGGTACAACAAAAAATAAATGATTTACGATATAAAGCGAATCTTCAAATATGTCGGAATCTCCAAGCAGAATTGGTTCAGGCATATCAATAGTAGGATCATTTGCCCATATTGTGTAGGCGTTCCATAATTCTTGTTCTGTCATTTGTAATCACTCTATTTCACTTTATGTAGTGGGTATGCAATAAGCAGGTCGTTCATATTCACTTCAAGTTCAGAAGCAAGCATATAAAGACTAGAAACATGGATATCTGTATCTTTTGATATCCAATTTCTAATTTGTCTGTCTGAGCATCCGATGTTTTCTGCTAATTGCTCATGAGTTATGTTGCGCGAACAAATAAGTGAACGTAGTTTTTGAGAACTTAGCAACATAGTACATGTGGGCATTAACAAAATTCACCTCCCATACTATTAGCATATATAAAAATGTGCCAATAGTCCAGGAAATCAATTTCCAAAAATTGGTTTTATTTACTTTAAATAGAATTACAGATAAATATTTGAAACAGCCTAGAAAACTCTAGGCTGTTTTGTTATATAGAAAGGAGATATTATAGTGGCGGCGAAAAAACAGTTAAAGAAAACTTCATCTGCTTCAATGTCGAAAATAAACAAAAATGCAAAGCTATCAGAGATCGAGTCGCCAGTTGTTACGGACGAAACATATAGATGCTCTTGTTGTGGACACAAATATCCAAAGCAAGAGGGTAATTTCAATGTGTCAAAATCTCCTATCTATGCTGGCAATAATGGATATGTAACTATTTGTAAGAAATGCCTTTGCAAATTGTTTGAGCAGTATGTTAAGTTTTTTGATAAAGATGAGTATGCGGCTGCTGAACGCATATGTCAGATTACAGATATGGTTTTAGATGATGACGCATGGGATGCGTCAAGGAAAATTACTGCTAGTCGTAATAGAATGAGTACTTATATTTCTAAATTAAACCTGAGACAGACAGAGGGCGAAACGTATTCAGATACCCTGATAAGGCGTTGGGAGGCTCAAGTTGAAAACGCAGAGAGCATAGAAGCTGCTGCAGAAAACGATGATATTGAGATTAGTAAAGAAACCATACAGCGGTTTGGACTAGGTTTTGACGATAACGCTTATAAGGTTATGGAGAACGAGTATAACAGTTGGGTAGATAAATATGGAGAGCCTATTGATAAGCGCCAGGAAGAACTATATACATCTATGTGCTACTTAAAATACAATCTTCAACAGAGTGTTCAGAACAACAATGCAAGTATTGGGCCGTTGGCAAATTCTTATAAAGGATATATCGAAGCTGCAACAACTGAAATTGAGGATAGAAATAAGAAAGCCGAAGTTGAGGTAGAAGTTGCGCCACTCGGCATGTTAATACGGGATATTGAAAATCATTGTCCAGCGGAGTTTTATAAAGACAAAAAATTGTATGCAGATTTTGACAAGCTCAAGGAGTATATAACACGGTTTATGGCTAGGCCGTTACGAAATATTTTAACAGGTTCCAAAGAATTAGATAAGGAATATAATTTGTCTGGCTCGGAGGAACAGTAAATGGACTACTTGAAACTTGCTGATAAGCGGCAAAAAAATGTGCATACAAACTTTTCAAGTAATCACTATCTAGGTGACCAAAATCATGTAATGAAATTGATAGACTGGATAACATTTTGGCGTAGAAATCCAAGCCGATTTGTGCAGAGATATTTTGGCATAACGCTTCATTTGTACCAGCATATAATTTTATTCTTGATGGACATATATCCAAGTATCTGTATTGTGGCAGCACGAAGTGCGGCAAAATCATTTATTATTGCAGTATATGCTTGCAAAGAGGCCATATTAAGACCAGGTGCAAGAATAGTAGTAGCTTCGGCAACAAAGAAACAGGCGCGATTGATTGTATCAGAAAAGATTAAGAAAGAAATTATACCACGCTCTCCGTTACTTGAAGAAGAGATTGATACAATTAAAGATAGTCAGAATGAAATAGAAGTTGTATTTAAGAACGGTAGCTCTATTGTAGTGGTGGCAGCAAACGAAAATTCTCGTGGATATCGTGCTACTGTTATAATTTACGAAGAGTTCAGAATGATAGTTAAGAATATTATTGATACCGTACTTTCTCCGTTTCTTTACGCACGGCAACTTCCTTTTATGGAATACGAAGAATACGAGGATTTATTAGAGGAACCAAAAGAAATTTTCATTAGTTCTGCATGGTATAAGAACCATTGGATGTGGACAACCATGAAAACTTTTGTTAAAGATATGTTACAGAAAGATTCATCGGTGCTAATTGCAATGGATTATAGTATTGCACTTAGGCATAAAATAAAGACTCGTAGTTTCTTAGTAAAAGAAAGGCAAAAACTTGATGGTATTGCGTGGGCAATAGAATATGAGAATCAGATGATTTCAGAAAATGCACACGCATATTTTACATACGATATGTTAAATAAAAACAGAGTGCTTAAAAGGCCGTTTTATCCAAGAAAAAATGAAGATGTGCTGTCTCGAATTAAGCCAAAAGATATTCTTCCAAAACAGCCTGGGGAAATACGTGTTGTATCTTGCGATATAGCACCAGAGGGCGGCTCTGGAAATGACAATTCGATTTTTAGCTTAATTCGTGCTCTGCCAGAAAGTAAAGAGTATAAGGCAACCGATACTAATGGAGAGCAAATAAGGATTCAGCAAGGGTACAGGCGGCAAGTCGTTTATATAGAAACACAAACTGAATTTGAAACTACGAAGCAGGCTATTCGCATTAAGCAGCTATTTTCAGATTTTGATGCAGACTATTGTGTGCTTGATACCAGAAATGCAGGTGTTAGTATTTTCGATTCGCTTGCTAAGGTGTTATACGATGAAGAAAGAAATGTTGAGTATACACCTTGGACTTGTATGAATGATGATAAATTGAGATCAAGAATCGTGATAGCTGGACAAGAGCCTGTAGTATATTCTGTAAAAGCACAGTTAGAAACAAATAGTAAGATTGCGGTCTGTATGAGAAATACCCTTGAAAATAACATGATTGAACTGTTGGTAAATAACCAAGAGGGTTTGGAAGAGTTGCAGAAGATTGTTAAAGGGTATGATATGTTTGACGTAGACGAGCAGGTGTTTTATGAAAGGCCATTTCTTGAGACAGTTGCACTTATCAATGAAATGATAGCGCTTGATTATACAGTGATGAGCCAGACGGGTGCTATTCGTATTGAAGAAAAAGCTGGAGCACGTAAGGATAGATATACATCTGTGTCATACGGCAATTACTTTATAGAATTGCTTGGGAACGATCTGCATTCAGATGATGATGAATATGAGTTTTTAGCTCTATATAATTAAGGGGAGGTGAAGATAAAAAGTGGCTGGTTCAAGATTTAATCTTTTCTCAAATGGTAAATCAGAGAAAAGTTCTGTTAAGAATGAAACAAATAGCGTTGAAATAAATCAAAGCGATGGGTTGTTATATGAGCTTAATACTGGTTTAGGCGTTACATACATGAACATTGTAAACGCTAACGCAAGAGGAAGATCGCCATACTCTGCAAAAGAAATTTCTGAAATGGCGCAAGACCCAATGAACCATATTACTCAGTTGCGCAGATGGGCAAAATGGGCGTATTACTCAAATGGAGTTATCACTACGGCTATTGATAGTTTGCGAAGTCTTCATTCCCTAGACTATGTTGTTGTGGCTAGACCTAAAAAGGCTGGTGCCAAGCGTGGTGGATTTCGTAGTAGTGCCGACAAGATGAATAGTGTATTGCGATCTATGAGATACAAAGAAGTAATTAGAGATGCAATTTTTCATGACGCGAATGATGGAATGTATGTCGCGTATATGGAAACTCGAACAGTGCCAGTTGATCGAAAGGCCGCACTTACAGACTTCGACATATCAGGTATTACAGAAATAAATTCGTCTGGAATAAATACAGTAGTCATTCCGCTTCCAATCGAATACTGCAGAATTATAGGCCGTAGGAACAACTGCTATGAAGTAGCGTTTGACCTACGGTATTTTAATTTAATCAATGATGAAGAGCGAAAACGAAAGTTACAAGGATTCCCTAAACAAATTCAAGATGGATGGGACAAGTATAAAAACGGTGAGCTGCCAGATGGAGCTTGCTGGCTAAGATTGGATTGGCACAAAACTATTGTTACAAAAATTAAAAGTGGACAAAATGATTTATACGGAGTTCCCTTTGCGGTTGCGGCGTTAGATGATATTGATTATGCAAAATATTTTGTTGATGCAAAGCGTCGTGTGTTAGATAGTATCAACAACAAAATATACTATGAGACATTTCCAGAGGGAGAGAAGAAGGGTACATCTGGGCTTACGAAAAAGCAACAAGAATATCAGCACAATACGGTCAAGAATGCTCTTACCAAGCGTCAGGGGGATAATGGGTTTTCTTTTTTCTCACTTGCGGCTGGAACAAAAATGGATTCTTTGCCAACCGATATTTCTTTGCTTGACGAAGAAAACGAAAATGCAATTAAGGAAGATGTCAATGAGGGAATTGGATTTTCGAGTGCTGCTTTAAGTGGAACTTCCACTGGTAACTATGCTACTGCCACACTTAACCTCGAAGTTATATCTCGGAATGTATACACATGGATTGAAGATATTGTAGAAGAGCTAAATAAATGCCTAAATTATAATGTAATTCGTGATGGTAACTATAGGATTGAATTTAGAATATTACCGATTACTTTTGTAAACCAAGAAAAGCAAGTGAAGTATTTTTCTGATTTATACGCAAGAGGAAAGGGTAGTCTTCTGGCCTGGATTTCTGCGGCTGGCATGAATCCAGATGATTATTTGTCACTTATGGATTATGAGCTTGAGGAAGATTTTGAAAATCGTTATCCAGTGCATAAAACATCATTTACTGTAACTGGCAAGGATGCACCAGATGATGATGTCGATAAGAGTTCGGATAATTTATCTACAAATCCAGCGACAGAATCAACAAATGCAAATAATGGTAATGCTAATCCATCACCGTCAGGATGAACGGGGGTGATAAACGATGTCAAAAAAGCATGAATGGATTAAATCGGGTTCGCCATTATACGAGATTGCTAGTAAACAAAGCGTAAGTGGGCGGCGGCACTTCAAAACCGTTTTACATGAGATTTATCCAGACGAAAGTCATTATAACACAAATGGTATTTCATGGAACGAAGAATATACAACCAATAACATAGATACAGTTATTGGCATGTCTGTTGTTGCAGAATTTCTTACCGAAGATAGAGATATTCCATATGGTCATGGGCTAACTGGTGTAAAAGGTAATATGCCATTATTTGAAGATGCTACTGTTGTAGGACACTTTGATAAAGCGTGTGTTACTGATATTGAAATAGATGGTGAATTTAAGAAAGTTTTAGTTGCTGAGGGAACGCTAGATGAAATGCGTTATCCGAAATTTGTTGAGTGGCTTACAAAACATATGGCAGAATCCCAAGTTAAAGGATCTGTTGAAATTGTTGGTAAGCAGGAAAACAAAGGGGAGATTGTTTACTCCAATGGCTGGGTTGAAAAAGGTAGAGTACCGCAAATCTATGATTATAGCGGGTATGCGATATTAAGTGTTACGCCTGCCGATGAATCTGCTGTAGTTATGGAGTTAAATAATAAAAATACAAAAGAAAGCAAAGGTGAAATAAGAATGGATGAAGCAATGAAAGTTGAAATTCAGTCTGCTGTTGCCAGTGTGTTAGCTGAGACTAATTCAAAATGGGAACAGTACTATGCGCAGTTACAAGCTAAGAATGCTGAGATCGCGCAGCTTGAAGCTGACAAGGCTGCTGTGGAGGCTGAGATTGAACAGCTACGTGCTGATTATGAAGCGGCAATGGCGAAACAATCTTTGGCTGAAGCTGGGTTAGCCGAGGCTAATGAGAAGCTGGGCGAGATGGAGAAGGTTAATAAGCAAAATGAGTTAAATGCTGCGTTAGCTGGTTTCACAGATGAGGAAAAGGCGTATGCCAAGACTGAGATTGAGTCTTTTACCAATGATCCAACAAGCGTTGAGATCAACAGTATCACTGGAAAAATCTATGCAGAGATTGGGCGCAAGAGTCGCGAAAATGTTAAGCATGAGGAAAACTCAGAGATTGATATTTTTAGCATTGCTGGCGATTTTTCCTCAGATTCTGACGATGAAGTAAGTATTTTTTAATGGGAGGGAAAGAGAATGAAGTACAAGACTATTGGTGCATTTAAAAATGTGCAGAATGTTGGTTATTGCAAAGCTGAGGCTGATATGAAAGTCGGTATGGGAGTTATTTTAGATCAGGCAAATAAAATTGCTAAGACTCCCGCTTCTGCTGATGAGGCCAAGACCTGTTATCGTATTGTTTCAAGTATCAATGACAAACCCGAGCTACATAATTTTTCTGAGACAGTGTTGGTGCTGAAGGGAGAATATGTTCGTGCTGATGATCTTCATACTGTAGAGGATATGGAGATTGAACTTGCTCAGGCTGAAATTAAGGACGAGCTTACGGATTTAGCTGTTGGCGATAAGCTGGTGTTCGGTGCAAATGGCATTATTGAGAAAGCGACTGCCGTAGATGGCTATGCCGTTTATTTTGAGGTTATTGCTAAGACTGGGTATATGGGCGCTGGTGTGCTGGCGATTATTCGTGTCCAGTAATTTTTAAGGAGGGAAATATAATGGAAAACATTTATGAGATCAACATGAAGAATGTTGAACGTGATGTTGATACGCTACGTATCACTAAGAAATCACCCATTGTGGAAGTGTTTTCTGCTTTAGTGCAGGGCAATACTCCAAAACTTAATGGGAAAATTGTAGACAAGTCCGTTGAGGCTATCAAGGAGATGTGTTCAAAAGCACTGAATGGCGATTCTGTTGCTCGTTCAGAAATCAATACAATCATCCGTTTTTCGATTGAGCCTGCCTTGCTTGAGCGTATCAAGCTATTTTCATTTATGGGTACATATCATACTCTAGCTTATCATGAGGCGGCTATGGTGAAGACCTACAATTACGAAAGCGTTGATTCTCGTTTTCAGGCTTCTTCAAGCGATGTGCCTTTTGCTGCTCTAAATTACAAAGAGTACCCCATTGGCACACAGACCATTTCTGGCGGTTTTGCGGTAGATTATCGAGAGCTGCAGAGCGGCAATTTTGATGGCAATGTTGCAGAGGGAATCAATCAGGTGCAGACAGACATGTTTAATAAGTGTGTTTACTTTGTAACTAGGGTTCTTTATGATGGAATTAAGAACGCTAAGGGTGTTAAGCACTTCCACGAAGAGTCTGGCATTGTAAAGTCTTCTGTTGATGAAATGCTGAAAACAATGCGCCGTTATGGACGTGTAAACATTTGCGGTGATTTCTCTGTGGTTTCAGCTTTTAATGATTTTATGGGATATAAGACTTTTGGTGATACCACTATTCCATTTGGTAGTAATGTGGTTGCTGATGAAATCCGCAAGACTGGTCTAGTGAGTTATTATAACGGTGCTTTTATCACCGAGCTGCCCAATAGCATTAACTTCACTAAGCTAAATAAAGACGGTACTGACTACGACCTATATCTTCCACAAGGTCTGCTCTTCTTCTTACCTCAAGGTTCGATTTCTCCGCTACAGATTTTCCAGCGTGGAGGAATGACCTCTATGGCGGGAGAAGATATCGTGACCCGTCAGCATCTTACTCGGTTTGATCTGGAGATTGGTGCCGATGTTGCTCGTGGTATGGAGCATTGGATTGGTCTAGTGTCTGATCTGAACTACGAAGTGCCCGAAGTTTAAAATAAATGATAAGGAGGGGTTTTATCCCCTCCTGAATACTTTAAAGGAGA
Source organism: Clostridiaceae bacterium (assembly GCA_021769555.1). Lineage (GTDB taxonomy): Bacteria > Bacillota > Clostridia > Oscillospirales > Acutalibacteraceae > Acutalibacter. The sequence continues at coordinate 129,980 of JAETSR010000001.1, forward strand.
AATACTTTTATGGAAACAAATGTGGCTGTAAATAATCTTTGTGCGTGGGATTTATACTTTAAGCGAATTATGGGAGTTGGAGATGTTCGGATTCCTGCAAATGCCAAAAAATATCCGCTAGTTTCGTTTGATGAAATGCAGGCGCAAATTCAGAGTGCCAATAAAATTTTCGTTGGAACAGATGGACTTGGGTCACATGCTAGGGTTGAGATCATTGACAAGACGATTCGCAATAAGCTGTTTGGGATTGAGGAATCAGCACCAGAACCCATTGTTTTAACTGAGGAAACAGTTAAAGGACTATTGGCCATTAAAGCTAAATCTAAATTTAATGAGCGTCTAAATGAGCTTGTAAAAACAGGAGCTGAAAAGAAGATGTTGGTTGACCTGGCATTTAAGGTAGGCGCTGAAGATGCAGAAACATGGAAAGTGGATGCGCTGCGGAAACTCAGCGAATCGGAGTAAGTAACAATACATATAGGAAGTGGGTGTGGTGATGGCAACTACATTTTCAGATATAGAACGAATTTTCCATTCCATGCCTTTGACTAAATTTGATATACCCGAAGGATTGGAAGAAGTTTGGCTTGAAACTGCTATAGCAGATTATGAGCTAAATATAGGTTGTGATTTAGAGTATTTATCGGATAAGCGAGAGTTCAGCGATAACCTCAACAGTGTTGTAATGCGCACACTGGCACAAATGATGTATGTTTCGTATTTGCAAAGAGAACTTAGTCGTGTCATGGCCTTAAATGGTGTGTATGGAAAAGATATACAGTTGACAGGCCAGGACGCAACTAAACGTGTCACAAAGCAGGAACTGAATGATCAGATAGCAATAGTAGAGACTTTACTACATAGGCAAAAACAACATGCGTATTTGTAGGGAGGTGCTGCGTTATGTCTGAAGAATCAAAAAGCTGGTATAGAATGACACGTCCTTTGTTTAACAGCGGGTTTGAGGATGATGAGTTTTGGGCATACGGTCAAGATGGATTTAATGAGGTGTTAGATTCATTTATTGGCAGTGATGTAAAAATATACGATAAATCGCTTCATATGGAACCGCAAGAAGTCCGAGCGATAATTCAAAATGCTACTAGCGATGTGTTTAATAGTACTACGGTTCGCCAAATTTTATGTAATATTGGCATATTGAAATGCGGTCAATATGTTAAAGATGGCGATGTTGTTTGGATGGTTAGTTCGTTACCTGATAATAATAGAATTTATGAAAAGGCCGTACTGTGGAAATGTAGGCATAGTATACGCTTTCTTTCTCCAATAACAGGAGAGATTGTAGAATACCCTGTATACAGCACAAATAGTACTCAGTATGGTACTGGTGAAAAAGTAAAAACTAACATTTCAGTTGGCGATGATCAACACTTAATTTATATACCATACAATGAAGAAACCATTATGCTTGATGATCATTTTAGGTTCATTATGGATAAGAACAAAATAAACCCAACCGTATATCGTGTTACAAGGGTTGATCCTGTTTCTTATGCTGTAGGAAAAGAATATCAAGACGATGGATTGATTCAGTGGTCGGTTATTGAAACGCAGTTTGATGAAGAAAGAGACAGTCGTGACCAGATGATAGCAAATTTCTATTCACCAAATGTAGGTGGGATAGATATAACACCGGGAGAAAATGCCGAGATGAGATTGGTTGATTTGGATGGTGACTATATATTAGCTATTGGTGAATCAAAAGAAATTGAGGTAGACTGTTTTGATGCAGATGGGGAGCAGCTAGAGCAATTTGAGTTTAGTGTTCAATATGAAAACAATGATGCAATACATTCTGTTGATACAGACGGCAGACTGATTAAAGTAACTGCTAATAATGATATGAGACATGTAGGCAAGACTTTTGAGCTACATGTGATTTCAGAAGAACTCAATAGTAAGGCGAGTATTAAAATTCAAATAGGGAACTGGTAGGAGGTGTTATATGCCGCATTTTGATGTGATTACGCAACAGAAACAGAAGCTCAAAGAGGCTTTATTGAAAAATCAAAATATTGTAAACCTTTTGATGAACACTGGCAATAATGTGTTGGAATTTGAAAATGTGAAAATAGGAAGTAAAAGCCCTGCTCAAAGTCGGATAAAAAAGCACTTCTATGTTCCTAAAACAACTACAAAGGATATGAATTTTATAACAATGCGAAGCAGAATTATTTATTCTGATTCAGATGTTGTTAAGGAAACTGCCTTGGTCGTATATGTGATATGTAATGAAGATCAGATTGATTTATTGCAAGGATCAAGAGCAGATTTAATCGCAAATGAAATAGATAAAATTCTTAATACGGGCGGTAATCCTTTATTCGGATTGGGTGGCATTACTTTGAGTACAGCAGAAGAGGTTCAGTTTAATGATGGATATTCTGGTTGGCAAATTCCATACATAACCCATGAGCGCAATCAGGATGGTGAGCGTTTATGACAGATTTAAGTGTCTTTCGAGGACGTGATTATCAGATAAATGACGGCATCAAGATTAGGCAGCCTACTATCGGAGAAATTGAGGAATTTGGAGAACAGAAGTATTTCTCCATTGTAAAACTAATTACTTCTACTCCTGCAGATAGAAAAGTAGAAATATGGGATTCATTGCATGTTTATTGGGAAGAAGTTGGCGAATACGATTTATTTGTTTCAATGTTCGGCGTATTTTCTAATTTAGATATGTCGATTATTCTTCCTGAATTAGATTTTACAACTTTTCGTACACTCATTAACCCAAATACAAAAGAATTGGCGTTGATAAATAAGGATGGTGTAAAAATTGATAGGGCTATTTTTACACTCATAACCAATTATATTCGGTCTGTTCATCAGTTAAAGAAAAATCTCGAAAAGGGGTACGATAATTTCACACGAGATATGATGATTGAAGATGATCGGTATGATTATGAAAAAGCTGCGAATAAGCCCTTTAAATCAATTATATTGCCATTTGCTTCATACCTAGCAATTAGACAAAACTTTGCGGCGCTATGGGATATTCCCATTGGCGCTTTTTTGTACGAAATGATGCGTGAGCAAAAAGTAAAAGAGTATGACAATCTAATGCGTGGTATATACAGCGGATGTGTTGATATAAAGAAAATAAACAAATCTGACTTAAATTGGGTTGGGGACATCTAGTTTCCAACAAAAGAAGTAGAAAGGATGATTCTAATGGCTGAAAAAATGAACTCATTTATTATGGATCGAGTTCGCCGTGTTACAGAGCTTAACCTGGAAACTGGTAAAGTGAATTGGAGTGCGGTTGGTATCGGTGATCCATCTCTGGAGCTGAATGGTGAAACTATTGATAAGCAAGATGCGTATGGTGCAATGATTGCCCAGATTGATACAGCTAAGGGTGCAGTGTTTACCGCAAACATTGATACGCCTAACCTAAACGTGCTTGCTTCTCAGCGTGGTGCTGAAATTCAGGTTGGTACAGAGGAAGTTAAGGTGCAGGGAGAAGATTTTGAGGTTGTAAAGGTTGTAGATGGAAAAGCGACACTAACATATACACCTATTGAAGCGCCTGCATATGTCTATCCTATCAATTCTGATCAGACGCAGGGTGTGGAGATTGAAGTTGGCCTTGAGGATGCAAATGCTAAGATTGAGGGGAATGTAGTTACTCTCCCGGAAGGCTTTACCGCTACTCAGGTTGGTGTGTATTATAAGTATGAGACTGTTGACGCTGTGAAACTGACTGATAACAGTGAGACTTTCGGTACTGCAGCTAAATATATTATCCAGATGTATTTCCGCGATATCTGTACTGATGCTAAACGTCTCGGTGTACTGGTATTCCCGAAAGCAAAGCTGGACAACAATGTAACAATCGACTTGACAACCGAGGGTAGCCATCCGATTTCGCTGACTGCCCAGAAAGAGTATTGTGCAGAAGAGTCTAAGCTGTATTACTGGGTGTGGGCTACTAAGGGAACAGTGACAGCATGAGTGACGGAACATTAAAACGATGCAAGATATGCGGAACTGAATATCGGGTTTGCTATTCTTGCGAAAAGAAACATAGCTGGAGGGTACATACTGATACAGCAGAGCATTTCTATATGTTTGAGGTCTTGATGAACTATCAGCTTAATCATAATGCAAAGAAAGCGTATAAAGCACTAAAAAAACGCAATGTTAATTTCTTTGATACAGAAAAATATCTGCCTAATGTGCAGGAGTTGTTAAAGGAGATATATGGCCTATCGCACGAAAATAGTAGAGCGAAAATAGAGGCTGTTACTACCCTAGAACCCACTAGCGTAACATATGAAAATGAAGAGGGGGAGGGCTAACGCTCTCCCCTTTTTCGATTTAGGAAGTGGTGATATGAAAATTCTTGCACTAGATCAAGCGAGACATGGTGCGTGGTCGGTATTTGATTATGACAATAAAGCGTTGCTTGACTATGGGACTTGGGTTTTTGATAGCAAGAAATTTCCATATGAGAAAGCTATTTTGGAAATTGAGTCTTTGCTAGACGAACTAATAAAAAAGCATGAAATTGACGCAGTTTTTTTGGAGGATATCCAACTTAGGCAAAATGCTCAGGCATTTAAAAAACTTGCGCAGCTACAAGGGGTTTTGATTAACTATTGTGAAAAAAACAAATTTCTTTATTGGGTTGTCGCTCCGTCTCAATGGCAGAACTATTGTAACGCGAGAGGGCGAACGTCAAAAGAAATAAAACTCAATGTAAAACAGACAAATCCAGACGCAGACAAGATGTCGAAGATTTTATCTCTACAGTTCGTAAAAAATGAATTTGATGTTGAAACCGAAGACGATAACTTGTCGGATGCAATTTGTATTGGTTATTATGCCGTAAATAAAGTGAAAATTCTTAAAGGAGAAGCTAAATGAATAAGAATCAGACTTATCATGGTGATACTATGGAAATTGAGGTTGATATGGGTGAAATTGCAAAACTTATGGACACAAGTTTGCCCGATCCAACGCTGCTAGAATATTATCGAATGCTTGAAAAGCGTGAAATATTCTGGAATGCAGATGTTGAAGATTCAACATTAGAAGTATCAATGGCTATTCGCAAATGGAACGCACAAGATAAAGGTCTTTCTGTCAATGAACGTAAACCAATTAAAATTTTCATTAACTCTGATGGCGGGTCTGCTGATGTAGTCCTAAATGTTATTGATGTGATCGCGCTGTCGAAAACGCCAGTTTATACGATTGGTATGGGTAGGGTGTACAGTGCTGGCGGTCTATTATTGATGGCAGGACATAAGCGTTATATTTTTGAACACACGAGTTGCTTGATTCACGACGGATCGTCTGATGTGGTAGGCAGCGTTGGTAAGCTGATTGATAATTTAAAGTTTACAGAACGACTTGAATCCATTATGAAAGATTTTATTTTGAGTCACACAAAAATTCCGAAAGAAATGTACAACGAAAATTATAGGCGAGATTGGTTTTTGTTTAGCAATGAAATGATTGAGCTTGGCATTGCAGATGAAATTATTACCGATATTGATTCTATTATTTGAGGGGTGAATTACTGTGGCAAAAGGAAATTATAGGTCTAACAATAATGATGCTCCTGTAACTTTGGATGATCATCCCTTTTATGGATTTAGGCTTGATGAATACCAGGCTAAGTTTAGGGATGCTATTTGGAATCCAGATAAACTCATTGTGTTTTGTTCTGCAAAAGCAGGAAGCGGAAAAACACTAATTGCTACTGCTGTTGCAAATCTTTTGTGTGAGTATGGAAAATATGATGGAATTACCTATATTGCTGCTCCAACACAGGAGCAAAAGCAAGGATTTCTAAAGGGAACTATTGAAGAGAAATCAGAGCCGTATTTTGAGCCATTTTATGAAGCGCTGAAAAAGATTGGTGTAAACCTGCATACAGCTTTTTATGACAATTCGATTAACGACAAATATCAGACTGCCTATATTGAGTGCCTTACTCATACTTTTTTGCGTGGTACAAATTTTGAAAAAAGGGTTATCATCATTGATGAATGCCAAAATTTCTATTATGACGAATTGATGAAAGTGCTTACAAGAATCCATGATAACTGCAAAGTGATTGTTATTGGACATGCAGGCCAGATCGATTTACTTTCAAATTCTGAAAGGTCTGGGTTTATCCCATATTTGAATTGGTTTAAGGATGATGAAAGAACGGCAGTATGTAGGTTAGAAAAGAACTATCGTGGGTGGATTAGTCAACACGCCGATGATTTTAATTTTAGGTTAGCAACACGATAACGGAGGATTAACATAAATGAAGAAAGTTTCGATTAACACAGTTCGTGCGTTTTTGAAAGAAAGGGCAACTCAGACTGAAAATTATATTGTAAAAGAGTTCCCTGTGCAAGAAAGTACATTTTCCGTAAAAATTAAAACAGTTTTAAACTTGACTGAGAAATCAACATTTATCAATCGTGTTCTTAATGGATGTTTTGATACGTTGGGGAATTTTAGACCAGAGTATCTTTCACCTGTGTTGAGAGCAACAATGCTGCAGGTATGTACTGACATTCCTACGATTCCATTGCGTGGAGATAAGGATGAAGACGGCGGTAGCCTCATGGACATCGAAGCAATGTCGGAACTGTATATCGCAATGGATTTAGATAATTTAAATGATCAGAGCTATCAGATTATGTTAAATGAGATTGTGCAGCTATGTCACCAAGCGATTGATTGGAAACGAGCAAAAATGCTTTCTGGTGGAGCAGACGCATTTAAAGAGTTTGGTGATACATTGAAAGCCGTAAAAAAATTTGTACTGTCTATTACAGAAAAAATGGATGGCGTTGACTATAAGGCATTACAAAAGTTAGCGGAAACGCTTGTATATCCGACTGAAAATGTTAATGCCCCACAAATTATTTCAGAGATTACAAAATTAGGCAATTCAGATATAGGCGATGTGTCTGAGTAAATTATAGCAAAGGAGGTGGCGGCATGAATCTTAAACAGGCTTTGGCTATGGCTAATGAAAAAGTCAAAAAGAATATTGATAGTGTTTTGTCAAATGAAGTATTCGAGGCGGTTAAAGAAGAAGAATCTGCCGCCATCGACTCTGTAGTATATGGTGCATATGTACCTAAGAAGTATAGACGCAGAGGTATGGGTGCTGGTATGGCAGATGATTCAAATATAGTCATAAAGGGTGGAACTGCATCCGATGGAAAGTTGACAGTTGTAAATATTACTGAACCGAATCCAGGCGGTTGCCTTGATAATGCTCGTGTAACTACTGATAAGAATTTACCAAAGCTAATTGAATTTGGCAATGGATATGATGGTAATTTCTATGATTTTCCCAAAGGTGGCAGTTTTACCAAGCCTAGACCTTTTACAAGGACAACAGTTGAAAATTTGAAAAATAATAAAGCTCATATAATCGCAATGAAAAACGGGCTTAAAAAGCGAGGTCTTAATATCAAATAAAATGGTGGTGAGAAATAAATGGATGACGATCTAAAAATAGTGCTTAGTACAGAGTTGGAGGCAGACGAACAAGCATCGGCACAACGAATTTCTGCACAACTTCCAACTATCTCTAAGATGGTTAATGCCGGAAGTAAAATTAAAATTCAAATTGCGTTGGATGATAATAATGTTCAGTCTCAAACCCAGAAACTCTCTAAACAGATTAGTCAAGTAGCGAAAACTCATGAAGTTGGCTTGTCGGTAAAACTAAATGACAAATCTATTGATAAATTACGATCAAAACTTGATGGATTGAATGTTAGTCCTGATATTTCTCACGCTCTCACAGACCAGCTAGATCAGATGGGCCTCCAAATTGATAAGGTAACTGGAAAGTGGAAAGAAGCAGAGGATTCAAGTGAAAGGCTTCTGAGTGTATCAATTCAAGGTACAGATCAGTTGGGTAGGAGTGTTTCTGTTTTACAGACATATAATGAGACAGCAAATGAGATTGATACAAAGCTTGTAAGTGTTACCACAAACTTAGAAAAGCAAAGAAATATTGAAGAGCAAATTGCAAATAAAGCAAAGGCAGATAACGAGTCTCGTATTTCGTATTTGACTGAGCAACAAACTGCATTAGCTAAAATTGAATCAACATATATGGGATTGACATCATCTAAGCCTATTCAAGACACAGGGCATTTGATGTCAATTTATAATGTTTACGATGAATTGCAAGATAAGATATCTTCTTTAATGAACACTGAGGGCAGTTTAAGTAAAGTTCAGAAAGCTGAGATCAAGTCTCAGATGGAATCGTTAAAGGAGTTAGTTAAAGAGTACCAAAATGCCGAATACTTTGCAAACAAACTTAGGACGAAAGATATTACGACGATCAAAGCTGATCAATCATCGGGCCTTGACTTAGTAGAAAAGAGACTGCAGTCAGCAGGAATATTAACAGATGAGTTTAAATCGCGAATTGTTAGTATGCGGACTGAGCTTGAAAAGGTTGATAGTTCAAACCTTACTTCTTTCCTAAACAGCTTTGATAATTTGAATAGTGATATTTCTGTATTCAAAGAACAACTACGAGGTGTTAATTCTCTTTATACTGAACTAGCAAATAAAGAAAGTCAGATTGGAAAGGTTCAAGCAGAAATCGCAAGCCTTGAGGCAAGTCCTAGTAAATCTTCTCAATTAGCTGAAAGTCAAAGATATCTAAACACATTAGAGCAGCAAAAACAAGCAATAATGGATCAGATTTCAGCTTATGGTGATGTGGCTCAATATGCAAAGCAGGCAGAAGCTGTGGAGCAGGCAAGACTTGACAATCAACATAAGATAAATCAAGTGCAGGCCGAAATGGCAGATAAAGCCAAAATCGTTGATAATGCGATGGATGGTATACCAGAGAAAATAGCCGAGATGCAGTCTAAGTTTAATCAGTTATCGAATCCCAGTCAGCAACTATATGAGAATATGCAAAAACTGCGGGATATGACTTCGGAGTATTCCAAGGACGATTCTGATACTCGCAAGCTACAAATTTGGGAACAGATAGAAGATACAATAAGCGAATGCAACAAAGAAATGTCTGAACTAGCTCGTATTCAAAGAGCAGATGTTGCAGACAGTAGATTTGCATCTAGTTTTGAAAAAGCAAAATCAGATTTGCAGGTTATCAAATCTCAGTGGAGTTCGTTGTTTAAGGATAGCCAGCTTAACATGCAGTTTAAGGAACTAGAGAACGGATTAGCGAAAGTAAACAATCAGGCTGATCTTTCAAAGTGGACTGCACAATTTGGTGCATTCAAGTCCCAGGTAAAGGCCGCTGGCAGAGATGTTCAAAGTTTTGGAGATATCATTAAAACAAATATTGGTAAGGTAGCAGAGTGGGCATTGGCTACTGTATCAGTGTTTGGTGTAATTTCCAGAGGAATGTCTATTTTGAAATCTGCTGCTACAACCATTATTAGTCTTGATACTGCTATGATTGACCTTAAAAAGACTACAAATGAGTCTGATGCAGCTTATCAAAAATTTTATTCTAGTGCAAGTAATACTGCCGCACGGTTAGGTGTGACTACCGATGCAATTATCGCACAGACCGCCGAGTGGAGCCGTTTAGGTTACACAATGGAAGAAGCGGCGCGGATGGCTGAAAACTCAGCTATCTTTACTGCCATTTCACCTGAAATGAGTGCAGAAGATGCTATTGATGGCCTAATCAGTATTGTTAAAGCTTTTGATGTAGAAGCTGACGATGTATTAGAGGGAATCATTTCTAAGATAAATATTATCGGTAATGAGATGGCTGTTTCTAACGCTGATATTGTTGAGGTCATGACACGGGCATCCGCTTCTATGAAGGCTGCTAACAATACATTTGAGGAAACGGTTGCTTTGGCAACTGCAGCTACAGAAATTACCAGGGATGCTTCACAGGCTGGTAATGCGTTGCGCACTATTTCAATGCGTATTCGAGGATATGACGAAGAAACAGAAGAGTACTCAGGAACGATTGCTGCTCTTACTGGTGATATTGCAGACTTAACGAAAGTCGCTAGTAATGGCGGTAGAGGTATTAGTCTGTTTGAACCTGGTAATCCAGAACAATATCGCTCTACCTATGATATTCTACAAGATATCGCACATATTTGGGACGAGCTTACCGATAAGAACCAGGCTCAGTTACTTGAAACTTTGTTCGGCAAAAACCGTGCGAATGTTGGTGCTGCCATTCTGTCAAATTTTGAACAGGCAGAGGCGGCTATTACTAAAATGGAAGATAGTTTTGGCAGCGCCGATAAGGAGATGGAGTCAGTTAAAAGCTCCATTGAATATAAACTCAATTCGCTACAGCAGACCTGGGTGAGTGTTGCACAGAATCTGTTGCCTACTGATTTAGTAGGCGGGGTTGTTGATGGTGCTAATTTAGTATCACAGGCAGTTGATTCCATCACTAAGCATTTAGGGCTAATGGGTTCAACGGGAGCTGTTGTTGCTAGTGCAGGACTAGTTAAGCTAATTGCTAATTTTGTGTCATTACGCTCATCGGTTTCGCCAGTAGTTGAAAGCCTCCAGAAGATAGATTTTACTACTGGTACAAATAGTTTAACACAGTATGCTACACAGTTAAGTAAGCTATCGCCATTACAGAGAGATATAGCCACAAGCATGTTAGGGCTACAGAATACTCAAAAAGAGCAGATTGCTACCATGATTGCTGCAACGGAAGCTGCACAACAATATACTGTTGCGGAACTAGAACAGCAAATGAGTAAGCATAGGGGGGAAATTGCAGATAAATTAAAAATCTCTTTAACACAAATGGTAACGGCAGAAACCATTAGAGCTGGTATAGCAGAAAAGGCATTCACCGAACAAGAACTTATGAGTATTGCTACAACTAATGCTCAGACAGCCGCTAACTATGCTGGTGCAACATCGTTTACTGTATTGGGCACATCAATCAAAGCTGCGTTTGCGGCTTTAATGGCTACTCCGATGGGGTGGATAACATTACTTATTGGTGTACTTCCACTAGCCATATCTCTTATCCAAGATTTTGCAAATAAGGCCGATGAGGCAAGAGCAGAGCTAATTGAGTTAGGTACAGAAGCTTCCGAAAACGGAAAGAGGATATCTGAGTTAGCTTCAAACTATGCCATTCTCTCAAAGGCAGTAAAAGACGGAACGGGGTCGCACGAAGAATTTATTGCTGCTCAAAACGCTTTACGCGAAGAGCTGAATTTGACAGGTTTTGAGTTAGATAATGCTATTAAGAAATATGGCGATTTAGATACAGCAATTAGTGAACTGGCAAAAAATCAGTTGAATTTAGATATTGCCACTAGCGCTAAGGGAGCAAAGGCGGCGCAAGAACAAGCAATATCTGATATAAGCAAGCTTGGCGATGGTATTATAAATGCGTATACCGAAGAGGATCAAGAGGTTTTAAGGTATCTACAAGAAAGTGGATCATCGGCAGAGTTTCAAAAGGCATATACAGAGAAGATTCGTGGCTATTCTGTGTTTCATTCTGATGGCTATAAGTTGCCAAATCATATTACTAACAATAGCTCATTTGAAGATTTATGGGAAAATTATCTTACAATCAACGAAGATGCTAGTCGTGCATTAGAGTATTTTGGCGCTGATAATACCGTTGTTAATGCTTTGGTTGCTGAAAGTGAGTCATATAAAGAAGCGGCGTTAAAGGCAGTAGAACAGTCAGACAACACAAATGTTTTGATTGCACAAAAAGCATTACTTTCTCTTGAGAGTATAAAAGATACGCCAAAAACAGTAGATGAAATGTTGAGTTTCCGCGATGAGATTATTTCAAAGATTTCAAGCGATTCTCAATTCATTAGTGTTACAGATGGATCAGCAGAAGCGTATGTTGATTTAATGCTTTCACAAAATGACGCTTATGCAGATTTGTGGACTGAATGGAAAACTGAGACTGACCGTTCGGAGAAGATTGCAAACGACATTGGGGCAAAGATGGTCGAGATGACCAAAGGGCTTTTCCCAACAGATAAAATTGATGAGACGGGTTATCAAGAGTGGTTGAAACAGGTTGATGGTTTCCGTGATAAACTTATGGAGTTATCGCAAGAGGACTTTAATGTTGCGTACAATGCTTTTGCTGAGAACGGAGCCTCATCTTGGGAAGAGTTAGAACAGGCAATTCGTGAGTATCACAATGAGCAGAACGTAGCCATTCGGAATGCCGAAAATCTCAAGAAATCTATAAACGATTTATGGGAGTCTGAGGACTTTAAGGATTCTCGTAAAGAGTTAGCGGAAATGGCGAGGACAATCGATGGGATTACGCCAGACGCAATCAAAGAGTTAGCAAGTGAAAGTGATGTACTTGCTGCGGTTCTACAAGAAGATGGAATGAATGCTGAGTTCTTGGCGAACATCTTCCAGCAGATGTCATTCGGCATTGATAGTTTGGAGTGGATTACTCCTGAGCTATTAGCTTTAAATGATGCACTTGAGGGAATGTCAAGCCAGTTTGATTCAGTGTCAGCAGCAAAGGCTAGGTATGACTCTGCTATGTCTGGCCCAGAACATGACGATGACTTTAAAACTTATGCTGGCGCATTTGAAGAACTTAACAAACAATTTGAAGCAGGCACTACTAACTCAAACGCATTTTGGGCTGCAGCAGAGTTTTTATTTGGTGCAGACCAGTTAAACACATGGGGATGGAGCGATGGTCTTGATCAAATTTATCAGGCTATGCTTAATATCGAAGGGGTGTTTGGAGATGCGGATAGTGCTGGTGCAGGATTCGTTGAAAAGCTATATGCCCTATCTGAAGCTGGTGCAATGGTTAGTGAAGAGGGAGAGCAGCTAGTAACAATCTTTGAAGATGAGGATGGCTGGACTATTGATTTCGACCCAGGCAATATTGATTTGATTGCCGAGAAAATGGGCATGAGCAGAGAGGCGTGTTTATCATGTCTTGAAGCTTTGCAAATGTGGGGAGACATCAACCTCTACGATCTTGATGAGGTTATACCCAAATTAGAGGATTTAGGACTTGCCTTTGATAACGCTGGTAAGAAAGTATTCAATGTTAGCGGTATTGCCGATGAAATGACAAAGCTGGGTAAGAGCAGTAAAGAAATTTACGACCTTACATCAGTGATCGGCGAACTAAACAATGTTGTTTTGCTTGATGTGGCTGGCGAAGTTTCTGATCTAATTGATGGGTTAGAAGAGCTAGGCGCGGTTTCCAAGAACGGCGTTGATATCGAGGTTAATATTGATAACCTAACTTCTCTGATCTCTAGTATGGATTTAACCAAAGGAGAAGCTGAAAGTCTAATCACGAAGTTAGCAGAGGTCGATGGTGTCAAACTGACTAATGCACAAAATGAAGTGAAAAGTGTGCAAGATGCTATTGATTATGTTAATAGAAATGCTGATTTAAAAGACGCAGAAGAAGAAGTAGACGATGTTGGTGAAACAGCAAACGAAACTACTGGATTAGTAAACAATACATCGGGCGCAATTAAGACCTTAAATAAGCAAAGCTTAAATAGTATAAATGGTCAGTTTAATAGCTTCAAGAGTACGGTTGGACTGACAAGTTCTGCGGTCTATGGTCTTGTTAGTGCAGTTCAGGCATTAAATGGTTCAAGAATTAGTTCGACTGTTTCTGGCATACAGTCTGGAATGAGCGCAATAGCATCAACAATCCCTAAGTTTGCCAATGGAACGAGAAAAGCCAGCTCAGGCCCGTCATTAGTAGGAGATGAATATTCAGCCAGTGGAAATCCAAAGCCAGAGCTGATAGTAACGAAAGACAGTGCGTATTTGGCTGGTACTAATGGCCCTGAAATTGTAAATCTCGATGATGGCGATCAGGTATTTACTGCTGACGAAACAAAGAAGATTCTAAAAAGCAATCAAAGGTTACGAATCTCTATTCCAGCTTATGCGAATGGTAGATTTACTGGTAAGGGTTTACATATTGAAAAAAACAAGACTGGCGCAACAGGTACTAGCTGGGGTAATTCGGGTAGTGCTACTGTAAATGCCAATGTTAATGTGTCTGCCAATGTTGATACCAAGAGCTTGGAAGAAAAGCTAGAAGAAGTTCTTAAAAAGTTGCAAGAAGAAATTGATGATATTATCGGAGATTTTGAGCATGACATTTTCCTCATGGAAAAGAAAGGTGCCTCTGCTGATGAAATCGTAGCAGTATATAAGAAGATGCAGGCGGCGGTTCATGCGCAAGCAAACAAATTCCGTGCACAGGGACTTGATGAAAATTCGGATTATATACAAAATCTTCAAAAGCAATGGTGGGAATACGCAGAAAGTATTCAAGAAGTAATTGTTGAAGCGTATGAAAGCACTATTAGCAACTATCAAAACAAAATTGATCTTGCTGACAAGTGGATTGAAAAGGCTACTATAGATAAGAACCCAGGCAAAGTTGAACAGCATTCAAAAGATATTATTCAGTACTATAGGCGAATGCAGCAGACCGCACACGAGGAAGCTGAATACTTACGTTCACAAGGGTATTCCGATACTAGTGACGAAGTAAGTAAACTCATGAATCTGTGGTGGGAGTACGAAAACTCAATTAGAGATGTAAAAGAAAACGTAGTCAACACCATCATGGATATGATAGACAACATAGATGACGCGATTGATCGTATACAAGATGTGTATGATACTTTGCATGATGCCGCAGACGAATATAAGGAAACCGAGGGTTTTATATCGGTAGATACTTTCCAAAAGATTCGTGATTTAGGCATAGAGTACATGCAGTACCTTATGGATGAAAACGGGCAACTTGTTATAAACGAAGAGAATATCAATAAGGTTATAGCTGCAAAAACACGTCAACTAGCGGTAGATAGCGCTATGGCTTATGTTGAAAGACTAAGGCTGGCCTTAAATGGAGAGTCGCTTGAGGATATCAACCAGTTGCTTTTTGCTACTGAAGAATATACTGATACTACTTGGGGGCTTGTATATGCAAGCCTTGCTTTGCTTAACCTGAGCGATGAGCAAAGAGAAGCTGCACTTCATAATATAAACGCCTTTAAAGCTTTGGGCGAAAATGCAGCAAACGGAGTAGGTAAAGCCGCTAACACATTGACAGACAAATTGAATGACATGAAAAGCGGCGTAGATGACATTCTGAAATATGTAATGGACATGCTCAAACAGCGTATTCAAAATCAAATTGATGCGCTAGAAGATATGAAAAAAGCATATTCAGATGTTATTGATATGAAAAAAGAATCTCTTAAAGCTAGTAAAGAGGAAGAAAAGTACGAAAAGAAAAAAGCTAACAAACTAAAAGAGATTGCTAAACTTCAAGCACGAATCGATGCTTTAAGCCTAGATGATAGTAGAGAGGCAAAAGCAGAGAGAGCTAAACTCGAAGAAGAGTTGGCAGAACTGCAAGGAGATCTTGCAGATGAGCAGTCAGACAAAGCAATCGAGGCTCAGGAAAAGGCTCTTGATACCATGGAGGAAGAGTATCATGCTGAGAAAGACAAAGAAATTGCTATTCTTGAAAATAGCATTTCGTCTTATCAGAAACTCTACGATATGGCGATTGAGTATATCAAGACGCATTGGGACACCTTGTATAGTGAACTGATCGAATGGAATACGCAGTACGGCTCAGTATTAAACAGCGAAATTACTACAGCTTGGAATAATGCTTTGGCGGCTGCACAGAAGTATGGTGACTATGTAACCGCATTAAATAATTTGCCAAAGGATATAGAGAACAGTGGCAAAGGTGACGGTAATAAAGGAACCAATGTGGTAGTGGGTGAGACTGGAAGTTCCGTACAACCATCGGATGAAGAGAATATTCATGCTATTGTACGCCGCATGTATGCGAATAGTCAGGCATGGACAGCATCAGATAAGCAGCGTAGAGCAAAACTTCATGAAGAAAATGTTGAATTAGCAGCTATGCTTGAAAATTATGGAGTAAAGGCCGTAACGAATGGGTCTAGTTGGTATATCGACAAAATTGGAGGCCCGTTGCTTTATGATGTATATAAAAAGTATCGTTATCACGAAGGTGGCATAATTGGTGGTGGAAGTATAAAAGCGAATGAGCAACTTTCTTTGTTGAAAGAGAAAGAATGGGTGCTGAGTGAACAAATGGTAAACAATCTTGTTCATCAGATGGATCGTATTAGTACTCTTGCAAAGGCGCTAGATGATTTACCAACAAATGTCAATGACTTTATGCTGACCGATGTGTTAGATAAGAACTTGAGTATTGCTGATAGTGGTACAAACACAGTAATCAATATTGGAGATACAATTATTCAGGGTAACGCCGATGCTAATACGATTAGTCAGCACCAAAAGGTTACTCGCGATATGCTGAATCAGATTGCTAGGATGTTGAAAATCAAAGTATAACAAAAGTGGGCGAGGGAGAAAGAATATCCCTCGCCTTATCAAATTTAATGGAGGTGATATGTATGTTTACTCCAACAGATTTTACATTTGCTGGTAGGTCTGCATCTGAGTTTGGACTAACAATATGTGATATTGGTAGCAATAGTCACAGTGATAACGCATTTGGAAATAGTGCAAATATCGTTGAAACAAGAATAGCAAACAGAATCACTCCATTACACTACGGCGTTCGATATCATGATTCGCCATTGACATTCTCAATTATATTTGCAAGCAATGAGAAACTAGACAGATATCAAATGCAGGAGATAGCATATTGGCTTACAGGCTACCAAGAATATCAATGGTTGTCTTTACAGCAGCCAGACCTAGAAGATGTTCAGTTCAAATGTCTTGTACAGACTCTTACACCAATAAGCGTTGGGTGGTTTCAGGTTGCATTTGAAGCAAAGTTTGTGTGTGATTGTCCATACGGGTATAGTTTCCCATTTGAGGAAGTTATATCTTTTAATGGACAAACGGAATACACGTTTTATAATGATAGTTCAATTCATGAGATGTTCAAGCCAGACTTACAAATTGTTGTTTCTCCTGGATGCACTAATTTTACAATTACGAATAGAACCACTGGTGGAGTTGTAAAGTTTACAGGACTTCCGAGTGGTGGAGTTACTATTAAAATGGATAACGAAAACTGTATTGTGGAAGAGCCTAATAAAAAGTACAATCTATACGATTGTTTCAATTTTCAATTTTTTGAACTTACTACGGGTGATAATGTGCTTGTGTTTGATGGTGTAGGGTCTGCAACAATCAGTGGGCGATTTTTATATAATGTAGGAGCTTAAAAGGAAGGAGGGCATTATGTATCTGAATTACTCGAAAATAAAGAGTGGGCAGAGGCAGCAACCAAAACTGCGTTTAAGAAATTTAGCAGGTAATGAGCTTGGTACTATACCTTTTGTACACGATCTTACATTTTCAATAAACTACACAGATTTAAGCGAGATTCAATTTGTTGTTCCATATCAGTCAAATGGAATGATCAATCCGTTATATGCCGCTCTTTCAAGTTATAAACTGGTCTACACAGACGATTTTGGAATTTATGTAATAATGTCTTCTACGAAGACGGGAGATGGTGTAAACGAAGAGAAGACAGTTATTGGATATTCTCTTGAACACTTGCTGAGTACTAAAAATCTGTTTCTGGAAGAGGGTACATATAACTTTTGGAACCCGGTAAATTCAGTTGATACTATTTTGGGGCGCGTTATTGAACTCGATCCCACCTGGCGTGTTGGTTATGTTGCACCTAGGCTTATTGGATGTTATAGGACATTCGATCAATACGATGAAGATGCGCTGTCATTTTGTTATAGTGACGCAATGGAGAAATATCGTTGTGCAATCGTTTTTGATGTGTACAACAAAACAATAAATGCCTACGATGCAAACGAAGACGCTGATACTATTCCAATCTATTTGAATTATCAAAACCTAGTTGATACAATCGAAATTGAAGAAATCATAGATGAACTTACGACCAAAATGCACTTGTATGGTTCAGATGATTTGTCAATTCGAGATGTCAACCCGATTGGGACTGATTATATTATTGATCTTAGTTACTTCATTAGTAATGGGGATTTAGATGTAAAGATTGGAAAGAGCGACATGACTCTTGCTGATAGAGTAAGATCATGGGAGTTTGATATTTTAAGTAAGCAACAATATTATATGGGGTTGTCTGCATCAAGAGCATCTTTAACTGCAGAGAAATTAAGTGCTGAAGCCGATTTAACCGACTTGCAAGGTGAACTTGATTCGTTGGTGGCGCAGCAGAATGTTAATATTCAAACAAGTGCTCTTGAAACAACCGAGAGCGGCAAGAATTTTCAACAAACGCAGTTAAACAATATAAATTCAAAGATTGCTGCAAAAAAGAATGAGATAGCTGCTCAAGAATCAAAAATCAATTCTTTACAAAGCGAGATAGAAAGATATGCTTCTAGCATAAAAACGATTTGCGATCAGCTTTCATTCAATAGTTACTTTACTGATGAAGAGCGAAATGTATTAAATCAATATCTGATAGAGGGAACTATTGAAGAAGAGACGTTTGTTGCGACAGATGTTACAACCGTTGCAACAGGTACGTCAAATAAAATTACTGGCAACGTATCTTTGTCAGGTTCCAAAATAGTTAAAGTTGATCTTACACAATTTCAAAAAACAATGTACACGATTGCTGGCGGTATGTTATCAGTGCCAAGTTCAAATTTGTCAACAGAAATTATTCGTGGAACATTAGATACAAAGTCTGATGGTAGTTTCACTTTAACGGCATACCTTGGCACAACCACATATGCAAGTCACAATTTTAAAAGTGGTATGCTAACGGTCAACGGGAAAATGTCACAGTTTTACAGTGATATTTCAGCGCAAACAGAGCAGGAAGTTACAGAGTATAAAGGTACTTCATTTTCGTTTTCAACAAGCAATGCGGACTCTTATTTCACAGTGAGTATGAATGAGTTTCAGCGATATTCTGTAGCAAAAGAACTTTATGACTTCGGTGCTGATGCTTTAAGCGATTACGCATGGCCTATTTATGAATTTAGTATCAATAGTGCCAATTTTCTGTATCAAGAAAAGTTTGAGCCGTTCAAGAATAGGCTAGAGCTAGGTAAAGCTGTATACTTGGAACTTGGTAGCGATGGTGTGCTTAATGCAAAAATAATTGGTATCGAACTTGATTTTGAGAATATAACAAATTTCAATTTGATTTTCTCAAATCAGTATAGATTAAAAAACGGTGTTGAAAGCTGGAAAGAGCAGATACAGAGTGCATCTAGGACAAGCCGAAACTTTGATGCAAGTAAGTATATTTACAATCGCACAGCGGATATGGCTACAGATGTTGATGAGTTTATGAATGGCTTAAAGAAAGGTGCGGTTGATGCGATTCTTTCAGCAAAAGATCAGAAAGTCGTTTTTGATAGTAATGGCATTTTTGTTGGTGGTAATTCCAACTATCAACTTAGAATGGTAGACAATATGATTGCCATGAGTGATGATGGCTTTAAGACCGCTAAGTTAGCGATTGGCCTTTTCTCTACACCGGAGACTGGTACTCAGTGGGGAGTAAATGCAGAGTTGATCGCAGGTAATTTGCTTATTGGAAATGGCTTGGTATTACAAAATCCTCTTGTGGATGAAAATGGTCATAGAACAGGTACGATGATGTTTCAAGTGGATGCAACTGGAGCATGGTTATACAACTCAAGAATTGTGCTGCAAAATGACAACGGATTGATTATTATTGATCCTGAATATGGAATCGTGGCTGGAACAAAGTTGTTATTTGATACTAACGGCACAACTGTTACGCCAGAGTTTTTGGATAAAGCTAAAGATATTACTTTTGATTCTGAGGGTATGCCTAAGAATGCGAATTTCTTTTTAGATGTTAATACAGGAAATGCGTATTTTAGAGGAAATATTGTTGCCAAAAGTGGAAAGATCGGCGGGTTTGATATTGCTGAGGATTATCTTCACGCAGGTAAAGGAAGTACCTATGTTGCTTTAAATGGCAGCGGCACAAACAAGGATTCTATATATGCAATTTGGGTAGGAGCCGAAAACCCAAGTTCAGCTAAATTCTGGCTAAAAAAAGACGGTTCAATGTCTGCTAAGGATGCTTATTTTAGAGGAACGGTGGGAGGCACAACTATTTTACAAGGTACACTTGAGGGAGATCCCAATTATGATAGTTGGTTATTGGGTTGCGGTATTCGTGTCGGAGGTAACTATAAAACAGGTAATGGTAATTTTTATGTTGACCCAAACGGAAATGTAACGATGAAAGGAAGCATTAACCTTCAGGGCAATATCACTTGGGGCAACAATAGTAGTCCGATTAGAGTTCTATATGCTCGTTCTTATTTATCTACACCCACCTCCGCATATTTAAACTATCCAACTTCTAGTACTTCTGGCTGGCATAGAACATTGAGTGTGTTGTATGATCTTTATTCGTCATATTCGTATGACGGCGGAAAAACTTGGAATGCACCAATGAAGATGCGTGGAGAAGATGGCAAAAATGGTGAAAATGGCAAAGATGCAAATGTGACGAGAGGAAACATCGCAAAAGCGCTATTCAATCAAGCAGGAGACTACTATCAAGATGGAATCTATTCGTATAAGCAGGGTAGTAGATACTATATTGCTATCAATGCAAGTTATATTCTTGCAGGAAATATAGACGCAGATCAAATACAGCTTACATGCGATCATGGCGGTTTCTGCAAAGGTTATGGCTCTAATGGTCAACGAACAACATATGGAGCTATGATGTATGGAAGCAGGGGCAAAAATAATGAGCCATATTTTATAGTTACAGAGTTGGGGTGTAGAATGTCAGCGCCTAACAATCACGATTTCTATGTGGTTGATAATGGCGTATTTACATCGGAGGCCCCTCGTGTAAGTTCAGATAGAAGGCTAAAAAATTCAATTAGTTACGATATGGAGAAATATGGTAATTTCTTTATGAATTTGAAACCTAGCTTTTATAAAATGAATAATGGCACATCTGGCAGATATCATACAGGATTTATTGCCCAAGACGTAGAAGAGGCTTTGATAAAAAGCGGATTAACAACGAAAGATTTTTCTGCGTTATCTATTACTCCAGTTGAAGAAGTAAATAAATCAGATGGAATTACGGATGTACATTATCGGCTTGCATATGAAGAGTTTGTATCTCTAAATACATATATGATACAAAAACTTGTCGAAGAAGTTAAACAACTAAAAATGGAAATTGAGACTTTAAAATAGGAGAATAATATCATGACAAAGATTGAAATTGTACAATGCTTGGCGAACAACCATAACCGCCTTTCACAGATTATGGTAAATGGAGATAATGCTATTTTAATGGGGGAGACGATTAAGGAGCTACGGTTGTTGATTCAAGAACTTCAAAAAGATATTGAAAACGAAGAGTCTGAGAAAAATAAGAAGAAATAAGGATGGTGATGGGAATGGTTATTCCAGATCCATATACCTTGCCATTTATTGATTTTGTAGGTGGTTCTACAGAAGAACTAGTATTTCATTGCTATTTCCATGTAAATAAGAAGCCGTTCGATATGTTTTCGTGCGTTGCTAATTTTTCAATAGTTGATTATGTGAACAAGAGGGTTGCCAAGCCTGTTGTCACAAAGGCAATGGAAATTAGAGCAGACCCAGATGTTGATGGAGATGTTTGTAATGTGCTGAGTGTGATTCTTGATCCAAGCGATACAATAAACTTGTCAGGCAAACACATATATCAAATTTCCATACGAGATATTTCTGGTGTGATCGAGATTCCTAGGCAAGGTATTATCAATATCATAAACAATATAAATAAGCCTTTTGTTAATTAAAGCTTTGCGCCGCCCATTTAATTGGGCGGCATTTTTATTAAAATTTTTAGGAGGACAAATATATGAATACAACATATTTTCTTGATGTGGTTGCGGGTAATGTTTTTAGAACAAAGGAAGTGCCGCCTATTCCAAGTAAATATTTCGTTGGATTGAGCAGTTCCGAACCTGCACTAGACGGTTCTAATGTAAGTGAACCACCTAAGTCCGCTGGGTATGCCCGTGTTGAGCTTACAACCATGAGTGAGCCTACGAGTGGCGCAATCACCAATGATCAGTCAATCGATTTTGATGAAAGCACTGCAGACTGGGGTTCAATGAGCCATTATGTTATTTTCGATAGCCTAGAGGGTGGAAACCTGCTAATGTATGGTAATCTAAGTGCTGTTAGAACGGTTGAAAAAGATACAATTATGACAATTAAGCCTGGTTCACTCAATCTGTCTGTGGTTAATCCTGCTCCATCTGCTTAATAGGAGGTAGTGCAACGTGAAAGAGTTTGATGTCTTTATCAAAAAGCATATTACAGAAACGAATTTACTTATCTATTCAATTCCATATCGTGATGGTGTGTCTGTTGCTAACAGATTGATTTTAGAAACAATGCTGGACTTCTACACGTTGCAAAAAGCTGTTGCCATTACAAACAAATCTGTACTTGTATCTGAAATAGACAAAATCATTAGTCATGTAAGGGAGATGATATCGTCTAGTGTTTTGATTGAGAGCAGTGTGGATTTTTGTAAGAAAAACAATGCTGCATTGGAAAGAACGGCAATCGAGCTAAATTTGCCAGCCTTTCCAATGCTTATCAATAGCTTTTTTCGAGTGCGAGATTATCTTGGTATTAGCTCATCTACGGTTGATGCTATTTCAAAATCATCTCTAGGGAATAGGCTGGTAAATTCTATAGAGATTTCAAGTGAAGATATAGCAACAAAACTTCAATCATTCTCTAAGGCTAATGGAAGCATTCAAATTTGTTCAGATGAAATGGACACAAAAAAGCATTCATTTGAAAGGGTTGTAGGTGGAATTGAAGTTAGCAGCAAGCCTTTTGATGTTTTTTATTGTTATAAGACAGGTTTAGATGCAGTAATGTCTATAGCGTGTGATGTCTTAAAAACTGAGATTCATTTTACTCTTGGAAATGGTTATAACGAATTGGCAATCGAATCATCAGATGCTAAGAGTGCTGCCGTAAAGCATGAAACTGTATTAGATAACATTGAGCTGTTTTGTGCAATGACAGCAACTCTTTTTTCACATATTTCAATCGATAACAAAATTCAGATCGATAGTAATGTATCAGCGGGATTGAAACGTAAGCGATGGGTACATGAAGTTCGTGATATGGAACGAATTAAGACTGGAGAAATGAGTCTACAAGAATTTTTCTATGTAACATTAGTATAGAAAGGGGGCTAAGAATGAGTAAAACGAAGTATTTGGGACTGCCTGTTTTTTCAAAGACAGATGATTTGCCAACAATAGATTGGATGCAAGCAGTAAATGGTAATAATGATGAATCGCTGGCAGTTCTGGTTGATGAAGAGCTTAAAAAAATATCATTAAAAGAAGTATACTCATCTGAGCAACCCCAAAATCAAAGAGATGGAGATGTGTGGAATGAGATTGTCTCCGTCACTGAAGAAGGGGGTAATTAACATGGCGCAAATGAATATCGGTAACTTTATAGGAACCGTTATCCCTAATACAAACATGGTAGATGTTTTTAGAAAGGCAGAATTAAGTAATAACCCAAATAGTTATCTGGCGTTTCGTCCAATGTCTTTGAAAAAGTTTACTATTTCATGTGACCCAGGAACCGTGTTAAAGATCAATGGCAAAGACATGGAATTGCCTACGGGTATTTTTGAGCTTGGCGCTGGACAATATGAAATTAAATCATTGGAATTTGTTAGTGCCGTAAACGCAAACATCTTCTATGGATTTTGATTGGAGGTGAAGTTTATGGCTGATATGAGTTGGATCAATTCTGTGGCTATTCTAACTGGCGGTGGTGGGGGTACAGGAGGCGATGGTGTGACTGATTATAATTTATTAAGCAATAAGCCTGTTATAAATATCACTGGTAATCCAGTTATTATTAGCTCATTGGCTACTGGTGTATATAACATTGATGGAACGTGGGCTGTTACTGCGAATGATAAGCCAAGGTCTACAAAGAAAGATGATATGTTCTATGTTCTAAATGAAAATGGCGTGTGCAAACTAACATGGATTTCTGCTGGGGAAATTTATACTTACTCGTCAGAAAAGGATGGTTCTGCTGATTCTATTGTTGAGGATCGTGTAACAAAAGAGAGTGACGCAAAGAATCAGGGTGAAACAGGCGATTTGGTTGGAACATTTAGCGACTCGTCTTCTGGTGGAGATACGTTTGATTTCGTTGGAGTTTTTTAAAAGCAAGATTAAGGGCAATACGCCCTTTTTCTATATAAAAAATTATTTATGAAAGGATGTTTTATCATGGCAAAATTAGTTTACAAGGGTAATCGAGAGAACCTACCTGCCGTTCGCGAAGCAAATTCTTATTATATGTGTGAGGACACTCGCGAGTTGTTTTTCGGTGCTGGATTGTACACAGAAGCTCATCGGTTTTATACTGGTGAAAAGCCCAAGGCTCCTGCTCAGGGTGTCTTATATGTGAATGAAGACACAGGTTCTGGCGATGTATGGAACGGAACTGAATGGAAGACTGTGATTAAACCCATTGCAACGGTGATTGATGAAAATGCCGACCATTCTACCATTCCTACCACTAAAGCGGCTAAGGATTATGTTGATAAGAAAGTCGCCGATGTGGTTGCGGGTGAGGTTGGCACCCTAGGTGATCTGGCTAGTAAAGATAAGGTAACAGAGGACGAGCTGGCTACTGGTTTAAAGGATAAAATCAATGCGAAAGCTGAACAGGCAGATTTAGACGCTGCTAATACAAAATTAACTACTCTGATTGGTGATGATGCAAATAAGTCTGCTCGAACAATCGCTAACGAAGAGTTGGCAAAACAGCTTATTCCTGAGAATGCAAAAGAGTCACTAGACACTTTAGCTGAACTGGCTGCTTGGATTCAGGCTCATCCCGATGATGTAACTGCAATCAATAAGGCCATTGCCGATCTGACTGCGCTAGTGGGAACTTTGCCAGAGGATGCAGAGGCTGGAACAGTAGTTGCTTATATCAAAGAGTATGTTGATGGTGCTATTGCAGCGCTGTCTATTGGTGATTATGCTAAAGCTGCTGATTTAACCGCGCTTGCCACTCGTGTTACTGCTCTTGAAGCCGATGCACATACTCATGAGAACAAGGAGCTATTAGACACTTACACCCAGACCGAAGCCAATCTTGCGGACGCTGTGGATAAAAAGCATAATCATGCTAATGCTGCAGAACTTGCAAAGTTTGCGGATGGAGATAAGGACAAACTGGATGCTCTAGTTGACGCTCTAACTGTTGGTACATTTTAATCAATACTAATTTGGATTGGGGAGCTTTTCGCTCCCCTTTCTGCTCTTTTAAGGAGGTGCATAGGTAATGGAGTATCTTTTTGATGTAAATGAAGTTGTTTTATCAAAGGTAAAAGATATTCAAATAAAACCAGGCCAATACCTTATCTGCACTGATACTGGCGATGTTTTTTATGACACAAAAGATGGAGTGCGTAAACACCTAACAGATATTGTTGATTTGGAAACAGAGGAAGTGCGGGTTAGTATCTTAGCTCCTATTGATAAGGTGTATTTCGTAAAATCATCTAGGCATTTTTGGCGATATATCGATGGCGATTGGGTGGATTTGTCTGCAGCTACATCTGGTAACGGGAATAGCACAGTTATATCTAAAAATGAGCCAGTAGGTCAAAATACCAATGATGAATGGCTTGAAATAATTTCTGTTGAATAAGTGGAGGTAGAGGCGTGTCAACATATAAAACTAGAAAGCGCATCAAGGGCGCTGATGGAAAGTATCATTTAATTTATCAAGAGACTTCATCTGACCAGGTAAAAAGGGAAGATGGAACAACTGCAGAGGATCATTTCTCTGCATTACTGGTTTCCGAGGATGGTGTACACGGAATGCGTTATAATCCAACTGAGGAAGCACTAGAGGGTTATAACCCAGATACTCAACAGTGGGAAGAGATTTCATCAGGTAGTGGTGGAGGTGGGACACCTTTAGCTGCTGTTTCAAATATTGCAACAGTTACGTGTTCGGGTAAGGTATATGTAAAATGGACTGATCCAGACGATGTTGCTATTGGAGAGACAGTAATTTCTAAATGGGCTGGTACTTTACTTGTACGCAAAGCGGGGTCAGTTCCTAGTAGCAGACGCGATGGAGTTGTTGTTGTAGATAGCAAAACTCGTAATGCTTTTAAAGATGAGTATTTTTGCGATACAGGTCTTGCCGATGGGACAAAGTACTATTATAAGTTCTTCCCATATTCTACCACAAAGATGTATACCGATGATCCTGCAAATGAGTTTATTGAAACTCCAAACGCTGTGCCTACTGGAAGCGTGTCTGCTCTTGCGGTAACATCTCAGTTAAATGGTCGCATTAGTCTTACCTGGACAGACCCTGCGGCTACGATTGAAAAAGATGGTGTTGTTGTATCAACATGGGCAAGCACTAAGTTAGTGTACAAAGAAGGGGGTTATCCTACTTCTCCAGACGATGGCACACTGGCACTAAATAGCACTACTAGAAATGCACATCAAACTGTGCCATTTGAAGTAAGTGGACTTACAAATGGCAAGACCTATTATTTTGCACTGTTCCCAATCTCGACAGACGGAGCCATTAAAGCAGATACATCAGGTCAAATTACAGCGGTTCCTAACAAAACGCCTATTGCGGTTATTCCTAGCCAGGATGGAACTTTAACATACACTGGCAGTGAACTTAGCGCAAAATGGAAAGACTACGATCCAGTCAAATTATCTATTGGTGGAGTAACTAAAGGAACGAACGCTGGTACATACAGCGCCACCTTTACACCTACCGAAGATTATTGTTGGAGCGATAAAACTGAAAGTGCGAAGACAGTTACATGGATAATCGACAAAGCATCCATTTCTGTGCCTACACAGAGTGGTACGCTTACTTATAATGGAAATGAACTCACTCCCACTTGGAGTGGATATGATAGCGACAAAATGACTGTATCTGGCACTCTCAAGGGTACAAATGCAGGAGAGTATAGTGCCGAGTTTACTCCAACACCTAACTATCAGTGGAGTGACAAAACAACATCTAAGAAAGTGGTTACATGGGTTATTCAGAGGGCAGTAATTGCTAATGTACCAACTCAGAGTGGCACATTAACATACAACGCGGATGAACAATCTCCTTCTTGGAGTAACTACGATACTTCCAAGATGACACTTGGTGGAGTGGTAAAGGGTACTAATGCCGGAAGTTACAACGCGACATTTACTCCTGGAAGTAACTACAAATGGAGTGATGGTAGTACGGCTGCTAAGACTGTTGCTTGGACTATTGGAAAAGCAGCAGGTAGTCTGTCTATCGACAAAACTTCTATCTCTTTGGTAGCAGCTACACCTAATAGCACGATTACGGTGACTCGTGTTGGCGATGGTAAGATCACAGCAACGTCTAGCAATACTGGTGTTGCGACTGTAAGTGTAAGCGGTAATGTGGTAACCGTCACTGGTAAAGGAACTGGTAGTGCAACTATCACTATTAAGGTTGCAGAGGGAACAAACCATCTTGCACCTGCGAATAAAACTTGTGATGTTACGGCAAAGCTTACTACGATTTATGGCGTTGAATGGGATGGTACAAGCACTACAAAGCTGACTAGAACTGATGCTGCGGCTGGATTTACTGATCCCGTTCCTGCGATTGGTACAGGGAATGGTAGCTCACCATTTGATAACCTTATGCCATGGAGTGGAATGGTAAAAGAAACAGATAGTGCCGCTGGAACATTAGTTAAGATTCCTAAGTTTTGGTATAAGCTTACAAAGAGCGGCAATAAGTTAAAGATTCAGATTTCGGATGGTGCTCAAAGTGGATTCTCTGTTTCACCTGCTCACATGAATCGTGGAGATGGTAAGGGAGAACGAAATTATGTCTATATTGGACGGTATCACTGTGCTAGTACATATAAAAGCACTACAGGTGTTGCGCCACTTGGCAATATTACACGTTCTACCGCACGGACAGGTATTCACAATTTGGGTACAACTATATGGCAGAGCGACTTTGCCATGAGGTTTACCATTTGGTTGCTATACATCGTAGAGTTTGCTAACTGGGAAAGCCAGGGCTGTATTGGTTATGGCTGTGGCAACAATAGTGGCGTTCAGAATATGGGCTATACCGACAGTATGAAGTATCATACCGGCACTACTCAAGCGAATCGCACTACTTACGGCTTGGGAACCCAATATCGCTGGATTGAGGGGCTATGGGATAATGTATATGACTGGATGGATGGCTGCTATTATAACAGCAATGGCCTAAACATTATCCTTAATCCAAATTCATTTAGTGATACTGCTAATGGCACAGTTGCGGGTACACTTACCGGTGGATATCCATCTGTATTAAACGTAGTGACCGCTGGTGGGTTCCCGATGTTTGTACCATCTGCGTCAAGTGGTAGCGATACTACTTATATACCGGATAGCTGGAGCTTCGGCGCTTCTAGCCCATGTCTGTACGTTGGGGGTGGCTATGGTCAGGTCCGGAATCTCGGGTTGTTCTGCGTGTACTACAACGACGCGTCCTACCTTAGCGCTAGCATCGGCTGTCGCCTCCAAAAATTACCCTGATGAGAGGGGTGTGGGGAGAGTGCCAACTTTCCCCACAAAGCTATTAAGTAAGCAGTAATTTGAAAAGAGGCACATTTTAATATCTACATTTTTAAAAATATAGTTAATTTGATTTCCTTGAAACATAGGAAGTTTTTCTTTGGGATTGCTCGTGCAGCAGTCGGATTCTTAGTGTTTTGCGGATAACTGGAACTTCAACGCTTCTAACCCATGTCTGCACGTTGGGGGTAACTATGGTCAGAACCGGAATCACGGGTTGTTCTACGTGAACTACAACAACGCGTCCAACCGTAACGCTAACATCGGCTGTCGCATCCTAGGTAAATAAGTTTGGCAAACATTTTTTAGAGTAGTTAGAGTACTCCGCTCTTTCTATATGGCACGAGCATTCGCACACCCCTTGGTGAAGATTTGCTGATAGGGTGCGGTTTAGTACTCTCTTCGGAGCGAAGGAAAAACCGCAAGGCTTTAAGGAGGGCACCCTTTTTATGAAACGAATGAATCATATATTTGAAAGATTGATCTCGGATGATAATCTTATGCTTGCTTTGCAAGAAGTGAATAGGACACATAGATGGTTACCACGACATAAGCCTAATAAAACAGTTGCTTGGGTTGAGTTGGATATGCAAGCTAGAGTTAAAGAATTGAGAAAAATAATTGAAGATGGTTTTATGCCAACACCTATTATTAAGAAAAGACGTTGGGATAGATCGGCTTGCAAATGGAGAGATATTTGTGAACCAGCGTTGTGGCCTGATCAATATGTTCACCATGCGCTAATCCAAGTAATTGAGCCTGTTATGATGCGTGGTATGGATAAGTACTGCTGCGGAAGTATTCGTAATCGTGGAATACATTACGGAATGAAAGCTATTGAAAAGTGGATGGAGACAGATAGAAAAGGAACGAAGTATTGTTTTGAATGTGATATCCATCATTTTTATGATAGCATTAAGCCAAAATACGTCCACGATAGAATGAAACAACTTATTAAAGATAGACGTGTGCTGGATTTAATTGAACGTATAACACATGATGGCATTCAAATTGGGGTTTACACTTCTCAATGGTTTGCTAATACTGTATTGCAACCTTTAGATCACATGATTAGAGAGGGTGGTTTTAGGGTTACACACTATTTGCGATATATGGACAACTTCACAATATTTAGCAGTAATAAAAGAAAACTTACAAAACTCAGAAAAGCTATGGAGAAATGGCTTGATAGCAGAGAATTACAGCTAAAGTCAAATTGGCAGATATTTCCTACTGATTCTCGTATGCCAACAGCATTGGGTTACAGATATGGTCGTGGGTACACATTGCTGAGAAAGCGAAATTTGCTTAGAGTAAAAAGAAAGCTAAGTAGGTATTACAAGAAGAAAAAAGGAAAATAGGCATATTCAGCCAAGATGGGCAGCAGGTGTTATTTCACAAATAGGTCAATTAACGCATTGCAATCACCATACAATTTTTAAGAAACGATTGCGCAAAGGAACTTTGAAAGATTTGAAAAATGTTATTAGTACAAATTCGCGAAAGGAGAGATTGCGGTGGAGTACATTTTTGGAACAAACGAACTCATTGGAGAGGAAGTTTTAAAAACAAAAGGATCAGAGCACACAAACTTAGAGGGTTTTCAATCAGTGGTGACAGAATACCCAGATTGTACGATTTACGATTCTTTTTATGTTGTTAGAAAAGATATGTCTGATGAAGATAGCGAGGGTAATTGCTATGACTGGTATGTTATCAATAGACATAATCGAACAGTTGACAAAACAAAAGTGATAAATTCAAAAATTAGCGAACTTATTGCTGCAGCTTTGGAGGATTAACGCTATGAAAGAAAATCTGAAAAACTTGTATATGAACGGGCTAAATGGCAAAAATCCATCAACTAATGCCAATGGACTATTAAAGGCAGTCAATAAAGGGTGGATTACTATTGAAGATGCGGTTGAGATTATTGGTAGTGATAATTCATTGGAAGTAATTCGATCAGCCAAAATTGCTGAAATTTCTACGGCGTGTAACACAGTAATCGTTTCAGGCGTGGACTTAGAATTTAATGGCGAAAAGGTACATTTTAATCTTTCTATTGAAGATCAAAGCAATATTGCCAACCTTTTCCGTGTAGTTGAGTTAGGGGGTACGGAGTTTCCGTATCAAGCTGATGGTGGAGTTTGCCGTATTTACTCAGCAATGGAAATTGCACAAATTTATATTGCTGCACAAGCACTGATTACAACTCAAACTACATATCATAATGCTTTAAAGGCTTACGTTCAGTCTCTTAATAGTGTGGATGATATCGCTAATGTTCAGTACGGTATGGTTTTACCTGAGCCGTATCTAACCGAAGTTACTGAAAAGTTGTCAGTGGCACAGGCTCAGATGGATGCGATTGTATCTAGGTTAAGCGGTAATTAACCCAAGCGGTAGGAGTATTTCTATATGAAAAAATTCTCAAAAACAATGTGTAAAATTTCTAGCCATGTAGTGCGCTGGTGTATAGGTGGCGTACTATATGGCTTTCTTGAAATAGCATGGAGGGGGTATACACATTGGAGCATG
Source organism: Clostridiaceae bacterium (assembly GCA_021769555.1). GTDB lineage: Bacteria > Bacillota > Clostridia > Oscillospirales > Acutalibacteraceae > Acutalibacter. The sequence goes on from JAETSR010000001.1 coordinate 161,224, forward strand.
GTATTATTAGCAACAATAATTTGTATACCGCTCGATATTGCAAACGATCTTATTTCGTGGGATTTATCTTTGCAAAAACAAGCTCTAATTGGAGGACTTGTTATTACATGTGCAGAATTTGTGGCGGGTTGTATTTTGAATTTGTGGTTAGGATTAGAAGTATGGGATTATTCAAATCAGTTTGGTAATATCCTAGGACAGATATGTCCGCTTTATACATTTCTTTGGTGTATATTAGCGTGTCCTGTAATCGTGATTTTTGATTGGATTGATTTCAAAATATGTAAGACTACTTTGCCTAGCTATGATTTATTTGGATGGACGTTATGGGTGAGATAAAAAGGAGGTGGTACAAATGAGTAAACTTTTGGAGCTTATTCATGGTAGAAAGATTAAACAAAATAAGTCAGAAGTGTATTGCCGTTTTGCGAAACAGAATGATCATAGAAATATCTTTTATGTTGTGTTAAATGGAATAGCTATGCCAGTAGCCTATTGATTTAAGGAGGCAGATATGTATGAGTAACAGTGCATTAAGTTGTATGAGGGTAATTAGTCCAAACCGAAATAGTCCACGTAATCATGTCATTGATACAATTACCATTCATTGTGTAGTTGGACAAACAAGTGTAGAATGGATATGTAATGAGTTTAGTAGATCGTCTAAAGGGGCTAGTTGTAATTATGGCATTGGAGTGGATGGACGTATTTGTACTATAGTCGATGAATGTGATCGTTCTTGGTGTACGTCAAGTGCATCCAATGATAATCGAGCTATTACCATTGAATGTGCAAGCGATGCGTTCTATCCGTATGCGATTAACGCTTCGGTATGGAAATCATTGATTGAGCTGTGTGCAGATATTTGTAGAAGGAATAATATCAAACAGCTAAAGTGGGTAGATAACAAGGCTTTGATTGGTCAAGTCAGTGTACAAAATATGACTGCTCATCGTTGGTTTGACAATAAGAGCTGCCCAGGCGATTATATTTTCAATCGGTTAGGTCAAATTCAAAAGGAAGTTAATCAGAAGCTAGGGGTAACGAGCGTTGATACTGCATTTAAATCGTATCAGGCGCAAGTGAATGCAGATGATGGTCTTAACTGTCGTACATCTCCTATCAATGGACAAGTTATTAAAACATACCCAGATGGCACGGTGTTTGTAATTTCAAAAGAGAATGGGAATTGGGGATATACGGGCGAAGGTTGGGTATGCCTGGACTATGTTAATAAGATTGCGTCAGCTAAAGATCCCAGTACAAAGGAGGAAATCATTATGGATGGTAAACAGTTCGCAAAACTTTGGAACGAAATGCGTAAGGCTTGGCAGGATAACGATGCGAGTGGTTATAGTGAAGAGGCTCGGAAATGGGCGATTGATAGCGGCTTAATTGCTGGCACAGGCAAGCTCGGAAATGGTGAACCGAATTACGCATGGGCTGATATGCTTACTCGTGAGCAACTTGTAACTGTACTGTTTAGGTATGCTCAGATGATTGGTAAAGCATAATGGCTGCGCATTTAAAGAAAAAGACTAGTCGTAGCCGCAAGGTATTTGATTACTCAAAACAGATGATATCTGACGTAAGGTGGTTGCTATGGGTTGTCACTCTTGGTGGCATATTCTTAGCAACCCTTTGTGTTTTGAAAGGGTATACCGGAAGTCTGCCATGGGTTTCTGCTATGGTTGGACTTCCATGGACTGCCCACGGGACAATCTGTTCATTTTACCTAAATATGGCTAAGTCTGATCACAGAGAGGGCGGCATTACATTTGAAACTGCAAAAGCAAATATGTACAGTGAAGTGGAGTCTACTTTGGATGAAAGTCCGATGATTTAATTATGATGGAGGACGATATTATGGAATGGTTAAATCTTATTGTTTCAAATCTGCCTGTAATTGCTACTATTATTACACTTATTGTAACTTTAGTAAGATATGTTCAGAAAGCTATTAAAGAGAAGAACTGGGGAAAGCTTCTCAAGGACATTGTGAAATATATGGAAGAGGCAGAGGACAAGTTTGATAATGGAGCTGATCGTAAAGAATGGGTACTTGCGATGGTAAGGATATCTGCTGAGACGATTAACTATAATATAAATATTGATGAAGTTAGTAAACTTATTGACGATTTATGTGCAATGAGCAAGGTAGTAAACGCTCCGTCAGATGAGAATGGGAAGGAAGTGCAAGTGTCATGAGTATTCAAGAAGTACTTTCACCACTTTTTGAACAGTGGGGCATCACATTGCCTGTCGTGGTATTTATCCTATTAACAGTGGTGCAAATTACCCCAATTAAAATAAATCCGTGGTCAGCATTTGGCAATATGTTAAATGGCAATGTGTTAAAAAAGCTAGATGAACATATTCGGATTGACGATGAAAGAAACGCAGATGCTCATAGGGTGCAAATATTGAAATTTAATAGAGAGATTCTTCATGAGAGCGATCCTAGCCATTTTACACAAGAGGATTTCATTGAGATACTATCTGAGATTGATTTTTATGAGGACTATTGCAAAACGCACCTGGATTACAAAAATAATCGTGCGGTGCTTGCAATTCAGAATATTAAACGTGAGTACAAGGAGAGGCTTGAACGGCACGAGTTTGGATAATCGTGTAAGTGTAGAGGCATATGACGCTTTATGTGTTGTATGCCTCATTTTTTTGTTTTGCATAAATTTTTGCATAAATATTGAATATTTTGATTGTGCTACTACCACAGTTACTACCACAATTCATCCGTATTAGACGGAACTAGACAGTAACTCAAATTCTGAAAATCCTAGTGTTTTCGGGGGTTTCGTAGATAGACGGAACTAGACGGTAACTTATAGACACATTCCCGGAATACGTGGCCCGGGCGGTGAAGCAGGGCATGGAGAGCGGCGTGAGGGCCGAGGACCTGGCGGCGACTGTCACTAAGATAGACGCGATGGACTACCGGAGCATAGTGGCCGAGCCCGAGACCGAGGGGGATACCGGCGAGCTCAAGGCGGTGGCCGAGGGGGCGCTGCTGCCCAGCACGAAGATACATACCAGCGCGAACCTTGTGAGGCTGCAGAAGCACGGGCGTATGCTTGTGAGCACCTATGAGGCGCTGAGGTTCCAGAAGCTGGACCTGCTGACGGTGACCCTGCGGCAGATAGGGGCCTATATCGCCGGGGCCCAGGTGAAGGACGCGGTGGACGTGCTGATGAACGGTGAGGACGGGAACACCCCCCTGAGCTATACCAAGGGCACGCCGGACTATGGGGACTTTATCGGCCTTTGGGGGGCGCTGGCACCCTATGAGCTGAACACTGTGGTGGCCGGGACCGCGGCTATGCAGAAGCTCTTGCAGGTCGCTGAGTTCAAGGACGCACAGGCGGGGATGAACTTCCAGGGGACCGGGACGCTGTGCACGCCCCTGGGGGCAAGGCTTGTGCATGTGCCGGGGATGGCGGCGGATAAGATAGTGGTGCTGGACAAGGGCTGCGCGCTGGAAATGGTGCAGTCGGGGGGCATTACCATGGACTGCGATAAGCTGATAGACAGGCAGCTTGAGCGGGCGGGAATCAGCGTTATAAGCGGGTTCTCGAGGATATTCAAGGACGCGGCAGCGGGGCTGGACTGCGGGGCGTAACTGACGAAAACGGGTTAGGCTGAAGGCGGGGGCGCGGCAGCGAGAAGGGTGTCCAGAGGGACTGGTCCCTCTGGCGGGTTCTAGGGCAGAGCCCTAGGGGTCTGGGATGGAGTTCAGCGAACTCCAAATCCCAGCCGCCCGAGGCCTAAAATATGTAAGCAAACAGGAGGGCAAAAAGTGATTATAAATAAAGAAAATGTCTTAGAAAAATTCAAGCTCTACAGCAGCGAGCTCCTGGACGGTTCAAACACCGTAAGGGACGCGCTGTGCCGGGAGCTCTGCTCCGAGTGCGCGGCCTGGGTTGAAGCCAGAGTTAAGCCCGAGCTTGCAGAATCTGAGGGGGACGAGAGCGAAAGCGGCCCCCTAGAAAGCCTTGCGGCGGCCGAGGCCTTCTGGCAGCTGGCGGCACTGGACCAGGCGGTAGTACCCCTGGGAGTGAGCTCGGCGGACATAAAAATCCAGCTGGGGGACAGGCTGGGGGCGGCACAGCGCCTCAGGGACGAGAAGGGCGCGGCCTGCCGGGGCCTTCTCTGCGAGGATGAATTTTATTTCGGAACGGCCTGAAAGGAGGAGTGACGATGGGCGCGGCGAGAGAAATCCTGCTTGAGCTGCTGGACGAGTTCCGGGGGGCCATGCCCGGGGTGGCGTTCAGCGAGGCTGTGAGCATGAACGGCAGCTTCATGCCGGGGGGGCCGGTATGCGTTGCGGGCGCGGTCACGAAGGAGAGCGAGCAGGGGGATGAGTGGAGCGCGAAGCTCAGCTTTACGGCCTATGTGCCCAGGGGCATGGGCAGCGCCGGAGAGCTGCTGGACAGGATGGCAGAGCTTGCGAAGGGGAGCCAGCCGCTGCTTGAGGGAGTAGAGCGGGGCGCGGCGGCCAAAGCCGGCGGGGCCATAGCAGAGGGGTGCGTGCTGAGCTTTTATAAGGCCGGGAGCTCCGGGGGCTCCGGGGGGAAGAAGGTGAGATACCCCATATCCGTGAACGGCAGGGAGTGCAGCGTTACAGGCTGGAAGGTTTCGGGGAAGGACTCCGGAAGGGCGCTGACGGCTGTTGGGGAGAGCGAGCCTTTCTATTATAAAGGGAGCAGCGAGTTTACCGTGGAGCTGCAGGGCCTGGACCTGGAGGGGGCCGGGGAGCTTGAGGGCTTCACTTTGAGGCTGGGGGACCGTAGGGCGTTGTACACAGGGTGCAGGTGGAAAAGCTTCTCGGCTGAGGGCAGCGGGACTGTCACTGCCGGGGAGAGAGTTGATGCAGAGGAGGGATGAGGGTGGAGATAGTTGACAGCCTGGAACGCGCGGAGGAGCTCAGCAGGGAGATAGAGCGGGACAGCCGGAGGTATCCGGAGAGATTTTAGGGGAGGGATTATATAGATGAAGCTGATGACCATGAGCTTTAAGGGGATATGCTGGCAGGTGAACCCCACTGAGCTCTCTGTTGAGTACGCGCAGAATATCAGGGAGACAGCCCTGCCCTTTGCGGGGAGCAGGCTGACTGATTTGGGCGTGAAGAAGCGGCGGGTGACGGGAAAGGGATATTTCGTGGGCCGGGACTGCATGGAGCAGTGGAAAAGGCTCGAGGGGCTTTTCAGGGAGGGAGGCCCGGGGAATTTACAGCTGCCCGGCCTTGAGCCTTTCCGGGCGGTGCTCTCGGAGCTGAAGCTGCTGGGGGAGGAAGGAGCGGATATTGTGAAGTACGGCTTTTCTTTTACCGAAGCATGGGCCGGGGAGAGCTACAGGGGCCAGGGGGCGCACAGGGCCGCGGCCGGGGAGAGCCTTTGGGACTACGCCGGGCGGTACGGCTGGGACATGGAGCTTCTGAGGGAGGCGAACCCCCATATCAGGGACATCGCCTGCCTTGAGCTTGGGGAGGAGGTGTTCGCGCCGTGATATACTGGGGAGTTTTAAGGGGCGGCGGGAGAATGCTCCTGGGGGACCCTAAGGAGGCAGCGCTGTCCTTTGACAGGGAGGCCCCGGCTGACCAGCTGAAAGCTGTGTTCCCGGCGGATAAGCTCTGGGAGGACATAAGCGAGGTGCTTATGTATGAGAGGGGCGAAGGGGTGTTCAGGGGGATAGTGGACGAGCAGAACACCCGGCTCACCTCAGAGGGGGTCTTTGTGGAGCTTATATGCAGGAGCAGGGAGGCGCTGCTTCTGGACAATGAGGCTGAGCCGATGATAATCAAAAAGCCGTCCCTTGAGAGCCTGCATAAAAGGCTCATAGAGCCCCTGGGATTTCCGGAGACAAGGGGAGAGAGCGGGAGCGTGCCGGGGGAGCTGAGGGTTGAGAAGGGAGCGTCATGCTGGCAGGTGCTAAGTGAGTTTTGCGGGGAGTACTTCGGCACGGAGCCCTATGTGGACTTTGAGGGGGCGGTATGCTGTAACGGCATGGCCGAAAGAAGGGCGGAGCTTTGGGACGTGATGAGCGCGGAGCTCCAGAGGCTGCCCTATAAGCGGCTGAGCGCGGTCTATAAGCAGGGCTATCGGGGCGGCTACGACACGGTGTACAGCGACCCGGAGGCCCCGGCGGCGCGCAGGAGATATGTGAGCGCCCAGAGCGGCAGGGACCCGAAGGCGCTTTTGGAGGAGTCCAAGGCCGGCGGCAGGCTGCTGACGGTGGTGTGCGCCGGGAGCGTCTGGCCTTTGAGGGGAGCTGTGACGGACGTTACCGTGCCGGGGCTGGGCAGGTTCGAGGGCTGCACCGTGCAAAGGGGCGCTTATTACAGGGACCAAAACGGCGAGCGCACAAGGCTTGTGCTGGAAGGGGGCAGTATAAATGTGGCTCACAAGGAAGCTTAGGGCCGGGAACGGCGTGCGGCTGCACAGCGGGAGAGTTGAGGAAGGGGGAGGCTTCGCGGTGCAGGGGGAGAGCCTTTTTAAGGAGCCGGAGCAGCTTCTGCCCTATGGGCTCATGAGCGTTGCCGAGGCGGGAAAGGAGGCGGTCATGCTGGACGGCTACTGCGCGGGGGTGCCCGGGCCCCCTGACAGCGGGCTGCAGGCCGGGGAGACAAGGCTCTATTCGGCTGGGGGCGCGGAGATACGCCTGCTCAATGACGGAAGCGTGGTTATTAACGGACAGATATTTGAGCCGAAGGAGGGATGAGGCTTTGGATTTGATGATAGAGGGCGGGGACTTTGTACCGGGGCCGGGAGGCCTGCCGATGGCGGTCAGCGGCCTTTCAGAGATACTGAACTATGTGCGCCTGAGCCTGAGCATCAGGCAGGGGGAGTTCCCATATGACAGGGGCATTGGCAGCAGGCTGCACCTTCTGGACAGGACAGAGGAGCACGCCTGCGAGCGGGCCATAGCTATGGCCAACGAGGCGCTGCTATGGCTGCCGGGGGTGCGGGTGACGGAGGCCGTTATAGGCGAGGGGGGCATGAGCTTTTTGGTCATGACCCCAATGGGAGAGGGGAGTGTTGAGCTTGGAGAGCTATAAAGAGATACTTGAGAGGATGAAGAGGGAGTACACGGAGCGAAGCGGCAGCAGGCCTGAGGACGTCTCGGACATAGGGATAAGGCTGCAGGTGATGGCCGGGGAGGTGTACAGGCTCCAGGCCCGGACGGATTGGCTCCTGCGGCAGGCCTTCCCCCAGACCGCAGGCGGGGAGCGGCTGGACATGCACGGCATGGAGCGGGGGATAAAGCGCAGGGGCCGGGAGAAGGCCAGGGGCTCCCTGACATTCTCAAGATATGTGCCGGTGAGCTTTGATTTGGTGATACCCAAGGGGACCATCTGCGCGTCCTCCGGGGAGGCGGTAGAATATGAGACCACAGAGGAGGCGGTGCTCAGGGCTGGGTCGGTCACGGTATCTGTCCCGGCGGCGGCCGTTTTGGAGGGCAGCGGCGGCAACGCCGCGCCTGGGTACATAAACACCCTGATAACAGAGGTGAACGGCATAAACTATGTGACCAACCCAAAGGCCTTTTCAGGGGGCACGGACCCGGAGCCGGATGAGGACTACAGAAAGCGCATACTTGCGGGTATCGGCAGGCTGGAGGGCTTCGGCAGCCCGGGGTACTTTGAGGGCATAGCCTTGGAGCATGAGGGGGTGCGCTCGGCCCAGGCGGGTGTCGCAGGCTCGGTGGTGACGGTCTATGTTTGGGGAGACGGCGCGGCGGTGCCCGCGGATGCCATAGCGGCCCTACAGGAGGAGATAAGCGGCAGGTGCCCCATAGGGGTCACGGCTGAGGTGAAGTCTGCCTCTACAAAGAAAATAGCCGTGGGAGCTTCGCTGAAAATGCGGGAGGGGGTGGACTACAGCGCCGTGTCCGCTTCCCTTGCAAGCGCTGTGAAGGCCTGGCTCGGCAGGCGCTCTGTGGGTGAGAGCGTCTATATGGCCGACATCCAGCGGCTCATTATGGACACGGAGCCGGGCGTGGGAAGGGTCACCTTCGTTGACTCGAGCCGGGACCATGAGGGAGCCCTGGGCGTAGTCCCGGCGGCGGGCATGGTTGTATTTTCGGAGGCGGCATAATGAACAGTGTTGAGAACATGAGAAAGATACTGAACAGCTCCGGGGCCTATAAGCCGGACGGCGGCAGCCTTGTTGACCGGGAGCTTGAGGCCTACGGCGCGGGGCTAATGACGGTGGAGGAGAGCCTCGACCGCCTTGAAGCGGACGTCTTCGCCGCCACAGCGGGCCCGGAGCGCCTCTCCGCATGGGAGCGCCTCTACAGGCGCCAGGCCTCCTGGGCGGACATGGAGACGAGAAGAAAGGGCGTCGCCGCGGCCCTCTCCCGCCGGGGCGGGCCGGTGCTCATGAGCGATATGGAGGGCATTCTGGCCGCCGCCGGGATTAAGGGGAGCGCGGGGATGGAGAACGGGACTTTGGTTATAAGCGTGCAGGAGTATATGGGGGTGACGGAGGCTGAGGCGCGGAAGGTTTTGGGGAGGATGATGTCGGCGGGGGTTTTGTGGGAGGTGAGAGGGGGTTGACTGTGGTTTTTTTATCTGGTAGAATATAAAAAACTGTATGAGGCGGTGTGGGTATAATGCCTGAAATTTGCAGATTTTACGGTATAGTAATCAAAATGTTTTTCAAACCGCGAGAACATGAGCCTAGCCATATTCACGCCCTGTATGGTGAGCATATCGGAATATTTGACCTGAAGACGATGAGCATGACGGAGGGCGACCTGCCCGGCAGGGCTCAGGAGCTTGTGAAGGAATGGCTGAAGGTGAATCAGGGTAAGCTTCAGGAGATGTGGGACTCCCAAAAGCTGGGGAAGCTGCCGCCGCTCTGATGGAGGTGCATGTATGATACCAAAAATCAAGGATATAGAGCCGCTGCCGGATTTTTTCCTCCGTGTTGTCTTTGACGACGGGAAGTCGGTGCTCTACGACGTGAAGGAGGATATGGAGCATATAGAGAGCTATCGGGATTTGCGCTCTATTGCGGGCCTGTTCAATCAGGTGCAGCTTGACCAGAGCAGGACATGCGTGTTCTGGAATGACAGAATAGACCTGCCAAGCGATACTATTTATGAGTTTGGCAGGGTGCAGTAAAATTTTTAATAACACAGAAAATGTCCCTTTAGCTGAGCTGAAGGGACATTTTTTTTAAATCTCAAAGATAATGTAAATAAACTGTTAATTGTGAAAATTTAGATGAACTTTAGAGATTCAGATGCTACAATTATCCTATAAGATTCTTATTCGAGAATTGAGTGCGGCAGGAGTATTTATTGAATAAGAAATCTTAATAACTTAAAAGGAGGTACTTTTATGAAAAAGTATCTAATTGCAGTGGCAGCTGCACTGATGTTCTGTCTGCTGGGAGTTTCGGCCTCGGCGAAAGATGTGGACGCAAAGGCGTATAACGCCGCCATGGAGGAACAGGCAAGGATAGCCGATGAGTGCTATGCGAAGATGGACGCGATAGACCCAAATGGAGTTGACCTCAAAACTCAGAAGGAGATAATGACAGAGGTCTATAAAGCGGAGGGTTGGACTGTTACCAGCGAAACCCCCAATGCCCGGTCTGCAAATATTGACCCCAAGACCTTGGAGCTGGCCTGCTCCGACATCGACAAGGCCGACCCTGAGATGAGGGAGAAGATACTTGACGCCAGGGAAAAAATCATTTTCCAAAATGACTGGTACAATGACCTAACCGACGGGGCCTCCGTAGGATACACCGTTGACCCGATTAACAAGAAGCTCGAGTTCATACCTGCCTTCAGCGAGGTCTTTCCCGGCTGGGACCCGCCGCGGCCGAGTAAGGAGGATGTAACACTGGCTGCCCCTGTTGAGTCAGTTATTGAAGGAATATGCGCTGCAAAAGCGGCCTGATTTTTACATAAAGCTTCTATACCCTGCCGCACGCAAAAGTCCTCCGGCCCCCCGCCGGAGGACTTCCTGCATTATCCCCCGCCCACCCGGCATATACATATACCATCACGTCACCAACCCATAAGGAGTTGCATAAATATGAAAAAAACCGTCGCTTTAATGCTCGTTTTCCTGCTGGCCGTTATCTTCCTGCCGGGGCTCGCCGCCAGGGGGGAGGGGGTAGAGATTTCAGCGCCCTCGGCTGTGCTTATGGAGGCGGGGACCGGGCGGGTGCTGTTTGAGAAGAACGCCCATGAGGTGCGGCCCTGCGCGTCCATCACAAAGGTCATGACCCTGTGCCTTACCTTCGACGCTCTGGAGAGCGGGCAGCTCTCTTTGACCGACCAGCTCTCGGCCTCGGCCCACGCGGCGTCCATGGGGGGTTCGGATATCTGGCTGAAAGAGGGGGAGCTCATGAGCGTGGACGACCTGATAAAGGCCACGGTGATAATGAGCGCCAACGACGCGGCTGTGGTGCTGGCGGAAAACGTGGCCGGGAGCGAGGAGGCCTTTGTGGCTAGGATGAACGAGCGGGCCGGGGAGCTGGGCATGGAGGAGACGGTCTTCAAGAACTGCAACGGCCTGGACGAGGAGGGGCATGTGACCAGCGCCTTTGATGTGGCCCTTATGAGCCGGGAGCTTATAAAGCACGAGAAGATAACCGACTACACCCTCACCTGGATAGAATATGTGCGGGACGGGGCCACCCAGCTTGTGAACACCAATAAGCTCATAAGGAGCTATCAGGGGATAACCGGCCTCAAGACCGGCACTACCTCTCAGGCCGGGAGCTGTATAACGGCTACAGCCGAGCGAAACGGCCTTCGGCTCATAGCCGTGATACTGGGGGCCGGGAGCACCGACGACAGGTTTAAGGACGCGGCGGCCCTTCTGGACTACGGCTTCGGGGGCTGGTCGGTGACGGTGCCCGAGAGCCCCCAGCTTCCCCTGGTGCCGGTAAAGGGGGGCATGGAGGAGACCGTGGAGGCCGAGGCCGGGGAGAGCCCGGAAATACTGATGGAATCCTCCTCCATGGGGGAGATAGAGGAGCAGATAAGCTGGGTGCCGGAGCTGAAAGCGCCCGTTAAGAAGGGGGACGTCATCGGGAAGATAACCTATACCGCCGGTGGGGAGGCCGTGGCCCAGGTGGACATAAAAGCCGCCGGGGACGTGGAGAAGATAAGCTTTTCCTCGGCCTTTACATACCTGTTCCGGAGCTTTATAGGCCTTTAAAAAATATTTCAAAAAAAGTTTTCAGGCAATCTCCGAAACTTGCCTTGCAAAATGCTCTGACTTATTGTACAATAGAGGCAGAAAAATCTTTCCGCTCTCTCTGGGCGGGTAAAGGAGTTTTGAAAATGCCGCTAAAATTGGACGACAGGTATTTAAAAGGCTTTGTTTCACAGCACGAGTACGAGGGTATCAGCGCGCAGGTAAAATGCGCCGCCGAGCAGCTCATGTCCGGAAAGGGCCAGGGCAATGACTTCCTAGGATGGGTCACCCTGCCTGAGGACTACGATAAGGAGGAATTTGAGCGCATTAAGGCCGCGGCCGAGCGGGTGAAGAAGAACTCCCAGGTGTTCATCGTCATCGGTATCGGCGGCTCCTATCTGGGGGCCAGGGCCGCTATTGAGTTCCTAAAGTCCGATAAGTACAATAACCTCCCCAAGGACACCCCGGATATCTACTTCACCGGCAACTCCATCAGCTCCACCGCGCTGCAGGAGCTGGTGACCATCTGCGAGGGTAAGGACGTATCCATCAACATGATTTCAAAGTCCGGCACCACCACCGAGCCCGCCATCGCCTTCAGGGTATTCAGGGAGCTTCTTGAGAAGAAGTACGGCAAGGACGGGGCCAGGGAGCGTATCTTCTGCACCACGGATAAAGCCAGGGGCACCCTAAAGCAGCTGGCCGACAAGGAGGGCTTTGAGACCTTCGTTGTGCCCGACGACGTGGGCGGGCGCTTCTCAGTGCTCACCGCCGTGGGGCTGCTGCCCATTGCCGTTGCCGGGTGCGATATCGACGCTTTGATGGGCGGGGCCAGGAAGGCCATGAAGGCCTATACCAGCACGGAACTGGATGAGAACGACTGCTATAAGTATGCCGCCATACGGAACATCCTGTATAATAAGGGAAAATCCGTGGAGGTCATGGTGAGCTATGAGCCCTGCTATGCCATGATGAACGAGTGGTGGAAGCAGCTCTACGGCGAGAGCGAGGGCAAGGACCAGAAGGGCCTGTTCCCGGCCTCGGTGGTCTTCTCCACGGACCTGCACTCCCTGGGCCAGTATATCCAGGACGGCCGCAGGCAGCTCTTTGAGACCGTGGTGCTCATAGACCAGCCCAAGCACCAGGTGGCTCTGGGCAAGGACCCCACGGACGTGGACGGCCTCAACTACCTTGAGGGGCGCACCATGGCCTTTATAAACGAGAAGGCCTTCGAGGGCACCGTGCTTGCCCATAACGACGGGGGCGTGCCCAATATCGTCCTGCACGCCAGCGATTTCTCCGAGGACACCCTGGGCCAGATAATCTACTTCTTCGAGAAGGCCTGCGCCATATCCGGCTATCTGCTGGGGGTGAACCCCTTCGACCAGCCCGGCGTTGAGAGCTACAAGAAGAACATGTTCGCCCTTTTAGGCAAGCCCGGCTATGAGGACCAGAAGGCTGCCCTTGAGGAGCGCATCGGCCGCTGATATGATTTGGACCTAAGCAGTCCGGTATTAGGACTGTCAAAATATAACAAAACAAAGGAGAGTCAAACATGGTTACTCTTTTAACAGGAAAAAAAGGTTCCGGCAAGACAAAGAAGCTCATCGAGATGGTGAACGTGGCTTTGGAGAAGTCCAACGGCAATGTGGTTGTCATTGAGAAGGGCAAGCAGATGACCTTCAACATCCCCTACGCCGCAAGGCTCGTTGACTCCGACGCATACGACATCAGGGGCGCCGCCACCCTGCAGGGCTTCATCTGCGGCATATGCGCGGGCAACTACGACGTGACCGACATCTTCGTGGACTCCACCTTGAAGATAACCGGCACGGGCGCCGCTGAGATAGAGGGCCTTGTGGAGGAGCTCAAGAAGCTCAGCGAGGCCGCGGACACCAACATCGTCCTCTCCGTGTCCGCCGCCGAGGAGGATATCCCCGCCGGCATGATGGACTGCGTGCTGAAATAAGGCTTGACAAATCACGGTTTGGAAACTATAATATACTTTGTGAAAGTCCGGCAAAACACTGGCCGGGGGCTTTCGTGAAGCTGCCAGAGGTATATGAGCTATGGAAATTGACCTGAAAAAGCTGTTTGAGTCGGACGCTTCGGAGCGTCTTGATGTGGAACTGGACCTTTCCGGGGTGGAATTGGGCGGTGCCAAGCCGTTTTGTGCGCCCGTGAAGGTGGAGGCTCTGCTCAGGGGCTTTGCCGGGTCGGTGGAGCTGAATATCCGGGCGGGGTATACTGTCTGTATGCCCTGCGATAGGTGCGCGGAGCCTGTTACCCGCGAGTATACAAGGGAGTTCTCGCACACTTTGGTGAGGGAGAGCCGGGAGGACACGGGGGAGCTTATCACCGTGCCCGGGGAACGGCTGGACCTGGACGCCCTGGTGCTTGAGGACATCCTGATGGACATGCCCGGGCAGTTCCTGTGCAAGGAGGACTGCAAGGGGCTCTGTCCCAGCTGCGGGAAAAACTGGAACGAGGGGAGCTGCCAGTGCGGAGCGCCCCAGACTGACCCGCGGCTTGAGATTTTAAGGCAGCTGCTTTGAGATTTTGAAAACACACTTATAAAAGATTAAGGAGGTGCTGAAAATGGCGGTACCCAAGAGAAAACTGTCCAGTGCCCGCAAGAACAAGCGGCGCTCAAACGTGTGGAAGCTGCAGGCCCCCGCGCTGATGAAGTGCCCCCAGTGCGGCGACTACAAGTCTCCCCACCGCGTCTGCCCCCACTGTGGTTTCTATAACAACAGGAAAGTGGTAGAAGTGAAGGGCGCGTGAGAGAGCGTTGAGTAACGAGGAGAAGGGAACGCCGGGTATGCGGGCGCTCCCTTTTTTGTTTAGTATTTTGAGCTTTGGGAGGCCAGGGGTATGGTGAAAATAATCGGCGTTAAGCCGGGGAGCCGGGCCCAGCGGGGGGGCATATCCCCGGGGGACGTGCTCATAAGCATAAACGGCCATGAGATAGGGGATATTTTAGACTACCGCTTTTTTGAAACTGAGCGGGAGCTGAAACTGGTACTTGAGCGGGAGGCTGGGGAGTTCACAGTGGAGCTGGTAAAGCCCCGGTACGCGGAGCTGGGACTGGAATTTGAGAGCTACCTTATGGACCGGGAGCGGTCATGCCGGAATAAATGCGTGTTCTGCTTTATAGACCAGCTGCCGAAGGGTATGCGGGAGACGCTGTACTTCAAGGACGACGACGACCGGCTGAGCTTCCTCTTTGGCAACTATATCACCCTGACAAATATTGACGACAGGGAGATAGACAGGATACTGGAAATGCACATCAGCCCTATAAACATTTCCGTACACACAATGGAGCCGGAGCTCAGGTGCAAAATGATGGGAAACAGGTTTGCGGGTGAGAGCCTTCGGCACCTGTACCGGCTGGCGGAGGGGGGGATAAAGCTCAACTGCCAGATAGTCCTCTGCCCGGGGCTCAACGACGGCGAGGCTTTAGAGTTCACCCTAAAGGAGCTGTGCGGGCTGGGGGAGAGCTTACAGAGCGTGGCCTGTGTGCCGGTGGGGCTGACGAGGTATCGGGAGGGCCTGTACCCGCTGACAGCATTTGACAGGGACTCGGCCAACGCCGCGCTGGAAATAATAGAGCGCTGGGGAGAGAGGTGCAGGGAGGCATGGGGTGTACGTACAGTATACGCCTCGGACGAGCTGTATATACTGGCGGGGCGGGAGCTGCCGCCGATTGAGTTTTACGAGGACTTCCCCCAGATAGAGAACGGCGTGGGAATGCTCCGGGACCTGGAGGACAGCTTTCTTTGGGCCGTTGAGGAGGCCGGGGATATGGAGCTGAGCGTGCCTAGGCGGGTCGCCATACCCACCGGGGAGTGCGGCTATGATTTTTTGAATAAAATGCTTGACGTAGTGCGGGATAGGTGTCATAATTTAAGCATAGACCTGATACCCATAGAGAATAGGTTCTTCGGCGGCACGGTGAACGTCACCGGGCTCCTGACCGGGGGGGACATTGTCCGCGGGCTTTCAGGCCGAGAGCTGGGGGACCAGGTGCTAATCGCAAACAACATGCTCCGCTCCGGGGAGGACATATTCCTGGACGACATGACCTTACCCGAGCTCTCAGAGCGCCTGGGCACCCCGGCTGTGCGCGTAGGCAGCTCTGGTGCGGACCTGCTCGCAGCCATCCTAGGGAGAGAGCAGCCCGCCGCCCCTGCCCACAACCCCTACGAATACGAAAGCTGGGAAAAGTAAAAGTTTTTGAAAGGTTCGGAAAACTTTTTTCAAAAAGTTTTCTGAGACGGTGAAGAGTATGCCAAAACCAATAGTAGCCATAGTAGGCCGCCCCAATGTAGGCAAGTCAACTCTATTTAATAAAATAGTAGGCCGCCGCGTCTCTATAGTAGAGGACACCCCCGGCGTGACCCGTGACCGTATCTTCGGGGACGCCGAGTGGTGCGGCCGCCAGTTCTCCCTTGTGGACACCGGGGGCCTTGAGCCGGCCTCAAGGGACGTGCTTCTGCGGCAGATGCGCGAGCAGGCCCAGATAGCCATAGACTCGGCCAGCGCCATAATCCTGGTGACGGACATCCGCACAGGAGTGACCGCCACGGACCAGGAGGTAGCCGAGCTGCTATTAAAGAGCGGCAGGCCGGTGGTGCTCTGCGTGAACAAATGCGACAGCGTGGGCCAGCCCCCGGCGGAGTTCTACGAGTTCTACAATTTGGGCCTCGGGGACCCTGTGATGGTTTCGTCCGTACACGGCCACGGCACCGGGGACCTGCTGGACAGGGTGATGGAGTCCCTGCCAGAGCAGGAGGAAGAGGAGCCGGACGGGGAGATAATCAAGGTAGCGGTGATAGGCAAGCCCAACGTGGGCAAGTCGTCCCTGGTGAACCGGGTGGCGGGGGAGAACCGCTGTATCGTCTCCGACATGGCGGGCACCACAAGGGACGCCGTGGACATGACTATCGAGAACAGCTTCGGCACCTTTACCTTTATAGATACAGCCGGGCTCAGGAGGAAGTCGAAGGTGGAGGACTCCGTGGAGTACTACAGCAACCTCCGGGCTGAAATGGCCGTGGAGCGGGCCGACGTGTGCCTGATACTGATTGACGGCACCGTAGGGTTTACGGACCAGGACTCCAAGGTGGCGGGCATTGCCCATGAGGCCGGGAAGGGCTGTATCGTGTGCGTGAACAAGTGGGACGCCGTTGAGAAGGACGACAAGACCATGGAGCAAATGCGCCTGAAGCTGGCAGAGGATTTTTCCTTTATGAGCTACGCGCCCATAATCTTCATTTCGGCCAAGACCGGCCAGCGCCTTGACAGGATGTTCGAGCTTATTAAGCTCGCGGCCATGAGCAACTCAATGCGGGTGACTACCGGGGCCCTGAACGACGTGCTTGCCCAGGCGGTGAACCGGGTACAGCCGCCCACGGACAAGGGCCGGAGGCTCAAGATTTACTATATGACCCAGGCCTCCACAAAGCCGCCAACCTTCGTGTGCTTCTGCAACGACCACGAGCTTTTCCACTACTCCTACCAGCGGTACATCGTCAACCGCATAAGGGAGACCTTCGGGCTGGACTGCACGCCGGTGCGGCTGATGATTCGGGACAAGAAGGACGAGAAAGAATAATATTTTGGGGGAATTTAACATGGGAACACAGACGGTATTTATCCTGGCGCTGATTATTTCGGCGGTCATAGGCTACCTGCTGGGGGGGATAAACTGGGCCATAATCCTCACAAGGATAGTCCAGCGAAAGGATATCCGGGACCAGGGCAGCGGCAACGCGGGCATGACCAACGTCCTTCGGAGCGTGGGAAAGCTCCCGGCCCTTCTGACCTTCGCGGGGGACTTTATAAAGTGCGTCATAGCGGTGCTTCTCAGCCAGCTTATTATGAACTGGATGTTTATGAGCCCGGACATACTGCTGTCAGCGGACCGGGCCCCTGCAGGGGAACTGCTGCTGTACGGCCGCTATATCGCCGGGGCCGCCTGTGTTGTGGGCCATATCTTCCCAATATACTACGGCTTCAAGGGGGGCAAGGGCATAGTGTCCGCCGCGGCCATGATAGCCCTCACGGACTGGCGGGTGTTCATTGCCGTGATACTTACCTTCGGGGTTATGTTCCTCTGGAAGAAGATAATGTCCCTTTGCTCGGTGACATGCGCGGCGGCGTACCCTGTGTACACTTTTCTGATAGTGTTCTTCGCGGATTTCAGGCGCGGGTTCTGCGGGGCGGAGAAGCTGGCGTTCGTTACGGTGATGAGCCTGTTCATCGGGGCGCTGGTGCTTATAAAGCACGGGGCGAATATCGGGAGGCTTCTGAGGGGGGAGGAGAAGCCGATTGTTGGGAAAAAATGAGCTTGACAGCTTTTGAGAAAAAGCATATAATTTTATTGCATACAAGGAGGTGCTCAGATGGCGTCGTCGTCAATCACAAAGGACTTTTATGTGAAGGACCCCAAGGCACTTGAACGGCTGAAAAAGGTGCTTGAGGAGGCTCCCGAGAAAAGGGAGGCGTCGGAGGAGCTGCTTGAGCTGGAGAAGGGGAGAGAAAGGGTACGTACATTTGTGTTCCGCTAAGGGAGCTGATGGATAGGGCCTCAGAAACGTGCAGTATGCACTGTCTTTCTGAGGCCCTTTGTTCCTTTAGGTGCTGCTTGGACGAAGATATTGAATCCTTCCTGAATGACAAGGCAATGCGGTACGTGGACAGAAATTGGTGCGCGGTCTATCTGATAATGGATGAAGAGCGGTTTCTTGCGGGCAAGGTAGAGATAGAAGCATATTTTACCCTATCCCATAAGGCTCTTGTACCGACCAACGCCTCAAAGACGAGGCAGAGGGAGGCTGCCGGGTGGAAAGACCCTGGGGTCATCCACTTTGTGCTGATAGGGCAGCTTGGGAAATATATGGACGGCCAAAGGTCAGCCGGGCTTTCCGCCGGAAAGATACTGAATTATGCCTTTGAGGTGATACGTGCCTCCAGCAGTCTTATACCCTGCCGGTGCGCGCTGGTCGAGTGCGGGGAGAGCGCTAAAGTACATAATTTGTACTTGGATTATGGATTTTCATTTTTCCAGAATGATGGGGAGCACCACCAGTTTATCAAGCGGGTATGAAAAGAAATATAATAAAAGAGGGCTGGCAGCTAATTTTTTCTGCTGCCCTCTTGACTTTTGCACGTATACATGCTATCATTTATGTACGGAAAAGAGGTGAATAAGTGGCAAAAAAGCTTGGACGCCCTACCGACTGTAAGAAGACCGAGCGCTTTGAACTAAGGCTTACTCCCAATGAAGCGGAGACGTTAAAGTATTGCGCGGAAAGGCTTGAGGTGAGCAAGGCCGACGTGCTCAAGCGGGGACTGCTTATAGTATGGGCACAACTGAGAAAAAAGTAGAGTGTTGGCCGCCATCACAAGCACCAACACTCCGAAAAAGAAGCAAACCCACTGAGGAGTTTGATAAATCTATTGTATCACGCCTTCGTGGGAATTTCAAGGAGGAATTTTCATGGAACAGCAAATCGGCACATCACTTGCAGAGCTTTTTGACGAACTGGCGGATATACACCGCTCCCTGGGCGCGGGGCTGTCCACGCTGGCGGTGCTGGGGAAGGGCGCGGACTCCCCGGAGATGGCCGAGGCCCTGGGCCTGGTCTGGGAGTACATGCAGAGCCCCTATGACGATTTGGGCATACTTGCCCGGGTCGGAAGGCGGGCGGCGGGGTCCATGGATTTAACTGATTGCTGTTAAGGGGGATTTACTTATGGATTGCAGCTTTTCTACGCCGGAGGGCCTTTTTAACTTCCGTACAGCCGGTATTTTTGTACAGAACGGCCTGCTTCTGGCCATGACGGAGCCGGGTATCGGCCACTATTACCTTCCCGGGGGCCGGGTGAGGGTGAACGAGACCATGGAGGAGGCCCTGTGCCGGGAGACTGAGGAGGAGCTGGGGCAGAGGGCCCGGGCCATACGGCCACTCTGGCTCTGTGAGAGCTTCTTTGTGCTGGGGGAGCGGCCGGTCCACGAGATTGCGATGTACTGGCTGGCCGGGCTGGATTATGGCCGGCTCCCGGCCCTTAAAGGGGAGTTCACCCTCAGGGACAGCGACGGGCAGGAGCATATATACCGCTGGCTCACTGAGGATGAGGTGCGCTCGGAGCGGATATACCCTGTGCCAATGCAGGAGGCCTGGCCCGAGCTCCCCGGCGGGCTGACCTTTTACAGCGACACCCGGGACCGTCGAATCCTGTAAAAATTTACAGAAAATTCACATTTAACCACATCTTCCTCTCCAGGGATTGACTTTTGCCCGGGAATGTATTATTATTAGCATAAGCTCCAATAATACAGGCAGATGAAAAATTCCGGGCAGAAGGCAGTTTTCGGCGTTGTGCTGCCCATTAGGAAGTGGAAATTTGAATAAATATGTGATACACGGAGGCCGCCGCCTTTGCGGCGAGGTCGTAATAAACGGCGCTAAAAACGCCGCGGTTGCCATACTGCCCGCGGTCATACTGTCCGACTCCCCCTGCCGCATTGAGAACCTGCCGGATATCTCCGACGTGAAAAACGCCGCCTATATCCTGGAGGAAATGGGCGCGGCGGTGAGCTATCCCGACAGGCATACTATTGATATCGACCCCCGGCCCATCGACACCCATATCGTCAGCGCCGACGTAGCCCGGCGTATGCGCGGCTCCTACTACTTTATCGGCGCCCTTTTGGGCCGGTGCAGGCGGGCCCTGGTGCCGCTGCCCGGGGGCTGCGACTTCGGCGTGCGGCCTATCGACCAGCATTTGAAGGGCTTCGAGGCCCTGGGCTGTGAGCACAGCCTGGATAACGGCGGCATGATTTCAGTTACAGCTGAAAATGATTTATATGGCGCGCATATATATCTGGACGTGGTGTCCGTCGGGGCCACCATCAACATCATGCTCACGGCTGTCAAGGCCCGGGGCGTGACCGTCATCGAGAACGCCGCAAGGGAGCCCCATGTGGTGGACCTTGCCAACTTCCTGAACACCATGGGCGCGGACGTGCGGGGCGCTGGCACCGACACCATCAAAATACACGGCGTCCAGCAGCTCCGCGGGGTCTGCTACACCATCATCCCCGACCAGATTGAGGCGGGCACCTATATGATGGCCGCTGCCGCCACCCACGGGGATATTGCCATAAAGAACGTCACCCCCCAGCACCTGGCCTCTATCTCCGCAAAGCTGGTTGAGATGGGCGTGCACGTGGAGGAGGGGGACGACACCGTGAGGGTCACCTGCGACAGGCAGCTGAGAAAGTGCAACGTGAAGACCCTGCCCCACCCCGGCTTCCCCACGGACATGCAGCCCCAGATAACCACCCTGCTCTCGGCGGCGGGGGGTATCAGCATGGTGACGGAGAGCATTTACAGCGGCGGGCGCTTCAAGTACGTGGACGAGCTCAGGAAGATGGGCGCGAAGATAACCGTTGAGGGGAGCCTCGCGGTGGTGGAGGGGGTGCCCATGCTCAAGGGGGCCCCGGTGCGGGCCCTGGACCTTCGGGCCGGGGTAGCCATGGTGCTGGCCGGACTTATGTGCGACGGCGTGACCCAGGTTGAGAACATCAAGTTCATTGAGCGGGGCTACGAGAATATCGTGGACAAGCTGGCCTCCTTGGGCGCGGACATCTACCTGGACAAGACCCCCGAGCGGGCCCAGTACCAGATTGGATAAAAAAAGCGGGAAGTGGGCCGCTGAAATTCTGTGCCTGCAGAACCCGGACGGCACCTGGGGCAGCCAGTTCCACACACTCTCAATGCCCGACCGGCGGCAGGGGCTTATCACCACCGAGCAGGCCCTGCGGCGGCTCAAAATACTGGGCTTCACAATCGAGGACGAGCCCATTAAGCGGGCGGTGGACTGCATGCGCGCCTGCCTTAGAGGCGAGCGCAAAATCGACGGTTACTGGGAGAAGGGCCACGACTGGGCGCTTTTCACAAAGCTCATGCTCAGCACCTGGGTGCGGGAGTTCTGTCCGGATGAGCCTTTGGCCCTGGGCTTTGCCAGGCAGTGGGCGCGGGTGATAGAGAGCGCTTTTGGGGGCGGGGAGTACAGCCGCGACGCGTATTGCAGTGCATACAACCGGGAGTTCCGCTCGCCCATCCGCGGCGGGCGGGAGCGGAGCTTTGTGGATTTCTACCATGTGAGCCTCCTTCGGGATGTGCTCACCCCTGAGACTGAGAGCCGGTTTTTGGACTATGTTGTGGGAAAGCCCGAGGGTATCTACTATATATGTAATGGCCCGGTGCTCAAAGTACCGGAGGAATTTGCGTCCCGGGAGACGGTGCGGTGGCTTAGCGCTGTTGAGCTCCTGCTGGGCTATAAATCGGGCGCTGGGAAGCTGGGCTTTGCCGCCCGCTGGATTGAGGAGAACCGGGGCTCTGACGGCTCGTGGGACTTAGGACCCAAGGCCGGGGACAGGGTACGGCTGCCCCTGAGTGATTCCTGGCGGAAAAAAGGCGCGCGTCAGGCCGACTGCACAGAGTGGGTTGGAGGCATACTGGCACGCCTGAGTGAAAAAAACTGACTTTACCCTGCCGGACGGCGGGGTGATTTTGTGAGGAGAGGTGCATATGGCGAGATTCTGCCCGCTGTTCTCCGGGAGCTCCGGCAACAGCTCATATATCGGCTCCCGGAGCGCCGGGGTGCTCATCGACGCGGGGGTGAGCGCCCGGCGGCTGGACGGACGGATGAAGCTCTGCGGCATAGACCCCCTGGCGATAGGGGGAATAATTGTCACCCACGAGCACGGCGACCATGTGAGCGGAATAAGGGTGTTCGCCAGGAAGTACGGCCTGCCGGTGTACGCCTCGGCGGGGACCCTCAGGGCCATCGAGGAGAGCATGGACGGTGTGAAGCTTATCGACATTAAGGCCGGCGCTGAGATAGCCGGGATGGAGGTGCGGCCCTTCCCCACCTCCCACGACTGCCTTCAGCCTACGGGCTACCGCATACATACCGGCGACGGCAGGGATTTCTGCTTTGCCACGGACCTGGGATATCTCTCTGAGGAGGTGAAGGAGAACCTGCTGGGCTGCGACATGGCGGTGATTGAGTCAAACCATGACATTGAAATGCTCAGGAACGGCCCTTATCCCTACCACCTCAAGCGCCGCATACTCTCCGACAGGGGGCACCTGTCCAACGCCGCCTGCGCGGGGTTCCTGCCGGAGCTCCTGAAAAGCGGGGTGCGCCGGTTCGTGCTGGCCCACCTCAGCGACACCAACAACACCCCCTGGCTGGCCTATGAGGCCTCCCTCTCGGCGCTGGTGCAGAGGGGGTATGTGAAAGATGTTGACTTTATATTGCAGGTGGCCAGCCCTGAGAACACTGAGAACAAGACGGTCATCTTCTAGGAGGGGCCCATGCTTAAAGTGAAAATAATCTGCCTTGGCAGGCTCAAGGAGGAGTACTGGCGGGCGGCGGTGCGGGAGTATGAGAAGCGGCTCTCCGCCCTCTGCCGCCTTGAGATAGTCGAGCTGCCTGAGGCAAAGCTGTCAAATTCGCCCACGGATGGGGAGATATCGGCGGCCTTGGAGCGGGAGGCGGCGCTCATTTTGCCGAAGCTTGAGGGGAGCGTGACGCCGCTGTGCATAGAGGGTAAACAGCTGGACTCGGCGGGGCTCAGCAGGCTCCTTTCGGGGGCAATGCAGTCGCCGGGGGCGGTGAGCTTTGTGATTGGCAGCTCTTATGGGCTCGCGGAGTCGGTGAAGCGCTTGGGGAGGGGGATGTCAATGTCGGCGATGACTTTTCCGCATCAGCTGGCCAGGGTTATGCTCTGTGAGCAGGTATATCGCGGGTTCCAGATACTTCGGGGGGCGCCCTACCATAAGTAAAGCTCCGCCCAAAAGGGCGGAGCTTTTTCGGTCACTTTATATGTCCAGCTTCATATCGCCGTCCTTAACCCAGCCCAGCTTTCTGAAAGCCAGGTCAAACACAAAGGACAATATGGCGGGTAATACTATGCTGATAAGTATCAGTCCCAGCCAATCCATGCCGGTTATCCCGGCCTTCACCCCTGTGGACACGTCGTTCACCCACCCGGAGTACACTCCAATCTGCCCCACCAGGCCGCAGGTCCCCATGCCCGAGGCCACGCCCCCGGAGGGGTCGTTCATCTGCAAGCCGAAGACACAGGTGGCGATGGGTCCGGTCACAGCCGCCGCCAGAGTAGGCGCAAGCCAAATCCGGGGGTTCTTCACGATATTGGGCACCTGTAGCATGGAGGTCCCAAGCCCTTGTGCCACAAGGCCGCCCCAGCGGTTCTCCCTGAAGCTTATCACCGCGAAGCCAACCATCTGGGCACAGCAGCCGGCCACTGCCGCGCCGCCCGCAAGCCCGGTGAGCCCAAAGGCCGCGCACAGGGCCGCGGAGGATATGGGCAGGGTCAGGGCTATGCCAACCAGCACCGACACGATTATGCCCATCCAGAAGGGCTGCAGTACTGTGGCGTCCTTGATGAGCTGGCCGAAGGCCGAGGCCGCCGAGCCCACTGCCGGGGCCAGCAGGTACGCCAGGGCCGTGCCGCTGCCGATGGTGACTATAGGCGTCACAAGGATGTCCACAGGGGTCTTCTTGCTCACAAGCTTACCCAGCTGCGCGGCCGCGATTGCCATTATCAGCACGGCCAGGGGCCCGCCGCCGCCTCCCAGGGAGTTTGCCGCCGTGCCCACCGCCGTCAGCGAGAAGAGCACCAGGGGCGGCGCTTTCAGGGCGTAGCCGATGGCGACGGCCATTGCCGGGCCGGACATGGACTTTGCGAAATTGCCAACCTCCACTAAGACCGGCACGCCGAACTGTGTGCCCAAGGTTGAGATTATGGTACCAACGAGCAGTGACGCAAACAATCCCTGGGCCATGGCGCTCATCGCGTCCACAAGATATAGCTGTACGTATTTTTTTGCCCGCTCCCAGACATTATTGGGCGCGGGGCTTTGATTCTGTTCCGATGCCAAGATAGGTTCTCCTTCCGTTACTAAAGTCAGCCGAAAGGAGCACCGTGGGGGTGCCCCCATCGGCAAAATGTGCATGGAAAATCTATATTGACTATGTTGCCAAAACCTGCCGCCCGCCTGGGCTTTAAAGGTCGCCGCCGGGGGATTCCCGGCTTTTTCGGTCGCCTTGGGAGCTCTGGGCGGTTCACGGCAGGCTCGGGCCGTATTGGGTTTCGATATAATTATAGCGATTATCGGGCGTTTGTCAAGGGGTCACAGGGAAAATGCCGGGAATCCGGGCGAAAATGCAATCCCCTGATGGTGGACTTTTGGGCTGGGGCAGGTTATACTTTAACCAGACTTTTTTGAAAGGGGATAGAAATATGGGATTGGGAAACAGCATTTTTGAGGCAAGAAAGAGGAGCGGCCTGTCGCAGGAGGATGCGGCTGAGAGGCTGGGGGTGAGCCGCCAGACAATCTCCAAGTGGGAGCTGGACGAGACCCTGCCGGACATACGCCAGGCAAAAAGGCTGTCGGTGCTTTACCGGGTGACACTGGACGAGCTGGTGGACTTCGACCTTGAGGTGAAAGAAATCCAGGAGGCCATAGAGCGGGTCAGTGAGGAGGCCCAGAGGAAGATAAACTGGACAGAAATGTGGGCCAAGAAGTACCCGGTGCTCTCCAGGTACAGACAGGAGGTGGAGACCAGCTCGTATGAGCGGGAGCTCCGGGCACTTCTGGAGCGCCTGCGCCTTGAGCAGGGGTACTCTAAGGAGGATGCGTTTTTGGTGCTCAAGGATATCTTGGGAGGAATTTGGACTCAGCAGAACTCATAAGACAACAAAAGCCCGCCGGAAAGCAAGCGCCTCCGGCGGGCTTATCACATATAACCGCAGTTATACAACTCCCTGGGCAATCATAGCGTCCGCGACCTTCACAAAGCCCGCGATGTTCGCGCCCACAACATAGTTCTTAGCGTGGCCGTACTTCTCGGCAGCCGCGTCGGCATTAGCAAAAATGTTCTCCATAATGCCCTTGAGCCTCGCGTCCACCTCATCGAAGGTCCAGGAGAGGCGCTGGCTGTTCTGGCTCATCTCTAAGGCGGAGGTGGCAACGCCGCCGGCATTGGCCGCCTTGCCCGGGGCGAAGAGCACGCCCGCCTTCTGCAGGACCTCGGTGGCCTCAAGGGTGGTGGGCATGTTGGCGCCCTCGGCCACGGCGATACAGCCGTTGGCGATAAGCTGTTTCGCGTCGTCGATGTCAAGCTCGTTCTGGGTGGCGCAGGGGAGGGCCACGTCGCACTTGACGGTCCATACGCCTTTGCCCTCGTGGTACTCGGAGTTGGGCCTATAGTTCTTGTACTCAGTCAGGCGCTGACGCTTGACCTCTTTAATTTCCTTGATGGCGGCAATGTCAATGCCCTCGGGGTCGTAGACCCAGCCGGTGGAGTCGGACATGGTGACGGGCTTCGCACCCAGCTGGTAGGCCTTCTCGGCGGCATAGATTGCCACATTTCCCGCGCCTGAAATGACCACGGTCTTACCGCTGAGCTCATGGCCGTTCTTCTTCAGCATGGCGTTGGTGAAGTAGAGAAGGCCGTAGCCGGTGGCCTCCGTGCGGGCCAGGGACCCGCCGTAGTTCAGGCCCTTGCCGGTGAGCACGCCCTCGAAGCAGTTTTTAAGGCGCTTGTACTGGCCGAACATGTAGCCAATCTCCCGGGCGCCGGTGCCGATGTCCCCGGCGGGCACGTCGGTGTCAGCGCCGATATGGCGGAAGAGCTCGGTCATGAAGCTCTGGCAGAAGGCCATTACCTCCCGGTCGGACTTACCCTTGGGGTCAAAGTCCGAGCCGCCCTTGCCGCCGCCGATGGGCAGGCCGGTGAGAGAGTTCTTGAAAATCTGCTCGAAGCCCAGGAACTTTATCACGCCCAGGTTCACGCTGGGGTGCAGCCTCAGGCCGCCCTTATAGGGGCCGATGGCCGAGTTGAACTGGACTCTGAAGCCCCGGTTCACCCGAACCTTCCCGCTGTCGTCCACCCAGGGCACCCGGAAGATTATCTGCCGCTCGGGCTCGGTAATGCGCTCGAGAATGCCGTTCTCCTGGTACTTGGGCTCGGCGTTTATCACCGGCTCCAAAGAGGTGAGCACCTCAGTGGCCGCCTGGATGAACTCGGGCTCGGACGCGTTTTTCTTCTTTAACAGCTCCAGCTGTTCGCTTACATAAGACATCGGATAATCCCTCCAAAATGCAAGTTTCTTTTTCTATCCTGCAAAATCTGCTCCTATCTTACCACATTTTTTTGGATTTTACAAGGGGTAATTTGAGAAAAATACGGCCTCCTTACAAAAAGCCCGGGAGAAAAATGCAAAAAAAGCATTAACCCTGCGAAAGCGGCTTGACATGGGACGCCAAATTGTTTAAAATAACAGAGTATGGGTCCAAAGAAATGTTTTGGAAGGAGCGACCTGGAATGAGCCAAAGGGAAGTGTACGAATCCCCTCTGTCCGCAAGATATGCGGGCAGGGAGATGAAATATCTGTTCTCGCCGGACAAAAAGTTCCGCACCTGGCGAAAGCTCTGGATAGCGCTGGCCGAGGCTGAGCACGAGCTGGGCCTGCCGGTCACAGAAGAGCAGGTGGAGGAGCTTCGCGCCCACGGCGAGGATATCAACTATGATGTGGCCGAGGCGCGGGAGAAGGAGGTGCGGCACGATGTGATGAGCCACGTGTACGCCTACGGCATACAGTGCCCGAAGGCGGCGGGAATCATACATCTTGGGGCTACCTCCTGCTACGTGGGGGATAATACTGATATAATTATTATGACTGAGGCCCTGGGGCTTATCCGGGACAAGCTGGTCTCGGTGCTGAGGGTGCTGTCGGAATTTGCCGGGAAATACGCGGGGCTCCCCACCCTCGCCTTCACCCACTTCCAGCCCGCCCAGCCGACAACCGTGGGCAAGCGGGCGGCCCTGTGGATACAGGACCTGCTGCTGGATTTGGAGGACGTGGAGTATCAGCTCAGTAAGGCTAAGCTCCTGGGCTCCAAGGGCACCACCGGCACCCAGGCCAGCTTCCTGGAGCTTTTTGAGGGGAATCACCAAAAAGTGAAGGAACTGGATAAAAAAATTGCAGAAAAGCTGGGCTATAAGGAGAGCTTTGCCGTGTCGGGCCAGACATATTCACGGAAGCTCGACAGCCAAATGCTGAATATTTTGTCAGGAATTGCCCAGAGCGCCGCGAAGTTCAGTAACGATATCCGGCTTTTGCAGCACCTCAAGGAGGTGGAGGAGCCCTTTGAGAAGGGCCAGATTGGCTCAAGCGCCATGGCCTACAAGAGGAACCCCATGCGCACGGAGAGGATAGCTTCGCTGGCAAGGTATGTCATGGTGGACGCCCTGAATCCGGCCCTCACCGAGGCGGGGCAGTGGTTCGAACGGACCCTGGACGACTCTGCAAACAAGCGGCTGAGCGTCCCGGAGGCGTTCCTGGCTGTGGACGGAATACTGACATTATATGCCAATATAGCCGACGGCCTGGTTGTCTACCCCAAGGTTATCGAGCAGCATTTGCTCCGTGAGCTGCCATTTATGGCGACGGAAAATATCATGATGGACGCGGTGAAGCGGGGCGGTGACCGCCAGCAGCTCCACGAGGCCATCCGGGTGCATTCAATGGCGGCGGCGAAGGTGATAAAGGAGCAGGGGGGCGAAAACGACCTCCTGGAGCGGATAGCCGGGGACCCAATATTTGGTGTTACACTGGATGAGCTCCGCGAGATATTGCGCCCGGAGAAGTACGTGGGCCGGGCGCCGGAGCAGACCAGAGAGTTCCTCAGCGAGGTGCTGGGGCCGGTGCTTGAGCGGTATAAGGACACAAAGAGCGAGGCCGCGGAGGTAACAGTTTGACAGGATTAGCGCTGCATGTGCCGGAGCTCTCGGAGCTGGATTTTCGTCAAACCCTGCTATCTGACCCGGCGACTATGAGCTATAACGCGGGCTATGAGCTGGGGTTTCCCGGGTATCATAACGACACCGGCTGCATAGACTTTCCCAGGGAGGATTGGGACGGCTGGTACGCCCGGTGGGTGGGCAATGAGCCGGCGAGGTTCTATGCCTATCTGATGGCAGAGGGCGAGCCGGTGGGCGAGGTGAGCCTGCACGAGACGGAGGGCCCCGGGGTGTACGAAATGGGCATAGTCCTGCACAGCTCCCGGCGGGGGAGGGGCTGCTCCCGGGAGGGAATGCGTCTGCTCTTAGACCACGCCTTCGGGGAGCTGGGGGCAAAAGAGGTCACCAACTGCTTCGAGCGTACCCGCAAGGCGGCCTTAAAGATACACTTGGCCGCCGGTTTCCAAATAGTGAAAGAAGAAAACAATCTGTTATATTTAAGTAAAAAAAGTAAAAGTTTTTGAAGAGTCCAGAGAAACTTTTTTCAAAAAGTTTCTTTGGGGAAAGGGTATAGAAATGGTAAAAGCAATAGTAGGCGCCTGCTGGGGCGACGAGGGCAAGGGCAAGATAACCGACGTGCTGGCGGAGGATTCTGACATAGTAATCCGCTTTCAGGGCGGGTCCAACGCTGGGCATACTATTATAAATGAGTACGGCAGGTTTGCCCTGCACCAGCTGCCGTCGGGAGTTTTTCGGCAGAATATCACAAATATTATCGGTAACGGCGTGGCATTTTCAGTAGAAAACTTCGTAACCGAAATGCAGTATATCCGGGACGGCGGCGTGCCGGAGCCTAAAATTCTCATCTCAAACCGCTGCCAGGTGCTCATGCCATACCATAAGGAGCTGGACGGCCTTGAGGAGGCTAGGCTTGCGGACAAAGCCTTCGGCTCCACAAAGTCTGGCATTGCCCCCTTCTATTCGGACAAATATGCCAAAATCGGCTTCCAGATAAGCGATTTATTTGACGATAAGGACAGTATCTATGAGCGCATTGACCATGTGCTTGGCCTGAAAAACGTGCTCTACACCCAGCTCTATCACCGCGAGCCCCTGAACCGGGACGATATCTATAACAAGCTGATGGAGTATAAAGAAATCGTTGCACCATATGTTGCGGACACCACCACCCTGCTCTATAACGCCGTGAAGGAGGGCAGGACCATCCTGCTCGAGGGCCAGCTGGGCTCCCTCAGGGACCCGGACATGGGCATCTACCCCATGACTACCTCCTCCTCGCCTCTGGCGGGCTTCGGCTCCGTGGGCGCGGGAGGCATACCGCCCTACGCCATCGGGAAGATTTACTGCGTGGTGAAGGCCTATTCCAGTGCCGTGGGGGCCGGCGAGTTCGTCTCGGAGATTTTCGGCGACGAGGCCGAGGAGCTCCGTAAGCGCGGCGGCGACAAGGGCGAGTACGGCGCGACTACCGGCCGTCCCCGGCAGGTGGGCTGGCTGGATTTGGTGGCCGCCCGGTATGGCTGCATGGTCCAGGGGGCTACGGATGTGGCGTTCACTGTGCTGGACGCGCTGGGGTATTTGGACGAGATTCCGGTATGTGTGGCCTATGAGCTGGATGGGGAGCGTATTGATTACTTCCCGCCTACGGCCCAGCTGAAGCGCTGTAAGCCTGTTTTGGAGAAGCTGCCGGGGTGGAAGTGCGATATTAAGGGTGTTAAAACTTATGAAGATTTACCGGCGAATGCTAAAAATTATGTGGAGTTTGCTGAAAAGCACCTGGGCGTGCCGGTGACGATGGTTTCTAATGGGCCGGCTAGGGAAGATATTATGTATAGGTGATGGATTTTAGAAAGCAGTCTGGTTTAGCTGGACTGTTTTCTGATTTTGACCTTCGGTCAAATACAAGGCCGTGGGGCGCTGCCCCACACCCTGCCAGGTGCCTAACGCACCTGGACCGCGTAATTTTGGAGGGATTGTTATGTGTGGAATTGTCGGCTATATCGGGGACAGCCAAGCCGCCCCACTGCTCCTTGAGGGCCTCACTAAGCTGGAATACCGGGGCTACGACTCCGCCGGGGTCGCCGTGCACAATGACTCCGGCCTGCATGTGGTGAAGTCCAAGGGCAGGCTTTCTGTTCTGGACGGAATTTTGAATGGGGGCGAAAAGCTGCCCGGCACCGTGGGCATTGGCCACACCCGCTGGGCCACCCACGGCGCGCCCTCGGATGTGAACTCCCACCCCCAGGCCAGCGGCGGCGGGCTCTTTGCCGTGGTGCACAACGGAATCATTGAGAATTATATGCAGCTCAAGGAGCACCTCATGCGCCGGGGCGTGGAATTTCTGTCAGATACTGACACTGAGGTCGTGGCCCAAATGCTCGAGTACTACTACCGCGGGGACGTCCCCGAGGCGATACGCCAGGTCACCGAGCGGGTCCAGGGGAGCTATGCCCTGGGGATTATCTGCGCGGACTGCCCGGAAAAGGTGTTCGCCGTGAGGAAGGACAGCCCGCTGATTGTGGGCCTCTCGGAGGGGCAGAATTTTATCGCCTCGGATGTGACGGCTATCCTGGCCCATACCCGGCGGGTGGTGCGGCTGAAGGACAGGGAGATTGCCGTGCTCACAAGGGATGAGGTGAAGTTTCTTGACCGGGAGCTGGAGCCTGTGGAAAAGCCTGTGGAGACAGTGGAGTGGGACATAACCGCTGCTGAAAAGGGTGGGTATGAGCACTTTATGATGAAGGAGATTTGTGAGCAGCCGGAGGCTTTAAGTAAAACTATTTCACCTAGGATAAAGGACGGCAGGATTGTCCTCGACGACTTGAAGCTGACAAAAGCTGATATCGAGAACATCAGCAGGATGTATATTGTCGCCTGCGGGACCTCATATCATGTGGGGGCGGTGGCTAAGTACGCCTTTGAGGGGCTTTTGAGAATGCCCATTGAGACGGACGTGGCCTCGGAGTTCCGGTATCGCGACCCTATCCTCGACAATCGTACCCTTGTGATTATCATAAGTCAGTCGGGGGAGACCGCCGACACTCTGGCGGCCCTGAGGGAGGCCAAAAGGCAGGGGGCGCGGACATTGGCGGTGGTGAACGTGGTGGGCAGCAGCATTGCCAGCGAGGCCGACGACGTGCTCTACACCTGGGCGGGGCCCGAGATTGCCGTGGCCTCCACCAAGGCCTACAGCACCCAGCTGGCGGTGATGTACCTTATCGCCCTGCATATGGCCCGGGAGCTGGGGACTCTGCCGGAGGATAAGCTGGCAGAGTATGTCAGTGTTTTGGAGAAGCTGCCGGAGCTGGCGGGGCGCTGTCTTGAGGACAAGGGGACCATCCAGCACTTTGCGTCAATGCAGTTTAATGCGAAGGATATTTACTTCATCGGGCGAAATGTGGACTATGCCGCGTCTCTTGAGGCGTCGTTGAAGCTGAAAGAAATATCATACATTCATTCTGAGGCCTACACTGGCGGTGAGCTGAAGCACGGGCCCATCTCCCTCATCGAGGAAGGGACGTTAGTTGTGGCTATCTGCACCTGCGGGCGGCTGTTCGGGAAGATGGCGGCCAATATCCGGGAGGTGAAGGCCCGGGGCGCGGTGGTGCTGGGGCTGTGCACGGAGGAGTTCGCGGGGGAGATGAAGGGGGTCGCGGACTGGCAGTTCTGCGTGCCAAAGGTGCCGGACTTCATGCTGCCCTCAATGAGCATTCTGCCCCTGCAGCTGTTCGCGTACTATGTGGCGTCCATGAAGGGGTGCGACATTGATAAGCCGAGAAATCTGGCAAAGTCTGTCACTGTGGAGTGAGAAAGCTGGTGTGAGGGGGAAGTATGAAGGGTCAGATTGAGCGGCTGAAAGCTGTCAAACTATTCGTTCTGGACATGGACGGCACCATATATCTTGGTGACAAATTGTTTCCTTATACCCGGGATTTTCTCCGAGAAATTGAGGAATCCGGGAGAGAATTTTGTTTCTTTACTAATAACAGCTCGAAGAATCGGGAGGCATATTTAGCTAAACTGCACAGAATGGGCATTGATATTCCTCCTGAGAAAATGCTCATATCAAACCACGTGATAATCCGCTGGCTCAGGGAGAACCGTCCCGGGAGGCGGGCGTATGTGGTGGGGACGGGGCCGCTGCTTGAGGATTTCCGTCGGGCAGGAATCGAGCTATGCGACGACTCTCCCGACTATGTGGTCCTGGGCTTTGACACCAGCCTCACCTATGATAAACTTGCCAAAGCCTGTCATTTTGTCAGGAACGGCGCGGAGCTTTTCGGGGTGAATCCAGACTGGAACTGCCCGGTTGAGGGCGGGTTTATTCCGGACTGCGGGTCTATCGCGGCGCTGGTGCGGGCTTCGACGGGGGTGCAGTGTGAGTTTTTTGGGAAGCCGTCGGGGCATACCTTGAGGTATATATTGGAGGTGTGCGGGCGAGAGGCACAAGAGATTGCGGTTGTTGGGGATAGGCTGTATACTGATATCGCTGTGACTGAGGGCTCACAGGCGGCCTCGGTGCTGGTGCTGAGCGGGGAGACTACCCTTGAAATGCTGACAAATTCGGACATAAAGCCAGACATAATCGCGGAAAATGTAGGTGAAATCGGGGCATATCTGCGGCAAAACGGGTGAAAATACCCTCAAAGGAGGGCGATTATGGAGTATTTTAACGCGTTTTGGGTGGGCGGGCTCATATGCCTCGTGGGGCAGCTGCTGATAGACCTGACGAAGCTGACCCCGGCCAGGATAATGGTAACTTATGTCACAGTCGGCGTGCTTTTGGGGGCGCTGGGAGTGTACACACCGCTGGTGGACTTTGCGGGAGCGGGGGCGACGGTGCCGCTGTGCGGGTTCGGGTGGGCGCTTTCAGAGGGCGTCCGGAAGGCGGTGGTGGAGCAGGGTTTCCTGGGCGTTTTCACCGGGGGCCTGACCGCGGGGGCCGCGGGGACGACGGCGGCAGTATTCTTCGGGTATATCGCCGCGCTGGTAGCGCGCCCGCGTGACAAATCATGAAAAAAGCCTCCGGGAAACCGGGGGCTTTTAATATAAAAGTTTCGCCCGCCTTTTCAAAGGCGGCAGGGTATGGGGCGGAGCCCCATGGTCGTGTGCAGGCGCAAGCCTGCTATTGTGTTATCCTAATGACTCCCGCACAGTGCGACACCGGCTCAAAATGTAGTGTCGGAAAGTGAAATCTAAGCTCATCAGCCACAAAATACACCTCGTCGCCATCCCAATCATCCCCAACCCGAGCCCGGCAGTCCTCGAGCTCCCGGCGGGTCGCGAAAGCCACATCCCCAATCAAAATCTCGCCATCGAGCTCAAGAATCTCCAAAAGCCCGGAGATAAAATCCCGCTTCTGAGCATCGGTAAGATGGTGCAGAGCGTAAGTAGACACAATAAAATCGTAGCGCCGGGAGAGAATATCCGGGTGCAGCCCCTGGCTAAAATCGCCGCAATAGAGCTTCGCGCCGGGCATCTTAGGCTGGGCGATGTCGAGCATCCGGGGTGAAAAATCCTGACCGTAAACATCGCACCCAGCTTCATAGAGCTTGGCAGTGAGGGTCCCGGTGCCGAAGCCGATGTCGAGAACTGTGGGCGTGCCCCGGCTGAGACAGCGGCTGTAGATTTTCGCCAGCACCTGTTTGTAGCCGGCGAATGGGTAAGTATTGTCATCATCTGAAAGGCCGACAGTTTTATCATAGCCGTCGGCCCAGAGGTCAAATCCGGTCTTATTCAGCATAAAAAGCTCCTCTCAGGCTGTGGGAGGAGGGGGAGCTCTAAATTTTCCCCACAAGAAACCAAGCCCTATATGGGCCGACAAATTTTCAAAGGGTCACTGAATTGAGCAGTCCAGATAGTGCTCCAGCTCCTCCTCGTCTTTTTTGTGGTCGAGATACATGAGCAGAGCCGCGGCAGAGGCCGCGACGGCTGCTATGGCAGAAATAATGCCGATAAAAAGCGCGAGCTTTGTCCCCTTTTTCATGGCGGACACCTCCTGAGTGAACTAAATTAGCCATCCTATGGTTATTACTATAATAACTAAGTTTCCGGGAAAAGTCAAGACAGTTTTTGTAAAAAGCAAAGAAAAAAGGCCCGGCGCCCAATAACAGGCGGCCAAGCCTCAATACCGGCAGGACCGGTCACGCCCCAGCGCGAAGCTTTTTGTCCAGAGCGGACTTCCTGTGGGCGGCGTTGTTCTTATGAATAATGCCCTTGGCAGCGGCCTGGTCAATCTTCCTGAAGGCGGCGCGGACAGCGGCCTCCTTGTCGGCAGCGTTGCTGTCGATGGCGGCATTTGCCTTCTTAATCTGAGTTTTCAGAGCAGAATTGACGGTTTTGTTCTGCAGGGTCTTCGTGGCGATGACCTTAACGCGCTTTTTTGCGGATTTGATGTTTGGCAATCGTAACACCTCCTTACCCATCGTCATACTACCCCATATGATAGCACAGTTTCCGGGAAAATGCAAGTGTTTTTTCAATATACAGTATATTCAGGCAGGATTTTACTTTTTTATCTTATGCCACTCGCCGTTATCATAGTACATGTCGCCGGTGCTGTTGACCTTATAGTTGGTGCGACGGCCCTTATCGTCAATGCTGTACACCTCGGTCTTCTTCTCCTCAGTGGCAACAGGCACGGAAACTCCCCCGGTGAAGCCGCCGGCCGGCGCGGACAGGGCCCAGACGAAGGGCAGGAAGAAGACGGCTATCTTGCAGGCCACGCCCATGCCGCTGATAATCATGCTGATAATGCACTTGCCCTTGAGCTCATCGGGGCATTTGCGGTAGGTGAAGTAGTAGATGGCCACGCCGAGGGCCAGGAACACAAGGCCGAAGGCAATCATGGCGATGGGCGGAATGCCCTGGTCCACGACTTCCTTCAGGTCCCCGCTGAGGAAGGGCAGGGCTATGCCGCCGATGAGGGCGGCAATGCCCAAAAGGGCGAAGTCCAGAGCCAGATAGGCCTTGAGGCGGCCGTAGACGCCGTAGGACTTGTACAGGCCGGTGGTCTTGCTCTCCTTGAAGGCGCAGATTATGACCAGCACAAGAAAGACTATTAATACTATTATCATTTTTAACTCCCCAATCTTTTTTCATTAACTCTTACTCCGTTTTGGCCGCGCGTCAGGCAGAGCTCAGAGGCACCTCTTTTCTTTGACGATTTATTGCGGTAAACTGATTGTCAGAGTATAGCATGGTTTGGGAGATTTTTCAAGTCTTTTGGAGAATTATGTCAAAAAATGTTTTGAATTAGAGCGCTGCTGTAGTTGACATATACACATCAGTTGTGTATAATAGGCGTGTAGGAGGCGAGGTATGAAGACGAAGGACCTTGTTGCGCTGCTGGAAAGGAATGGATGGAAGTTTAAGCGTCACGGCGCGAATCATGACATTTACGTAAAGGGAAAAGAGCGCGAAAGCGTAGTCCGTCATAAGGAAACGGACGAAGAATTGGCAAAAGCAATTATACGGCGGCGGGGGCTGAAATGAACCGGCGCGCGGATAAAACTAGTTGCTAAGGAGGGCATATATGAAAACAGCATATCCTGTTATTTTGAGTCAAGGTTTGAATCATATTATTGTATTTATACCGGATTTTAACATTAATACTCAGGGGACGGACTACGCGGACGCCATGGAGATGGCCCGGGACGCTATGGGGCTGATGGGAATTGATATGGAGGACGAAGGCGAGGCGGTTCCGAAGCCGTCAGCCATTGGGGAAATTGCCGCAGAGCATGAGGGGGACGTTATAACGCTGGTTGATGTGGATTTTTCAGATTACCGCCGAAAAAACGACATGCGGACGGTACGCCGGAATGTGTCCCTGCCGTCCTGGCTGAACGCGGAGGCGGATAAGGCGGGGGTGAATGTGTCGGCTATCCTGCAGACGGCATTGAAGCAGGAGCTCAGGATAAGCGGGCGGAAGGGCAGAAATGTGAAAGATTTGTGAATTGTAAAAAAATGTGAAAAAGGCTATTGACTTTTCCTGACCATGTGATTAGAATATAGTTAGCACTTGAGAGAGCCGAGTGCTAAAAATTACAAAAAGCTGTTTCTTTTTGCCGGGAGCCGTCAGCATTTGGAGGCTGGCGGGACCGGTAGATTAGCGCCGCCCCGGGGCGCGGATATAACCGGGGAGAAAGGATACGGTGTATTTTATGAAAATCAAGCCACTTCTGGACAGAGTGCTCATCAAGACTGAGGACGCGGAGGAGACCACGAAGAGCGGAATCGTGCTGGCGGCGAAGAGCGTTGAGAAGCCGCAGATAGCGAGGGTGATTGCGGTCGGCCCCGGCGGGGAGGTAGACGGGAAGGAAATCAAGATGTACCTGAAGGAGGGCGACAGGGTAATTTCCGCGAAGTACAGCGGCACTGAGGTGAAGGTTGACGGCGAGGAGTACACTATCGTGAAGCAGAGCGATATCCTGGCGGTAGTAGAGTAAAGTTTTCGTCCACCTTTTTCAAAAGGTGGCAGGGTTTGGGGCAGCGCCCCAAGACCTTGCCGAAGGCAAGACCCATACTATATATAATAGAAAGGACAGATTAACATGGCAAAGAAAATCGTATACGGTGAGGAGGCCCGCAAGGCGCTTCTCTCCGGCGTAAACCAGCTGGCCGATACTGTCAAAATCACTTTGGGCCCCAAGGGCCGCAACGTGGTGCTGGACAAGAAGTTCGGCGCGCCCCTTATCACAAACGACGGCGTAACCATCGCCAAGGAGATAGAGCTTGAGGACGCTTACGAGAATATGGGCGCCCAGCTGGTAAAGGAAGTTGCCACTAAGACCAACGACGTGGCCGGCGACGGCACCACCACCGCTACCCTGCTGGCCCAGGCCTTAGTGCGGGAGGGCATGAAGAACGTCACCGCCGGGGCCAACCCTATGGTGCTCCGCAAGGGCGTGCAGAAGGCAACCGACGCGGCTGTTGACGCTATTGTGAAGAACAGCCAGAAGGTCAGCGGCACAAAGGACATCGCCAGGGTCGCCGCCGTGTCTTCCAGCAGCGACGAGATAGGCCAGCTCATTGCCGACGCCATGGAGAAGGTCACCGCCGACGGGGTTATCACCGTGGAGGAGTCCAAGACCGCCGAGACCTACAGCGAGGTCGTGGAGGGCATGATGTTCGACAGGGGCTATGTGACCCCCTACATGGCTACCGACACCGACAAGATGGTAGCCGAGCTGGACGACCCCTATATCTTGATTACTGACAAGAAGATTTCCAATATACAGGAGATTCTGCCCCTTTTGGAGCAGATTGTCCAGGGCGGCAAGAAGCTGCTCATCATCGCCGAGGACATCGAGGGCGAGGCCCTGACCACCCTCATCCTGAACCGTCTTCGCGGCACCTTCGTGTGCGTGGCCGTCAAGGCCCCGGGCTTCGGCGACCGCAGGAAGGAAATGCTGGTTGACATCGCCACCCTCACCGGCGGCCAGGTCATCAGCGAGGAGGTCGGCCTCGACTTGAAGGACACCACCATCGACCAGCTGGGCCGCGCCCGCCAGGTGAAGGTTGACAAGGAGAACACCATCATCGTGGACGGCGCAGGGGATTCCTCCGCTATCCAGGGCCGCGTGGGCCAGATTCGCGCCCAGATTGAGACCACCACCTCCGAGTTCGATAAGGAGAAGCTACAGGAGCGCCTGGCTAAGCTGGCCGGCGGCGTGGCCGTCATCAAGGTTGGCGCTGCCACTGAGATTGAGATGAAGGAGAAGAAGCTCCGCATTGAGGACGCTCTGGCCGCTACAAAGGCTGCCGTTGAGGAGGGCATTGTGGCCGGCGGCGGCACAGCCCTTATCGACGCCATCCCCGCCGTGAAGGCATATGTTGACACTGCCGAGGGCGACGAGAAGACCGGCGCTGCCATCGTGCTCAAGGCCCTTGAGGAGCCCGTGCGCCAGATTGCCGCAAATGCCGGCATTGAGGGTTCTGTTATCGTTGAGCAGCTCAAGCGCGAGCAGAAGGTGGGCCAGGGCTATAACGCCCTCACCGGGGAGTTCCAGGATATGATTGAGGCGGGCATTGTTGACCCCACAAAGGTCACACGCTCCGCATTGCAGAACGCCTCCTCTGTGGCGGCTACCATACTCACTACCGAGTCGCTGGTTGCCGACATTAAGGAGCCCACGCCTCCGGCGGCTCCGGCACCGGATATGGGCGGGATGTACTAAGATAAGCTAACCTAGCTAGCCATTGAGAGCAATTTTGGCCGGCGCCCAAGAGATTGGGTGCCGGCCATTTTGGTTGGATGGGGGATTGACTTGGGGGTGGGGGAGGGGTATAATGATGTTAAGAGAGGGGGCAGAATGGTGGATAGAGAAATGCTGGAGCGTATACTTATGCAGTTAAACAAACTCGAGGCTCAAATGAACAATGGGTTTGCAGAGGTAAAGGACAGGGCTGATAAGCTGGACGTCCGCATGGACGGCATGGACTCACGCCTGAACCACTTGGCGGCGAGCATGAAGCTGATGGATTCCCGCACGGACAAGATTGAGAACCGCATGAAGGCTATGGAGGAAAGTTTGGGCCGCATGGAGGACGACATGGCTATTCTCCGGGAGGACAGCGAGATAACCCGGGCGGCTTCAAATGAGCTGCTGGCATGGTCGGGAGAGATAAGCCAGGCGGTGGGGTTCCCGCTGCCGAAGCTGGGGGAGAGGATATCGTAGGATGTATGAGGGCTGGCGCTGGTGGGTGCCGGCCTTTTTTTGTGTAGATATCTATTGCTTTTTCGGCGGGTCGAGCCAAGTGAGGATACCGTCAATATCCGGGGTCATGGGGTGCCTATTGCCGGTTTCAGCCTGGGCGAGATAATTTTGGCAGGCTGTTACTATAGCTTTTGTGTTAAAATTTATGATAGAGTTTACCTTTTGCAAAAATATGTTGCCATCAATATTATATTTCTGTATATACTCTTTGCTGATTGGAAAAATTTTTATGTAGTGTATGCCGTGGCGACATCCAGGACGGGTGTTTTTGTTTGGCGGCAGAGGAAAATATTGACTTTTGGGGACGTTTGGAGCTATATTTGAGCGGAGCGGGACAACAAAGCTTCTTTTTTGACCCTTGTACATGAGCTTAAGCAAAAGAACGCAAGGACGGCCGGATTCATTGAAAAGCAGTTCGCTGTCGGTGCCGTGGATTTTGCAGTTATTATAGAAGGTGGGGCTGACTTTTACAAGGTGCATATTTTTCTCCTAAAACAATCAGAGCCGCCATTTTTCAGGCGGCTCCAAAATACTACAAATGAATGATATTCTACATTAGCGTCCCGTCATTCGCGGAGACGAAACATACAGGTGGGGGATATTCTAAGCGTCACCCTCACTGTGTTATTTAGTATACACCAAAACAGGCTTTCTGTCAACAGGAAAGTTGTTGAAAATCAGCGGAAATTTCTCTGGCTTTATGCTTGCCATTTCCGGACGAATATAGTACAATTAGGCAAAAGCCAGGCCGGAAATTATTTGAAATGGGGCGATGATTTGAAGCTGAAATATCTGGGGACCGCGGCGGCTGAGGCGGTGCCGGCGCTGTTTTGTGAGTGCGAGGTCTGTGAGCGGGCCAGGGAGCGGGGCGGGCGGAATGTGCGCACCCGGAGCCAGGCGCTGGTGGACGGGCGGCTGCTGATAGACTTTCCCGCGGACACCTATCTGCATGTGCTGAGGGAGGGCCTTCGGCTCACGGAGATAAACTCATGTATTGTGACGCATTGTCACTCGGACCATCTGTATCCCGGGGACCTTTGGTGCCTGATAAGCTACGCGGCCCATAGGAGGGAGGCGCGGGCCTTCAATCTCTATGGCACCGGGGCGGTGCTGAAGATGGTGCGGGAGCAGTGCGAGGATTTGGAGCGGATAATCGGGGAGGGCGGGCTCTGTCTGCACGAGATACGCCCCTTCGAGCCGTTTGATGTGGAGGGCTATAGGGTAACAGCACTGAAAGCGGACCATGGGGCACCGGAATCGGTGGTGTACGCGGTTGAGAATCCGGAGGGGAAGGCGCTGCTCTATGCCCATGATACCGGACTGCTGCCGGGGGAGAGCATGGAATATCTGCACAAAAGCGGGCTCAAATTTGGCCTAGTTTCATATGATTGCACAAATGGACTGCTTGAGCACGGGGAGCGCAATCATATGGGCCTGAAGGGGGACCTGCGGCTTCGGGAAATGCTTGAGGAGGCCGGGGTGCTCGGGGAGGGCTGCATACATGTGGCGAACCACTTCTCCCATAACGGCGGCGGGGCCGGGTACGACGAGATGGTGCC
This sequence comes from Clostridiaceae bacterium, assembly GCA_021769555.1. Lineage (GTDB taxonomy): Bacteria > Bacillota > Clostridia > Oscillospirales > Acutalibacteraceae > Acutalibacter. The sequence continues at coordinate 201,558 of JAETSR010000001.1, forward strand.
TGCGGCCGGGGAAAAGGGCTTCCTGACCTCATACGACGGCATGGAAGCAGAGTTCTAAAAAAGCAAAGTTTTTTGTCAAGTTTTTTTCAAAAAACTTGCGGGGCATGGGGCAGCGCCCCATACTTATACCGCAGGCACATAATATAATAACACTCGAAAGGAACCTATCATGAAATTCACAAGAGGCTACTGGCTGAACAAGCCCGGCGTCCAAAACTACGACTGCGTCCAGATACGCGAAACCAAATACGAAAACGGCAAGCTCTACCTCTACAGCGTCCCCTACCCCCAGGACGAGCGCGGAATGGGCGGCCCTGTGCTGGAAATGAGCATCAGCTCACCGAGGCCAGACATCATAAGAACAGAGGCCTGGCACTTCATGGGGAGCGCAAAAAAAGTACCCGAATTTGAGCTTGAAACAGTAGAAACCCCTTTGGAGCTGGAGGAGTTCGAGGGCGGGATAACTGTCAAAAGCGGCGATACCAGCCTGAGAATCACAAAACATCCTGCTTCTTTCACATACTATTATAAAAATAAAAAGTTGACAAATGTCGGGGACAAATTCGGCCACAGCATGATTAGCTATATGCAGACTCCCGAGGGCCCATTCATGCGCGCGCAGCTGGACCTGGACATTGGCGAGAAGATTTACGGCCTGGGTGAAAGGTTCACTCCATTTGTCAAAAACGGACAAGTTGTGGACCTCTGGCAGGAGGACGGGGGCACGTGCTCCGAAATTTCCTACAAAAATATCCCCTTCTACCTGACCAACCGGGGCTACGGCGTGTTCGTCAACTCCAGCGGCCCGGTGAGCTACGAGCTCTGCTCGGAGGTGGTGACCCGGGCGCAGTTCTCGGTGCCGGGGGAGAAGCTGGATTTCATGGTCATCGGCGGCGGTGAGCCCAAGAAGGTACTGAATAATTATACAGCCCTTACCGGACGGCCGGCGCTGCCCCCGGCGTGGACCTTCGGACTGTGGCTCTCTACCTCTTTTACGACAAACTATGACGAAGATACGGTGAATGAATTTGTGAACGGCATGGCCGAGCGGGACATCCCCCTGCAGGTCTTCCACTTTGACTGCTACTGGATGGCGGAGAATGAGTGGTGCAATTTCACCTTTGACCCCAAGATGTTCAAGGACGCTCCGGGTATGCTGAAGCGTCTGAAGGAGCGGGGATTGCGCATTTGCGTATGGATAAACTCCTATATAGGGCAGAAATCGCCACTTTTCAAGGAGGCTATGGAGCGCGGCTATCTTTTGAAGCGGCCAAACGGAGACGTCTGGCAGTGGGACCTGTGGCAGGCCGGGATGGGCCTGGTGGACTTCACAAATCCGGAGGCCTGGAAGTGGTATCAGGGCAAGCTCCGCGCTCTGCTGGATATGGGGGTTGATTGTTTCAAGACGGATTTCGGCGAGAGAATACCCACGGACTGTGCATATTTTGACGGAAGTGACCCGGAGTTAATGCATAATTATTACACATATTTGTATAATAAATGCGTTTTTGAGCTCCTCGAGGAGTATAAGGCCCGGGATGAGGCCTGCCTCTTTGCCCGGAGCGCCACTGCCGGCGGGCAGAAATTCCCGGTGCACTGGGGCGGCGACTGCTCGTCGAACTACCTCTCGATGAGCGAGTCCCTGAGGGCCGGGCTCTCCCTGACCTGCTCGGGATTTGGGTTTTGGAGCCACGATATCAGCGGGTTTGAGGGCACGGCGCCGGCGGATGTGTACAAGCGCTGGGCGGCCTTCGGCCTGCTCTCCACCCACTCCCGGCTGCACGGGTCAAATTCCTACCGGGTGCCGTGGCTGTTCGACGAGGAGTCGGTGGATGTGGTGCGGAAATTTACCAAGCTAAAGTGCTCGCTCATGCCGTATCTGTACTCAAAGGCGGTGGAGGCACATGAGACCGGCGTGCCGATGATGCGGGCGATGGTGCTGGAATTTCCACAAGATATAGCGTGCGGGGACCTGGATAGGCAATATATGCTGGGGGAGAGCCTGCTTGTGGCGCCGGTGTTCACCAAGGAGGGTGATGTGGATTATTACCTGCCTGAGGGCCGCTGGACGAACCTGTTTACCGGGAAAACTGTGGACGGCGGGCGCTGGGTGCATGAGGTGCACGACTTCATGAGTCTGCCGCTGATGGTGCGGGAGAACACGATACTTCCGGTGGGTGCGGAGAGTTCAACTGTTGAATATGACTATTTTAAGGGCTTGATACTGCATGTTTTTGAGCTTAATGACGAGGCTGAGTGTGAGATAGTCGATATGAAGGGGAAGAAATTCCTGACAGTTACTGCAAAAAGAGTGGCAGATAAAGTCAGCTTTAGCTTTAATGGTGAGGCAGAAGATTTGAAGATTGTTTTACATGGTCCGGATGGGGAAAAAGTTGTTGACGTTGACCCGGGATTGCATGATTTGACAGTTTAATAGTAAAAGGACCCACGGTTTTGTCACCGGGGGTCCTTTATTTTTTCACTACAGATACGGTTTCGATGCCGTAATAACGGTAGATTTCAGCAATATTTTCTGTCAAAATCTCACCCGGTACGGCAGGGGCCACGGCGGGCGGACAGCTCACTGAGAGGCCGGTGAGAGTGCGCCCGACAGCTTCAGTGATTGACAGCTTTTCGCTGGGGGAAAAGAGAGCCTGCCGGATGGTCAGGCGGCGCTGGGGAGGCCGGAAAGCTGGGAGCGCGGCGGGGATGGGGGGGAGCTGGGGGAGCCCGGCGAGCACTGATTCCAGCCGGGCCAGAGCCTCCGGTGGGGTCTCCGGAGTGGGCATGAGCACCAGGTAGCCGGGGTCAGCGTACTCGGGGTGAATGCCCCGGGACTGTAGCAGGCCGGCAAGCTGGGGTCCGGTATAGCCGCTGGGGAGGGTAGAGATTGTCAGTTTTAGTGGCTCGTCTCCGGTGAAATGCCAGCCTTTTTGTGCGAGGCGCAATTTGAAAGCTGTCAAAAACTGAGCTGTATCTGCCAGTTTTTGGGTATAAAAGTTGTCAAGATATTGGTTACATAAATCTATCGACTGTAGTATAAGATATGATGGACTAGTAGAGCCAAACAGCGACATAGCTTGACATACTTTGCTGGCATAGATTGACGGTGCTAGATGAGAAATGTGGAGGTAAGCGCCGCCGGTCAGGACAGGAAGAGTCTTGTGGGCGCTGTCGCAGCAGAGGTCGGCGCCAAGGTCCATGGGGTGGCTGGGCGGGTCGAGGAAGTGGAGGTAAGCGCCGTGGGCGTTGTCAACCAGGAGGGGGAGATTGTGACAATGTGACACCTCAGCCAGAAGTTTGATGTCAGCAGTGTTTCCCAGATAGTCGGGACTTGTGATGTAGACAGCGGCGGCGTCTGGGTGCTGAGTTAAAATGCTGTCAAGATATTGGGGCGTTATATCACACCGGCACAAGCTATAGTCGGCGTTCTGAGGGTAGAGCCAGCAGACTTCTAAGTCAAGGAGCGCGGCGGCGGTCAGGAAGGCCTTGTGCGCGTTGCGCCCCGCTACAATCAGCGGGCGGCTGCCGGAGCGCTCCTTATGGGCCAGGAGGGCCAGGTAGAGCATGGCGCGGATGCACTGGGAGGAGCCCTCGGTGGAGTAGAAGGTGGCGGCGGCGCCGAAAAGCCTGGCAGCATTTGACTGGCTTTCCCGGATGATATCCTGCGGGTCGTAGAGGTTATCGGCGCCGTCTATCTCTGTGATGTCGTAGGGCTCACAGCCGAGAAAACCAGTCCCTTTATGGCCCGGCATGTGGAGGCGGGAGGGGTTAGAGCCGGCATAAAACCTGACAAAATCATGGATGGGCGTCGTCATCAGCTTTTCAGCTCGTCCTGCGCGGCCTTCAGCATGATGGCGCACTCCATGCGCTTGCGGAACAGCTCGCAGCCGGGCTCGTAGACGCCGCGGATGCTGCCGGAGGCGTGGTAGGCGTTGGCGGCGCACCCGCCCGAGCAGTAGAGCTTGGCCCAGCAGTCCGCGCACTCGGGGCGGGAGTAGACGCTGCAGGAGCGGAACTCCTCCTGGATGGCAGTGTTTGTCACTCCGTCGAAGATGTTTCCAAGCTTATAATTTTCATCACCCACAAACTGGTGGCATGGGTACAGGTCCCCCCAGGGGGTCACGGCCATGTACTCGGTGCCGGAGCCGCAGCCGGAGATTCGCTTATATATGCAGGGGCCGCCCTCAAGGTCCAACATATAGTGGTAGAAGGTGAAGGGCTGCCCTTCTTTCTGGCGCTGTAGCATAAGCTGGGCCAGCTGCTCGTACTGCTCCATGACGATTTTTCTGTCAGATTCTGTCAGCGCCGAGGGGTCGTCGGGGGGGCAGACCACCGGCTCCATGCTCAGCTCTGTGAACCCCAGGTCGAGCATGGCCTTGATGTCGTTCAAAAAATCGGGGTTATGGTGGGTGAAGGTGCCGCGCATGTAGTACTGTCTGCCTTGTCTGGCTTTGACGAATTTCTGAAACTTTGGCACGATGGTATCATAGCTGCCATTGCCCGCGTAGTCTACCCTAAACCTGTCATTTACTTCCTTCCTGCCGTCCAGGCTTAGGACAACATTTGACATTTCTCTATTGCAAAAGTCTATAACATCGTCGTCTATGAGCATACCGTTTGTGGTGAGGGTGAAGCGGAAATTCTTGCCATATTCTGCCTCGATGGAACGTGCGTATTTGACAAGCTTTTTCACCACATCCCAGTTCATCAGGGGCTCCCCGCCGAAGAAATCCACCTCGAGATTGCGCCGGCTCCCGGAGTTCTCAACGAGAAAATCCAGGGCGCGCCTGCCCACCTCATAGCTCATGAGCGCACGCTCACCGTGGAATTTCCCCTGGCTTGCAAAGCAGTAGGAGCAGCTGAGGTTGCAGGTGTGGGCCACATGGAGGCAGAGGGCCTTGATAACCCCGCCGCTGCGGGCTTTGAAGGCCCCGGCCATGGGCTCGAAGGCGTCTGGGGTGAAGAGCTTGCCGGCCTGTTCCAGGGCTGAAATCTGGTCTAAGCATGACAGAATTTCCGTCTCTGTGAGCTCCGGGCGGTGGCTGTATTTGTTAAGAATTATTGAAACTATCTCCTCCCGGGGGAGCTCCTTATGCATTGCAATCATGTCATAAGCTGCCTCGTCCACCACGTGGACGGACCCGGAGCAGGAGTCGAGAACTATGTTATAGCCGCCGAGCTTGTATTGGTGTACCATGGGTAAATCCTCCCGAAAAATTTCAGCATAAAAAAGTGCCGCCGGGTTAGGGCGGCACCGAAACCTCCGGAAAAATCAGCGGCGCTGATTATTTCCCGGTTTTGTTTTCACACTCCTGATTAGCGATACCGCAGCTGGTCTTGCAGGCGGACTGGCAGGAGGTCTGGCACTCGCCGCAGCCGCCGTTCTTGGCGCTCTCGCACAGGTCGCGGGTGTTCAGGGTCTTGATAAGGTCCATGGGGTTTCCCTCCGTTCACTTTGAGTTTTTTATATTTTAGCACAAGGGCGGGGGGTTGTCAAGAGTCCTGCTCACTTACTGCCCAATCTCCTTCTGAAGCTCCCCGAGCGTCTTCACCAGTTCCAGCGTCACGGATTTGAGCTCGAGCCCGGTCTGTGCGGCAAAGAACCTCAGGTAGAAATTCCCGGAGAAGCCCATCACATTATATTCGGCGGTTTCCCAGTCCCTCTGGGCGCCGGTGAGGGTGGTGGTGCCCAGGAGGTTGCGGTCCTGGAAGACGGAGAGAGGCAGCTGGGAGACGTCGTTGCTGTCAGTGGAGCGCAGGGTGAGGGTCAGCTTATACAGCCCCTGCTCCCTGATAGATACACCAAATCTTGTGTTTTCACCCTTCTCAAGCTTGATGAGGGACACGTCAAAATCAATGCGGTTACTGTCATCGGCCTCAACGTAGAACATCTCTGCCGAGCCGCCGTCGTCCAGGGAGGGGGCCTCTGAGAGGGCCTTGTCGAGCTCTGTCTCAATGCCGCGCATACGGAGCATACAGGGGGACTGAAGGAGGAAATTGCAGATATTTTTTGCGCACTGGATGAACTCGGCCCGGTCCACCGCGCCCTTATCCAGGCCCTCCCGGGAGTTGTCGTGCATGGCGTTGGAGGCGGAGTCCGGCACCACCATGAACAGGTCGTTCTGGGCCCGGACCATGGCGGCGGTATTGGTGCGCTCGCCCTCCTGGCCCTCGTCGTTGGACCTGGCCCACCAGTCGGTCATGACCATGCCCTCATAGCCCCACTGGCCGTGGAGGATGGTGGTCAGCAGGTCGTAGTTGCTGGCGGACCAGAAGCCGTTGATGGGGTTATAGCTTGTCATAATTGACCGGGCCTTGCCCTGCTTCACGGCTGTCTCGAAGGGGCGAAGGTATATCTCCCGCATGGCCCGCTCTGATATTACGGCCTCCACGTCGTGGCGGTGGAACTCCTGGCTGTTGCAGGCGAAGTGCTTGATGGTGCCGGTGACGCCGTACTCCTGCATGGCTGTGAGCTGGGCGGCGGCCATCTCCCCGGTGAGCAGGGGGTCCTCGGAGAAGTACTCGAAATTCCTGCCGTTCAGGGGGTGGCGGTGGATGTTTATGCCGGGGCCCAGGAGGGTGTCAACCTTGTTCTTACGGAGCTCCAGGCCCTCGTACTCGTAGAGCTCCTTTACAAGCTCAGTGTCGAAGGTGCAGGCCATGAGGGTGCCGCTGGGCATGGCGAAGGCCCGGGTGCCGCAGTCCATGCGTATGCCGCTGGGGCCGTCGGCGCAGCAGCCGGTGGGTATGCCGAAGCTCACTAGGCGCTCTGTCACGCCGCCGAAGGCTCCCGCCGTGCCGGGGGTGACTTTTGGGGAGCACATGCCCTCGCCCCGGACAATGCAGCAGAGGTCGTCGTCCGTGAGCTGGGCTAAGAACTCGTCCATAGTCACCTTGCCCTCGGCCACATCGGCGAGCTTATAGCCCTTGTCACCGGTGCAGGCCCCGGCTTTAACCAGCTTCTCGTTCCTGCGGTCGACCGGGCTCACAGTCCTCAGGGGCGCGGGCTCGTACTCTTTAGTATACACGCCGTCTTTAACAGCGCCGGGGCGTAGGCGGTCGAAGGGGGTCACAGGGGCGCATGCCTCCTCCAGCTGCTCGATAACAGCCTCCTCCAGCCTGACCGAGCCCACTTCCTTGGCCGAGCGCACGTCGGTACCCATATGGAAGGTATACTCGCCGCCCTCGAGGACCCATGCGGACTTGTGGCCGGTGGCGCCGGAGTCATCGTAGCTTGCAAGCTTTGCGAAGGGGACGGTGAAGCTGAGAGTTTCAGTCTCGCCCGGTGCCAGCTCACGGGTCTTCCCAAAGGCGCAGAGGGAGCGGGCGGGCTGGCCCAGCTTGCCCTGGGGGGCCTCGCAGTAGACCTGCACAACCTCTCTGCCCGGGCGGGAGCCGGTATTCGTTACCTCTGCCTCCATGCAGGCATAGCCGGAGCTCACGCCGATGGAGGTGTGCTTCACCTCGAAGGTGGTATAGGTGAGGCCGAAGCCGAAGGGGTAGAGCACCTTTTCAGGGGCGAAGGTCTCAAAATAGCGGTAGCCCACGTAGACGTCCTCGGGGTAGAGGTTGCGGCTCTCGCTGCCGAAGTTGTTTGCGGCGGGGTAGTCGCTGATGTCACGGGCGATGGTGTCGGGGAGCCTGCCGCCGGGGCTAGCCTTGCCGGTGAGCACGTCTGCCACGGCGAGGCCGCCCTCCTGGCCCCCCTGCCACACGTACATGACCGCCCCGGGCTTGTACTCATCAACCCACTTCATGTCCAGGATACCGCCGGTGTTCAGCACCACGGCCACTTTTTCAAACTTCTCACACACAGCCTTTATCATGTCCAGCTCTGCCTTCGCGGGGAGATAGCTGCCCTCGACGGCTGAGCTGTCCTTATCCTCCCCGGCGGTGCGGCCCAGGATGATAACCGCCCCGTCATTGGCCTTTGCCGCGGCCTCCACTGTGCCGGGGTCCAGGGGCATTTCCTCCTGATACCAGGGCTCGTTTGCCCAGCCCTGGCCGGGGTCGAAGGGGTGGTCCTCAATCCAGGCCCCGTAGACCGCCTTGAGCGCCTGGTCCACCGTGACGCTGCCGGAGCTTTCCAGGGCCTCGGTGATGTCCGGCACGTGCCCGGTGTTCACAAGGCCCCCCGAGCCGGTGCCGGACTTGTAGTAGTTGAACTGGCTGCGGCCGAACACGGCCAGCTTTGCGCCCCCGCTAAAGGGCAGGACCGCCCCCTCGTTGCGAAGGAGCACACAGCCCTCGGCAGCTGTGCGCCGGGCCAGCGCGGCATAGGCGCTGGGGTCGAAGGTTTTCATAAAATTACCGCCTTTCTCAAATGGGTGATATAGGCTATTATACCAGAAAACGGCGGTTTAGGCAAGCGCCCGGACAAAAATACACAAAATATACTGCCGGGGCCTGTAATATATGTGGATGAAAGAAAATTCATAATTTGCCCTTGACAATGTATATTTATGCGGTTATAATGTATGACGAAATCAAAATCAAGAAGGAAGTGCGGTAAATTATGAAAGCGAAGAAAATCATTGCCCTGGCGCTGGCCATATGCCTCATCATAACGGCAGCGGCGGCCTGCGGGGATAAGAAGAGCGGCGAAAAGCTCAAGGTGGCAACGAGCCCGGACTTTGCGCCAATGGCCTTTGTGGACACCAGCAAGCAGGGCCAGGAGCAGTATGTTGGCTTTGACATGATGCTTGCAAAGTACATTGCCGACGAGATGGGCAAGGAGCTTGAGATTATGCCCATGAGCTTTGACGCCTGCACAACGGCGGTGAGCATGGGCACTGTTGACATGGCTATCTCCGGCTTCTCCTGGAGGCAGGACCGGGAGGACGGCTTTAACCTCTCGGACTTCTACTATCCCGGGGACAACGAGAGCGACCAGGTGGTGATTGTGCGCAAGGAGGACGAGGGCAAGTATACAAAACCCGAGGACTTTGCCGGGGTGAAGGTTGGGGCCCAGACAAGCTCATTGCAGGAGTCACTCTGCCAGGAGCAGCTGCCTGACTGCGAGATAGTTGTGGTGGGGGATTTGGGCACGGCCCTCCTGCAGCTCAAGAAGGGGGACTTTGACGCCATGGCCGTGGCGAAGGGCCAGGCTGATGTGTTCATGTCCAACGACGACGGGGTGGCCCTCTCCGGGTTCCAGTTCGAGGTTGACGACAAGTACACAGCCAACGTTATCGTCATGAAGAAGGGCGCGGACGACCTTACCAAGGAGGTCAACGCCATCTTGAAGAAGGCCTATGACTCCGGGGTCTACGGCGAGTGGTACGATAAGGCCAAGGAGATGGCCATGAGCGCCACTGCCCAGGAGGTCACCATGCCTGACGAGAGCGAAGGCTCCGAGGAGGCCGGGGAGCCCTCAACTCAGGAAGAGTAATATAAATACGGAAAGCCGTGTACCCGCCCTGCAAACCGGGGCGGGTACAATAATTATAAATAATTATAATTATAAATATAAAAATTTTTTGAGGGGGAAAAGGGATGGATTTATCGCAGATAGGGCCGAATATAGTGAAGCTCTGGCAGCAGTACTGGCAGGTGTTCCTGCTTGAGGGGGTCATGAACACATTGAAGCTTACGGCCATAGCGGTGTTCTTCGGCGTGCTGCTGGGGACGCTGGTGGCCATGGCGAAGATGTGCAGGTTCAAGGTAGTGCGGTTTTTCATTGGGGTGTACATAGAGGTCATAAGGGGCACGCCCATACTTTTGCAGCTTTACATATTCTACTTCGTGCTGCCGGAGCTGCTGCCCTTTCTGGCGCTGTCCCCCTTCATGTGGGTGGCGCTGGCGCTTTGCATAAATTCCTCGGCCTATGTGTCCGAGGTTATCCGGGCTGGCATACAGGCCGTGGACAAGGGGCAGACCGAGGCGGCACGGAGCCTTGGGCTCTCCGGGCGGCAGACCATGCTCCGGATAGTGCTGCCCCAGGCGGTGCGGAATATCCTGCCGGCATTGGGCAACGAGTTCATTATGATGCTCAAGGAGACGTCCCTTGCCTCCACCTTCTTCCTGGGGGATTTGATGACCTCGTACCTATTGGTAGGCGGGGCAACTTACCTGAGGTTTGAGGCGCTTATTATAGCGGGCGTGATATATCTCTGCCTGACCTTCCCGCTTAGCAAGGTCGTGGCGGCATTCGAAAGGAGGATGGCACGTGGAACAGCGGACTGAGCTTATTAAAACGGTGGATTTGCACAAGAGCTTCGGGAAGCTCCAGGTACTGAAGGGCGTGTCCGAGACCATACACGCCGGGGAGGTTGTGTCGGTGATAGGGCCGTCGGGGGGCGGCAAGAGCACCTTCCTTCGGTGCCTGAACATGCTTGAGACACCGGAGCAGGGGCAGATATTCTTTGAGGGCGTGGAGATAACCGGCAGGAAGGTTGACATAGATTTGCACAGGCAGAAGATGGGGATGGTGTTCCAGCACTTCAACGTGTTCCCCCATTTAAGCGTTAAAAAGAATATCACCCTTGCGCCCATATTGGTGAAGGGCATGAGCGAGGCCGAGGCAAATAAGAAGGCCATGGAGCTTTTGGAGCGGGTGGGCCTTGCGGACAAGGCTGAGGTCATGCCGGGGAAGCTGTCCGGGGGGCAGAAGCAGAGGCTTGCGATAGTGCGGGCGCTGGCCATGGAGCCGGACGTTATGCTCTTTGACGAGCCCACGAGCGCGCTGGACCCGGAGATGGTGGGGGAGGTGCTTGAGGTCATCAAGGGGCTGGTTGAGACTGGGATGACGAGCGTTATTGTGACACATGAGATGGGGTTTGCAAGGGAAGTGTCTGACAGGGTGCTGTTTATGGCCGAGGGGGTTATAATGGAGTCGGGGGCGCCGGAGGAGCTGTTCAGCGCGCCGAAGAACCCGCGCTTGCAGGATTTCTTAGCTAAAGTGTTATGAGATATGGAGGCAGAAAATGCAGGATGATATAATAAGTCAGTGGGATAGGGCCGCGTCAACATATGCAGAAGGTCAGGAATGTTCGGAATTTGCACAGAGCAATAAGAGAGTTGTAAAAGCCAGATTTGAAAGTTTTAGCGGAGAAAAGGTTTTAGACCTTGGCTGCGGCTATGGAGCTTATGCAGACTATTTTCAGAGCATAGGGGCTGATGTGACAGGGATAGACGGCTCTGGGAAAATGATTGAAATAGCTCGGGAGCGTTATCCTGCCATCAATTTTTCTGTTATGGATATCACGGCTCCGCTTTCCTTTGAAAACGATAGGTTTGACGTGGTCTTTTCAAATCAGGTATTCATGGATATTGAAGATATCGATAATGTATTTTCGGAATGCAGAAGGATACTTAAAACCGGGGGGATATTGTATTATTCCATCGTCCATCCTGCATTTTATGACTGCCACTGGCTTGAGGACTCAAATGGCTTTAAGTATGCTAAAGCAATGGATAAATATATCAAAAACTATCATTTTAAAAATGATTATTGGGGTGAAACAGAGCACTTTCATCGTCCGCTGTCCTATTACCTGAATATTGCGGCAAAAAACGGATTCGTGTTAAAGCAGACCTGTGAACCGGTCTCATATGATGGGATAGGTAAAAATAGTGACTTGCCGCTCTTTTTCTTTGCTGAATATATAAAGGGAAATATATAAAAATTATAAGAGGTTTTTATCATGACTAAAACTGAGATATATAAACTGCTGGAGGAAAAACAGGACATATTCATAGAAGTATCAGACAAAATCTGGGGGGACCCGGAGCTGTCACTGTCTGAGCACAACGCGGCTGAGCTGTATGAGCGGACCCTCTCTGAGCTGGGCTTTGAGGTTGAGCACGGCGTGGCGGGGATAGAGACGGCATTCTCGGGGAAGTTCGGCAGCGGAAAGCCGGTGATAGGGATTCTTGGCGAGTACGACGCGCTGGCGGGGCTGAGCCAGAAGGCGGGGGCCCTTGAGCCCTGTGAAGAAGTCGCCGGAGGCTGTGGGCATGGGTGCGGCCACCATATGCTGGGGGCCGGGAGCCTGGCGGCGGCCTGGGCTGTGAAGGAGTACCTTGAGGCCACGGGGGAGAGCGGCACGGTGATTTACTACGGCTGTCCCGGAGAGGAAGGGGGCGCTGGCAAGGCGTTCATGGCCAGAGAGGGGCTGTTCTATAAGCTGGACGCGGCGCTGACCTGGCACCCGGGAACGGCCAATGAAATTTTTACCGGGACCAATAATACCAGTATGCAGGTGGAGTACACCTTCAGCGGCACGGCCGCCCACGCGGCGGGGAACCCCCATCAGGGCAGGAGCGCTTTGGACGCGGTGGAGCTGATGAACATAGGGGTGCAGTTTCTGAGGGAGCATATCCCGGGCACGGACTGCCTGCACTATGCTATAACCAATACCGGGGGTATCTCGCCAAATGTTGTGCAGAGCAAGGCCACGGTGCTCTATATGGTGCGGTCTAATAATGTGCCAAATAATAAGAAGCTCTTAGCCCGGGTGGACAATATTGCCAGGGGCGCGGCGCTGATGACGGATACCACATTTAAAAGAAGGTTCATTGACGGCACGGCTGATTTGCTGCCCAACGAGACTTTGGAGCGGGCGCTGTATGCCAATATGGAGGAGATACCCCTGCCGGAGTACACCAAAGAGGAGCGGGACTTCGCCGCGGCCCTGGACGCCACCTGCCCGAAGGAGGATGGTGAGCTGCCGGGTATCGGGGCGAAGTATGACCCTGAGGTGCGCAGGAGGGTTTCGGAGCTCTCGGACAATGGGAACGCCCCCCTGAACGACTTTTTGTGCCCCTTCTATCACAGCGATAAGCAGGAGCCTGGCTCCACGGACGTGGGGGACGTGAGCTGGCAGACCCCAACCGCCCAGATAAGCACGGCCACCTGGACGGCCCACTCCCCCGGGCACAGCTGGCAGAACGTGAGCGGCGGGAAGACCGGCATTGCCCATAAGGGGCTGATGTACGCGGCGAAGGTGCTGGCGGGGACGGCCATTGACCTTATCACCACCCCGGAGCTCTTGGAGAAGGCTAAGGCTGAATTTAAGGTGACGGCGGCGAAGGGCTACGACTGCCCAATAGAGCCCGACGCCGTGCCGGTGCCGGTTGAGGAAATGCTTTGAAGATAGACAGGCTTATCGGGATATTATCAATAATGTTACAGCGGGAAAGGGTGACGGCGCCTTTTCTCGCTGATACTTTCGAGGTTTCCCGAAGGACCATTAACCGGGACATCGAGGCTTTGTGCCGGGCGGGGATACCCATACGCACAGCCCAGGGCTCGGGGGGCGGGCTGTCCATTATGAGCGGCTACCGGGTGGACAGGTCACTCCTAACTTCCGGGGACATGCAGGCTATATTAGCGGGGCTTCGGAGCCTTGACAGCGTCAGCGGCACAAACAGGTACGCCCAGCTCATGGAGAAGCTGGCGGGGCCGGGGGCCATGGCACAGGAGGGCTTTCTGCTGATAGATTTGGCCTCCTGGTACAAGGGGCCCCTGTCTGAGAAGCTGGGGGTTTTGCAGGAGGGGATAGCCGGCCGGCGGCTGGCTGGCTTTCGGTACTACGGCCCGGGCGGGGAGTCGGAGCGGGTTATCGAGCCCTATTATATCGTGTTCCGGTGGGGGAGCTGGTACGTGTGGGGGTACTGCCTTGAGCGGGGGGACTATCGGCTCTTCAAGCTGAACCGCATGACGGAGCTCGCCCTAAAGGACGGCTTTATCCCCAGGGACGCGCCCTACCCGGATTTGAGCGACGAGCGGGTATTTCCCGGGAATTACAGGGTGGAGGCAGTTGTGCCCGCAAAGTACAAGTGGCGGCTGGTGGAGGAGTTCGGGGAGCGCTGCTTTACGGTGGAGCCGGACGGCAGGTGCAGGTTCTCCATAGACTTTACAAATATTGACAGCGCCGTGGACTGGCTTTTGGAGTTTCGGGGGGACGCGGAGCTTGTGGGCCCGGAGGAGGTGCGGGAGGCGCTGCTTAAAATGGGGAGAAAAATTATTGATATGTACGGCTGAACATGACATACAGCTGTCATGTTTTGGGGTGTATAATCGGGGTAAAATACATCCCACTGGAGGTACAAAATGGACGTAAATAAGGCAAAGAAGTTTATTATCGAGCACGCAAGGCCCATGGAGCTGGCGGAGTACCGCTGCATATTCGAGGGCGGGTCAAAGCAGGCCGTGGTGGAGGAACTGAGAAAATTCCAGAACCCGGACGGCGGCTTCGGCAACGCGTTAGAGCCGGACAACTGGAACCCCAATTCATCCCCCATCACCACCAACGACGCCATAATCAAGCTGTGCCATACCGGGGCGCTCCGGGAGGCCGGGGAGGTCACTGAGGGCATTGCCCGGTGGCTGGGGAGCGGGGATGGCTTTGACAGCGAGCAGAAGCGCTGGCGGTTCGCCATAAAGTCGAACTGTGAGCACCCACACGCCATCTGGTGGGAGCCTGGAGACGATGGGAAGGAGAGCTGGAACCCAACGGTGTCCCTGGCGGCGTTCATGGTTTGCGTGGACGGGGGAGAGCAGTGGAAGGAGCTGGCGCGGGAGGCTTTCCTGTGGCTTGAGAGCGTGGATGAGATTGGCAGCGACGAGGTGAAGTGCTTTATACTGGCCCACGAGCTTTTGGAGCTGTACGGCGTGACTGACGTGACAGAGCGTGACAGGAGCCGGGAGGCGGTGAAAAGGGCCGTGGGGCTGGCGCTCTGCCGGGAGGTGGAGAAGTACGGCGTTGAGTATGTGGCCGGGCCGTCGGCGTTCTTCGGGGGGGATGAGTATTTCCCGGAGGGTATAGATGAGCTTATAGAGGCAGAGCTTGGGGCAATAGATAAACTGCAAATGGAGGACGGCGGGTTTGACATAACCTGGCAGTGGTATACCCCATATGAGGAGGAGTTCAGGCAGGCCCGGGACTGGTGGCGGCCAAGGGTGACGATGGAAAAGCTGGGGTTTTACAAATACGCGGTCAAGGAGCGTTAGGCTCCTTGCAGGGTTTGGGGCAGCGCCCCAAGGTCTTGCCGAAGGCCAAAAAATACTCAAAAAAATTAAGCACTGTTCAGCTTGCTGGACAGTGCTTACTATGTTATAATAGTTAAAAAACGCAAAGGAGCACCCAAATGAAACCCTACGACTCAAAGCCATGCAGGCTTCTCTCAGCGGGGGAGCTTACCCCGGGGATATTCGATTTCACGGTGAGCTGCCCGGAGCTGGCGGCAATGGCTGTCCCCGGGCAGTTCGCCCAGATACTCGTGCCGGGGCACACCCTCAGGAGGCCCATATCAATATGCAGTATAGACAAAAACTCAGGCACACTGCGCTTTGTGTTCCAGGTGCGGGGGGCCGGGACAGAGGGGCTCTCAAAATTCCGGGAGGGGGACACGATAGAGCTGCTGGCCCCCCTGGGGAAGGGTTTTCCAATCGACCCGGATAAGCGCACGCTCTTGGTGGGCGGCGGCATAGGCGTGCCCCCTCTGCTGGGCGCGGCCGAGGCGCTGGGCGGGAACGCTGTGGCTGTGCTGGGCTTTAGAAACAGGGAGCTGGTCATACTTGAGGAAGATTTTAAGAGTACCGGGGCGAAGGTGCTTGTTGCCACGGACGACGGCTCTTATGGCTTTCACGGCCTTGTGACCGAGCTCGGGGCAGGTGAGGACTTCCAGGTGCTCATGGCCTGCGGGCCCGGGCCAATGCTCAGGGGTGTGAAGGCCCTGGCGGCTGAGCGGGGCGCGCAGGGGTATCTGTCCCTTGAGCAGAGGATGGCCTGCGGGGTAGGCGCTTGCTTAGGCTGCGCGGTTGGGCTCGTGGACGGCGAGGGCCGGGAGTACTTCGGGCATGTGTGCAAGGACGGCCCGGTGTTCCCCATGGACATGGTTAGGGAGGTATAATTTATGCTTAACGTGAACATAGCTGGGGTGGAGTTCAAAAACCCCATAATCGCCGCCTCGGGGACGTTCGGGTTCGGGCGGGAGTACGCTGAGATGTACCCGCTCAGTGAGCTGGGCGGGATTAGCTGCAAGGGCACCACCCTGAAGGAGCGCCCGGGCAACCCGCCTCCCAGGGTCACGGAGACGCCGGGGGGTATGCTCAACGCCGTGGGGCTCCAGAACCCGGGGGTGGAGCATTTTATTAAGGAGGATTTGCCCTGGCTCAGCAGGCAGGGCACGAGGATAATAGCGAACGTGGCCGGGAGCGCCGTATCTGACTACTGCAAGACGGCTGAGCTTTTGAACGGCACGCCCGTAGATATGGTGGAGCTGAACATATCCTGCCCCAACGTGAAGGAGGGCGGGGTGCAGTTCGGGGTGACGGCGAAGGGGGTTGAGGGCATTACCCGGGCTGTGCGGGACTGCTGCAAGAAGCCCCTTATGGTGAAGCTCTCCCCAAATGTGACGGACATCACGGAGATGGCAATAGCTGCCGAAAGCGGCGGGGCTGACGCGCTGTCCCTGATAAACACGCTCACCGGTATGCGCATAGACATCAACTCCCGGCGGCCTATAATCAGGAACAATACCGGGGGGCTCTCGGGCCCGGCGGTGCTGCCGGTGGCTATACGCATGGTCTGGCAGGTATCTGGGAAGGTGAAGCTGCCTATTGTGGGGCTGGGGGGTATCTCCACCTGGCAGGACGCGGTGGAAATGCTCCTGGCCGGGGCCAGCGCCGTACAGGTGGGCACGGCAATTTTCACCGACCCATACGCGCCCATCAAAATCAGGGACGGCTTACAGGAGTTTATGGAGAAGAACGGAGTGAAGTCCGTATCGGAGCTTACGGGAGGTGTGAAGCCATGGTGACAAAAATCTACCTTATACGCCACTGCCAGTCTATGGGGAATATCGAGCACAGGTTCCAGGGGCGGTATGACGCGGATATAAGCCCCGCCGGCGAGAAGCAGCTGGAATTATTGGGCCTGCGATTTCGCAACGAACCCATTGACGCCATATACACAAGCCCTCTAAAAAGGGCCAGGAAGACCGCAGAGGCCATTGCAAAATATCATAATATTGAGATTATCCAGGAGCCGGGGCTCATTGAGATAGACTGCGGCAGGATGGAAAACCTTCTGCTCACGGAGGTGGCGCAGCAGTTCCCGGAGGTGGCTGTAAACTGGGACAGGAGCCCGGATTTGTGCCAGTTCCCAGGCGGGGAGACTATGGCTGAAGTGTATGAGCGGGTGAATAAGGCCCTCGATAAGATAATCGCCGAGAACGAGGGGAAGACGGTGGTGGTGACTACCCACGGCGGGGCGCTGAGGAACCTCTATGCCCGGATACAGTTCGGCGAGCCCATAGGCATACGAAAGAGCGAGGTCTTCGGGAACACCGGGGTGAGCACGCTGACAGCCGGGGACGGTAAGCTGTACTTTGAGAGCATAAACGACCTCTCCCACCTGCCGGAGGACATGCGCAGGCCCCCTACGAAATTCTCCTTCGAGGCGATGAGGGGGAATGAGCCGGTATGATAATTCTGGGCGTTGACCTGGGACATGCACGGACGGGGCTTTCGGTTTCTGACAAAAACGAGCTTTTGGCAAGCCCTCTTAAAGTCATACACCAGCGGGACCCGGAGAAGCTGTGTGCTGAGATAGCTAAAGCGGCGGGGGAGGTAAAAGCTGAGCTTATCGCTGTGGGGCTCCCAAGGAACATGGACGGCTCCGAGGGGGAGAGCGCCCTCTTTGCCCGGGAAATGGGGGCGAGGATAGGGGAGCTTACATCCCTGCCGGTGCGCTTTGTGGACGAGCGGGGGACAACCGTCACGGCCCACGGGTATCTCAACGAGACGAATATCCGGGGGAAAAAGCGTAAGGCTGTTGTTGACGCGGTGGCGGCGGTGGTGATACTTGAGGATTTTTTGAGATACCGGAAAAACTGCCCGGAAGAAGGCTGACGTTCTGGGCATAATATGCGCATATATAATAGAAAGGCGTGATTTTATGTGCGGCAATAAGCGGAAGATAGTTTTGGTGGGCACCGGGATGGTGGGCATGAGCTTTGCGTACTCGGCCCTGAACCGCGGGCTCTGCGACACCCTGGTGCTGGTGGACGTGGACAAGAAGCGGGCCATGGGGGAGGCCATGGACCTAAACCACGGCCTGGCCTTCGCCGGGAGCAGCATGAAGATATACGCGGGGGAGTACTCCGACTGCTCGGACGCGGACATGGTGGTGATATCCGCGGGGGTGGGGCAGAAGCCGGGGGAGTCCAGGCTAGAGCTTCTAAAGCGCAACGCGGAGGTGTTCCAGTCCATTATCGAGCCGGTGGTGCGCTCGGGGTTCGGGGGAGTTTTCTTAGTTGCAACCAACCCTGTGGACATCATGACCCGGGTGACCTTCGAGCTCTCGGGCTTCAACCCCAAGCGGGTCTTCGGCACAGGGACCACCCTTGACACCGCAAGGCTCCGGTATCTTCTGGGAGAATACTTCTCCGTTGACCCCAGGAACATGCACGCCTATGTTATCGGGGAGCACGGGGACAGCGAGTTCGTGCCATGGAGCCAGGCCATGATTGCAACAAAGCCGGTTATAGACGTGTGCGAACAGTCCGGGGGGAAGTACCAGCTCTCGGAGGTCCAGCGGCTGAGCGTTGAAGTTAGGGACGCGGCCCAGCGCATAATAGAAGCCAAGCGGGCGACTTATTACGGCATAGGCATGGCCATGGTGCGCATAGCCCGGGCGGTGCTCTCGGACGAGAACTCGGTGCTGACGGTGTCGGCGAGGCTCTGGGGGGAGTACGGCAGGAAGGGGGTGTACGCCGGGGTGCCCTGCATAGTCAACAGGAACGGGGTTGACCGGGTGCTTGAGCTGGGGCTCACGGAGGATGAGCAGGGGAAGTTTGACGAGTCCTGCGATATACTTGAGGAGAGCTATCAGGGATTGGAGCTGTGAGCTTTTGGGGGGGGCGCTCTTGTGGCAGGGGGCGCCCGCCTATACATCAGGCTGGGATTTTTGCAAGACCGGCGCAAAACCGGGCGATTTTAGGTTGACAAACGCCCTGAGATAGTGTATAATCCGTAGGTGTAAAGAAAATCCCTTTACAGACAAAGAGGCGGTAGGAGAAAGGAATGAGGGCGGGGATGCCCAAGGATTTGAGGATATCGGTCCTGCTGGACTTTTACGGTGAAATGCTCACGGGGACTCAGAGGGAGACCTTGGATGAGTATTATAACCAGGACATGTCGCTCTCGGAGATAGGCGAGGAGCGGGGGATAAGCAGGCAGGGCGTCAGGGACGCCATAAAGCGGGCCAAGGAGCAGCTTATTGAGATGGAGGAGAAGCTGGGGCTTGCAAAGAGGTTCCAGGAGGTGCAGGGGGCGCTGGCGGCCATATGCGACTGTGCGCTGGAGATACAGGAGCTGAATGATGGGGGCGTGCAGGGGATAGATGAGAATGTGCAGGAGATAATTGAGCTGGCACAGAAGATTTCGGATGAAGAGTGACCGGTCCAGCGGGTCTTACGCTGGCGAGGGGCGCGGGGGCGAGAAGCCCCCGGATTTTGCCGGAGGCAAAAAAAGAGGTGAGGTTCAGTGGCATTTGAAGGCTTAGCTGAAAAATTAAGTAATTCTTTCAAAAAGCTGAGAAGCAAAGGCAAGCTCTCAGAGGGCGACGTAAAGGACGCAATGCGGGAGGTACGCCTTGCTTTATTGGAGGCCGACGTCAACTATAAGGTGGCAAAAGACCTCACAGGGAAGATAACCGAGCGGGCCGTAGGGGAGGAGGTCATGGAGAGCCTGACCCCCGCCCAGATGGTGATAAAAATAGTAAACGAGGAGCTGACCTCCCTGATGGGCGGCAGCGAGGAACGCCTGAAGAGCCCGGCCCACCCGCCGGCTGTGATAATGCTGTGCGGTCTGCAGGGCGCTGGCAAGACTACCCACGCGGCAAAGCTTGCGTATATGCTGAAAAGCCAGGGCCACAGGCCCCTGCTTGCGGCCTGCGACGTGTACCGCCCGGCGGCTATAAAGCAGCTGCAGGTGATGGGCGAGAAGGCGGGGGCCCCGGTGTTCGAGCGGGGGACGCAGGACCCGGTGGAGACGGCTAAAGAGGCTGTGAAGCACGCGAAGGATTATGGGCATGACTATCTGTTGATAGACACTGCCGGTCGCTTGCAGATAGACGAAGAGCTCATGGACGAGCTGAGAAGGATGAAGGAGGCCGTGAGCCCCACTGACATCCTCTTGACGGTGGACGCGATGATAGGCCAGGAGTCGGTGAACGTGGCGAAGACCTTTGACGAGCTTCTGGACATTACCGGCGTTATCCTGACAAAGCTTGACGGCGATACCAGGGGCGGCGCGGCGCTCTCAATAAAGGCGGTGACCGGCAAGCCCATCAAGTTCGCGGGCTCCGGGGAGAAGCTGGACGGCTTAGAGGTGTTCCACCCGGACAGGATGGCGAGCCGAATTTTGGGCATGGGGGACGTGCTGAGCCTCATAGAGGAGGCCGAGCAGCGCCTGGACGAGAAGGCCGCTCAGAAGACCGCCGAGCGGCTGATGAGCAATAAGCTGGATTTAAACGACATGCTCGAGCAGTTCCAGCAGGTGAAGAAGATGGGGCCCTTGAAGGGCATACTCTCTAAGCTGCCGGGAATTGGCGGCAAGCTGGACGACGTGGACATTGACGACAGGATAATGGACCGCACGGCGGCTATAATACTCTCCATGACCCCCTATGAGCGGGCCCACCCGGAGGAGCTGAACGCCTCGAGAAAGAGGCGCATAGCGGCGGGGTGCGGCCAGAAGGTGGAGGACGTGAACAGGCTCCTCAATCAGTTCAGGCAGACCCAGAAGCTCATGAAGCAGTTCGGCGGGAAGAAGGGCCGGAGGATGATGAAGGGGATGGGCGGTATGGGAGGTATGCCGGGAGGCTTACCGTTTTAGGGGGATTGGATAGGCTTTATGAAGCAGGATTTTAAGGAATGCCCCGGGAGCATAGACGAGAGCAAATTATTTGGGTTCAAGTCGTGGCAGGAGCATGTGGCCGGGGTGGTATCGCCCCTGGCGGCGGTGAGCGGGTATAAGGCGAACGGCAGGAGCAACCTGACCATGGAGTCCTGGTGCGCTGTGCACGGGGACAGGATAGTCTTCGCCAGCGTTGAGCGGGGGAGCCATCTGTACGGCATACTCCGGGAGCGGGGGGAGGCGGTTGTGAACTTCCCCACGGCGGGGTGCTTTAACCGGTGCATGAGGACGATTGAGCTAAACGGCTGGGACGAGGATGAGATAGAGTCGGCGGGGCTGACGGCTGAGAGGGCCGTGGAGGTTGACGCGCCGAGGGTGGCTGAGTGCCCGCTGAGCTTGGAGTGCCGGGTGCTGTGGGAGCACGAGGCAGGGCCGGGGAGCAGCGATGTGACGGTGTGCTTAAAGATTGTGAACGTGGCTATAGACCAGGAGCTCTGTAAGGAAGGGCTGCTCTACAATATACGGTCACGGAGCGACATTGAGACAGGCGTGAAGACTGGGCCAGAGGCGGGGGTAATCAGGAGCCTCGGCTCATATGACAGGTTACCGGAGTGAATAAACGCACAAAATGTGCTCAAAAGCACGATGTGCTTTATTATATATTATTTAACATAAATCTTTTGGAGGTAATTAAAATGGCAGTAAAAATCAGGCTGCGCCGGATGGGCGCTAAGAAAAATCCCTTCTACCGCATTGTGGTGGCGGACTCCCGGTTCCCCAGGGACGGGCGGTTCATTGAGGAGATAGGGTATTATAACCCCATGGAGGAGCCCAGCGTGGTGAAGGTTGACCCGGAGAAGGCGAAGAAGTGGATTGAGGACGGCGCGCAGCCCACGGACACGGTGCGTGAGCTGTTCAAGAAGCACGGGGTAATCTGAGAGAATCAGCTTTTTTGAAGATAGGGAAACGAGAGGGGGGAAAAGGAATGCAGGAGCTTTTGAAGGCGATAGCCTCTGGGCTGGTGGAGAGGCCTGAGGAGGTCAGCGTCAGCGCGGAGGAGAATGAGAACGGCGTGACTGTGTACCATCTGCATGTAGCGGAGGAGGACATGGGCCGGGTCATAGGGAAGCAGGGGCGCATAGCGAAGGCCATAAGGGTAGTTATGCGCGCGGCGGCAACCCGGAATGACAAGAAGGTCATGGTTGAAATAGAGTGACAGAGGGAGGGCGCGGGAGCGCCCTTTTTTGTTGGCAGGCGCGCGAAGCGATAAAAAGTTTTTGAAGAGTTTAAGAGAAACTTTTTACAAAAAGTTTCTCTTAGGAGGGCCCTATGAAACAATACCTAGAAGCAGGAAAAATAGTGCGCACGCACGGAGTGCGGGGCGAGTTAGTAATGGAAGCCTGGGCCGACTCCCCAGAGTTCGTAGCCAGCGCAAAAGAGCTCTACTTCGACAACAAAGGCGAACGCCCGGCAGGGCTTGTGAGCAGCCGCCCCCACAAAGGCAGACTCTTACTCACCCTAAAAGACATAACCACCATAGACCAGGCCGACCGCCTCCGTGGCAAAATCCTTTACCTTAACCGGGCGGACATAACCCTCCCCGAAGGCCGCTTCTTCCTGGACGACCTGATAGGCCTTGCGGCAGTTGACGGAAACACCGGCCGGGAATACGGCAGAATCACAGAGGTGATACCAGCCCCGGCCAACAACGTCTACCGGATATCAGACGGCCAGCATGAGTACCTCTTCCCGGCAGTGGAGCATATGATAAAGCGCACGGACATCGCGGGGGGCAGGATAGAGCTTCTGCCCATACCCGGCATTTTTGACGGGGACGGTGAGGAGGCCTGATGAGAATAGACATCTTCACCCTGTTCCCGGAGATGTTCCCCATGGTGCTTGAGAACAGCATAGTGGGCCGGGCCAGGAGGCGGGGCTTTTTGCAGGTAGTCTGCCACCAGCTGAGAGACTTCTCACCGGACAGGCGGGGCCGGGTGGACGACACGGTGTTCGGCGGGGGGAAGGGAATGCTCCTGACGGCGGAGCCCTTCGCCCGGGGATTAGACGCGCTCTCTGAGCACCTGGGATTTATGCCACATATTATTTATATGTCCCCCAGGGGCAGGGTTCTCAATCAGGCCAAGGCCCGGGAGCTGGCGGCACTGCCTGGGCTTGCCCTTTTGTGCGGGCACTATGAGGGGGTGGACCAGCGGGTGCTGGATGAATATTCCGTGGAAGAAATTTCCATAGGGGATTATGTGCTCACCGGGGGGGAGCTGCCGGCCATGATACTCACGGACGCGGTGAGCCGAATGCTGCCGGGGGTGCTCTCGGAGGAGGCCTGCTTTGAGGAGGAGAGCCACTATATGGGGCTGCTCGAATACCCCCAGTACACAAGACCTGTGGTCTGGCGGGGGAGAGAGGTCCCGGAGGTGCTGCTTTCGGGGCACCACGGGAACATCAGGAGCTGGCGGCGGGAGCAGTCAATCTCTGTCACGAGGGCCAACCGTCCGGACATGTATGAGGCCTATATGAAGAATTTATACTGAAAAAAAGTTTCAAAAGATTTGTTCAAACTGTACAGTCAGAGGTTGAATATAAATTTTTCCTTGGGCAACTGCCCAAAAATGCGCTAAACTTGTTGACGGCGGGAGAAAATGTGGGTATAATTAGCGTAGTTTTTCGGGGACTTAGCGGGACAGCCCCACAGGATGGCCCAATAAGTCCAGGGTTCCATGGAGGCCGCGTATAAGCACGAAAGCCGGTAGAACACAAAGTCTTTGGGGTCCAATTTCAAAATTCTGTAGGAGAGTGAATGTACATGTGCGCAAAGGAAGTTCTGGTTCAGAATCAGGTCGGTCTGCACGCCCGCCCCGCCACTTTCTTTATCCAGAAGGCTAATGAGTTCAAGTCTTCTATCTGGGTAGAGAAAGAGGAGCGGAGAGTGAACGCCAAGTCCCTTCTGGGCGTATTGAGCCTGGGGATAGTGGGCGGCGTGACAATCCGTATCATCGCCGACGGCACCGACGAGCAGGAGGCCGTGGACGCCCTGGTGGCCCTGGTAAATTCCGGGTTCGCTGAGTAAGGCTCTGAGAATTTGGGCACCGCAGGTATTGCGGTGCTTTTTCTTTAGTATGAAGGGGGTGACCGGCATGGAGGAGAGAGAGGAGAAGCGCAGGGAGCTTCGGGCGAAGGCTATGCAGCTGCCGCTGACCCCGGGGGTGTATATCATGCACGATAAGTCCGGGGAGATAATATATATAGGCAAGGCGAAGGCGCTGAAAAACAGGGTGAGCCAGTACTTCGGGTCGGAGAGGAATCACGACGCGAAGGTGCGCAGGATGGTGTCGAACGTGGACTGGTTTGAGTATATCCTCACGGACAGCGAGTTCGAGGCCCTGGTGCTTGAGAGCAGCCTTATAAAGCAGAACCAGCCGAAGTATAATATACTATTGAAAGACGATAAGGGCTACTGCTATATAAAGATAAGCGGGGGGGACTGGCCCAGGCTCACGGCGGTGCTCCAGAAGGATGACGAGGACGCAAAGTATATCGGGCCGTACCTTAGCTTCTGGAGCATCCGGGAGACGGTGGACGCGGCCAGGAAGATTTTCAGGCTGCCGGACTGCAACAGGAAGTTCCCAAGGGACATGGGCAAGGACAGGCCCTGCCTGAACTTTTACATCGACCAGTGCTGCGCGCCGTGCCGGGGGAGGGTGAGTGAGGCGGACTATAACGAGGCCTTCCAGCAGGCCCTGGACTTTGTGAAGGGGGGCAGCAGCACCTCTGTGCGGGAGCTGACAAAGCGCATGGAGCAGGCGGCGGAGGACTTGGACTTCGAGCTGGCGGCGAGGCTCAGGGACAGGATAAACGCCATCAATAAGCTCAAGGACAGGCAGAAGGTGGTGGAGAGCTCCGTGCCGGAGCAGGACGTGTTCGCTTTGGCCCAGGGGGAGAGCCAGACGGCCTTCGAGGTGTTCCGGTTCACCGGGGGGAAGCTCACGGACAGGGAGAGCTTTCTCACCGAGGGCACGGAGCCGGACCCGGAGGCGCGGTCGGGGTTTCTACGCCAGTACTACGGCATAAGGGACAGGATACCCCCGGTGGTGACACTGGACGGGGAGTGCGACGAGCCGGAGCTTGTAGCCAGGTGGCTCACGGAGAAGCGGGGGAAGACTGTCAAAATAAACGTGCCCCAGAAGGGGGGGCAGAAGCACCTCTGCGACATGTGCCACAATAACGCCGCGGAGTACCTGGCCCAGCGGTCGGGGCTTGCGGGGCGGGACGCGTCGGCTTTAGACGAGCTGCGAAGGCTCCTGGGGCTTGAGAAGACCCCGGCCTATATTGAGTGCTACGATATCTCCAATCTGCAGGGGGGAGAGAACGTGGCGGGGATGGTTGTGTTCGAGAACGGGCGGCCGCTGAAGTCCGCTTACAGGCGCTTTAAGATAAAGACCGTTGAGGGGCAGGACGACTACGGCTCCATGCGGGAGGTCATCGGGCGGCGGTTCGGGGAGTATAAAGCTAAGCAGGCCGAGGGGGACAGTACCGGCTTCGGGCGGCTGCCGGATTTGATACTGCTGGACGGCGGGCGGGGCCATGTGGGGGCCGTGCAGCCGGTGCTGGATGAGATGGGGATAGACGTGCCCCTCTATGGCCTTGTGAAGGACGATAAGCACCGCACAAGGGCCATAGCGAAGTCCGGGGGGGAGATAGCCATAACCTCCACCAGAAGGGCTTTTACACTGCTGTCCACCATACAGGACGAGGTGCACAGGTTCGCCATAGGGTATCACCGGCAGCAGAGGAAGAAGTCGGCCATATCCAGCACACTGCTCTCCATAGAGGGGGTAGGCCCGGCCCGGGCCAAGGCATTATTGAAGCATTTCAAGACCGTGGGGGCGGTGGGGGAGGCTGAGCTTGCGGAGCTCGAGCAGGCCCCGGGGATGAATAAACCGTCGGCAAAGAGGGTTTATGACTATTTTCACAGCGAAAACAGTTGACAAGCGCTGAGAAAAATGCCATAATAACACGGTATAGGTAAAATTAAAAGTTTCGTCCACCTTTTCAAAGGTGGCAGGGGTTCGGGGGCGGCGCCCCTGAGGTCTAGGAGAAAAACATGCGCATAATATCAGGAGCACGCCGGGGCAAGAACCTGACGTCCCCGGAGGGGACAGAGGTTCGTCCCACAACAAACATGGTAAAAGAATCCGTCTTCAACATTTTACAGTTCGGCATAGAAGGCCGCCGTTTCCTTGACTTATTTGCCGGTTCCGGCCAAATGGGCCTTGAGGCCCTGAGCCGCGGGGCGGCTGAGGCCGTGTTCGTAGACAGCAGCCGGGAGTCCGTGAAGGTTATCGAAAAGAATATAACCGCCACCGGCTTTAAAGACAGGTCGAGGGTAGTTTCGGCGGACTTCGAGGGGTTTCTCCAAAGGGAGCGGGGCGTTTTCGACATTGCGTTCATGGACCCGCCGTACCGGGAGGGCCTGATGGAGCGGGCTTTGGAGCTGACGGCCCGGAGGATGGCTCCGGGGGGCGTGATACTCTGCGAGCACGGGAGCCGGGAGGAGCTGCCGGAGAGGGCGGGGGAGTTTAAAAAGGCGAAGGTGTATAAGTACGGCAAAACGTCTGTGACGGCCTACAGGGCCATGGAGGGGGAGGACCGGGATGGAGGAACGGCTTGAGGAAATGGCCGCGTTTTTTGAGAGGCGGCTGGGGCATTATGACAGCCATATGCTTGAGGACATCTTAGGGGCCAGGGAGTTCTATGAGTTCACGGCGGGGCTTCTGCCAAAGGGGCCGTGCCGGGTGCTGGACCTGGGCTGCGGGACGGGGCTTGAGCTTGAGGAATACTTTAAGCTGAACCCAATGGCCGCCGTGACAGGGATAGATTTGTCGGAGAAAATGCTGGGGGAGCTGAAAAGGAAATTCCCGGATAGGGAGCTTGAGCTCATACAGGGCTCGTACTTTGAGGTCCCATTTGGCGAGGAATGTTTCGACGGGGCGGTGTCGGTGGAGTCGCTGCACCACTTTACCTATGAGGAGAAGCTGGGGCTCTATAAGCGGCTGCTTGCGGCCATAAAGCCAGGGGGGTATTTTGTGCTCACGGACTACTTCGCCGAGTCGCCGGAGCATGAGAAGTTTTACTTCGAGGAGCTTTCAAGGATGAAGCGGGAGCAGGGACTGCCCGAGGGCTCCTACCACTACGACACGCCGCTGACTTTGGAGCACGAGACAGAGGTGCTGTTGGAGGCGGGCTTTGCGGAGGTCCGGCACATGCGGGGCTGGGAGGCGAACCATACTATTATCGCCCGGAAAAAACTATAGAGCTAGGAGCCGGCAAATGACTGAGCATATGACGACGGCCATCTGTCCCGGGAGCTTCGACCCGGTGACTTTGGGGCATTTGGACATTATAAGCAGGGCCAGCAAGATATTCGACAGGATAATAGTGGCGGTGCCGGTGAACCCGGACAAGCGGTACAGCTTCTCCGTTTCTGAGCGCATTGAAATGCTCAGAAAGGTCTGCGGGGAGGCGGGGATTGAGAACGCGGAGTTCGACCGGGTTGAGGGCTTGCTCGCCGACTACGCCAGGGAGAAGGGCGCGGCTGTGGTGGTGAAGGGGCTGAGGGCCCTGACGGACTTTGAGTACGAGTTCCAGCAGGCGCTTACAAATAAGAAGCTGAACCCAGGCCTTGAGACGATATTCCTCTCCACCAGCGCGGAGCACATGTTTCTGAGCTCATCCATGGTGAAGCAGGTGGCGGGGTTCGGGGGGGATATCTCCCATTTTGTGCCCGGGTGCATACTTGACGCCATAAAAGACCGGCTCTGCAAGAGCATATAACTACTGTTGGGGAAAGGAACGGATAGAATGAGCAATAATCAAGCTACCATCGAAGACCTGATAGACGAAATGTACGACGTGCTGGAAAAGGGGTGGAAAATGCCCCTTTCATCCGGCAAGGTGCTGGTGGACAGCGAGGAGATACGGGCCATCCTGGACGATATCCGGGACGTATTCCCCCAGGAGATAAGCGAGGCCAAGCGCATTGTTGCAGACCACGGGCAGATAATAAACGAGGCCCGGCGCCAGGCGGACAGCATTATACAGGCCGCCGAGGAGCGGGCCAAGACCCTTGTGAGCCAGGAGGAGGTAGTCCTAAAGGCCCAGCAGAGGGCAAACGAGGTGCTGGCCCAGGCCCAGACCCAGAGTAGGGAGACGCGGAAGGCCTGCAACGAATACGTTGAAGACATAATGCGCCGCACGGACGAGGCCATATCCGAGAGCCTGACTGAGCTGCGCAAAACCAGGCAGAATATCAAGAACTCCCAGAGAAATTCACAAATGTAAGCCATAGATTTTGTGCAGAACAGCCAGAATGTGAATGATAATAATTTTCCCCTTGCTAAATGGAGCAAGGGGAATTTTTGTTCCTACAAAATAAGGTCGAAGGCACGTTCGAGGAATCGGCCCTGGGGAGGGAACAAGTTTTCGCGGTTGCAATCGGGTGGGGGATAGGGTATAATATTAACATCCAAGTGGGGCAAAGTGGAGAAAAGTGGGGGGAGAGGGCCATGCTTACAGGTGAATATCAGCACAGCATGGACCAGAAGGGCCGGGTGACGGTCCCCGCCCGCTTTCGTGAGGAGCTGGGGGAGCGGTTCTACGTGATGATAGGCACGGACGGCTGCCTCAACTTACTCTCCGAGGAGCAGATACAGATTGCCACTGAGAAGATTAAGGCCCTGCCCCCAAAGCAAGCGAAGCTCCTTTTGCGCAAGACCTTCGGCCAGGCGGCAGAGGTGGAGCCGGACAAGCAGGGGAGGATACTCATCCCCGAGCAGCTGAGGAGCTATGCGGGGCTTTCTAAGGACGTGACCTTAGTGGGCGCCTCCACCAAGGCCGAGCTCTGGGACTCGGAGCGCTGGAAGGCCTATAACGAGGAGCAGAGCCCGGAGGATATTGAGGAGCTGATGAACCTGCTGACGCTCTGACGGGTAGACATAACTTATTTTAGCACAGGGGAGGGCGGTTTGCAATGGGCTTTGAGCATAAACCGGTCCTCTTTACGGAAACGGTGGAGTCGCTGAACATCAGGCCCGGGGGCACGTACATAGACGGCACCCTTGGGGGCGGCGGCCACTCGGAGGCAATACTCCGGGCCCTTGGGGGCTCGGGGAGGCTTATCGGCATAGACCAGGACCCGGACGCCATAAAGGCCGCCGGGGAGCGGCTGGGGGGCTTTGAAAACTTCACGGCGGTGAGGGGGAACTTCTCCCGGATGGGGGAGCTTATTGCTGGCCTTGGGGTGGATGAGGCGGACGGGGTGCTCCTGGACGTGGGGGTGTCATCCTACCAGCTGGACACTCCGGAGCGGGGGTTTTCATACCACCACGACGCGCCTCTCGATATGCGCATGAGCCGGGAGGGGGTCAGCGCCTACGATTTGGTGAACGGCCTTTCGGGCCCTGAGCTTGCGGACATCATCTTTAAGTTCGGCGAGGACAGGAGCGCAAGACGGATAGCCCAGGGGATAGTGAGGGCCCGGGAGGCGGGCCCAATCAGGACCACCGGGGAGCTGAGCGAGATTATAAAGGAATCCGTGCCCGCGGCGGTGAGGCGGGCGGAGGGGCACCCGGCGAGGCGCACCTTCCAAGCCCTGAGGATAGCGGTGAACGGGGAGCTTGAGGCCCTTGAGAAGGGGCTTGAGGCGGGGTTCGAGCTTTTGAGGCCCGGGGGACGGCTGGCGGTCATCACCTTCCACTCTTTGGAGGACAGGCTGGTGAAGGGGCGCATGGCCGGGTACTGCAAGGGCTGCACATGCCCGCCGGACTTCCCGGTGTGCGTGTGCGGGAAGAAGCCCAGGGGCGAGCTTGTGTACCGCAAGGGGCTCGCGCCCTCCGAGGGGGAGCTTCGGGAGAACCCGAGGGCTCGGAGCGCGCGGCTTAGAGTAATCGAAAAGCTGTAAATTTTGGGTGAGTTTAAAGAAGGCCGGGCCATGGGGGCGCGGCAGGGAGGACGAGTAAATGGCGAATCGGGCGGAGGCTTACGATTTTTCGTACTTTGAGGACAGGAACGCCGCGGGGGAATATGATACGGCTGAATATGGGGCAGCCGACTACGGGGCAGTCGACTATGGAGTGGTCGACGACTATGCCTATCAGCCCTATGAGCAGCCGGAGGTCCCGGAGGAGCCTAATATTGTTGAGCTGCCGGAGCGGAGGCCTCAGGCTGAGCCAAGGCGGCGGCCTAAGAGGAGCCTTGCGAGGATGGCGGGGGCGTGGCTGTGCTTTGGGCTGATATTCACGGCGGTGATGACGGCGGTGTACAGCGAGGTGCAGCTTACTGAGCTGACGGAGAGGATAAACGAGACGAAGAGCAAGCTTGAGGAAGCGGAGAGCCTTGAGGTGCAGCTGACTATGCAGGCGGCGGCGAAGATGTCGGACGCTGAGGTGGAGAAGTATGCTACTGAGCAGCTGGGCATGGGGAAGATGGCGGGGTCGCAGGTGGTTTATCTGCATGTGGCCCAGCAGGACCGGGGGACGGTGGTGCAGGAGGCTGGGGAGAGCTCCTGGTTTGACAGGGTGGTATCCACGGTGCGGGGCTGGTTCGCGTAGCGAAAGCGGCCGGTCCAGCCGGCCTTAGGCTGGCGGGGTTTGGGGCAGAGCCCCGGGGTCTTGGGCGGGCCTGCGCCTTCGGCGCTATGCCCACCCGCCCACCCTGATTGTTTTTATGGGGGCTCCGCCCCCATGCCCCCGCGGGGCCATCGCTTCGCGGCCCCGGCCCAATGGCAGGGCAAGGGAATTGGGCGGCCCCGCCCCATGCCCCCGCAGTAATAACCAAGGCTCATCAAGAATAAAAATGTAACATCGAGGGCCAATCCCGACTTTGGCTCTCATTTTTGTAAAAACCTTTCGGAGGTCGCGTATGGCAAAAGGCACATCAGAAAAAATAAGAAGGAAAGCCATAACCCTAATGTGCGCCCTGCTGGTAGCAGGCTTCGGCGCGGCGGCAATAAGCCTTGTGCACTGGCAGCTGATAAAGGGCGAGGAGCTGAGCGCAAAGGCCATGGAGCAGAGCCTTAGGAGCACGGGCCTGCCGGCCATGAGGGGCACCATATACGACGCCACGGGCACAAAGGTCCTGGCCCAGAGCGCGTCCGTGTGGACCGTGGTCCTTGAGCCCCACTACCTGGCTGAAAACGAGAACCTGAGAAGAACAGTGGCCAACGGCCTTTCTGAAATACTTGAGCTGGACGTCCAGGACCTGTACGAGCGCACAGGGGTGGCCGGGTCCTACTACGACGTGATAGCGCGGAAGGTGGAGACGGAGGTCCGGGACAGGATAAATAAATTTATGAGCGACAATAAGATAGGCAGCGGCATAAGGCTCATCCCGGACTATAAGCGGTACTACCCCTACGGCACAGTGGCCTCCAATATCCTGGGCTTCACAGGCTCGGACAACTCGGGGCTGGAGGGCCTTGAAGCCTACTATGAGGAGGAGCTGTCCGGGAGCGCGGGGAGGCTCATAGCCGCGAAGAACGCCTTTGGCACGGATATGCCCTTTGAGTACGAGCAGATAGTTGAAGCGGAGAACGGCTATGATTTGGTGCTGACTATCGACGAGACTGTGCAGAGCGTCCTTGAAAAATATCTCGCCGAGGGCATAGAGAAGTTCAAGATTAAAAACGGCGCCGTGGCGGTGATGATGGACGTGGACACAGGGGGCATTCTCGGCCTTGCAACCCACCCCAACTACGACCCCAACGACCCCTTCACCATTTTAGACGAAAACCTACTAAAGGAGATAGAGGCCATGCCCGACGGCGAGGAGCGGGACGAGGCCAAGAGCGACGCCAGGTATACCCAGTGGAGGAACAAGGCGGTTTCGGACCTCTACTACCCCGGCTCGGTGTACAAGATGTGCACAGGCTCCATGGGCATTGAGGAGGGGGTAATCTCCGAGGACAGCCTTTATACCTGCACCGGCTCCGAGAAGATAGAGGGCATGAAGGATGCAATACACTGCTGGAACCATGGGGGCCATGGGACCACCACCTTCAGGGAGGGCCTCTGTAACTCCTGCAACCCCTGGTTCATGCACATAGCGGGGCTGCTGGACGTGGATTTATTCTGCCGCTACAGGGAGGCCTTCGGCTTTGTGGACAGGACCGGCATAGACCTGCCCGGCGAGGCCCAGAGCCTTCTGCACTCCAAGGAGAATATGGGGGAGGTGGAGCTGAAGATAGAGGCCTTCGGCCAGAACTTTTCCATAACCCCCATACAGATGATAACCGCCAGCGCGGCCGTTGCCAACGGAGGCTATCTTGTGCGGCCCCATGTGGTGGACAGGATAGTGGATGAGGACGGAAATATCGTGAAGAACGCCGACAGGAGCTACAGGCGGCAGGTAGTCTCCGAGGAGACCAGCGCCATCTTATGCGACATATTAAGGCAGAACGTGGCCTCGGGCACGGCCAGGGGCGGCTATGTGTCCGGCTACAGGATATGCGGGAAGACGGGCACATCGGAGAAGGTGGATAAGCATAACCAGGACCTTTTGGAGGACCCCAACGCCAGGATGACCTATATCGCCTCCTACTGCGGCTTCGCCCCGGCGGAGGACCCCAAATATGCTTTACTGGTGTTCTTCGACGAGCCGGACGACTTGGAGAACGGGGGCTATACCGCGGGCAACGCCATTGCCGGGCCCATATTCTCGGCCATCATGCAGGAGCTGCTGCCCTATCTCGGGGTTGAGGTAAAGTACGACGACGACGAGTACAACGAGCACAGGGATACCGCCGCCCCAAGCGTTGTGGGCATGACAGTAAAGGAGGCCGTGGCCGCCATGCGGGAGGCTGGCCTTGAGTACGACATCGAGGGCAGCGGCGAGGACGAGGAGGACTGGGACAGGTACAGCATTACCGAGCAGATACCCGAGGGGGGCACGACCGTGCCCCAGAACGGCAAGGTTGTGCTCTTTACAACCGGCTATAACGTGAACGACGTTATGGTGGAGGTGCCGGACCTGTTCCAGGAGGAAATGATAAACGCCGTATATATCGCCGCGGAGCACGATTTGCAGGTTACAATAAACGGCAGCCGGGACGACGACGCGGTGGTGATGATGCAGGGCATACCTGCCGGGGAGAAGGTGAAGAAGGGCACGGTGATAACCCTGACCTTCGGCAGCAAGGTGAACACGGACATATATACCCCGGAATAAGGGGATAAACTAAAAGAGGGGCATTGAGGAGGAAGCGCAAATGAACAGTACATGGCTCTTGATAACAGCGGTTGCGGGCTTCGGGATTACGGCGGCGCTGGGCTGGCGGGTGATACCCCTGCTGCACAGGCTCAAGTTCGGCCAGACCATCCGGGAGATAGGCCCCAAGTGGCATAAGAACAAGCAGGGCACGCCCACCATGGGGGGCATAATGTTCATCATAGGCATAACGGCGGCAGTGCTCATATGCGTGCCCCTGTACTATATGCAGCAGGGCTTTGAGACCCCCCTTATGCTGGGGCGGGTCTTCGGGGGCCTTGGCATGGCCGTGGGCTTTGGGGCCATAGGCTTTATGGACGACTATATCGGCATAGTGAAGCGCCGGAACCTGGGGCTCACGGAGAAGCAGAAGCTTGTGCTGCAGTTCCTTGTGGCCGGGGCGTACCTTATCTCAATGAAGCTCTCCGGGGAGGACACGGCCACTGTGATACCCTTTATCGGGAGCATAGACCTGGGGCTTCTGTACTATCCATTAGCTGCAATACTGATAGTGGGCCTTACGAACGCCGTGAACTTTACAGACGGCATAGACGGCCTGAACGCCTCGGTTACAATGATAGTCCTGGCGGCATTTACCATATGCGCGGGGTATCTCTCCATGGCCGGGCTCACGGCACTGGGGGCGGCTTCGGCGGCGGCGTGCCTGGGGTTCCTCCTTTGGAACTTCCACCCGGCCAAGGTGTTCATGGGGGACACCGGGTCCCTGTTTTTAGGGGGGATGGCGGCGGCCATGGCCTTCGGCCTCGACATGCCCATATTGTTATTACCCCTGGGGCTCATATACTGGGGGGAGATACTCTCGGTTGTGATACAGGTCACGTACTTCAAGCGCACGGGGGGAAAGCGGCTCTTTAAGATGTCCCCCATACACCACCACTTTGAAATGTGCGGCTGGAGCGAGTATAAGATATGCGGGGTCTTCGGGGGCATTACGGTTATAGGCGGCGCTATAGGCGTGCTGGCCGTATTGTACGGCCTTTGATTGGACAGAATAGGTAAGGGAGAAATATTAAAGAAATATTGAAGAAATATTAAAGAAAGGGAGTGCTTATATTGCCAGCAGGAGCAGTACGCCCGGGGGGGACGGCCAGGGGGCTCAGGCGCGTGCCGGGGAGCGCCCCGGAAGCCCGGCAGGAGGAGCCGAAAAAAAAGGTACGCCGCAGGAAGAAGCACTATAAGCTTATCTCCCTGGGGGAGGGGCTGGATATGCCCCTTCTGGTGTTTGTGATGGTGCTGTTAGCCATAGGGCTAGTCATGCTCTTTTCCGCAAGCTACGCCGAAAGCTACTACCGGCAAAACGACAGCTACTACTTTATCCTGCGCCAGGGCGGCTTCGCGGCCTTCGGCGTTGCGGCAATGCTCTTTATCTCAACAGTTGACTACCACTACTACCATAAGGGAAAGATGACCCTCATAGTGGCCGGGGGCACGGTGCTGCTCTTAGCGCTCACCCTTATAATGGGCACCTCCGCGGACGAGGCCACCCGCTGGCTGGAGTTCGGCCCGGTGCGCCTGCAGCCCTCGGAGGTGGCAAAATTTGCCATCATCCTTCTGTTCGCGGACTTTGTCTCCCGCTGGGAGGATAAGATGGACACATTCACATACGGGGTGCTCCCCTTCGGCCTGGTGCTGGCCCTGTTCGCGGGGCTGGTTATGGCCGAGCACCACCTCTCGGGCACGCTGATAATCGGCATGCTGGGAATGATGATGATGTTCGTGGGCGGCACAAGGCTCAGGTGGCTGGGGCTGATACTGCTTTGCGCGGGGGTGGTCGTGTACCTCTACATGAACCGCGGGGGCGAGGACAGCGAGGCCTATCAGATGAGCCGCATTGAGGTGTGGCTGAACCCCTTCGAGGAAAACGACGAGACCTGGCAGACCCGCCAGTCCCTGTACGCCATAGGCTCCGGGGGGGTGTTCGGAGTGGGGCTGGGGCAGTCGCGGCAGAAGTATATGTACCTGCCCAAGCCTCAGAACGACTTTATCTTCGCCATAGTCTGCGAGGAGCTGGGGCTTGTGGGGGCGATGGTCATCATGATACTCTTTGCGCTGCTGGTGTGGCGGGGGGTGCATATTGCGCTCAATGCCAAGGATACCTTTGGGAAAATGCTGGGACTGGGGCTGACGTTTCAGATTGGACTGCAGGCGGCGCTGAATATCTGCGTGGTGACGAATACGGTGCCGAATACGGGCATAAGCCTGCCGTTTTTCAGCTATGGTGGCACGGCGCTCTTAATGCTGCTGGGAGAGATGGGGATATTGTTAAACATTTCGCGCAGCGCAAATGTTGAAAAAACTTGACCGGTCCAGCGGGTCTTACGCTGGCGAGGGGTCTGGGGGCGAGGAGCCCCCAGGAAGGGGGACAAAGAATGAGAATACTTTTCACCGGCGGGGGAACCGCCGGGCATATCAATCCCGCACTGGCGGTAGCCGGCTACATGCGGGAGCAGGAGCCGGGCACGGAGATACTGTACGTAGGAAACCGGGGCGGCATGGAGGAGCGGCTGGTGCCCAAGGCGGGCTATGACATGGCCTTTATCACTATCTCCGGCTTCCAGCGAAAGCTGTCTTTTAAGAACATCATGAAGAACGTGCGCACAGTGGAGCGGATTTTCACCGCCTCAGTGGAGACTAAAAAGATAATAAAAAACTTCGCCCCGGACGTGTGCGTGGGCACAGGGGGCTATGTGAGCGGCCCGGTGATACGTGAGGCGGCAAAGCTTGGGGTGCCCTGCGTGGTGCACGAGTCCAACGCCTACCCGGGGGTGACTACAAAGCTCCTTTCAAAGCAGGTGCACACGGTAATGCTGGCCGTGCCGGACGCGAAGAAGTACTTCGACGAGGGC
This sequence comes from Clostridiaceae bacterium, assembly GCA_021769555.1. Classification (GTDB taxonomy): domain Bacteria; phylum Bacillota; class Clostridia; order Oscillospirales; family Acutalibacteraceae; genus Acutalibacter. Next base: position 237,573 of record JAETSR010000001.1, read on the forward strand.
GTGCGCACGGTGGTGACAGGGAACCCCATAAGGGGGGAGGTGCTGAGCATGGGCAGGGAGGAAGCCCGGCGGGAGCTGGGATTAGACGAGCGGCCCATGGTGCTCTCCTTCGGGGGGAGCCTGGGCGCGGCGGCCCTGAACCGGGCGGCGGCCTATATGCTCGCCGAGAGCGGGAAGGAGGGGAAATACCAGCATATCCACGGCTACGGCCAGCACGACCCCATGTTCCTTGACGAGCTCATAGAGTACGGCCTTGACCTGGATAAGAACCCTCAAATAAGGGTGCTCCCGTACATCGACAATATGCCCACCTGCCTTGCCGCCGCGGACCTGGTGATAAGCCGGGCGGGGGCAATGACCCTCTCGGAGATTGAGGCCAAGGGCAAGGCAAGCATACTCATACCCTCCCCCAACGTGGCCGAGAACCACCAGTTCCATAACGCCATGGCTTTGGTGCGCCGGGAGGCCGGGGAGATAATCGAGGAAAAGGACCTCACAGGGGAGGCCCTTTGGAAGAAGGCAAAGAAGCTGCTCTCGGACCCGGATAGGCTCAGACGGCTTGGGGAGAACGCCTCAAAAATGGATATTCTGGACGCTAACAAGAGGATATACAATGTGATAAAAGAGGCCTATGAATCGGGGAGGAAGTGAAAATGGGCTATGAGATAGTGCTGCTCAGGGAGCGCCCGGAGCTTGTGCCCGGGGCGGCTAAGTGGTTTTCCCACTGCTTCGGCATACCTGAGGGGGAATACTTAAAGAGCATGGAGGAAATGCTTGAGGGCAGGAAACCTGTACCCCAGTGGTACGTCGCTGTGGACGGCGAAAATATTCTCGGGGGCATGGGGGTTATTGAGAACGATTTTCACAACAGGCCGGATTTGTCCCCAAACGTGTGCGCGGTGTACACGGACGAGCCCTACAGGGGGCGGGGGATTGCAGGGGCGCTCCTAGAGACGGTCTGTGAGGACATGGACAAGCTCGGGATAGACACCCTGTACCTTGTGACGGACCACGACTCATTTTATGAGCGGTACGGCTGGGAGTTTTACTGCATGGTGGAGCAGGAGGACGGGCCGGGGAGGATGTATATTCACAAAAAATAAGGGGCTTCATAAGATATCATAGCCAACATAATCGAGGTGTTATCTTATGATGCTGATTGAAGGCCCAAACAGGCTTACAGGGGAGCTCTCGGTACAGGGGGCGAAGAACAGCACCCTGCCGCTGCTGGCCGGGGCCCTGCTGTGCAAGGGCCAGACCGTTCTGCACAACTGCCCGGAGCTCTCGGACGTGGACGCGGCGGTGAAGATATTGGAGCACCTGGGGTGCCGCTGCAAGCGGGAGGGCCACGACCTGACCATCGACAACTCCGTCACCTGCCACGAGATACCCGAGGAATTGATGAGAAGAATGCGCTCGTCCATCGTGTTCCTGGGGGCGATAATCAGCCGGTGCGGGGAGGCGCGGCTCTGCTCCCCGGGAGGGTGCGAGCTGGGGCCGAGGCCCATTGACCTGCATATTTCGTCTTTAAGGCGGCTTGGGGTGCAGGTGGAGGAGAGCGGGGGCTGGCTCATGTGCTCGGCCCCGGGGGGGATAAACGGCGCGTACGTGTCCCTCTCCTTCCCCAGCGTTGGGGCCACGGAGAACCTGATACTTGCGGCGGTATGCGGGAGCGGCACGACTATTATCGCCAACGCCGCCAGGGAGCCGGAGATATCCGACCTGTGCGAGTACCTGAACCGGTGCGGCGGGCGCATATACGGCGCGGGGGAGAGCTGCATAATCATCGACGGGGTGAAGGAGCTCTACGGCTCGGAGCACAGGGTCATGCCGGACAGGATAGCGGCGGTGACCTATATGGCGGCGGCCGCGGTGACCGGGGGGAACGTGACCCTCAGGGACGTTGACAATACCCATATCCTGCCAATGCTGGCGCCCTTTGAGGAGAGCGGGTGCCGGGTGCGGCAGCTGGGGGGGAGCCTGAATATACAGGCCCCGGGGAGGCTTTCGGCGGTGCGGCACATACGGACAATGCCGTATCCGGGGTTTCCGACGGACGCGCAGCCGGTGGTGATGAGCATGGCGGCGGTGGGGGATGGTACAAGTGTATTCGTGGAGAACATATTTGAGAACAGGTACAGCCACGCCCAGGGATTGATGAGGATGGGGGCGAGGGTGAAGGTTGAGGGGAAGGTAGCGGTGGTCGAGGGGGTGCCGGAGCTGACTGGGGCGACGGTGGAGGCCATGGATTTGAGGGGAGGGGCCGCGCTGATAGTGGCGGGGCTTGGAGCGAAAGGGAGCACGAAGGTGCGGGGGATGGAGTACGTAGAGCGAGGCTACGAGCGGATAGAGGAAAGCCTTGCGGCGCTAGGCGCAAGAGTAAAAGTTTTTGAGGATTGTTAAGGAACTTTTTTTCAAAAAGTTCCTTGACGAAAGGGGGGCGCGCATCGTGAAAAAAAGCAGAAGACCCGAGCGAGAGCGACGGGGCTTCGAGGACATAAAATCAGATTCCACCGGCGGCCAGTCGCGGCCCGAATGGTTCAGCGAAACCAAGCGCCAGCGCTCCCAGCAGCGTGAGCGCAGCGCCGCGCGTTCCGTAAGCAATTCCCGCTCCCCAAACCGCCGCCCGAGAAATAGCAGCCAAAGAAAAGGCTCAAGACCCTCACAAAGCACGCGTCCCGGCACGCGTCCCGCCAGCCGTCCCAACCGCCGCGACGAGCCCAGAAAGCGCAAAAAGCCCATGAGCCTCTTCAAGCGCCGCCTGCTGATAGTCCTGGCCCTTCTGGGCATGGTATTCGTAACGGTCTTTTTAGCGGAGTCCCTCTTACTCCGGGTAACTGAGGTAAAGGTCACCGGCGACCAGATATACGCAGAAGAGGACATAAAAAAGCTCTGCGGCTTCAAGGAGGGCGACAACCTCCTGCTGATACCCGCCTCGGACCGGGAGGAAAAGCTCGAGAGCCAGCTCCCCTACATTTCAAAGGCCAAGATAACCCGGAAGATACCCGGCACGGTGGTGATAGAGATAACCGCCTCAAGGGGCGTGTGCTCCATGGAGTCCGGGGGGGCCTGGTGGGTGATAGACGGCACAGGCAAGGTGCTTGAGACCTGCCCCGGGCCGAAGGAGGGCCTTATGCAGGTGCTTGGGGTCACGGCCCAGAGCGCCAGGACCGGGGAGAAGCTGGTGCTTGAGGGGGAGGAGTCCTCGGCGGTGTTCACTGAGATAATCGGGATAATCGACCGGCTGGGGGAGGACGGCGGGAGCGCCGCCTCGGAGTTCACGAAGATGGACCTGACGAATTTGTATGATATCAGGCTGTGGTATGAGGACAGGGTGGAGTGTGTGCTGGGGAATAAAGACCAGCTGGATTATAAGCTTATTCAGGGGTATGGGATTTTGACGAACCTCAATGATAAGGGGATTAAGGAGGGGCAGAGGGGGGTGCTGGATTTGTCCTATCTGCCTACTAAGAAGGCGTCTTATTTTAGGGAGGATGAAGGGAGTGAGGGGGCGCAGGGTACTGTCCCGCCGGCACAGCCTACGGCCGCCCCGGATGGGACGGTGCCGGAGCCGGAGCCTACGGCTGAGCCGGGGAGGGGGGATGAGATTCCGGATGGGCCTTTTACTGGATGACTTGCCTGCGGCAAGGACCCAGGGGGCTCCTCGGGTCTCGCCTTCGGCTCGGTCGGCGCTGGACGATTGCCACTGGCAATCAGCGCCCCCCAGACCCCTCGCCAGCCTAAGTCCCAGAGTTTGCAAAGCAAACTCTGCGACTTTGCTTCGCAAAGTCGGCTGGACCGGCCAATTTTTGACAGCCTATATATAGTAGCCGCGCGCTTACGCTCGCGCATTTTCAAGAAAAAAACATGTTTTTTCAAGGTTTTTTAAAAGTTTGACCTTGAAATTTCCCCAGAAAAGTGTTAAATTATACTGTGTAACACTAGGTTGACGTAATCCGGCAGTGGAGGAGTCGCCGGATTCCTAAAAAGCATAGAAATGAGAAATGAAGGGTGGAAGTAAAAAATGCCTTTTGAAGTTGACAATCTACTGGACGAGACCCCGCAGACCATAAAAGTAGTCGGTGTCGGCGGCGGCGGCGGCAACGCCGTCAACCGCATTGCCTCTGCCGGCGTGCGAAGCGTGGAGCTTGTGTGCATGAACACCGACAAGCAGGCCCTGCAGCGGAGCCAGGCCACCGTTAAGGTGCAGCTGGGCGAAAAGCTCACCAACGGCCGGGGCGCGGGCTCCAAGCCCGAGGTGGGCGAGAAGGCCGCCGAGGAGAGCCGCGAGGTGATTTTGCAGACCCTCAAGGACGCGGACATGGTGTTCATCACCGCGGGCATGGGCGGCGGCACCGGCACGGGCGCTGCTCCCGCCGTGGCGAAGATTGCAAGGGAGCAGGGGGCCCTGACGGTGGGCATTGTCACCAAGCCCTTTGCCTTCGAGGGCCGCAGGAGGATGGAGCAGGCCGAGAAGGGCATTGCCGCCCTCAGGGAGCATGTGGACTCCCTGGTTGTCATCCCCAACGAGCGGCTGAAGCTTGTCTCCGACGAGCGGATAACCCTCGCCAACGCCTTCCAGGTGGCCGACGACGTGCTGCGCCAGGGCGTGCAGAGCATTTCCGACCTGATACAGCTCCCCGGCATAGTCAACCTGGACTTCGAGGACGTGAAGTCCGTTATGCAGGACGCGGGCTACGCCCACATGGGCGTGGGCCACGGCAAGGGCAAGGACAAGGCCGAGCAGGCGGCTATGGCGGCAATTTCAAGCCCCCTGCTTGAGACGAAGATAGCCGGGGCAAGGGGCGTTATAATAAATATCACCTCAAGCGCGGATATAGCCCTTGATGAGATTGACACGGCCTCTCAGATTGTCACCGAGCGGGCCCATGAGAACGCAAACATAATCTGGGGCGCGACCTTTGACGAGAACATGCAGGACGAGATGGTTGTCACGGTCATAGCAACCGGCTTCGAGGGCATGAACGGCGAGAAGAAGCCCCCCCTGGACATAGACCTGGACGAGGATTATCTCGGCCCGGTGAGCGCTCAGAACGACCCGGCCAACAATATCAACAGCCGCAGCTCCATGAACGGCAGCGTGGGCAGCGCGTCCATACGCACGGCCTCAAGCTATAGGGCCCAGGACAAGGTTGACCCCACGGTGATTGACGACGACGACACCTTTACTGATATTATGTCAATATTCAACAGGAAGTAAGAGGTTACAGATATGACAAAGATAACTGGCGTGCACCATATAGCTGTGTTCCCCACGGCTGATAAATATAATGAGACGGTTGAGTTTTACACGAAGCTTCTGGGATTCCCTGTGACGCAGAGCTGGGGGGACCCGGAGAGGCCCTGCCTGATGGTCTCCTGCGGGGACAATTCCTGCATGGAGATAATCCCCTCGGATAAGGAGCGGGGCGCCGGCGGGCCGCTGGTGCACGTGGCGTTCTGGTGCGGGGACGGCTTGGATGAAGTGGTTGAGGACGTGCGCAAGGCGGGGTACACCGTGCGGGTGGAGCCCCAGGATTTGGAGCTTGCGGGGTCGCCCATACGCAACGCCTTCTTCTTTGGGCCCCTGGGCGAGGAGATTGAGCTGTTCTGGGTGAAATAACGTCATATTATAATGGATATTGCCAGGATATACGGCGAACAGTACGGCCCGGAGGCGGGCCCCTGGAACCTGTCCCTTGAGAGCAAATATCTTGAGTACGCTATAACCCGCTTCTTCGAGGAAAATTTCCCCCTGGAAGAGGGCGCGCGAGCCTGCAATGTGGGCGTCGGCGCGGGGTACTGGGACAGGTACCTCAGCTACAGGCCGGAGATTTCGGCGCTGACGAGCGTTGATATAGACCCGGAGATTTGTGAGAACTTTTTGGCCTGCCTTGAGAACGAGGGCAACCCAAATCATATTACTGTGCTGCAAAGGGACGTGCTGGATTGCGGCGAGCTTAGGGGGCAGTTTGACCTGGTGACCTTGGTGGGCAGCACTTTGAAGGAGTCCGCGCAAACCGAGGGGGTGCTCAGGCAGGCGTTTGCCTTCCTGAAACCCGGAGGACAGCTCTACTGCCAGTCAGTTTATGAAACGGACGGCGGTAAGGCCGCGCTGGAGCGGCTTTGCGCTGAAAATTCCATGAGAGTGGAGCGTTACGAGACTGAGACACGGTACGGACGCACCATAAGCTTCTGGAAGCTGGTAAAAAACGGATAAGCTGAGGGCCCGCCCCGGACAGGGCGGGCCTTTTCCACAAGATATGGGAGGTGTAACGCTGTGCCATTACCAGGAATAGCCCAGCCCAACATAATCCCCCTCACCTCATCCTGCCGCCTGCGCCGCTACGACGGCCATTACGAGCTGGCCCTCCCCGGCTACCAGGACCCGGCAGTCTATGAGAACTCCGAGGGCATATTCGATAAGTCAAAAATCCCGGACCTGGACTACGTGCGGGGAATGTTCACATACCTTGACAAAATCGGCGAGGTATACTTCATCGAAGCCCTGGAGGACGGGGAGTACGTGCCCGTCGGCGACGTGACCGTGAAGGACGAGAACCCGCCCATAGCCATCTGGCGGGCCGAGTACCGGGGCCGGGGGCTTGGGGCCCTTGTGATGAAGTCAGTGATTGACAGGCTCAGAGAGCTGGGCTATAAAAAAATCCGGGGCTCCACGGTGTACAAGTGGAACGAAATCTCCCTGAAAATGCACCTGAAGCTGGGCTTCAAGGTGACGGGGGAGACGGAAAACGACTATTTCCTGGACCTCGAGCTATAGAGAAAGGATTTTCATAAATGGACGAAATCAGACTGAACACCAGTGAGCTCACCGAGCGCGCCGCTGAGCTCCGGGCAGGCCAGCGGGTGCTTCTCTCCGGCACGGCCTACACCAGCCGGGACGCGGCCCATAAGCGCATTACGGAAATGCTGGACCGGGGGGAGGAACCCCCCTACCCCCTCGCGGGCGCGGCCATTTACTACGCCGGGCCCACCCCCGCGCCGGAGGGCCTGCCCATCGGCTCCTGCGGCCCCACCACCAGCGCCCGCATGGACCCCTACACCCCCCGCTTTCTGGACCTGGGGCTCAAGTGCATGATTGGCAAGGGCAGGCGCTCCCCGGAGGTGGTTGAGGCCATGAAGCGGAATGGGGCCGTGTACCTCTGCGCCGTGGGCGGGGCGGGTGCGCTGGCGGCCAGGTGTGTCAGCGAATGCCAGGTTATCGCCTTTGAGGACTTGGGCTGCGAGTCCGTAAAGCGCCTCACTCTCCGGGATTTCCCGCTGATTGTGGGCATTGACAGCCTGGGCGGGAGCATACTGGTATGAAAGAGCTAAGCAGGGAAAAGCAGGGGAGCCTCGCGGGGGCCGTGGGCATTGGCGTCAATATATTGTTGTTTGTGATAAAGCTCATAGCAGGGCTTGTGTCCGGGAGCGTGGCAATCCTGGCGGACGCGGTGAACAACCTGACGGACTCCGGGTCCTCCATCATCATGCTGGTGGGCTTCAGGCTCTCGGGCAAGCCCGCGGACCGGGAGCACCCCTTCGGGCACGCGCGGATAGAGTACCTCTGCGGGGTGATAGTCTCCTTCATCGTGCTGTTTCTGGGGCTTGAGCTGGGGAAGACCTCGGTGGGGAAGATATTCTCCCCGGAGGGGGCCAGCTTCGGGCCCGTGGCAATAGGGGTGCTGATACTGTCAATACTTGTCAAGCTCTGGCTCTGCCTTTTCTATACGAGAGTGGGCAGAAGGATAAACAGCCAGAGCCTTATCGCCACTGCCAGCGACAGCCGCAACGACGTTATCTCCACCTCGGTGGTGCTCCTGGGGGCCGTGCTCACCAGGCTCACCAGCCTTGAGCTGGACGGCTGGCTGGGCCTTCTGGTGGCGGTTTTCATCATGGTTTCCGGCGTGAAGCTGACTATCGAGACCGCCGACCCCCTTTTGGGCCGGGCCCCTGAGGGGGAGCTGGTTAGGGGGATATATGACAGGATTAGGAGCTATGAGGGGATAATCGGCATACACGACCTGACCGTGCACAGCTACGGCGAGGGCCGCACCTTCGCCAGCGTCCACTGCGAGGTCCCCGCCGAGGACGATATCCTCGTCAGCCACGACCTTATCGACAACATCGAGCGGGACTTCCTTACAGAGGAGAACATCCACCTGGTGATACACCTGGACCCGGTGATAACCTGCGACGAGAAGGCCAACGCCCTCAAGGAGGAGGTGCTGGGGCGGGTGAAGGCCCTGTACCCCCAGGCGGCCATACACGATTTCAGGGTGGTCTGGGGCGTGACCCACTCAAACGTCCTGTTCGACGTGGCCGTGCCCTTCTCTGTAAAGGACAGCGACAGGGAGGTGCTGGAGAAGGTCACGGGGGAGGTTGAGGGCATGGACCCGTCCTATCGGGCGGTGCTGGCGGTGGATAGGGTTGTGGACGCTGGCTGACGCCAGGTCCCGGAGTTTCCCTCGGCTCTGAAAGAGCCGCCCCCGCTTTGCGGGGTACCGGGAAACTCCTGCTTTTGCGGGAACACTTTGGTTTTGGCTTTTTATGTTGACATGATTCGACACAGGCTGTATAATATACGTTAAGGACACTGCAGGACAGTACGACGGATAAAGACGGTGAACGGCTGGCCTTCAACAGAAGGCCTGGAACTTCTGATTACATAGAGACCCGCCATGCAGCCAGCATGGAAGGGATTCCTCCGTGGAAAGGAGGTGATACTTTTGACTATGTATGAGGCTTTGCAGACATTGCTGGACTTGCTCCAGTTTATGGTAACTCTGCTTATCGCCGCTAACATAAGCACGAAAAAGTAGCCGCTCCGGTCCAATGGTAGCGGCTACTTTTAACACAGTAGCATAAAACCGGGCCAGCCGTTCCAACTCCCATCGGAACCCCTGCAGTGTTCGCTGCTGCCCGCTTATTTTTATTTCATTCCCTGCCTATATTATACCCTCTCCCCCGCAATTTGTCAAGCCCTTGCCGCCCTGGGCGTCAGCACCCTCACAGGCACGCCCATCTTTTTGCAGTTGTCAATAACGAACTTCGTGCCCCGGGACTCCCCGTCCCAGAAGGCGAGGACAATATCCGAGTGCTCTATAATGGTGATGTTCCGGCGAAGGGGGGCGCTCCTGCCGTACCTGCCGTACTCGGGCAGGAACTCGGTGAGGGGTATGCCGTTGGCCCGGGCGTACTCCCTTGCGCTCTGGTCCACGCCCCTGGCCCCTCCGGAGACTATCTCCGTGGTGCCCTCGGGCAGGTATCTCCACAGGTCCGGAACGGTGAGGCCCCTTGAGCCCACTACCGCCACGCGCATTTCTGCCGCCTCCCCCAAAATTATTTTCTATATCTTAGCACATCTGTTCGGAAAAATAAAGGGGTTTTTGGAAATTTTCCAAATTTTTTTTTATTTTTCCAGCTTTGTGCCGGGGTAGTAGTGGGCAAGTATCTCCTCATACCCCGCGCCCCGCTTTGCCATGAACACCGCCCCCGCCTGGCTGAGCCCAACCCCGTGGCCCCAGCCCCGCACGGTGAAGCGCACCCCGGACTCCCCGGGCTCCCAGGTGAAGCAGGCGCTGCGAAGGCCCAGGGCGGCCCGAAGCTCCGTGCCGGTGAACTCCCTGCCCCCGGCTGTCACTGACTTCACCATGCCCGAGGGGGTGTACTGGGCGCCGGAAAAGCAGTCCTCCTTACTGAGCCCGCTTACGCCCAGGGCACTCTCAAGCTCATCTATAGTGAACTCCGCATGGCTGAGGTAGCCGTCGCTGAACAGGTCCCCGGGGCTTGCAACCGCCTGTAGATAGGGGTGCTCCCTATCGGCGTCTTCGGCCCAGACATTCTCCACGCTCTCGGTGCTGCCGGGGGAGATGGCAAAGTATGAGGCAAGAATAAGCCTGCCGTTATAAGTGACAGTCTGCCCCAGCACAGAATCAACTATTTTCTCAAGTATACCCCTGTACTCATCATAGTCCTCCCCCCAGCGCTCCCGCATTTTCTCCGGGGTCACGTACACCTGCCAGCTGTCCGTGCCGCAGGCAATCTCCTCCCCGGACTCCCTCTGGCGGCTGTAGTAGGTATAGGCGGCCACGGCCTGGGCCTTGAGGGCTTCTTCCGGGGCGTGGAGGTCCATTTCGCAGGCCAGGTCCGCTATGAGGAACTCCCGCTCGTCCACAGTGAGGGCCTGCCCGGAGGCGTCCTTCAGGGTGAACCCCGCGGGGGGCTTGCTCTCAGCTCTGTCCAGGGGGCCGGGGATGGTGGAGGCTATGGGCCCCGGGGATACGCTCGGCTCCGGGGAAGGGGATGGGCCCGGCTCCTGAGAAACGTTTTTCTCCGGAGAAACGCTTTCCTCCGGGCCGGGGACGGCGGCGTAGACTATGGGGGGCAGAAGGGTTATGGTCAGGTATAAGAGGATAAAGCAGCCAAGCAGCCGCGCGGCGGGCTTTTTCATTTTAAGCGCTCCTTTTTCGTCCAGAATTTTTGCCGGCACAGGGGACTTTGCATAACATATTGCCGAAACTTGCAGAAAACCTTGACTATTGCCAGTCAAAGCGGTAATATATTAGAATAACTGAAAGAGAGGTAATGAGCTTATGCAGCGACTGAATAAAGAGAGCCCCGAGAGCACCACAATCTCCGAGCTCTGCGCGGAATACAGAAAAAATAATTCCATAAGCCGCCGGGAGTTCGAGCGCTTCGACGTGAAGCGGGGCCTCCGCAACGCCGACGGCACCGGGGTCATGGCGGGGCTGACCCATGTGTGCAACGTCCACGGCTACCTTATCGACGACGGTGACAAGGTCCCGGACAAGGGGCGGCTCACCTACAGGGGCATTGACATTGAGGACATAGTGAACGGCTGCGCGGCGGAGGGGCGCTTCGGCTTTGAGGAGATAGTCTGGCTGCTCATCTTCGGGGAGCTCCCGGACCAGCGGCAGTACAGGCGCATGTGCGACTTGCTTTTCGACAACCGTGAGCTGCCCGAGTACTTCCCCGAGGACATGATTATAAAGGCCCCCAGTAAAAACATCATGAACAAGCTCTCCCGGTCCGTGATGGCCCTCTACTCCTACGACGACGACCCGGAGGACGGCTCCCTTGAGAACAACATGCGCCAGAGCATATCTTTAATAGCGAGAATGCCCTCTATCATGGCCTACGCCTATCAGGTGAAAAGGCGTCACTTTGACAAGGAGAGCATGTTCTTCCACCCCTACGAGCCGGGCCACTGCACGGCGGAGGCCATCCTGAACGCCCTGCGCCCGGACAGGCAGTTCACGAGGGAGGAGGCTGAGCTCCTGGACCTTTGCATGGTGCTCCACGCGGAGCACGGCGGGGGCAATAACTCCACCTTCACCACAAGGGTCCTCACCTCCGCGGGGACGGACATCTACTCTGCAATAGGCGCGGCGGTGGGCTCTTTGAAGGGCTACCGGCACGGCGGGGCGAACCATAGGGTCAAGAGCATGATGGCCGAGATAATGGAGCGGGTGAAAAACTGGGAGGACGAAGATGAGGTGGAGGCGTACCTTGAGAAGATACTCCGGGGGGAGGCCCACGACGGCAGCGGGCTGATATACGGGGTGGGCCACGCCATCTACACCCTGTCGGACCCCCGGGCGGTGATACTCAAGGAGAAGGCGAAGCTCCTTGCGGGGAAAAAGGGCTACACGGAAAAGCTGGGGCTGTACGAGGCGGTGGAGAAGCTGGCTCCCAGGGCCTTCTTAAAGGTGACCGGGAACGAGAAGGTGATAAGCGCCAACGTGGACTTCTACTCAGGCCTTGTGTACGAAATGCTTGGGATACCTGAGGACCTGTACACCCCCATGTTTGCCGTGTCGCGGATAGCGGGCTGGTGCGCCCACCGTATAGAGGAGCTGACCACCGGGGGCCGCATCATGCGTCCGGCCTACCGAGCATTACCTGTAAAGCAGAGGTATGTGCCCTTTTCCGAGAGAAGGGTAAAGTAAAAGTTTTTGCTCAAGCTTTTTTCAAAAAGCTTGCAGGGGGAAGGGGGGGCTGGCCCCCCATAAAAATAATATTTGAAAACTCCCGCAAATATGCTATAATAGATACCACACTAGAAATCGGGAGGACATAACGCATGGAAAAAACCAAGCTGACGATAAACCTGGGCCTAAAGCTGGTAATATGGGGAATCCCTTTGGGGCTGACCCTTCGACTGATACAGATGGGCGCGTTCTTCGACTACGAGACCGGCTTCTATATTGGCGCGGGAGAGCTTCTGGCCTGGCTGAGCCTGCTTCTGCCTGTAATAATGGCGGCCATAGGCGAGATATGCTTCAAAAAAAACGCCCGGGCCTTTAAGGCGCGGGAGCATGTTATTGCCAGGGGCCCGGGGATATTCGCGGGCTTCTCCGGGGGCGTGCTCCTGGTGATGGGGGCGTTCATGCTCAAGGACTATATGAGCTTTCGGGTCTACGGCATAAACGAGTTCGAGTCCACCACGGGGGGCTGGATGCACCTTCTGGCGGCCGTCATGTCCATTATCACCGGCATACTCCAGAGCGTGCTGGCCCTGAGGCTCATGCAGGGCCGGGACCGGTTTGAGAAAGTCCCGCTGCTGTACCTGCCGGCGGTGCTCTGGGGGATGTGCCTGCTGGTGATAGTGTACGTGTACCACGCGAAATTTGCCTCTTTAGTTGAAAACCTCTTCTCCATGTTCTCAACCGTCTGCCTTCTGATGAGCCTTTTGGGGATATGCCGGGTCCTGGCGGGGGTAAAGGAGCCCGAGGCCCTGAGGAGCCTGTTCCTGTGGGGGAGCTTCACGGCGGTGCTTGAGATACCCTACGACCTCTCCAACACAGCCCGGGCGCTGATGGGGAGCACCTACTTCGGTGAGCTCCCGGCGGTGTACGCCCTGGGGCGGCTGGCCATGGGGATGTTCGTGCTGGCCTTTATGCTCAGCGCCTATAGGACGGGCGTGGACAAGGGGCTGGACGGGGTGCCGGGGGAGGCAAGGCATTTGGGGGAGTGAGGATTTTTCCTTTTCGGCAAAACAACCAGAATAAGCCCGCGGATTTTTCAGCTAAAAATATTGGTAGGGACTTGTAATTTTGGAAGAAATGTATTAAAATAGGGGTAAGCTCTGTATCCATAAACTTTTAGGAGGTTTTTCCAATGTCTGTAAAAGTTGCAATTAACGGTTTTGGCCGCATCGGGCGCCTTGCGTTCCGTCAGATGTTCGGCGCTGAGGGCTATGAGGTCGTGGCTATCAACGACCTGACAAGCCCCAAGATGCTTGCCCATCTTCTGAAGTATGACTCCGCCCAGGGCCGCTACGCCCTGTGCGACAAGGTGGAGGCCGGCGAGGACTCCATCACTGTTGACGGCAAGACCATCAAAATCTATGCCGAGAAGGACGCAAAGGACCTGCCCTGGGGCCAGATAGGCGTTGACGTTGTGCTTGAGTGCACCGGCTTCTACTGCTCCAAGGAGAAGTCCCAGGCCCATATCGACGCGGGCGCCAAGAAGGTCGTTATCTCCGCCCCCGCCGGCAAGGACCTGAAGACCATCGTCTTCTCCGTCAACGAGGGTACCCTGGACAGCAGCGACACCATCATCAGCGCCGCCTCCTGCACCACCAACTGCCTGGCCCCCATGGCCAACACCCTGAATAAGTACGCCGAGATTCAGAGCGGTATCATGACCACTGTCCACGCCTTCACCGGCGACCAGATGGTCCTGGACGGCCCCCACCGCAAGGGCGACCTGCGCCGCGCCCGCGCCGCCGCTGTGAACATCGTTCCCAACAGCACCGGCGCCGCCAAGGCTATCGGCCTCGTTATCCCCGAGCTCAACGGCAAGCTCATCGGCTCCGCTCAGCGCGTGCCCGTGCCCACCGGCTCCACCACCATCCTGGTAGCCGTCGTCAAGGGCGAGAACGTGACCGTTGAGGGCATTAACGCCGCCATGAAGGCCGCCGCCTCCGACTCCTTCGGCTACACCGAGGAGCCCCTGGTGTCCTCCGACATCATCGGCATCACCTACGGCTCCCTGTTCGACGCCACCCAGACCATGGTCACCGAGATTGGCAATGGCCTCTATCAGGTACAGGTCGTGTCCTGGTATGACAACGAGAACAGCTACACCAGCCAGATGGTGCGCACCATTAAGTACTTCGCCTCTATCTAAGCTTTGATTTGAGCGTTATAGAGTGAAAAAGCCCCCGGGGACAAGCCCTGGGGGTTTTTGCTTGGTTGACAAAATATTTCATTTGTGCTAGAATACAGTCAGACGTTGTCGCATAACGGCGGTTTAGCTATTCCCTCGAAAGGGGGTGAAGCTAATGGGAAAGGTATGGAAGGTACTGCGTTTCGTTATAGCTGTGCTCGTTTGGCTAGCAGTGCTGATATACATAGCACCAAAAGCATGCTAGCCGCCCGGTCGGGCCCGGACGGCTAGTGTGTTAAAATAAGCACTAGATTTGTTCCAAACAGGCTAAACCGCCTTGCGGCAGCGTCCCTTTGTGCTTATATTATACCCCGGACTTGCGCGGTTGTCAAGCCCGGATTTTTTGACGGAGGTGTGATTATGGTAGAAATAAAATCCTGGGCGGAGGAATTTGCCCGAAAGCTCAGGGATGAGTTCGGCCCGCGGCTGCTCTTTGCGGGGTATCAGGGCAGCTATGCCAGGGGGGAGGCCACCCCTGAGAGCGACATCGATATTGTGACAATACTGGACGAGCTGAGTACCGCGGACCTTGAGCGCTACAGGCGGCTGGTGGGCGCCATGCCCTGCGGAGGGCTGGCGTGCGGGTTCATCTGCGGGGAGCGGGAGCTCAGGGGCTGGCCCCGGCACGACCTTCTGAGCGTGGCCCTGGACACAAAGCCGGTGCTGGGGAGCCTTGAGAAATTCCTGCCGGAGTTTACCGCGGCAGACAGGCGCGAGGCGCTGGCGGTTGGTGCCTCGGGGCTGTACCACGCCGCCTGCCATACGTACCTTTACGGCGACCGGGCCCGGGCGCTGCCGGGGCTTTTGAAGCAGGCCTTCTTCTGCCTGAGGCTTTGGGAGCTCTGCCGGGAGGGTAGGTACTGCGCCGCGAAGTCTGAGCTCCTGGGGGTGCTGGACGGGCGGGAGCACAGGATATTGAGTATGCTGACGGACGGGCTCCCGGATGATGTGGACGGGGCATATGAGCTGCTTATTGGGTGGAGCTCAGAGGTGGTCCGGGAGGCGCAGCCCCGCTAACTCCTCAATGTCCTTCAATTCATAGCTTTTAACAGGACTGTTATTATTCTTCTTGGTCTTATTATTGTTCTTATTCTTTATATGGGTACCATTTGTGGTACTGTTTTTAGTACTATTTTTGGTACCATATTCTACGCAAAAAATGCTCTCAATAAGGCTGAAACGAGTGGGGTGCCCCTTTGTGCCCTTGTTGAAGGAAATAAGCCCGGCCTCGGCGGGCCTGTCCCTTGCGCGGTAAACCGTGCGCTTGTCAGCAGTGTCGGTCATCTGCATCAGCCGCAGGGTGTCCACCTGCACCGACTCCGGCCATCCGGCACGGTTGAAGACGTTCAAAAGCTTGAAGTACATCAGCTGTGCATTCCCCGGCAGAGCGTTGCTTTCCAGCCAGCGGTTGAAGGAGTTTAAGTAGTCATAATATGTCATTTGTATCACCTCCTGTAAAAAGTACCCTTCAACCATAGGCCCAAAACAGGGGGAAGTTCGCTATAAAAGGCGAACTTTTAGAAATTTTCTGATAAATTTACGGTATAATTTACAAATTGTTCATATTCTCCCCTTGACTCGAACACCGTGTCGCACCCTATACTTACAGCCAGAGAGGAGTGAGAGCATGGAAAACATGCTGACCGTAACCGATGTCTCAAGGGAGCTGGGGCTCTCCACCCGGATGCTCCGGTACTACGAGGAGCAGGGGCTCATCGAGAGCCGCCGGGGGGAGGGCTACGCCTACAGGATGTACGACGGCGAGGCCCTGAGCCGGCTCAGGCAGATAATCGTCCTGCGCCGCCTGCGCATACCCCTTCGGGAGGTGAAGCTTATTTTGGAGGACCCCGGCGCCCAGTGGGCGATATTCGTCTTCCAGCAAAAGCTGTCAGAACTTGACAGGGAGATTGGGGACATCCGGGCCGTGCGGGAGGTCATAGACGAGCTGCTCGCCTCGCTGAAGACCCGCTACTGGCTCCCCGCCGGGGACGTGCTCCTGGACGAGGACATCAGCGCGGCGCTCCCGACCCTCTCAAACTCATATGAATTAGAAAAGGAGCGTGCAAGAAAAATGGAGAACCTGAACAAAGCTGAGGAAAATATGCAGCTAAAGGATGTGCGCATTGTACACCTCCCCCCGGCAACGGTGGCCTCCGCGCGGTACTTCGGCCCCGACCCCGAGGACCATGCCGGGCTGATGATAGCGGACTTCACCCGGGCGAACAGGCTCTGGGAGACCGGGGACGTGCGGCTCTACGGCTTCAACTCCCCCAACCCTCCCCCCGAGGGCGGCGAGTACGGCTACGAGTTCTGGGTGACAATACCTGACGAAATGGACGTGCCCGCGCCCCTTACAAAAAAGCGCTTCAAAGGGGGCACCTACGCCGCCCACGCCATCAAAATGGGGGACTTCCACGAGTGGCAGTGGCTCTTTAAATGGGCCTATGAGAGCGAGGAGTACGAGATAAACGGCTCCGGCACCCCCGACGACATGTTCGGCGGCCTTGAGGAGCACCTGGACTATTATGACAGCATCCAGGAGACCCCAGAGGGCGAGCCGGCGGTACATCAGCTGGATTTGCTTATTCCGGTGAAGAAGAGGGGTTGACAAATTCTGCAACAAAAAATGGAGCAGCCGTGTCCCGGGGGCGGGACGGCTGCTCTTTCTATTTATATAGGTTCGCACTTATTCGGCATAATCTGACAAGTTATCCCAGTCAACATCATTCTCGTCCACAAACCCGCTCTCCTCGGCCTGGGCCAGCTCCACAGCCTCCTGGGGGGTCAGCCGTGTGTAGTCCGGGTCCCAGGCGCGCACCAGCTTCTTTATGAACTCAAAGGCAAAGCTCTGCTCGGACTCAGGGAGCATATCCATCAGCCTGGCCGCCGCCATGGATTTTTCTGACATACAGTCCACCTCACTTATAAATGTCCCCGCGGTTTCCGATATCAAGGACCAGCAGGGCACGCCCGTCCACGCGGTAAATTACACGCCAATTCCCTACACGAAGGCGCATTCTGCCGACGCTGCAGCCCTGCATGTTCTTGATATCGCCTCTTGGGGGGACTTCACAAAGGCCGGAAACAGCAGTGCGTATGCGCGTGACGGCGCGGTTATCAAGCCTGCTCAAAAATTTCAGGGATTTTTTGGAGTACTTTATGACCAATCTGCACACCTTCTTATCCAATATAATTATACCCCGTAGCTCCCTGTTTGTCAACCCTGCCGCAAAATCCAAAATAATTCCATTATCCCCTTGCATTTTTAGCTAAACCAAGTTATAATCACACTAAACAATGGGGAGACCCACAAATCCAAAGGAGACCACAAAATGAAAGTAGCAGTCATCGGCTGCGGCACCATCGCCAATTCAGCCCATATCCCGTCCTATATGAACAATCCCGAGGCGGAAATTGTGTATTTCTGTGACATTATCTTAGAGCGCGCCGCAAAGGCCGTGGCCCAGTACGGCTGCGGCAGGGCCGTTGAGGACTACCATGAGGTTTTGAATGACCCGGAGGTCCAGGCGGTCTCAGTGTGCACGCCCAACAATGTCCACGCCCAGATAGCCATCGACGCCATGCGCGCGGGAAAGGACGTGCTCTGCGAGAAGCCCGCCGCCCGCACCTACTCCGAGGCCCTTGAAATGCAGAAGGTCCAGCACGAGACCGGGCGGGTGCTGAACATCGGCGTTGTGAACCGCTTTAACGACAGCGTGAACCGCATTAAGGAGTACATCGACGGGGGCAAGCTCGGGGATGTGCACCATGTGTACGCCAGCTTCAGGGCCCACCGCTCCATCCCGGGGCTGGGCGGCGCATTCACCACCAAGGCCATCGCCGGCGGCGGCGCGCTCATCGACTGGGGGGTGCACTACCTGGATATTGTGATGTACTGCTGTGGGGACCCCAAGGTGAAGACAGTCACCGGCGAGACCTTCTGCAAGCTGGGCCGGGACATGGAGAATTACACCTATGTGGAAATGTGGGCCGAGGCCGGCAGCGACAAGAAAAACGGCACCTACGATGTGGACGATTCCGTCACCGGCATGATTCGCACCGAGGGCCCGGTCATCACCCTCAACGGCGCCTGGGCCCAGAATATCGGCGAAAGTGAGACATATATTGACTTTATGGGGGATAAGGGGGGCATCCGCCTCCACTACGGCTCGGATTTCACCGTCTACACCGTGGAGAACGGCGCGCTCATAGAGTACACCCCCAAGTTCAACATGCGCAACCACTTCCAGAACGAGATAGACGCCTTCATAGATTGTGTCAAAACCGGAAAGAAGCTTCCGTCACATATTGACACGGTTATCATCACAGCACAGATGATGCAGGCTATCTATGATTCAGCCGAGCAGCACCATGAGATAGACCTGACTTAAATAATACACTTAAACTTATAGAAATAAAGGAGAATAAATATGTATAATTTCCCTATAGGCGTACTGCTTGAAAGCTTTAGGCTCCCTGTTTTGGAGGCCCTGGACAAGGCAAAGGAGCTGGGCATGAACGGCGTGCAGATTCGCGTCACCGACGGCGAGCTGGCCCCGGAGAACCTCACCCCCGAGAAGCGCCGTGAGCTGTTGAAGGCCGTGAAGGACCGCGGCCTCACCGTCTCGGCCCTCTGCGGCGACATCGGCCGCTTCGACGACCCGGAGATTAACCCCGGCAGGATTGAGCGCTCCAAGCGCATACTGGACCTTGCCAAGGACCTTGAGACTGATGTTGTGACTACACACATAGGTGTTGTGCCAACGGACAGCTCACACCCAAGATATGGTATAATGCAGGAGGCCTGCGGTGAGCTTGCCCGGTACGCCGACAGCCTTTGCGCCCACTTCGCCATCGAGACCGGCCCCGAGGAGGCAGCCACCCTCAAGGGGTTCCTTGACGGCCTGCACTCCACCGGCGTGGCCGTGAACCTGGACCCGGCCAACTTCGTTATGGTGACAGGGGACGACCCGGTCCAGGCGGTGCACACCCTCAAGGACTACATCGTCCACACCCACGCCAAGGACGGCAAGCGCCTGCGCTATGTGGAGCCCGAGATAATCTACGGCCTCCACGAGGCCGACATGCTTGAGAGCGGCTCCTTTATTGAGCTCCCCCTGGGCGAGGGCACCGTGGATTTCCCGGCCTACCTCAAGGCTTTGGAGGACATCGGGTTTAAGGGTTTCCTCACAATCGAGCGGGAGGTCGGGGAGGACCCGGGGAAGGATATTGCCGCGGCGGTTGGGTTCCTTAGGAATATTATTGGGTAATTATAATAAAATGTGTCTAAGGAGGGAAAGATATGGTGAAAACAACCAAAAAGCTCCCCCTGATAATCACCGCCCTAGCCGCCCTAATAATCGGCGCGGCCCTGGGAGCCCTGGGTTACAGCCTCCTTGAGCGCTCCCGCCCAAAGCCCCTGTTCTCCTTCGACCCAAAAGAAATAAAGCAGATACATATACAGGCCCCGGACGGCTATGATGATAAGGGCGATATTGTCATGATTCTCGACAGGGAGCGTATCGACTATATCGTGGGCCTTCTTAACGGCTTTCCCCAGAAATCTGAGGAAAAATCTACACAGCCTGAGAGCTGTAGCATAAAGCTATACCTGTACAACACAAATAACGACGTTACCCGGATGTTTTTCGACACCTACACCGACGGCACACCCGACGTTATAAGCATAAACAACAGTACCGGCGGCTCCGTGAGGTACACCACTGATTCCGGTTACTTCAAGGAGCTCCCGGAGATGACCAGCACAGACCCGGACTATTTCGGCCTCGAGCCCACAAACCCCGGCCCCACTGCCCAGCCCAAATCCAAATGAACCGCAAAACCCGCCCAAACCCGGGCGGGTTTCCCTTTTTTGCGCAAAAACCCCAAAAATTCAAAAAATATGCCTTGTAATATCCCGGCGGATTTGGTAAAATCTATTGAGAAATATAAAATTTCCGGAGGGATAAGAGATGGACTCAGAGTCACCAAAGCACGGAGCGCTAAAGCTCCCCACAAAGGATAATATTAAACAGTTTTTAATAGTAAACGCCGGGATATTCCTGCTGTCCCTGGGGGTGTACTTCTTCAAGTTCCCCAACAACTTCACCACCGGCGGGGTCAGCGGCCTCTCCATCATACTGGGCCGGCTGATACCCACCCCCTGGCTCTCCCCGGCGACCATGATGTGGATAATAAATATGGGGCTCCTGGTGATAGGCTTCCTGTTTTTGGGCCGGGGCTTCGGGGTCTGGACGGCCTACAGCAGCCTGATGTTCTCGGCCGAGACCTGGCTGATGGAGAAATTTTTCCCCATGGAGACCCCCTTCACCGACCAGCCCCTTCTGGAGCTCTGCTTTGCCATAATGCTCCCGGCGGTGGGCTCGGCGCTGCTCTTTAACAATAACGCCTCCAGCGGCGGCACGGATATAGTGGCTATGATACTGAAAAAGTATACAGGCATGGACGATATCGGCAAGGCCCTCTTTGTGAGCGACGGCCTTATCGCCCTCTCCTCCTGCTGGATTTTCGGCATGAAGACCGGGCTTTTCTCCCTTCTGGGACTGTTTATGAAGGCCTTTGTAGTTGATTCTGTTATCGAAAGTATCAACCTCTGCAAGTTCTTCGCGATAGTTACATCAAAGCCTCAGGAAATATGTGATTTCATTATAAAAGACCTGAACAGAAGCTCCACGGTGATAGACGCCATGGGGGCCTACTCCCACGAGGGCCGCAAGGTGGTGCTCATCGCCTGCCGCCGGGGGGAGGCCGTGCACCTTAGGCAGCGCTGCAAGAAGGTGGACCCCTCCTGCTTCATGTTCATCACCAACACCAGCGAGATTATCGGCAAGGGCTTCCGCTCAGTGTAAAAGGAGAAAAATATGGACAGTGTGAATGCAAATCCCAATGAGTATAAAGATGAATTTGTGAAAATCTACAACGAGCATGTAAAGCGGGAGGGCGCGGACAGGCTCTTAAAGTGGCTCTCGGGCACGGACTTTTTCACCGCCCCCGCCAGCACCCGTTTCCACCTGGCCTGCGAGGGGGGCCTTGTGTACCACAGCGTGAACGTGTACAGGGTCCTCCGGGAGCGGTACTTTGAGGAGGGGGACAGCGAGGAGAGCTTCGCCCTTTGCGGCCTGCTCCACGACGTGTGCAAGGCCCAGTTCTACAAGGTGGAGTACCGCAACGTGAAAAACAAGGATGGAAACTGGGAGAAGGCGCCCTATTACGCTGTGGACGACGCCTTCCCCTACGGCCACGGGGAGAAATCTGTTTACCTTATGGAGCGCTTTGTGCGCCTCAAGCCCGCCGAGGCGGTGGCCGTCCGCTGGCATATGGGGGGCTTCGACGACTCCGCAAAGGGGGGGAGCTACGCCATCAGCGGGGCCTATGAGAAGTACCCCCTGGCCGTGAAGCTGCACCTTGCGGACATGGAGGCCACATACCTCCGGGAGAGCCGGGGTTAAGACAGGATATGAAAGGGGGCGGGGCCATGGACGCCATTGGGGCCTATGACCTGACAAAATCATACGGTCCGGGGGCGGGGAGGCCGGCCCTCCGGGGGGTGAACCTGCTGGTGCCAGAGGGCTGCTCCATGGCCTGCGTGGGGCCGGAGGCCTCGGGGAAGACCACCCTCATACGGCTGCTCTCAGGGCTTCTGAGGCCAACCTCCGGGGAGTGCAGCGTGCTGGGGCTGTCCCCGGGCTATGAGGCCGCGCGGCTGCATGGCATGGTGGGCACGGTGCTGTACTCCTCGAAGCTCTACGGGGATTTGAGCCTCTGGGACAACCTGCTCTTCTTTGCGGGGGTGCAGAAGCTGACAAAATCGGACGCTGTGGAGCGGGCTTCATTCCTCCTGCACCGGCTGAACCTCTGGGACCAGCGGGAGCAGAGCCCAAGGCAGCTCTCCACCGGCATGTTCAAGCGTGCAAGCCTTGCCCGGGCCCTCATCCACCGTCCCCGGGTCCTGCTGTTCGACAGCCAGGGGGCGGGGATGGACCTTGAGACCTCGGAGCTGGTGCGGGAGCTCTTGGTGTACGCCGGCCGGCAGGAGGGGGTCACCCTTTTGATGTGTACCCAGGACATGGGCTTTGTCCAGGGCTTCTGCCAGAGCTTCGGGCTCCTGCACGAGGGCAGGCTCATGGCCAGGGGGGATTTGGAGTCCCTGAGGCTGGGGAGCGGCACGAGGCTCCGGGCCTCCCTAAGGCTCCGGGAGGGCGACGAGGCCCCCGAGGGCTTTCGCCGGCAGAGGGACGGCCTCTGGCAGAAGGCCATCGAGTCCGAGGAGGAAATGCCCAGGCTCATAATGCAGGTGGTCTCGGCCGGGGGGAGCCTCTATGAGGCCCGGGTGATAAGGCCCAGCCTCGGGGAGATTTATCAGGCCCAGCTTGACAGCGGGCGCAGAAGGGAGGCGGCCATCCATGGGGAGACAAGAGACCAGGCACAGCCCGCAAAGGCAGAGGGCCCAGGCTGAGGGGGCTTTTGAGCAGAAGCAGAAGCTGCTGAACTCAGCGGAGGTGCTGTTGGTGAAGAAGGACCTCAAGTCCATCTGGACCAGGAGCGGCAGGCGGGCACTGCTGGTGCTGCTGCCGGTAATGCTGGTGGTGGTGGTGCCGGCGGTGTACTTTGTGCTGATACTGCTCATGCCCGAGGCCCCGGGGGCGAGGCTCCCGGAGGCGCTGACGGCCCTGCTGCCGGAGTATGTGAAGGGGCTGGACTATAAGCAGGGGTGGCTGGTGGCCTTCACGGACCTGTTATGCCCAATGCTTTTCCTCTGCGTGCCCATACTCACCGGGGCGGCCTCGGCCAGCTACGCCTTTGTGATGGAGCGGGAGAGCGGCACCCTTGAGACCCTGCTGCTCACCTCCATGGGCCCCAAGTCCGTGTTCAACGCCAAGACGACCAGCTGCACGGTGCTGTCGGTGCTCATATCCGGGGCGGGCTTTCTGGCCTTCGCCCTCACGGTCACCGTGGCGGACGTGTTCGCCGAGGTGCGCCTGTTCTTCACCCTGGACTGGCTGATACTGCTGGTGCTGGAAATGCCCACGCTCTCGCTTTTTTCAGTGGTATTCGTGGCCCTCACCGTCACAAGAGTGCACAGCACCGTGGAGTCCCTGCAGACCATGGGCTACCTGATACTGCCCGTGGCGGCCATCTACCTCATGCAGCTAACCGGAATCTTCCGGCTGAACTTCATAGCGCTGATACTCATCTCCATAGCCCTCGGCGTGCTGGACGTGGTGTTCTTCAACGCGGCGTCCAGGGGGTTCACCCCG
This sequence comes from Clostridiaceae bacterium, assembly GCA_021769555.1. Taxonomy (GTDB): domain Bacteria; phylum Bacillota; class Clostridia; order Oscillospirales; family Acutalibacteraceae; genus Acutalibacter. The sequence continues at coordinate 261,047 of JAETSR010000001.1, forward strand.
GAGAAGCTCTTGGAGCGCGGGGGCGGGGAGGAGTGAAAATTTGGGGGTTGCAATTTGGATTAAGGTGTGCTATAATACTCTTGAAAACGTAACGTCCATAGCGCTTTCACCAAAGTTGAACCCCCGGAGTGGTGGCTCCGGGGGTTCATTCTATGGAGGGCTTTACTTGCCCTTTTTGCTCTGCCTTATGTTGTTCAGGAATTTTTGGGGGTTGAAATTTGGATAAGGGTGTGCTATAATAGACACGAAAACGCAATGTCCATGCTGCTTTCACCAAAGCGAACCCCCGGAGCCTCATCTCCGGGGGTTCAATTTCATATTGTGGGGCTTTTACTTACCCTTCTTGCGCTGGCTGAGCTTGCGGATTACAGTGGGAATGACGAAACGGAGTAAATCCGCAAAGAGACCGCTCAGAACAGACACAAAAAAGTCCCTGAATATGTCCATACTGCTTAACACCTCCCTTCTACTGCTCTGAAGGTTCGGGCAAGCACCTACATTATACCAATTATGCAGAATCCTGTCAATAAAAATCGTCAGGAATTACCATCAGGAATTGCGTGCTTGACAGGGGCAGGAAAATCTGTTAGAGTATATATGTAAACCATCAAGGAGGTACTGATATGGAATTTCATTATAAGCCCCACGGGGTATGCAGCAAGGGCATTGACGTTGAGCTGGACGGGGATATCATCAAGTCCGTGAAGTTCACCGGCGGGTGCAACGGAAACACCCAGGGCGTGGCCGCCCTGGCCGAGGGCATGACCGCGCAGGAGTACATCAAGCGCTGCAAGGACATAAAATGCGGCTTCAAGAAGACCTCCTGCCCGGCACAGCTGGCGCTGGCGCTGGAGGAGGCCGTATCAGCGGGAGAATAAGTTACCCCCTATATAAAAGGAGAGGACGCCGTCCCAAAGGACGCCGCCCTCTCTCTTTTTGCCCTCACCCTCGGGGAGCAGGGCCGTCAGCCTCCCACCAACTACAGGAGACCAAACCAGAGTTTGACAAAGTCAAACTCATTAACTTGGGCGGAGCCCAAGTTAGCAGCAGCCGTTGTTGCAGCCGCCGCCACAGCCGCAGTCGCCACCGTTGCAGCCACAGCCGCCGTTCATGAAGCCGGTGCCGCATCCGCCGCCACAGCAGCAGAGCAGGAGAAGGATGATGATTATCCAGGAACAACTGTTGTTACACATTGTGCGCGCCTCCTTTCGGACCCGGGGTACCCCGGTCTCTCAGACTCGGGCGCCGCCCGACGTCTTACACCACTATACTATTCCCGGAGGAAAAAAGGGTGACAGGGGCGCTGAAATTTTTTGAAAAATCAGTATTCGAGAGCAAACAGGAGAATAAAGGAGCTTTCGGGAGCTCGGAATATATTATACAGCCCTGTTTGACTTTAGCTGACCTTGACATAGGGGAAGATTTGCAGTAAACTAAGGTCAAAGAAAGTCAAAGACAAATGGAGATGGTGGAATGAGGATAAGCGACAGCGTTGCCAACTATATACTCGAGCTTCTCAACCAGGCCGGGGGAATCGCCGAGATACAGCGCAACGAGCTGGCGGGCTTCCTGGGCTGCGTGCCCAGCCAGATAAACTATGTGCTCACCTCCCGCTTTACCCCGGAACAGGGGTACCTTGTGGAGAGCCGCCGGGGAGGCGGGGGGTATATCCGCATAACCAGGCTAAAGCTCAGCAAAGCGGACATGATAATGCACATAATAAACGGCGTGGGCGACGCCCTGGACGGGGCCTCGGCCCGGGCCATGCTGGAAAACATGGTCCAGAGCACGGTGCTGGAGCGGCAGTCCGCGGAGCTCATTGCGGCGGCCCTCTCGGAGAAGGCGCTGGCGGCGGTGCCCAGGGACCTTCGGGACAGGGTCCGGGCCATGATTTTCAAGAACATGCTCCTGGTGACAAGGACATGAGGCGGCTGGCGGCCCTGGCGCTGCTTATGCTCATCCTCTCCGGCTGCCGGGGAGGGGGGCTGGTCTTCAAGGGCACACACGAGAGCCAGGACAAGGCGCTGCTCTCGAAGCTTGGGGAGCGCTACCCGGACATGGGCTTTGAGTGCACCGGCAGGGCCGAGGGCTCGGTGCACACTGTGCGGGCCGCGGACGGCACGGAGTTCCCGGCCTGGACGGCGGCCAAGTCCAGGGGCGAGTTCCAGGTGATGGAGTACTACCTTGAGGAATGGCTGGCAGAGATGGGCTATTATGACAGGATTGAGAGCCGTTTTGATGAGCTGGGCTGCTCATACGAGTATGGCGACTACAACCACTACGGCCGGCATTTAAGGCTTCTGCTGGGGCCCCTGGACAGCGAGGAACAGCTTCAAAAGGCGGCAAAAGCTGTCAGCTTTGCCAAAGCTGAGTTTGACAGCTTACGTCAGGATTTCGAGGACAGCACCGGCTGCTCCGACCTGCTGCTCTACTTCCACGGCAGCTACACCCTGGATGGCGGGGAACACTTCGGGATGTTCTACATGTCCATGCGGGAGCGGGACCTCTGGGACAGGGAGTACCCCTTCGACGACTACGAGTCCTGCCTCAGGGACTATATTGATAAGCTGGATGAAACACCAGATATAGATTAAACTTTTAGGAGGTATGCTCTATGATGTGTCAGAACTGCGGCCAGCACGCCGCTACCACCCATATTAAAACCGTCATAAACGGACAGCTCACAGAGGCCCACCTCTGCTCCCAGTGCGCGAAAAAGCAGGGGTACGGCAATGTGCTGGGGGACCTGGGGGGCTTCGGGAGCCTGCTTGGGGGCCTGCTCACCGGGACGGAGGCCCCCGGGGGAGAGAAGCGCTGCCCGGGGTGCGGGGCAAGCTTCAGGCAGATAAAGAGCAGCGGCAAAATTGGCTGCAGCCAGTGCTACAGCACCTTCCGCTCCCAGCTGATACCGGTCATCGAGCGCATACACGGCACGGTCCAGCACAAGGGGAAGGTCCCCGGGAGCTCGGCGCTGATGGTCCAGGACAAAAACGTCCAGCTGGTGAAGCAGAAGCCATTATCAGAGCTTGACAGGAAAAAGCAGGAGATGAAGGCCGCCATAGAGAGGCAGGATTTCGAGCAGGCGGCAGTGTTGAGAGACCAGATAAAGGAGTTGGAGAGCCATGAGTGACAGCAAGTGGTACGGCAGGGCCGGGGAGTCCGGGGAGGTAATTTCCAGCACCAGGGTGCGCCTTGCAAGGAACCTGAAAAACCTGCCATTCCCGGATAGGGCGGGCCGGGAGGAAAAGGAGCAGGTGGTGGAGAAGGTGCGGGACGCGCTGCTCAACGGCAACAGCGTCCTGGCAAATGATGTAAAATTCTTTGACCTTACCGAGCTCTCCCGGGAGGAGGCCGTGTCCCTGGCGGAGCGCCACCTGGTGAGCCCGGAGTTCATAGCTGAGCGGGAGGGCCGGGCCCTGCTTCTCAGCTCCGACGAGAGCATTTCCATCATGATAAACGAGGAGGACCATCTGCGCATACAGGTGCTCCGGGAGGGCCAGGCATTAAAGGAGGCCCTTGAGACCGCCGACAGGATAGACACGCTTCTAAGCGAGCGCTTGGACTATGCCTACGACCGGGAGTTCGGCTACCTCACCCAGTGCCCCACGAACCTGGGCACAGGCATGAGGGCCTCCCTGACCCTGCACCTGCCGGGGCTCACAGAGTCCGGGAGCATGGGGCGCATAGCCGAGAACCTGTCAAAGCTTGGCATGACCCTGAGGGGGGCCTTCGGGGAGGGCACAAAGGCCCTGGGGGAGATGTACCAGCTCTCGAACCAGATAACCCTGGGCCTCAGCGAGGGGCAGGCGGTGGAGAACCTGCTGTCCATAGCCGGGCAGCTCATCGAGCAGGAGAAGCGCCTTAGGAAGGACCTGCTGAGCACCGCCCAGTGGCAGGACCAGATTTTCCGGGCGGCGGGGATTCTGCGCACGGCCCGGCTCATGCCCGGGGAGGAGGCCACGCGGCTGCTGTCCTTAGTGCGCCTGGGGCTCTCGGAGGGAAAGCTCAAGGGGGTGGACCTGGGGGCAGTGAACGGGCTCTCCGTGCGGGTACAGCCGGCCACGCTCATGGTGGGTGCCGGGCGGCAGATGTCCCCGGAGGACCGGGACCGGCTGAGGGCAGATATACTGAGGGATACATTCCAGAATATATCAATATAAATTTACTTTATAAATATATATAATAACTATAATCGAGGAGTTGATATTATGTTCCAATTCAAAGGCTTCACCGAGAAGGCCAATAAAGCCCTGAACCTGGGCATAGAGGCCGCCGAGAACCTGGGCCACGACTATATCGGCAGCGAGCACCTTATGCTGGGGCTCATACAGGAGGGCAGCGGCGTGGCGTACACGGTGCTCAACAAACTGGGGGTCACTGCCGAGGGCTATGAGAAGGAGCTCCGTGACCGCATAGGCTTCGGGGAGAAGACCAGCCTCACCCCCGAGAACTTCACCCCCCGCACCAAGCAGATACTACAGGTTGCGGCCATGGCCGGGGCCAGGCTCAATAACATGTATGTTGGCACAGAGCATATCCTCATCGCCATCATGCAGGACGAGAGCTGCTACGCCATGCGCTTTCTGAAAATACTGGGGGTGGAGCCGGACAGGGTCATGCGGGAGCTCTCCGCCATGGTGAGCAGTGCCTCCATTGCAGGGCCCCAGGAGGAAAGGTCCGGGGGGAAGAAGGGCTCGGCCCTGGAGCAGTTCGGCCGGGACCTGACGGATATGGCCCGGGAGGGGAAGATTGACCCGGTTATCGGCCGCTCGGAGGAGATTCAGCGGGTGATACAGATACTCTCCCGGCGCACGAAGAATAACCCTGTCTTAATAGGCGAGCCCGGGGTGGGCAAGACCGCCGTGGCAGAGGGCCTGGCCCTGAAAATATGCACCGGGGACGTGCCGGAGATTCTAAAGAAGAAGCGGCTTATCTCCCTGGACCTCACGGGGATGATTGCCGGCACAAAGTACAGGGGCGACTTCGAGGAGCGCATTAAGGCGGCCATCGACGAGGTGAAGAACGACGGCAGCATAATCCTGTTTATTGACGAGCTGCACACTATTATAGGCGCGGGCTCCGCGGAGGGCTCCACGGACGCGGCGAATATTTTAAAGCCCGCTTTGGCCCGGGGGGACTTCCAGGTTATCGGCGCGACGACTATAAACGAGTACAGAAAGCATATTGAGAAGGACGCGGCTTTGGAGCGGCGCTTCCAGCCGGTGACCGTTGGGGAGCCCAGCGAGGAGGAGGCCGTGGAGATTTTACAGGGGCTGAAGGACAGGTACGAGGCCCACCATAAGGTGAAGATTACCGACGAGGCCATAGAGGCCGCGGTGAAGCTCTCGGCCCGGTATATCTCCGACAGGTTCCTCCCGGACAAGGCCATAGATTTGGTGGACGAGGCGGCCTCAAGGGTGCGGCTGCGGACCTTCACGGCCCCTGACGACTTGCAGGAGCTTGAAGCCAGGATAAAGGAGCTTGAGGGGGACAAGGCCGCGGCGGTGAACAGCCAGGACTTCGAGCGGGCGGCCTCCCTCCGGGACCAGCAGAAGGAGCTGCAGGGCCGCCTTGAGCAGGCCCGGGACCAGTGGGCGGCTGAGAACGAGCGGAGCAACAGCGTGGTGGGGCCCGAGGCCATAGCGGACATCGTGTCCATGTGGACCGGGGTGCCCGTGTCCCAGCTCACCGAGGAGGAGAGCCAGAGGCTCCTGCGGCTTGAGGAGACCCTCCATAAGCGGGTGATAGGCCAGGAGGAGGCGGTGTCCGCAATCGCCAGGGCCATCCGCCGGGGGAGGGTTGGGCTGAAAGATAAGAACCGCCCCATCGGCTCCTTCATCTTCCTGGGGCCCACGGGCGTGGGCAAGACGGAGCTGTGCAAGGCTTTGGCAGAGGCCATGTTCGGGGACGAGAAGGCCATAGTGCGCTTTGACATGTCGGAGTATATGGAGAAGCACACGGTGTCCCGCTTGGTGGGCTCACCTCCCGGGTACGTGGGCTTTGACGAGGGCGGCCAGCTCACCGAGGCCGTGCGCCGCAAGCCCTACTCCGTGGTGCTCTTTGACGAGATAGAGAAGGCCCATCCGGACGTGTTCAATATCCTTTTGCAGCTCCTTGAGGACGGCAGGGTAACCGACTCCCAGGGGAAGACCGTGGACTTCAAGAACACGGTGGTCATCATGACCTCGAACGTGGGCGCAAGGCTCATAACCGAGAGGCAGAGCTCTCTGGGCTTCACCCAGGGGGACTCAGCCGCCGGGGACTTTGAGAAGATAAAGGAGACGGTGATGGGGGAGCTGAAAAACCTCTTTAAGCCGGAGTTTCTGAACCGTGTGGACGATATAATCGTCTTCCACAAGCTGACAAAAGAGGACACGGCGAAGATAGCCGGGAAAATGCTCGGGACCCTCACCGGCAAGCTCGCTGAGCTGGGGGTGGAGATTGAGTTCACCCCGGAGGCGGTGGAGCTCATAGCCGAAAAGGGCTACGACCCGGCCTACGGCGCCCGGCCCCTTAGGAGGGTGATTCAGAGCGAGCTTGAGGACGTTATCTCCGAGAGAATGCTCGAGGGGAGCATTGCCGCCGGGAAGAGATATAGGTGTGAGGCCGCCGGGGGCGGGTTTAAGATAGGGGAGCGTGAATGATATATTATATAGAAAGAGAGCGGGCCGGTGAGGGGTCCGCTCTCTTTTTATGCTGTTTAGCTGAAGGAAATGCCCCGCCGGGCGAGCCACTGGCCGAAGTCCCTGCCGACAAGCTTTTCGCCGCATATCCCCGCCGACTCCGGGGAGGCCAGGAAGGCTATTGCCCGGTTCATCACCGTGGGCGGGAGCACCGGCATATTGTTCTTTCTGAAAAACTCCTTGGTGCTCTCGGAGGCCATGCTCGTGTCAGTGAAGCCGCCGGGACAGATGATGTTCACCATCACCCCCAGGTCCCGGAGCTCATCAGCCATAATGCGCGCCATCGCCTCGGCCCCGGCCTTGGAGGGGCCGTAGGGCAGCTGGCCTTTGCGGGTCATGGTGGCGTCGCTGGTGGACACATACACAAGGGCTCCCCTGCGGTTTTTCACCATCAGCGGGGCGAAGCTGGCCGCCACGATGAAGAAGCCCACAAGGTTGGTGTCCATGACCGCCCGCACGGAGCGAAGGGGTATGTCCCAAAAGCTGTGGCCCGGGGGCAGGCCCTCCATGCCCGGGGCGTTGCCGCCTATGCCAGCGTTGCTCACGACCATATCCAGGCGCGGGTAATTTTCCTCAACCCACCTTGCCGCCGCCCTCACGGACTCCTCGCTGGTGACGTCCATGGCTATGGCCCCAACGCCGCCAAACTCAGAGAGGCGCTTTTCGGCCTCATCCAGGCGCCTCCCGGCCCGGGCGGTGATTATGACGGAGGCCCCCCGGCAGAGAAGCTCCTTGGCCATCTCATAGCCCATGCCGCTGGAACCGCCGGTAATCAAAATGACGGAGCCCTTTAAGCTTTCTGACATTTTTGTTCCTCCCTTTTGTCTCTTATTTGGATTGACAGTATTCGACATAGGTGCTATAATAAAATAGGCACTGTCATAAAAACGGTGAACGGCTGGCCTTCAACAGAAGGGCGATGATTGCCAGTGGCAATCGTCCATCGCCGACCGAACCGAAGGTGAGACACTGGAACTTCTGATTACATAGAGACCCGCCATGCAGCCAGCATGGAAGGGATTCCTCCGTGGAAAGGAGGTGATACTTTGACTATGTATGAGGCGCTGCAGACATTACTGGACTTACTCCAGCTGATGGCAACTCTACTGATAGCTTTCAGCATAGAAAAAAAGTAGCCGCTCCCGGTCCATGGGAAGCGGCTATGTTTAAATAGCTATTAACCCAGGCCAGCCGTTCAACTTATGGCAGCGCCCGCTTTTTGTCTTTTTCTATCCATATTATACACTCCCCGGCCCCGTTTGTCAAGGGCATATCCCCTCATATCCCCGCATATAAATCTTTTGGGAAAACCAGAGATTTGTATAGAAAGGGAAGTGTCGAAATGTTGGAGACCCAGTTTTACCCAGAAGGACACCGGCTGAATACGCCGGAGAACCTGGCGGCCCTGAGCTCGCCTGCCGCCCTTTCGGAGGCCATGCGGGAGGGCCGGATACTGGAGGCCCGGGCCATAATGTGCGACAGCGCCCATGATTTGATAGTGGACCTTGGGCCCATGAGGGGTATCATACCCCGGGAGGAGGGGGCCCTGGGGATAAGGGAGGGCACAGTTAGGGATATCGCCATACTGTCCCGGGTGAACCGGCCCGTCTCATTTACCGTGCGGGACTTCATCAGGGACGAGAGGGGCCGGGTGACGGCCGTACTGTCCCGGCGGGCGGCCCAGGAGCTCTGCCAGGGGGAGTACATAGAGCGCCTTCGCCCCGGGGACGTGATACCCGCCCGGGTCACGCACCTTGAGCCCTTCGGAGTCTTCGCGGATATCGGCTGCGGAATACCGGCCCTGCTGCCCATAGACAGTATCTCCGTCTCCCGGATAGGCCACCCCAGGGAGCGCTTTCTGCCGGGGATGGACATAAGGGTGGTGGTGAAAAGCCGGGAAAGCGGCAGGATAAACCTCACCCATAAGGAGCTTTTGGGCACCTGGGCCGAGAACGCCGGGCGCTTCACAGCCGGGGAGACCGTGGGCGGGGTGATACGGAGCATTGAGAGCTACGGGGTGTTCGTGGAGCTGGCCCCGAACCTTGCGGGCCTCGCGGAGACCAGGGAGAACATCTTCCCCGGCCAGCAGGCCAGCGTCTTCATAAAGAGCGTGCTCCCCCAGCGGATGAAGGTGAAGCTCATAATCATCGAGACCTTCGACAGCGAGCAGGGCCGCCCCCGGCCCCCGGAGTATTTCTTTTCCGGGGAGCATATGGATGAGTTCGTGTACTCGCCGCCTGAGAGCGAGAAGGTCATAAGGACGGTCTTTTGACTTGACAAACCGGGCGGGGGAGTGTATAATATGAGTAGAAAAAGACAAAAGGCGGGCACTGCCATAAGTTGAACGGCTGGCCTGATTGGTTTAACTACTTAAAAAAGCAGCCGCGACCCTGGACCGGAGCGGCTACTTTTTTGCTTCTTTGTCACCTTTAGCGAGCTCTATCAGAATTTGAATGATAGTAAGCATCAGATGTAGGATTTCAAAATCGCTCAAAGTATCACCTCCTTTCCACGGAGGATTCCCGCTTATGGTGCAGTGAAAGTTTCAGCGCGGGTCTCTATGTAATCAGAAGTTTCAGGCCTTCTGGAAATAGGCCAGCCGTTCACCGTTTTTATGACAGTGCCCAATTTATTATAGCACCTGTGTCGAATGATGTCAATGAGAAAGAGGAGCGCGCATATGAATAAAAAGGTAATTATTGTATGCGGGCGGCTGGCCTCGGGGAAGTCTACTTTTGCCGTGAAGCTGGCGGGGGAGCTGGGCGTGCCGTATTTTGTGAAGGATACGTTCAAGAGCGCTTTGTGCCGGGGGATTGCCATTGGGGACAGGAGTATCAGCAGCCAGTTTTCAGCCGTTACTTTTAACGCTATGCTGTATGGGGCCCAGAGGCTGTTCGAGGCCGGCGTGCCGGTCATTCTTGAGGGGAATTTTGTGCCCGCGGGGGTGAAGCCGGCGGATGAGGCGGGGGAGCTCAGGCGGCTCATTGAGGGGTACGGCTATGCGCCGCTGACATATAGGTTCACCGGTGATACGGATATACTATACCGGCGCTTTATTGAGCGGGAGCAGACCCCGGAGCGGGGGGAGGCCAACCGGATAGGGCGCGCGGTGGCTTTGGAGGACTTCGAGGGCTGGTGCCGGGGGCTGGACGGCTTTGACATTGGCGGCGAGGTGATAGAGGTGGACACCACGGACTTCGGGCAGGTGGACACAGAGGGCCTTGTGGAGGCCGGGCGGCGGTTCCTTGGGTCACAGCAGAAATAGGGCTTGCATATTTCCCCACACTTTGCTACAATAGTGGGGAAATATTTTTTAGGAGGACAAACACTTGAAGAAATTATTATGCTTAATTATCACCCTTGCCCTGGCGCTGGGCCTGGCCGCGTGCGGGGATGGCAGCGGGAGCGGGGATGATTCCACGAAGGTGCTTGAGGGGGGCAGCGAGACGGTCCCCATGGAGGAGCTCACGGCTAAGAGCTCCGGGAAGAAGCTGGGCTGGCAGCTTGAGGCCCCGGAGAAGGGGGAGGAGATAGCCGTCGTCACCATGGAGAGCGGGGAGGTCTTCAAAATCCGGTTCTTCCCAAATGAGGCCCCCAAGGCGGTGTACAACTTCAAGAAGCACGCCGCGGACGGCTATTTTGACGGCATGGCTATGCACAGGGTTATAGCCAACTTCATGATACAGGGCGGGAGCCCCAACGGCACCGGCACAGACGGGGAGAGCGTCTGGGGGAAGGACTTTGAGGACGAGTTTGACAAGAGTTTGGTGAACATCGACGGCGCGCTGGCTATGGCGAACGCGGGGCCGGGGACTAACGGGAGCCAGTTCTTTATCAACTGCACCGGGACGCCGGCTTCAAGCGAAATGTGGACTTATTATGACAGCCAGTATGAGATGTTCAAGGAGATGTATAAGGAGAATAAGGAGGAGATGGACAAGAACCCCAACGCCAAGACGCTGGATATGAGCAAGGTGACGGATGAGTATAAGAAGCTGTATGAGGAGCATGGGGGGAATATGCACCTGGACGGGGCGTATTCCACTAATGGGACTGGGCATACGGTGTTCGGGCAGGTGTTTGAGGGGATGGACGGAGTTTATTCGCTGTCGAATGCTGAGACGGACGCAAACGATAAGCCGGTGACGGATATGGTGATTGCCAGCGTGAAGATTGAGGCTTACGAGTAAGTAGGTAAAAATTGCGCGGTCAAGGTGCGTTAGGCACCTTGCAGGGTTTTTAGGGGCAGAGCCCCTAAATCGCCGAAGGCCTTAAATGTGCAAAGAAAATAACCCCTTTCCGAATGGAAAGGGGTTAAATATTTTACCTCAAAGTTTAGCCTCAAGCCGCTCTTTAATAGCCAGCAGGAAGTCCTGAGTATTAACTTTCCTGATGTCCGGCAGGGTGGACATGGCGGCGAGGTCCCCGGTCATGATACCGGCCTCAATAGTCTCAACAGCCGCGCTCTCAAGCTTGTCCGCAAATCCAGCCAGCCGGTCGTTACCGTCAAGCTGCCCGCGCTTGCGAAGGGCCCCGGTCCAGGCAAAGAGGGTAGCTATGGAGTTTGTAGAAGTCTCCTCCCCCTTGAGGTGCTTGTAGTAGTGCCGTGTGACAGTGCCGTGGGCGGCCTCGTACTCGCAGGCGCCGTCGGGGGCTACCAGCACAGAGGTCATCATGCCCAGGCTCCCAAAGGCCGTCGCCACCATATCGCTCATGACGTCGCCGTCGTAGTTCTTGCAGGCCCAGATGAACCCGCCCTCGCTTCTGACGACCCTTGCAACGGCGTCGTCGATGAGGGTGTAGAAGTACTCGATACCCGCCTGGGCGAACTTTTTCGCGTACTCATTATCGAATATTTCCTGGAAAATATCCTTAAAGCGGTGGTCATACTTCTTGGAAATAGTGTCCTTGGCGGAGAACCAGATGTCCTGCTTGGTGTCCAGGGCAAAGTTGAAGCAGGAGCGGGCGAAGCTCTCAATGCTCGCGTCCACGTTGAACTGGCCCTGGAACACGCCGCCGCTCTCCTTAAACTGGTGGACGGTCTGACGCTGCTGGGTGCCGTCGGGGAGGGTGACTACTATCTCCGCTTTAGACCCGGCGGGGACTATGGTTTCAGTGTTCTTGTAGATGTCCCCAAAGGCGTGGCGGGCAATGGTGATGGGCTTCTTCCAGCCGGGGATGTAGGGGGTTATGCCCTTGACCAAAATGGGCGCGCGGAAGACAGTGCCGTCCATGATGGCCCGGATGGTGCCGTTTGGCGACTTCCACATCTCATGGAGCTTGTACTCATCCATGCGCTGGGCGTTGGGGGTTATGGTGGCGCACTTGACGGCCACGCCGTACTTCTTGGCGGCGTTTGCGGAATCGACAGTCACCTGGTCGCCAGTCTCGTCCCGGTGGGGGAGGCCCAGGTCGTAGTACTCTAAATTCAGGTCGATATAGGGCGAGAGGAGCATGTCCTTAATGAGGGCCCAGATTACCCGGGTCATCTCGTCGCCGTCCATCTCCACCAGGGGGGTGCTCATGGGAATTTTCTCAAAGCTCATAGGTTTTCTCCCTTCGTGTAGTTGAGTAAGCCGCCGGCTAAGACCATATCCCGCTGGCGGGGGGTGAGTACGGCCTTTAGCTTGAAGCTCTGGCCGGTGGTATCGTCTGTAAGGGTCACGTCATTTCCTGACAGGAGCTCGCTCTTCACATTGGGCAGGCTGAGGCTGTCCATCTGACTTATCTTGTCATAGTCCCCCTCGTCAGTAAATTGCAGGGGGAGTATGCCGGTGTTGGCAAGGTTTGCCGCGTGTATGCGGGCGTAGCTCTTGGCTATCACGGCATTAATCCCCAGGTACAGGGGCACAAGGGCCGCGTGCTCCCGGGAGGAGCCCTGGCCGTAGTTGTGGCCGGCTATCACCATGCCGCCCCCCTCTTTTTTACAGCGCTCGGGGAAGTCCTTGTCGCAGACGGCGAAGCAGAACTGTGAGAGGTAGGGCACGTTAGAGCGGTAGGGGAGAATCTTCGCCCCGGCGGGCATGATGTGGTCGGTGGTGATATTGTCCCCAACCTTTAGTACCGCCCGGCCGGAAACGCTGTCCGTAAGGGGACCGGCGATGGGCAGGGGCTTTATATTTGGGCCGCGCACCACGTCCACCGTCTCCATGAGGGGCTCCTCGATGGGGGGGAGTATCAGGTTGTCGTTGATGATGAAGCTCTCGGGCATGTCAATACTGACATAATCCCCCAGTGTCCGGGGGTCGGTGAAGACCCCGGCTATGGCAGAGACGGCGGCAGTCTCGGGGCTCACCAGGTACACCTGGGCGTCGGCGGTGCCGGAGCGGCCCTCGAAGTTGCGGTTGAAGGTCCTCAAGGATACCCCCGCGGAATTGGGGGACTGTCCCATGCCTATGCAGGGGCCGCAGGCGCACTCGAGTATGCGTGCCCCAGCGGAAATCATGTCCGCGAGGGCGCCGTTTTCGGCCAGCATTTGATAGACCTGCTTTGAGCCGCAGCCGATGGTGAGGCTCACGTCCGGGTGGACGGTTTTTCCCTTGAGTATGGCCGCCACGCGCATCATGTCGAGATATGAGGAGTTGGTGCAGGAGCCTATGCAGCACTGGTCTATCTTCATGCCGGAGAGCTCGCTGACGGGCTTCACCGCGTCCGGGCTGTGGGGGCAGGCGGCCAGGGGCTCGAGAGAGGTAAGGTCGATTTCTATCACCTCGTCGTACTCAGCGTCCGGGTCGGAGGAGAGCTCCACCCACTGGTCCTCACGGCCCTGGGCCTTGAGGAACTGCCGGGTGATGTCGTCGGAGGGGAAGACGGAGGTGGTTGCCCCAAGCTCCGCGCCCATGTTGGTGATGGTGGCCCGCTCGGGGACGGTAAGGGTTTTGACCCCCTCCCCGGCGTACTCGATAATCTTGCCCACGCCCCCCTTGACGCTCATTTTGCGGAGCACGGCTAGAATCACATCTTTAGCGCTGACCCAGGGGGAGAGCTTCCCGGTGAGCTCAACCTTCGTCATGCTGGGCATGTTTATATGGTACTCGCCGCCGCCCATTGCCACGGCCACGTCCATGCCCCCCGCGCCGAAGGCCAGCATGCCTATGCCGCCGCCGGTGGGGGTGTGGCTGTCGGAGCCGATGAGGGTCTTGCCGGGAGCTCCGAAGCGCTCAAGGTGGAGCTGGTGGCAGATACCGTTGCCCGGGCGGGAGAAGTATATGCCGTGCTTTCGGGCCACAGTCTGGATATACCGGTGGTCGTCGGCGTTCTCGAAGCCGCTCTGGAGGGTGTTATGGTCGATATAGGCCACGCTCCTCTCGGTCTTGACTCTTGGCACCCCCATGGCCTCGAACTCAAGGTAGGCCATGGTGCCGGTGGCGTCCTGGGTGAGGGTCTGGTCGATGCGCAGGCCAACGTCCGCGCCCACGTTCATCTCGCCGCTGACGAGATGGGCCGCGATGATTTTTTGTGCGATAGTCTTGCCCATAGTGTACGCTCCTTTATAATAAATTTATTACTTTTATGAGATGGCTTTTTAAGGTTCACGCCCTGAAAAATAAGTCATAAGCTCCCCCCAGCCGGAAACCGTCAGATAGGGAAACTCCGCGCCCTCCGGCTCGCCGCCTCGGTTCAGCCATACCGGGAATATCCCGGCAGAATTGGCCCCGCGCACGTCGAAGGAGAAGCTGTCGCCGCAGAACCAGACCTTGTCCGGGGGGAGCGCCGCCTTTCTGAGGGCTATCTGAAAGAGGAGAGGGTCGGGCTTGCGGACGCCGTACTCGCTGGACGCCAAGACGAACTCGAAGGAGTGGGCGGGGAAGAGGCGGCTCAGGCGGTGGGCGAGTGCGTTTCCTGACCAGCCGATATTGCTTATCACTCCTGTTCTGACCCCCTGCGCTCTCAAGAGCTCCAGCATTTTTTCTGTGCCCGGGTGGGGGGTGCTGGGGGAGGAGCTGTCCATGAGCGTGAGCTCTATCTCCGGCAGGGGGAGGGAAAATTCCAGGCCCAGCGCCTGAGACACTGCCCGGAGCTGTTGCCACTCATGTATCTCCCAGCCACCTTTGCGGGCGGCAGAGAGGCTTCGGGAAGCGGAGAAGCGCCGCCAAAGGCTGTCGGCGAGCTCATAGGCCTCTGTGGGGCCCACATCCTCCGGCTTGGAGCGCACCCACTGAAAGACCGCCCGCCAACCCCTCAGAAAGTCCGGGGCGGGCTCGAAGGCGAGGGTGTCCCCGTAGTCGAAAAGCACCAGCTCGGGCCTGCCTGTCCCTGTGCAGTTTATAAAGCGCCCCATAGAATCACCTTCTATACTTTCTAAAAGAACCCAAAATAGTTGAGCCCCCAAATATACAAAAACATCGTCCCGATAGAGAGCACCGAGCTGAACACCACCAGCTGACCCGCGAGCTGGTCGTCGCCGCCCATCTGCTGGGCCATGGTGAAGCTGGACACGGCGATGGGGGAGCCGAAGACGGTGAGGAGCACCGCGAGCTCCGCGCCCCGAAAGCCCATGAGGATGGCCACGCCCACGAAGGCGGCGGGGTAGACTATGAGCTTCACGAAGAGGGTTATGAGGAGGGGCCTCGCGCACCGGCCTGTTTCGCCGAAGGAGAGGGACGCGCCCAGCACCACGAAGGCGAGGGGCGTGGCGATGCCCCCGAGGGTGGACATGGTGCTGTGGAGCACCTTGGGGAGGTACCAGCTGAAGTGGTTGAAGAGTATGCCGAGGATAGAGGCGATTATCAGGGGGTTGGTGACTATCCCCAGGAGCACCCCCCAGAGGTTTGGCCGCTGACCGTTGAACATCTCGAGAGCGAGCACCGCGAGGGCGTTGAACATGGGGATTATCACGGCGATGAGCAGGGAGGCCGTGCCCGCGGCGCTGTCGCCGAAGAGGGCCATGCTGATGGGGATGCCGAAGAGCACGAAGTTGCTCCTGAACATGCCCTGGAGCATGACCCCCCGGCGGGAGTTGTCCTGCTCGGTGAGGAGCACCAGCACAAGGGAGATAAGGAACTCAATGAGCACCCCCGCCGCCGCGAAGAATAGGAGGTCGTTGCGGAGGCTCGCGCTGGTGCCGGTATCGTATATGTTAATGAAAATCATCAGCGGCAGGAACACCTTGAAGATGCACTTATTCACCTGCCGGGCCGAGGCCTCGTTCAGAAGGCCCGTGAGCCGTATCACATAGCCTATGGCCATCATCAGGAACAGGGGCAGAACGGCGTTTACGGATATCATCAGGCTGTCCAATTTTCGGGCCCCCTTAGGCGGATATGTTATTTTCCAGCACGGACACGCGGGTATCGAGGCTGTCGGCTTTGTCCCTCAGCTCACTGATATCATCCTTTATCACGGTCTGCTCCTCGGTGAGGGCCTTGAAGCCCTCGGAAAGCGCGTCCAGGCGCTTCTCAACCTTCAGCTCGATATACACCTTCAGCCTGTGCTCGTGGCTGTCAAGCATATCCTGCACGGAGTCCACGACCACGCCGAACTGCTCCTCAATGCCGTCCATCCGGGCGCTGAGGTTTTCCTCGACTGAGTCAATGTGTTTCTCGACTGAATCAATGTGCTTTTCGACTGAGTCAATGTGTTTCTCGACTGAGTCAATGTGTTTCTCGACTGAGTCAATACGCCCCTCGAGAGAATCCATACGTGTTTCGACTGAGCCCATGCGCCCCTCGAGAGAGTCCATGCGGTTTTCAACTGAGCCCATGCGTTTCTCAAGAGAGTCCATACGCCCATCAAGAGAATCCATGCGCCTATCAATGCCATCCATCCTGGCACTGAGGTTTTCTTCGACTGAGTCAATTTTTGCGTTGAGGTTTTTCTCGACCGAGTCGATTTTCGTGCTGAGGTGGTCGTGCATCTCCTTTACGGAGCTTGTGACAATGCGAAGCTGTTCCAGAATTTCATTTTCCATGGCGACTGTCCCCCGCTCTGTTTTACTTTACTGAACAGTATACCACAAAACCGGCCCCTTGGCAAGTTATTCCCGCCCCTTGTAAACTCTCCCCAAATGCTGTATAATATAGGTAATTTGCAAAAAAGGAGAGGGGAGAATGGACCAGGCGGACGTAAAAAAAATTCTTGAGCAGGTGAGGAGCGGGGGCTGCACGGTGGACGAGGCGGTGCTGAGGCTGAAAATGGAGCCCTTTCGGGACCTGGGCTTTGCCAAGGTGGACGGCCACAGGGGGCTTCGGCAGGGGGCCGCGGAGGTGATATACGGCGCGGGGAAGACCCCGGAGCAGATACGGGACATTGCCGCCAGCATGAGAGGGGACGGCGAGCCCGCCGTGCTCATAACCCGCATGAGCCCGGAGGCCGCGGATATAGTCGGGGAGGCCCTGCCCCTAAATTACCATGAGATGGGCAGGGTGGGCATTGTTGGGGAAATGCCCGAGGCGGACGGCCGGGGGAGCATAGTTGTTGCCACCGGCGGGACCAGCGACATGCCCGTTGCGGAGGAGGCGGCGCTGACGGCTGAGGTGCTGGGGAACACTGTTATAAGGCTCTACGACGTGGGTGTCGCGGGGCTTCACAGGACCCTCTCGCACCTTGAGGAGATAATGAGCGCCCGGGTGATAATCGCCATCGCCGGGATGGAGGGGGCCCTTGCCAGCGTTATCGGGGGCCTTGCGGACTGCCCGGTGATAGCGGTGCCCACAAGCGTGGGCTACGGCGCCTCCTTCGGGGGGCTCTCGGCCCTGCTGTCCATGCTGAACTCCTGCGCCAGCGGGGTGAGCGTGGTGAACATCGACAACGGCTTCGGCGCGGGCTACCTTGCCAGCATGATAAACCATATCTGAACATAGTATATTATAATAGAAAGGAGACGGCCATGACCGACGAAATAATCGAGCTCTCCTGTAACCTGGACGACATGACCCCCGAGGACATAGGCTTTGCCATGGAGGCCCTGCTGGGCGCGGGCGCATTGGACGTGTTCACAACGGCAATCGGCATGAAAAAGTCCCGCCCGGGCACAATGCTGACGGTGCTCTGCAGGCCGGAGGACGGCGAGAAAATGGCCCGGCTGATGTTCAGGCACACTACGACCTTAGGCGTGAGGGAGACAAAATGCAGGCGCTATACCCTTGAGCGGAGCATAGCCGAGCGCGAGACGGAGTACGGCCCGGTGCGGGTAAAGGGCGCAAGGGGCTGGGGGGTCGAGAGGGAAAAGGCCGAGTACGAGGACCTGAGCAGGATTGCCCGGGAGCGCGGGCTGAGCCTTCGGGAGGCCCGTGAGCTCATCAAGTAAAATCTTAAATTATATTTATAAATTCAGGAGGTATTATTTATGAAAGTACTGATGGTAAACGGAAGCCCCCATAAGGAGGGGAACACCTATATTGCCCTGCACGAGATGGAGAAGGTCTTCGACAGCGAGGGCATTGAGACTGAGATTCTGCACATCGGCAATAAGGCCATACGGGGCTGTATCGGCTGCCGCAAATGCGGGGAGCTGGGGAAGTGCGTGTTTGACGACGCGGTGAACGAGGCCGCGGAAAAATTTGCCGGGTGCGACGGCCTGGTGGTGGGGAGCCCGGTGTACTACGCCTCTGCGAACGCCACTCTGGTGGCGTTTCTCACCAGGCTCTTCTACAGCTGCCGCTGTGACAAGACCATGAAGGTGGGCGCGGCGGTGGCGGCGGCGAGAAGAGGGGGGCTCACGGCGACCTATGACGAGCTGAATAAATTCTTTGCCATATCCGGTATGCCCATCGCCAGCGGCCAGTACTGGAACGGCATACACGGCCAGACCCCCGGGCAGGCCCTTGAGGACGCCGAGGGCCTTCAGATGATGAGGACCTTAGCCCGGAACATGAGCTTTCTGATGAAGAGCATAGCCCTTGGCAGGGAAAAGTACGGCCTGCCGAAAAACGAGCCCAAAGCCTATACAAACTTCGTGAGGTAAATTTCACTGTAAGGCTTGCAAAATCCCGCCGGTTCGTGTATGATAGTATTATTACGCACTCCGCCGCGGAGCATAGCCGGCGGATGAAAGAAAGGATTTTTAAGCTATGGGAAAGAGTATCAAACGGTCGATAGCCATAAGGGTGGCTTTCGCACTGGCCGCAATGCTGCTGTTCAGCTTTATCACTACGGCAAACACCTTCAAAATCCAGGGGACCCAGGAGCAGGCCCAGCAGGCCAGCGCCCTTCTGGACCGGGCACAGAAGGCGGAGGCCGCCCACTATAAGTGGTCGCAGAACCTTTCAAGCGCCCTGTACGCCGGGACGGAGTTCACCGGCAGCACGGACCCCACGGGCTGTGTATTAGGCCAGTGGCTCTACGGCGAGGCGGGCACTGAGGACGAGACGGTGCTTGCTCTGCGCTCGAAGCTTGAGCCCCTGCATAAGGAGCTGCACCAGTCGGCTACATATGTGCTCGACATGCACAAGACCGACCCGAAGGCCGCCCAGGAGTACTATCAGCAGACCATCGGCGGGAACCTCTCCACTCTTGTGGGGTATCTGGACCAGGTGGTGGAGCAGGGGACAATCCTTCGGGACAACACCCAGGAGACCATGGAGAGCACCACTGTGATGATGCAGATAACCACCGGCGTCTGCCTGCTGCTGGCGCTGGTATGCCTTATCAGCCTTATCTACTACGTATTCACCCGGGCCATTGACCCGATAGTCGCCATAAGCAATAGCAGCACGGTGCTGCAGGAGGGGCGGCTGAACCTTGAGCTTGAGTACACCTCCAAAAATGAGCTTGGCAGGCTTGCGGACATTTTAAGGGGGTCCCTGGCCACAATCAACGGCTATGTCTCGGACATCAACCGCATTATGGGGGAGCTGTCGAAGGGCAACTTCAACGTAAGCACCTCCGAGGACTATATCGGCGACTTTGCCAGCATTCAGACCTCCATCGAGAGCCTGACGGCGACCCTTTCAAACGCCATGGGGCTTATCAACCAGTCTGAAATGAGGATATCGGGCAACGCCGAGCAGCTCTCAAGCTCCGCCCAGTCCCTGGCCCAGGGGGCCACTGAGCAGGCCAGCTCCGTGGAGGAGCTCTATGCCACGCTGGACGGGGTTTCAAGGAGCGCCCAGAACAACGTCCAGACGGCGGCCGAGGCCCAGGAGCGGGCCCGCCGCACAGGGGAGCAGGTTGCCCAGAGCGAGGAGAAGATGGAGCAGATGGTGTCCGCAATGCAGGACGTGAGCACATCCTCGGAGCAGATAGGCCAGATAATCACAACCATACAGAACATCGCCTTCCAGACCAATATCCTTGCCCTGAACGCGGCTGTTGAGGCGGCGAGGGCAGGTGAGGCCGGCAAGGGCTTTGCCGTGGTGGCCGACGAGGTGCGCAGGCTTGCGGCCCAGTCCGACGAGGCGGCGGCGGCCACAACTGAGCTTATAGACAACTGCGTGTCCGCGGCGAGCAGGGGCAGCGGGATAGTGGCAGAGGTCTCGGCGGCGCTGGAAGAGACGATGGAGCTGGTGAGCAGGTCCAACGAGGACATCGGGGTTATAGCGGACGCTGTGCGGGGTGAGGCAGAGGCGATTGCGCAGGTTACTGAGGGTATCGGGCAGATATCGGCGGTTGTGCAGACGAACTCGGCCAGCAGCGAGGAGTCGGCGGCGGTGAGCTCGGAGCTGTTTGCGCAGGCCAAGAATTTGAGGGAGCAGACCAGCCGGTTCAGGCTGAAAGAGTAAAAGTTTCGTCAACCTTTTCTAAAGGTTGCGGGGTTTGGGGCAGAGCCCCGGGGTTTTTGTGGGCATGGCGCCGCCGGCGCCTTTTGCCCACCCACCCGCCCTAAGGGACTAAAGGGGGCTCCGCCCCCTTTGACCCCGCTGGGCTTCGCCCCAGACCCTTGGGTTGCGCGCTGGCCTTCGGGCTATGCGCTGGCCTTCGGGCTACGCCAGAAAGAGAACACCCGCTTATGCGGGTGTTCTCTTTTTGAGCCCACTCCTAAACCTATTTATAAAAACTTTACAACCTATCAAAAACTTCTTAAAATTCTTTATAAAAGGGGTAGAAAAAACCGAAAACCTGTGCTATAATACTAGCTTGTGAGACAAAGCAAAATGACGAAAAAAGGAGGAAAACAGCGTGATTTTCGGCAGGCATATGAACCGGTACTACCTGAAGTTCGCCCCGCTGCTCCTGATGGGCCTCGGCGCCCTCATAGCAGTGGACTACTTCCAGCTGGTGATACCGAACCTCTACCAAATGGTGATAAACGGCGTGAACCAGGGGTTCGTGGAGGTGGACGGACAGACTGTGCCGTTCGACATGAGCTTCCTGCTTGACAGGGTATGTATGCCAATGGTCCTGGTGATTCTTGTGATAGTCGGCGGACGCTTCTTCTGGAGGCTCTGCTTCATGGGCAGCGCCATAAGGCTTGAGGCTGACCTTCGCAACCGCATGTTTGACAACTGCAAGAATTTGAGCCGTGAGTTCTACCAGGAGAACAAGGTGGGCAACCTGATGAGCCTTTTCACCAACGACCTGGACACCGTGCAGGACTGCTTCGGCTGGGGCGTGCTGATGTTCTTCGACGCGTTCTTTATGGGGGGCATGGCCATAGTGAAAATGTGGAACATGAACCCTCTTCTGACGGGCCTGTCCATGATACCCATGGTCTTTCTCCTTTGCTGCGCCACCATAATCGGCCGCAAGATGATGGAGCGCTGGGAGATACGCCAGGAGGCCTTCTCAAAGCTCTCGGACTTCTCTCAGGAGAGCTTTTCCGGCATTGCCGTCATCAAGGCCTTCGTGAAGGAGGCAAAGGAGCTCTTAGCCTTCAAGGAGCTGAATAAGGAGAACGAGATAGCCAACATCAACCACACAAAAATATCCGTGCTCTTCAGGATATTCGTGTCCCTGTTTATAGAGAGCGTTATCTGCGTTATCCTGGGCTATGGCGGCTACCTTGTGTATAACGGCGTGTTCAACGCCGGCCAGCTGGTGGAGTTCATCGGCTACTTCAACGCGGTAATCTGGCCCATCATGGCCGTGGGTGAGCTTATCGACATGACATCAAGGGGCCAGGCCAGCATGAACCGGGTCAGCGAGCTTTTGGACGCCGCGCCCACGGTTGTGGATAAGCCCGGCGCGAAGCCCCTTGAGCAGGTGAAGGGGGGCATAGAGTTCCGGCACCTGAGCTTCAAGTACCCAGACGGTGAGTACGACGCCCTCACTGACGTGAGCTTTAAGATTGAGCCCGGGGAGAACGTGGGCCTTGTAGGCAAGACCGGCTCCGGGAAGACAACCCTTGTGGACCTGATACTGCGTACATACAACGTCCCCGACGGCACCCTCTTTATCGACGGACACGACGTGAACGAGATAACCATCCGCTCCCTTCGGGACGGCTGCTCATATGTGCCCCAGGACAACTTCCTGTTCTCCGACACCATCGAGCACAATATCGCCTTCGGCGTGGACGACTACGACGACAAGGCAATCACCCAGTACGCGAAATTGGCCGACATAGCAAACGACATCAAGAAGTTCCAGCACGGCTACCATACGGTGCTGGGGGAGCGGGGGGTCACTGTCTCCGGCGGGCAGAAGCAGCGTATCTCCATTGCGCGTGCCCTTATGAAGAACGCCCCCATACTTATCCTGGACGACTCAGTGTCAGCCGTTGACACCAAGACCGAGCGCTCAATACTGGGCAACCTCAGAGAGACCCGGGCGGGGAAGACCACGATACTAATCGCCCACCGTATCTCCACCATCGAGCAGATGGACAAGGTGCTCTTTATCGACGAGGGCAGGCTTGTGGCGGCGGGCACCCATGAGGAGCTATACAGGACCTGCCCGGAGTATACAAAGATGGTAGACCTGCAAAAGCTTGACGAGGAGGGTGAAACTAATGCGTGAATATCTTCCCGTACTTATAGTGGGCGGCATAATCGGCCTGTTCTCCCTGGCGTTTCTGACAGCCTACTTTGTGGCCCGGCGCAAAAATGTCCTTGAGAACCGGGAGCGGAACATGCCGGACTCGGAGATAATCCGGAGGCTTTTAGCCTACGCCAAGCCCTACAAAATGCAGTTCGTGCTGGTGTTCTTCGTTATGCTGCTGTCCATAGGCTACGAGGTCATATCCCCCCTGCTTGTGGGCCATATCGAGGAGACCGTTGTTGGGGACTTTGAAATGAGCTACCTTCTGAGCGTGGTGGGCGGCTATGTGGCTGTGCTGCTGGTGTCCCTTCTGTGCACATATATCCAGGCCATGGTCCTGCAGAGGGTGGGGCAGAAGATTCTCTCGGCCATGCGCGAGGACGTGTTCACCCACATCGAAAGCCTTTCCCACGAGCAGCTGAACAATATCCCTGTGGGGAAGCTCGTCACAAGGGTGAGCAACGACCCCAACGCCATATCCTTCATGTTCACAAATATCATTGTTACCCTGGCAAAGAATGTCATGGTGATATTCGGGGTGCTGGCGGCAATGCTCATGCTAAACTACCTTCTGACCCTGATGGTCCTGTGCTTCGTGCCATTCGTGGTGCTCTTTACAATTATATTCAGAAAGTTCTCCCGCTCGGTGCACCTGAGGGTGAACGACGCCACCACTGACCTGAACACCTATCTCTCGGAGAACCTTTCAGGCATAAAGATAACCCAGATTTTCAATCAGGAGCAGCGGAAAATGCAGGACTTTTTACAGCGCTCCAAGACCCTGCAAAATGCCAAGCGCAGCCGCATGTTCGTCTTCGGCATTTTCCAGCCCATGGTGTATATGCTCTATATCTCCTCGGTGCTCTGCCTTTTGTACCTGGGGGGCAAGGGCTATATCGGGAACTGGACGGTCTTCGGGCAGGTGATGTCCAGCGGGGTTATAGTCTCCTTCTATATGTATATCTCAAAATTCTTCAACCCCATCCAGCAGCTTGCGGAGCAGTTCGACATGCTCCAGCGGTCCTTCGCCGCGGCTGAGAAGATTTTCACCGTCATGGACATGGCGCCGGAGGTGGTGGACACGCCCAATGCCCGGGAGCTTACGGACATCAAGGGTGAGATAGAGTTCCGTGACGTATGGTTCGCCTATAACCCCGGGGAGTGGGTCCTAAAGGGCGTGAGCTTTCATATAGACCCCAGGGAGACCGTGGCCTTTGTGGGCTCCACGGGCTCGGGCAAATCCACGATACTGTCCCTTATCTGCCGGAACTATGACATACAAAAAGGCCAGATACTTATAGACGGCATTGATATTAAAGATATCAAAATAGCGTCCCTCCGCAGGCACTTCGGACAGATGTTGCAGGACGTGTTCCTGTTCTCGGGGACCATCAGGAGCAATATCGTCCTGCGGGACGATTTCCCCGAGGAGGACATAAAGCAGGCCTGCGAGTACGTGAACGCCGACAAGTTTATCTACCGCTTAGACAACGGCCTGGACGAGGTAGTCCGGGAGCGGGGCAACAACTTCTCCGCCGGCCAGCGGCAGCTTCTGAGCTTTGCCCGCACCATACTGCACAAGCCCGCGGTGATGATTCTGGACGAGGCCACGGCAAATATTGACACTGAGACTGAGCTGCTGATACAGGACTCCCTTGAGAAGATGAAGAACATCGGCACCATGCTCATTGTGGCCCACAGGCTCTCCACTATACAGCACGCGGACAATATCATCCTGCTGTCACATGGGGAGATTTTGGAGCAGGGGACCCACCAGGAGCTGCTGCATAAGAAGGGGAGGTACTATAACCTCTATACCTTACAGTATAATAAGGAGCAGCTGCAGAAGGCGTGATGACATTGAGGAGGGGACAGACATGGAGGCAAAAAAACGCGCTGAGCTGGACATGACCCGGGGGGAGCCCGCAAAGCTCCTGATACTCTTCGCCATACCCATGTGGATTGGCGGGATATTCCAGCTGATGTACAATTTGGTGGACACCATCGTGGTGGGCAGGTTCGTGAGCATAGACGCCCTGGCGGCCATCGGCGCGGCGGCGTCCACGAGCATGTTCATAATGTTCATGGGCAACGGGCTTACAAACGGCCTGTCTATAATCGTGTCCCAGGCCGAGGGGGCCAAGCAGGAGGCGCGGCTCAAAAAGGCCGTGGCCCACGCGGTGTACATGGTGCTGGGGGGCGGCCTGATACTGGGGGTCCTGTCCTTCTTCGGGGCGAGGCCCTTAATGGAGCTGTTGGGCGCGCCGGAGAACATCATCGACCAGTCGGTATTGTACGTACAGATAACCGGCGGGCTGACCATGGCGGTCATGCTGGCAAACGGCCTGACCTCTGTGCTCCGGGCCATCGGGGACTCGAAGACCCCCCTGTACTTTCTCATCTTCGGCTGTATACTAAATATCGGCCTGGACCTGCTGTTCGTGCTGGGATTCAAGGGGGGCGTGGCAGGGGTCGCCTTCGCCACGGTGCTCTCCCAGCTGGTTTCGGCGGTGCTCTGCGCGTTTTATATGACAAAGCGGCATAAGCGGCTGATACCGGATAGGGAGGCCTGGGCCCTTGATAAGGCCATGATAAAGGAGTACCTATCCATAGGCCTGCCA
The DNA here is from genome assembly GCA_021769555.1 of Clostridiaceae bacterium. Classification (GTDB taxonomy): domain Bacteria; phylum Bacillota; class Clostridia; order Oscillospirales; family Acutalibacteraceae; genus Acutalibacter. Next base: position 286,209 of record JAETSR010000001.1, read on the forward strand.
ATGTGCGCCCAGAGCGGGGTGCTCTGCGTGGGGATGTTCGTGATAACGGCGGTGATAAACTCCTTCGGCTCGGACATCGTGGCGGCCTATACGGTGGGCGGCAAGGTGGAGCAGCTGGCGACAATCTCCTTCTCAAACGTGGCCTTCTCCTTCTCGGTGTACGCCGGGCAGAACTTTGGGGCAAAGAAGTTCGGGCGGATAAAGGAGGGCCTGAAGAAGGGGCTTTTGATAGTGTGCGGGCTGTCGGTGGTGTCCACGGCGGTCATGCTGATATTCGCAAGGCCCCTGGCGCTGGTGTTCATGGAGGGGCCCAGCGAGTATGTGCTTGAGGCGGCGGTGAGCATGGTGCGGATAGAGGCGCTGTTCTTCTGGGCGCTGGGGGGAATCTGGACGGTGAACTCGGCGCTGAGAGGGATGGGGAAGGTGAAGGCGACTCTGGTTTCCAGCATAGTTGAGCTGGTGGTGAAGATAGGGGGGTCGGTGCTATTGCCAATATGGATGGGCTACACCGGAATCTGGATATCCGCGCCAATCGGCTGGGTGCTGGGGATGGCGCCCTCCCTGTTTATCTTATTGAGGTGGATTGCGAAGCAGGACGCGTGTGAAGCCGACTTCACGAAGTGAAGTCGCAGAGTTTCGCATAGCGAAACTCTTGTGCGTCTAGGCCCCTTCCGAGGGTTTGGGGCGAGGAGCCCCAAGGTCTAAAAAGAAGGGGATGAGCGAAAGCCCATCCCCCTTTAATATTATTCTCTCTCTTTCGGCATACTCTTCCCCAAAAGCGCCAGCCCAATGGCTATAAGTGGATTTATCCACCCAAAGAACGTAAACGGCCCATACTGCCAGGCCGATACCCCCAGCGCCCCTTCGGTGAACCCGGCCCCGGTGCTGTATGGCACAATGCCGCCGAACACCGTGCCCGCGTCCTCCAGGGCCCGGCTGAGGTTCTGGGGGGCCAGCTTGTACTTCTTGTAGAGGGGCCTGAACAGCCGGCCGGTCATGATGATTGCCACATACTGCTGGCCGGTGCCGATGAGCACGCCCCAGGCGGTGAGTATAGTCGCCACAACCAGCCCGCGCTCGGACTTAACATGGGCCAGCACCTTCTCTACAAGGGCGCCTGCCATGCCGGTCTTCTCGAAGATACCCGCAAAGCTGAGAGCTGTGAGCATAAGCGCCACGGTGCGCATCATGCCCATGACCCCGCCGCGGTTCAGGAGGGTGTCCACGGTGTCAACGCCGGTGCTGGCGGTAAAGCCGTTCATGACCCCCTGGAGCAGGGAATTGAAGCCAGCCCCCTGTATGAACAGGGCCGAGAGGAACCCCAGGAGCGCCGCCCCCAAGAGCCCCGGCAGGGCCGGTACGCGGAAGATAACCATCACCAGCACCAGCAGCGGGGGCAGGAGCAGGAGGGGGTGTATAACAAAATTCTCCCTCAGGGTGCGGAGGGTGATGAGCACCTGCTCGCTCTCGCCCAGGCCCTCCCCGGCGAAGACAAAGCCCAGCACGCCGTAGATGACTATACAGATTACATATGTAGGTGTTGTGGTGAACATCATATGCCGGATATGGTCGAAAACATTGGTGTCGGAGACGGATGGGGCCAGGTTGGTGGTGTCGGATAAGGGGGACATCTTGTCCCCAAAGTAGGCCCCGGAGACTATTGCCCCGGCGGTTATGGCTGAGGGGACGCCGAGGGCCTCGCCGATACCGAACAGGGCCACCCCCACGGTGCCGATGGTGGACAGGGAGCTTCCGATGGCCAGGGAAACCAGGGAGCAAAGGAGCAGGGCCGTCACCAGGAAGAAGCGGGGGGAGATTATCTGTAACCCATAGTATACCATCGTGGGGATGATACCCCCGGCCATCCAAGCGGCGATGAGTATGCCGATGGACATGATGATGAGCAGCGCGGGGAGGGCGGGGGTTATGGCCCCCTGTATGCCCTCGAGCATGTCCTGCCAGGAGAAGCGGTGCAGGGCCCCGACAACCGCCGCGAACACTGCCGCCAGCAGCAGGGGCACATGTGGTGCACTGCCCAGCCCGGCGGTGAAGGACACCACCAGGGCGATGAGCACCCCGAAGGTCAGGAGCGATAACCAGAAGCCTACGGGTTTCGCCTGGGTCTTTTTCTCTTTCAAGCTAATTCCTCCTCAAAACTTAAAGTATACTAATTTAGTATACCATAAGACATGGGGCGCGTCAATGAAAAAGTTTCGTCCACCTTTTCAAGAGGCTGAAGAGTTATGCAAAGCATAACTCTTGGGTTCGGGGGCAGCGCCCCTGAGGTCTTGAGGGGGTGAGCGAAAGCTCACCTTTTTTGTGGAATATACCCAGAAACACCCGGACATTTTTCAGTAAATCACTATATTGAAATTTGTACTATTTTGTATTACAATTAACTTCCCTGCCCTCAAAAAAGAGGCGCGGGCCCCGGAGCGGCTGCCGGGGGCGTCATCAGGAATACGAAAGGAGTGTTCTCTATGATTGAAGTAAAAGACCTGAAAAAGACCTTCAAGGTAGCCCGCCGGGAGGCCGGCTTTGGGGAGGCGGTCAAGGCCCTGTTCCACCGGGAATACGAGCTGATACACGCCCTTGACGGCATAAGCTTCTCCATCGGGGACGGGGAGATGGTGGGCTATATCGGCCCCAACGGCGCGGGGAAGTCCAGCACCATCAAGATTTTAAGCGGAATCCTGACCCCCGACAGCGGCCTGTGCACCGTAGGCGGCCGCACCCCCTGGAAGGAGCGCCGGGCCCACGTGAAGGAGATAGGGGTGGTCTTCGGCCAGCGCTCCCAGCTCTGGTGGGACGTGCCGGTTATCGACTCCTTCGAGCTTTTGAAGGAGATATACACAATACCCGCCGGCACCTACAAAAAGAACCTCTCTGAGCTCACCGAGATACTGGACCTGTCGAAGATAGTAAAAACCCCCGCAAGGCAGCTCTCCCTGGGCCAGCGTATGCGCTGCGAGATAGCGGCCTCCCTATTGCACGACCCGAAGGTGCTCTTTCTGGACGAGCCCACCATCGGCCTGGACGCGGTTTCAAAGCTGGCTGTGCGGGACTTTATAAAGCGCCGGAATAAGGACCACGGCACAACGGTGATACTCACCACCCACGATATGCAGGACATCGAGGCCCTTGCCAGCCGCATTATCCTGATTGGCAAGGGGCGGATACTGCTGGACGGCACCCTGGACGACATCCGCCGGGGCGGGGAGCATATTGACGAGACAGTGGCCGAGCTCTATAAGAAGTTCGACGTGTGAGGGCCAGAATAATGAAAAAATACATAGCGTTTTTCAGATTGAGGTTCGCAATGGGCCTGCAGTACCGGGCGGCGGCCCTGGGAGGGCTTGTCTGCCAGTTCTTCTGGGGGGCCATGGCGATACTGGCCTTCAAGGCCTTCCACGACACGGACCCCTCGGCATTTCCCATGAGCCTCCCGGCCATGTCCAGCTATATCTGGCTCCAGCAGGCGCTTTTGCACCTTCTGTCGGTGATGTCCATGGACGGGGAGCTGATGGACATGATACAGAGCGGGAATGTGGCATATGAGCTGTGCCGCCCTGTGGGGGTATACAATATGTGGTACATAAAGAACCTGGCCTCTAGGGCCTCGGGAGCCCTCCTGCGCTGCATACCGGCCCTGATAGTTGCGGCGCTGATACCCGCCCCCTTCGGCCTCATGGCCCCGCCGGACGTAATAACCTTCCTATGGTTCGCGCTCTCCTTAGTGCTTGCGGCGGTGGTTGTGACGGCCATCGGCATGATTGTGGCGATGATAACCTTCCACACAGTCTCCCCCCGGGGGGTGAGGCTCATAGCCGTGGGCATAGCGGATTTCTTCTCCGGCGGCATAGTACCACTGCCCTTCTTCCCGGAAGCTGTGCGGCGCGTAACTGAGCTCCTGCCCTTCTCGGCCACTGCAAACGTCCCCCTGCGCATATACTCCGGGGACCTTCACGGCGGGGAAATGCTCTTTCTCATAGCCTTACAGGTGTTCTGGGCCGTGGCGCTGATAGCTGTTGGGCGGCTCCTTGAGTGGAAGGAGCTTAAAAACGTAGTAGTACAGGGGGGATGAACATGAAACTATATCTAAAATATTTTGCAATACACTTAAAATCTACCATGCAGTATAAGGCCTCATTCTTCATGACGGTGACAGGCTCCTTCCTGACCTCCTTCACCGTGTTCCTGGGGATATTCTTCATGTTCCAGCGCTTTCACAGCGTGGCCGGGTTCAGCTATGAGGAGGTGCTGCTGTGCTACGGCATAATGCTCATGGGCTTCTCCGTGGCCCAGATGTTCGCCTCGGGCTTCAAGGTCTTCGACTCCATGATAGCCAACGGCGAGTTTGACCGCATACTCTGCCGCCCGAGAAACGAGATTTTCCAGGTGCTGGCCTTCCGCATAGACTTTGTGCGCATAGGAATGCTGCTGCAGGGTATCGTCATGCTCTGGTACGCCCTGGTAAAATGCCCGGTGGACTGGACTTTTCCAAGGGCGCTGACTGTAGCGCTCATGGTAATTGGCAGCTCGGTGCTGTTCTCGGCCCTGTTCCTCCTGGACGGCTCCGTCGCCTTCTTCACCTTACAGGGCCTTGAGTTCATGAACGTCTTCACCTACGGGGCAAACGAGCACGGCAAGTACCCACTATCAATATACGGCAAGGGTATGCTCACCTTCTGCACCTTCGTGATACCCTACGCCCTGGTGCAGTACTACCCCCTGACCTACGTCCTGGGCCGCTCGGACCGGGCCTGGTACATGCTCCTGCCCATAATCGCCTGCCTGTTCGTCGTGCCCTGCTGGATAGTCTGGCGCATAGGCGTGCACAGGTACAAGTCAACAGGTTCCTGAAAGGAGAGATATCATGATAGAGACAAAAGACCTGATTTTAGACAAGGCTAGGCCTGAGGACTGGCTCCCCATGTACAAAAACGTGTGGAGCCGCCCGGAGAGCTTTCAATATATGGTGATTGAGAACAGCCCGGACGAGGCTGAGGCCCGCTCCCGCATGGAGCGCACTATAGCCTTTCAGCAGGGCCGCGAATCCTACACTGTCTACCTAAAGTCTACACGCGAGGCCATCGGCTTCACAGGCCTTGCCACACTGGAGGGCAATACCTGGGAAGAGACCGGTATCTGTATCGGCCCGGATTTTTGGGGCCGGGGGTACGGTTGGCAGATACTCTCGGCGCTCCTGGACCGCGCGAAGGAGCTGGGGGCGGGGGAGTTCGTCTACTCATCCTGGGAGGATAATACCGCCTCCCGCCGCCTGGCCGAAAAGGCCGGGTTCAGGCAGTACGCCGCGGAGGAACACGTAAGGGAGCACGACGGCAGGAGGTACGCTCTGATAAAATACCGGCTCAGCCTTAGGAGCTAAAATATAAACAGGACCCGGAGTGATAACCGGGTCCTGGCTTTTTTTGGGGAAATCAGCTGACGTCCTTCTTCCATATCCTGTTCTTGGCGTAGGCGATATTGGCGATGCCGCCGTCCAGCCGCCGAAAGCGCTCGTCCTTCTTCTTGGCATAGAAGCAGGGCTGCCCGCCGAAGCCCATGGCCTCAACGCCGTCGTCGGTCCCGGCCATGATTTCGCCGCAGAGGGATATGGCGTCCTCCACTATGCCCGGGTCCTCCATGCCGCCGCCGTGGCCGCCCCAGAGGCCGTCGAAGGCGGGGAGGAAGGCTTTTAGGTGGAGAAGGCTCTCCTTATACTCCTCGATGGAGGCGGACTCGCCGCCGTAAAGGAGGGTGTTCCTGTTGCAGGCGTCCCCGGAGTAGACCACCCTCAAATCCCGGTCCAGGAACACCACCGTGCCCCGGGTATGCCCCGGCACGGCTATGACCTCCAGCTCCACGCCCCCCAGGTCGAAGATGTCCCCGTCCCCCATGGGCAGGGTCTTCACAGGCCCGGGCACGGTCACGTCCGAGAGCCTGGGCTCAGTGGGCAGGGGCCCGAACATGCCCCCGCTCTTTGCAAAGTCCAGGCGCATTTCCCGGCCGCTGTGGGCGTAGAGGAGCCCTATGTCCTCCGGGGAGATATACGCCTCATTATACTCAAAGTCCGCGCCGATATGGTCCACATGGCCGTGGGTGTTCACAAGGGTGACCGGCAGCTCCGTGAGTTCCCTGACGAAGGCTTTAAGGCTCCCCACCCCGGAGAGGCCGTCTATGAGCAGGGCGCGCTCGCTGCCCTCCACAAGATAGGCCTGCTCGCCACCAAGGCCGGTAATAAGGGTGACATGGCCGAATATCTTCCGGGCCCTGAAAAATTTTGACTGGTACATCTGGGCTCACTCCCTTCCCGCGAAAAATCCGTCTATCTCTTTCCTGATTTCGTCCGGCTTCAAATGCTTTAAAAGATACCCTGAGGGGTTCAGGGGCATGACCTTTATCATGCTCTGGGGGTCCCGCCGGCCGGTGAGGAAGATGACAGGCACGCTGTCAAACTCCGGCACGGTGCGCAGCATTTCAAGGGTCTGGGCCCCGTCGCATACGGGCATTTCATAGTCCAGCAGCACCAGGTCCGGCTGGTCCAGGGAGATGGCTCTGAAGGCCGCCGCGCCGGAGTCCACCAGGGACACCTCGTAGTCCGGCTCCAAAAGGGACTTCATGCCCTGGCGTATGGTGGCGGAGTCGTCCACTACCAGTATCTTTTTCCTATAGTGCTCCTCCTCATACTGCTCCTTGGCGCTGCGCTCGCTGAGGTATCTTTCAACCTCCTTCATGGCATTCTCGTTCTCAAGGGGCGTGAGCACCGAGGCCTCCAGCAGGTGCGGGGCTATGGCGCAGTAGGCGAAATATCCCGCGCCGCCGGTGTTGAACAGCAGGCTCACCTGGGGCTTCTCCCGCTCAAATATATCCTGGAACTGCTCGAAGGAGAGAAGGTTTTCCTCCTTGAGCTCGCAGTTTTTGCCGGTCTCTATAAACTCCATGACCTTGCCCACGAACTGCCTTGCGGTATACCTTGCCGCATGCACCAGCATACTGTCCATGCGGTTGGACCGTATCCCGAGTATCTTGCCCACAGTGTTCACGAGCAGGGTCTCCTCAAAGGCCATCAGCACCTCCTGGCGGGTCTCGGAGTCCTTTGATCCGTAGGAAAGTCTGTAGTACACGCCGCTGCCGAATTTCTCGCCCCCATACGTGTCGCTGACTACCTTCGACTCCAGGTGGAACAAGTCAAAGACCAGCTGGATTATGACCTTCTTCAGGGCCTCCAGCTCGTTCTCGGGGAGGAGCTCGCCCCATTTGCTCATATTCTTCCCGGCAATGGCCTGGTCCTCAGTGAGGGTATGTCCCACAAGCCACCCAGTGCATACGCCGATAAAATGCTCTATGGCCTCCTGGGAGTAGTTGCTCTGCTCCAGCTCCTGCTCAAGGGCGGGAAGGGTGTCTTCCCTGAAGCCCTTATGTATCTTCTTGTGCCGCTCCAAGCCCTCATAGCCCATAGTGGCCATATAGAGCTCCTCCTCGGCGAAATGCTTCAGGGCGTGCCCGCGGAAGAACTTGATACCCTCCTGGCAGGTGCGCCGGTAATTGTCGCCGTCTTCGGCTGAGGAGAGCAGCTTATTGATGATTTTGAAAAGCCGTTTATGCTCCTTGTCAATCTCCTCAACCCCGATTTCATATTCTTCGAGCCACTCAAGTTGACCGTCCATATATATCCTCCTATGCTGAGTATTTCCTATAAAGTATAGCACAAAAAAGCATAATTGTCCATTCCCAAAATGGAAAATAATGTGCCATTAGAGGCGCCCTTGAAACAGCAAAAGGACCCGCGCAAAAGCGCAGGTCCCAAGGCTTATAAAGGAACTATTTAGCGGGCCAGATAGCGGTCATAAGCGGCCTGAGTGATCTCGATAGCGCGCTGTACGCCGTGCTGCTCCAGCTCGGCAATGTAGGAATCCCAGTTCTCCTCGATGTCCAGAGCGCCGCTGATGAACTTAGCGGTGTTCTCCTTAACGCAGGTGCTCATATCGGCATAGAGGGCCGCACGCTCGGTGGACTCCTCCTGGGTCAGGGAGATGGTGGGCACACGCCAGTCGTCCTTGGCGTTGGTGGTCCAGACGGTGTAGCAGGTCTGGTCCTTCTCGGGCACGCCGCCCAGCTCTCTCGTCCAGTCGGACCAGTTGGCAACGCCGGCGGAGGGGCACAGGTAGCTGTCCATGGTCTGGGCCAGGTTCCAGCCGTTCTCGTTGTTGGTTATCTTCTCAGTGTAAACAGGCTTGCCGCCCTCAAAGGTGAAGGTGTCGCCCTCAACGCCGTAGTTGGCAAGGAGCGCGCCCTCCTCGGTGAACAGGTAGTCCAGCCACCTCATGGCAACCTCCCAGTTCTCGCAGTCCGCGGAAATGGCGGTGTTGCCGGAGGTGTAGGAGTCGCGAAGGCGGATATGCAGCTCGTCGCCCGCGTTCTTAACAGGGGGGTTGATGGGGGCCCAGCTCATGTTCTTGTCCTCAGAGGAGCTCTCATACAGGGAGGGCATGGTGTAAACGGCGGGGATGGCGCCGGTCTTGCCGGTAACCACAGTGGCCATGTCGGCGGTGCGCTCGTCAGTGGACATGAAGTCGGGGTCAATGAGGCCCTCCTTGTACCACTGGTTCATAATGGTCACGTACTCCTTCCAGGCCTCCTCATAGGGGCCGTAGGTGACCTTGCCCTCGGCGTTCAGCTGCCAGCCGTTGAGCACGCCCAGGCCAGCGGACATCATGCCGAACTCGCCGTCGCTGCCGGAGAAGTTCAGGATGAGGGGAGCGGTTGCGCCCTTCTCGTCCTTGAAGGCCTTTAATACGTCGTGCCACTGGTCGTAGGTCTCGGGGGTCTCAAGGCTCAAATCGTCCAGCCAGTCCTGGCGAATCCACAGGCCAAGCCAGGGGCCCTGCTTGCTCTGGCGCAGCTCATACACAGCGCCCAGGCGGCCGGAGTCGGTGGTGGAAAGGAGCTCGTAGTTCCTGTCGGACTTGCGAATCTTCTGGTAGTTGGGCATGTACTCGTCGACCTTGTCCGTAAGGTCCATGAAGTAGCCGTCGTCGATGGCCGCGTCAACGCCCTCGGAGTAGTAGGAAGCGCCGTAGCAGATAAGGTCGGGCAGGGTGCCGGAGGCTATCATCAGGTTGAAGTTGGTCTGATAGTCCGCGGACGAGACCATCTCAAAGTTCAGGTGCACGCCGGTGCGGCGCTCCATCTCCTGATAGAACTCGTTGTCGTTGTAGTCGGTGGTGACTATGGCGGCGTTGGTGCTGGCGGACACGAAGTAGCTCAGCTCAACGGGCTCGTCAACGATGGGCAGCTTGAAGTCGCCCGTGGCGGTCTCGCCCTCAGAGGCCTCGGAGCTCTCATCGCCGGCGGCAGAGCTCTCCTCGCTGGAATCCCCGCCAGCGGAGCTCTCGCTGCCGCTGTTACCGGCGGTGCTTGAGTCTGTATTGCCGCCGCAGGCTGCCAGAGACAGCGCCAGAGCGAGGCACAACAGCAGGGCAATCGCTTTCTTGAAGCTTTTCATTTTTGGTTTCCTCCTAAACATAATTTTTATATGCAAAGCACTTATAGTACTTATGCAGACTGAGTAAAATCTTACCCCTTTATTGCTCCTATCATAACTCCGGACTCGAAGTACTTCTGAACGAAGGGGTAGAAGATGAACATGGGCACGGTGGACACCACGATGGTGCAGTACTTCACCAGCTGCTTATAGAGCACCGCGTCAGCCGAGTCCCCGGACCCGAGGACGCTTATATCCACATTGGTGTTGCTGTTGCTGGTGGTGATAAGTATCTCCTTTAGCACCAGCTGCAGAGGGTACTTGTCCTTGGAGCGCAGGTATATCATTGCGCTGAACCAGGAGTTCCAGTTGCCTATTATATAGTACAGTATAACTGTAGCGAGGGTGGCCTTTATAAGGGGCAGCATTATCTGGAACAGTATCGTGAACCTCCCCGCGCCGTCCAGCATTGCGGACTCCTCAAGGCTCTCCGGCACGTTCTGCATAGCCGTGCGCACGAGTATCAGGTAGAAGGCGCTCATGCAGCCGGGGAGTATCAGGGCAAGGCGGTTGTCGAAGAGCCCCAGGTTCTGGGTCACCAGGATATAGAGGGGCACTATGCCGCCGGAGAAGAGCATTGTGAAGGATATCAGGAACATTATGGGGCTTGCCCAGAGGAAGTCCTTTCTTGACAGGGCATACGCCGCCATCACAGTCAGGAACATGCCGAGGGCGGTGGTCCCGAACACGTAGAGCAGGGTGTTGAGATAGCCGGTCCAGATACTGTTGTTGTGGAACACCAGCAGGTATCCGTTCACGTTAAAGTCCTTTATCCTCCATATGAGCCCGGTCTGGTTCATGACCCAGCCCGCGTCGGAGAAGGAGGCGCATATAACGTGCCAGACCGGAAGGATACAGACAGCGATGACCAGGGCGAAGAAGGCGACGTTTATAAAGTTGAATATCCTGCTTCCCACTGACCTGTTTCTTACCATAGCCATTAGGACATATCTCCTTTCATCAGAGTTCTCATATCAGAACAGTCCGGACTCCGTGTACTTCTTGCTGAAGGCGTTGGCGAATATCAGAAGGAAGAAGTTCACAACGGAGTTAAACAGGGAAACGGCGGTGGAATAGCCGTAGTTTGCCTCCTGCAGGCCCTTGCGGTACACAAAGCTTGAGAGTATGTCCGCGGTTTCATACACCTGGGGGTTGTAGAGGAGTATGGTCTTCTCATAGCCCACGGAGAGCATTTGCCCTATGCGCAGGATGAGCATTATCATGATGGTGTCGATTATCCCGGGGATAGTCACCCTCATTATCCTCTGCAGACGGTTGGCGCCGTCTATCTCCGCGGCCTCATACAGGGTCTGGTCTATGCCAGCCAGGGCCGCAACATATATAATGGAGTCAAAGCCCAGGTTCTTCCAGAGGTCTGAGACAACGTATATGGTGCGCCAGTTGTCGGGGTTGCCTAAAAGGTTGTCGTAGTTGCCGGTTATGGCGCCAACTATAGCGGTAACCGCGCCCTCGGTGGAGCAGAAGTCGATTATAATGCCGGCTACAACCACCATGGAGATGAAGTAGGGCATATAGGAGACGGTCTGGATGGTCTTGCGGTAGCGCTTGCTCCGAAGCTCATTCAGGAGCAGCGCGAAGAGTATCGTAAGCGGGAACTCTATGCCTATCTGGAGAAGGCTCAGTATGAGGGTGTTGCGGATGGTCCGCCCGGCAAAGGCCGAGCCGAAGAAGTCCGCAAAGTTCTTCAGGCCCACAAAGGGGGAGCCGAAGAACCCGAGCTTGGGCTTGAAATTCTCAAAAGCCATCAGTAGGCCGCCCATTGGTATGTAGTGGAAGACGACATAGAAGACGATGGCCGGCAGGACCATAATGAACAGGGGCCAGTTCTTTATGAAATCCTTCCTGATGTTCTGCCACGTGAACTTGCGCGGCTTGCGCGGCTTGATTTCCGGCGCTGACGCAGAGCTTCGCATAACATCTTTCCTTTCCTGCCTCTTGCCGCCGGGGGCACGGGGACTTGCAGTACCGCCCGGCGGCTCGGGAATATTTGAATATATATTAACAAATTGTTTCCAAGGTGTAAAGCGCCAGAATTTTAAGGGCGAAATACCGCAAATACTGGTACTAATTCCGCTATACTCACAATTATTGCGGGATATCTCCCCGAAAACGGCAAAAAAACGGAACTGAGCCCATGGGCCGTCCCGCTTTTTTGTGGCTGATATAATTCTGCAAGCGCATTAAATCTGAATAATTTAATAATGAAAATTTCAAAAACCTACTCCCCTGAGGCCGTCCCGCCCTTGGCGTACTGCCCGGGGGTCATGCCCTCGTAGCGCTTGAAGGCCCGGATAAGGGCCCTGGGGTCCGCGTAGCCTGTGCGCTCGGCGGTCTCCCGGACGCTGGCCCCCTCTGAGAGCAGCTTCTTTGCAGCCTCAAGCCTCACCGCGTGCAGCTCGTCCAGAAGCCCGCTGCCTGTGGCGGCCTTGTACTGGTGACTCAGGGTGGAGAGGTTCATCCCCAGGTGGTTGGCTATCATGCTGGCATTCAGGGACTGGTCCTGGTAGTTCGCCCGGATGAACTCCCGCACGCTGTCCGTAAGCTCCCGCTTCATTTCGGAGAGCTCGGACCTTGGCTCCCGGGAGATACCTGAGAACAGGTCCCTGAGCCCCGCCTCCATCTCCCCGGCGGTCCCGAAGCTCCCGAAGCGGCCCATAATATCCCCGGCCCGCTTTTCGGCCACATAGGGGAGGATGACCTCGGCGGTGTCAGCGTAGCGCCGGCGTATCTTCTCTATGGGCAGGCCCCTGTCCGAGAGGTCCTCTGAGATTATCTTCTCAAGGCAGCTTTCGGCCTTCTGCATTTTCCCCGCGCAGAGGCACTCGGTAAGGGCCTTCTGGTGGGAGAGAAAGTCCCGGTAGGACTCAGCGCCGTCGTCCTCGGCGGCCTCCCCCGCGGGCCAGACCCCCCGCTCCCGCTCTATCTGCCAGAAGCTGTCGTGGTACAAGGTGCTGTATATTGCCGCCCAGGCCTCCGGGGCCTCCTCAAGGCGGGTGTAGGTGTGGCTCATATAGCAGACAAGGGGCATTGAAAGGGACTGCTCCACGGCAAAGTGAATCTCCGCCGTCTCCTCATAGCTCAGGGCCCTCTGCACCAGCACCGCCGCGCAGCGCTGGAACTGCAGGCTCACGCCGCCGCTCTTGTCAAGAAGTATATCGTCAAGCCTCTCCCCAATGGCCGAGAGGGCCTCGGGGCTATTGTCCTTATGCCTCGCCGGGGCGAAGGCCAAAAGCTGGTAGGGCTGGCCCTCCTCGATGTACTGGGAGAGGGTGGACTGGCTGTCCGTGAGCCCTAAAAGGTACTGCCTTAAAGCCGCGCTGAGTATCTGCTGCTCAGAGCTCACAACCTGGCTCTCAAGGCTCTCCTTTTCCCGGGCAAAGCTCTCAAGGGCCGAGCCCAGCTCCGATATGGAGCGGCACTCGCACTCAGGGCCCCCGGCGCCCACATAGGGGAGAATGCTCTTTATGGGCCTGTAGGTGCGCCTGCTCCAGAAGACGGCGAAGAATACGCTCACAATAAGTATAACCGCTATTTCAACTATCAGGTGCGTCCACACAAAGCGCAGCTCCTGATAGTAGGCGTCCCGGCGGATGATGAAGCCGTAGCGCACCCGGCTGAGCCCGGAGGGGTACTGGGAGTAGACGTACCGCTCCCCGGAGAGCTCGAGCTCACCCCCGGAGAGCTCGGGCTCACCCGGGGAGAGCTCGGGCTCCCCCGGCCCGCCGCCGCCCTCGGATATGAGCCCGCACACCTCCCGGGACCTGTCCCCTCCGGATATGAGCCGGCAGCTCTCGTCGGCGGCGAAGGCCTCGAAGTCCTCGGAGCTGTAGCGGGAGAGGCTCCTGTCCAGCTGTATGACTATCCCCACGCAGGAGAGGAGCTCCCCGCCCCTTCCGTACTGGCTGCGCAGGACCATTATCCAGCCCCCGCCGGAGTCCTTGCGGACCGTGGTTATGTGCTCGGTGCTGCTGCCGCTGTCAAGCAGTTCCCGAAAGCTTGCCTCCGCGAACTGTAAGTCCCAGGAGAAAAGGCCCGCGGCCTCGGGGTGGTAGGTGCGGCGGTCGGTGACAAGGAAGCCGCTCTTGGCAAAGTAGCAGAAGGCCCGGTAGAAGGATGAGTTCTGCCCCATGGCCCTTGATAGGGACTCGCTGAGCTCGCACAGGGTGAAGAGCTCCCCGGCGCTGAGCTCGCTTTTCTTTGAGAGATATGAGGCCACGGTGTCCTCGGAGAAGATGGAGACAAGGTTCGCCGCGTGGCCCAGGGTCTGGTCGCTCTCCTGGCGGATAAGCTGCATGGAGCTCTCCTGGTCCTCCATAACGGAATCCTGGACCCGGCGCTCAAGCCTGCCGATGGTGAACAGGGAGAGCAGCACAGGCACAAGGCAGACGCAGAGATAGGACGCCAGGAACCGTTTGTACACTTTCATACTTGCCATATTCACCCCGATTTATAGAGATATCTCTATAACTATACAGGAAAATTGACAGAATTGCAAGAAGTTTCACCCCATGAAACGGAAAATTGCAATTTTTTTTCAGTAGCGGAACCGCCTTCTCCTGCCCAGAAGAAACGCCGCCGTCACCGCCGCGGCCATCACCTCGGCGGCCACTATGGAGAACCATATGCCCTCGAGCCCCCATATCAGGGGGAAGATGAGCACTGCCGCCGCCTGGAAAACCAGGGTGCGCAGAAAGGAGATAAGGGCCGAGGTGAGGCCGTCCCCCAGGGCCGTGAAAAAGGCCGAGCCGAATATGGCTATGCCTGAGAACAGGAAGGAGAAGGAGTATATGCCGAAGGCCCTGACGGTCATGTTAAAGAGCCCCGGGTCGTAGCCCGCGAACACGGCGGAGAGGGGCCGGGCCAGGGCCTCCCCAAGGCCAAGCATGGCCGCGGAGGAAACCAGTATTATGACAAGGCTCTTGCGGTAGAGGCTGTGAAGCTCATCCTTATTGCCCGCGCCGAAGTGGTAGCTCACCACCGGGGCCGCCCCTGTGGAGTAGCCGATGAATATGGCCATGAATATCATGCTCACATACATGAGCACCCCGTAGGCCGCCACGCCGTCCTCACCGGCGAAGCGAATGAGCTGGGCGTTATAGAGCATGCTGACGATGGACATGGAGATATTGCTCATAAGCTCCGATGAGCCGTTGGCGCAGGCCTTCAGAAGGGCCCTGCCGTCAAAGGAGGTCCCCCGGAGCCTCAGGCGGCTGGAATTTTTTCGGCCGAAGTAAAAGAGGGGGATAATCCCGCCCAGAGCCTGGCTTATGGCCGTAGCCGAGGCGGCCCCCGCCAGGCCGAAGGGCAGCACGGCGGTAAAAAGCGCGTCCAGAACCATGTTCGCCACCCCCGCTATCACAGTGACGAGAAGCCCCAGCTGGGGCTTTTCCGCGGTGATGAAGAAGCTCTGGAACTCGTACTGTAACATTAGGGCCGGCAGGACCGGCAGGATTACGCGCCCGTAGAGCACGGCGTTTTCCAGCATTTCGCCCTCTGCCCCCATAAAGGCGGCTATGGGCCGGATGAACGCGAAGCCGAAGACCGCCAGCGCCGCGCCCAGGGCCGCCGTCACGTACACGAAAAGGGAGAAGAGCCGCTGGGCCCTCTCATTGTCCCCCTCGCCCATGGTCCTGGCGATAAGGGCGCTGCCGCCCGCGCCGAACATGAAGCCCACTGTGCCCAGTATCATCAGAAAGGGTATGATGAAGTTCACCGCGGCGAAGGGGGTCTTGCCCACAAAGTTGGAGACAAAGAAGCCGTCCACCACGCCGTATATAGAGGTAAACACCATCATTATAACAGAGGGCAGCGTAAATCTAAAGAGCTTCCGGTATGTGAAGCGGTCGGACAGTTCTATCTTCATAATTACCTCCTGACAAAAAATGTGAAAGCTCAGAGCTCCCGGACCTTCTCGCGCAGCGCCTCAAGGTACCGCCGGGTGAGGGCCAGATACTGCTCCCGCTCCCCGGGGAGCCAGTTTTCCAGTATCCCGTCCTCTATCCCCATGAGCCTGAGCACCGTTCTGCCGCAGAGCTCCCTGCCCTTTTCAGTGAGGCAGGCCTGCTTCTTCCTGCCGCCCGCGGGCTCAAGGTACAGCATGCCGCCCCTTTCCAGTTTCCTCAGGGCGGAGTTCACCGTCTGCTTGGGCATTCCGGACAGGGCCGTGATTTTCCCCAGGGGGCATACCCCGTCGGACTGGCAGATGGTGTAAAGCACATCCATGGTGCTGTCCGTGAGCCCCAGCTTCAGGGCGGCCTCGTGGTATACCGCGCCGGTCTCGCTGAAAAGCAGGGAGAGGCGCTTGTTCTGCTCCCGTATGCTCTCAGTCATAAACATCACTCCTTTATACGATTTCGGACAATTCTTATTATAGTATGTTTTCGTACTTTTGTCAAGAGCTTTTTTTGACTTTCCACCCTGCCGGTATATTATAAGCGCAAAAAAGCAGGACACAGCGCCCCTTAGGGACGGTCCGTGTCCTGCTTATTCTGTGCCGGCTTATTCCCTGGGCCTCAGGCGGCTGAGGGCCTGTATCATCTTGCGCATGTCCACAGGCTTTGCTAGGTGCTCGTTCATCCCCGCGTCCTTGGCCATGACGATGTCCTCCTCAAAGGCGTTCGCCGAGAGGGCGATTATGGGCACCGTCTCCGCGTCCTCCCGGCTGAGCCCCCGGATAACCCGGGTTGCCTCATAGCCGCTCATCACGGGCATCATCAGGTCCATGAGTATGCAGTCAAAGGCCCCGGGCTCTGCGGCCGCGAAGGCCTCCACGGCGGCCCTGCCGTCCCTGGCCGTCACCACCCTGGCCCCGGCCTCATGGAGGATGTACTCCACTATCTCGCAGTTTATCTCATTGTCCTCCACCAGCAGGACCCGCATGCCCGCAATGCTCCCGCCCGGGTCCTCCCCGGCGGGCTCCCCGCTCCATGCGTCGTCCGCCAAAAGGGGCAGGTCCACGGTGACGGCGCTGCCCTCCCCAAGCTGGCTTCTGACCTCCACCGTGCCCTTCATTTCGTCCACCAGCTTTTTCACAATGGACATCCCCAGGCCCACGCCGTTATAGTTCGTCCTGGCCCCCTGGTGCTCCTGGGTGAAGGGCTCGAAGATATGGGGCTTGAAGTCGTCCCCAATGCCAATGCCTGTGTCCTCAACGGTGAAGCGGCAGAGGGCGGTCCCATTGTCAAAGCCTGTCTCCTCGGCCCTCACGGACACAGAGCCCCCGGGGCGGTTATATTTTAAGGCGTTGTCTATCACGTTCATCAGTATCTGCCGAAGGTGCAGGGGGTTGCCCTTTACCCGCCTGTGCCGAAGCCCCGACATGTTAAGCTTTAGGCTCACCCCCCGCTCCCCCGCCTGGGGGGACAGGATGGTAATGCAGCTCTCAACGGTCTCCTCAAGGTCAAAGGGCTCCTCTACCTGGGAGGACCCGCCGCTTTCCAGCCTGCTCACCTGCAGAACGTCGTTCACCAGGGACAGCAGGTGCTCTGTGGAGACGCGGATATTCCTGCAGCACTCCTTCTGCCGCAGGGGGTCCCCGGCGCTGCTCTCAAGGATTGAGAGCATTCCCAGTATGCCGTTTATGGGCGTGCGCAGGTCGTGGGACATATGGGAGAGGAACTCGCTCTTCGCGGAGTTGGCCTTGCGCACCCGCTCCAAAAGCTCCATTATGGACTGCTCCTGCTTCTTCCTTGTTACCATTGTCTCGGTGATGTCCTGGTGGTAGCCGTTCAGGGAGACCCCGGGCTTCTGGAAGCCCCTGTCCGGGACCCCGCCGCAGCGCACGTATATCTTCCCGAGCTCCGGGTGGTTCCAGGGGTATATGACCTCGGAGCGCCCGTTTTCAAGTATCTCCCGCACGGCCTCCTGAACCATCTCCACGTAGTCGGGCTCAATATTCTCGAACCAGTGCCGGTAGCACTCCTCGGGCCCCACCTCGTCGGACACCCCCAGGAGTATCCGCATGGTCCTGTCCGCGTACATCCGGGGGCTCTGGCCGTTCTCAAGCTCAATGGTCCATATGCCGGTCCTGGCCCCCTCAAGTATGTCCTCAAGGCTCTGCCTGGCCTCAAGCCTGTACTTCTCCTCCTGCTCCACCACGGCGTTCACGTCCCTAAGGGCGAATATTGCGGAGTTCTCCTCCATGGTCTTTTCCGTGGCGGAAAAATGTATCTCAAGGTGCGAGCCGCTGTCCTTCAGCTGGTAGCGCACAGAGAGCTTTTTCTCCTCCCTGAGCCTTTGGAGCACATAGCTGGGCTCCGTCAGGGCCCGGAGCCGCTCCCTGTCCCCCGGGGCCGCGTGCCGGGAGATATACCCCTCCATGGCCGCCTGATAGCCCTCCTTAAAGCTCCCGGCCCAGTCAAACCCTTCCCGCCTGCTGCGCCGGTACGCCTCGCAGGCCCCGGTGTCGAAGTTCACCTCGTATATGCAGAGGTAGTCCACGCTCAGGGCGTGGAGCACGTTATAGCTCCGCTTCTGAAGCTCCCTGAAAAGATTGCGCCGCTTTAATGAGGACACAATAAAGTAGGCCGCGGTCTGCAGCATGTTTGAGGCGTACTCAAGGGAGCTTGCCGGGGGATTGTCCACGCCGTAAAAGCCGATGATGTCGCTGCCGTTATAAAGGGGCACCACCACAAGGGAGCGTATCCCCTGGCGTTCCAGCTTATCGTATAAGAGGGGGTCGCTCTCCTTAATATCCTCAAGGCGCTCGATGACTATATGCCGGCCAATGCTGAAATTCCTGTACCAGTCGGCGCAGACCTCCGGGGGGACGTTTTGAAGGTTGTCCTTTTCCGGGGCAACGCCCGGCGCCGTCCACTCATAGGTGTTGTCGTCACAGCCGCGCTCGTTCTGCTCGAATATATAGGTGCGCTCGCCGCCCAGGGCCTTTCCAAGCTGCTCCAAAAGCACCTGTAGGGAGGCGTCCGGGGTGTCTTCCAGCAGGGCCGCCCTAAGCCCCTCGTTTATAACCGCCTCAAGATTCTGAACGCTCTGCACGCCGCCGTGAAGCTCCATGCTCATGCCCTCCAATTCATAGCTCCCCCCATGGGAGAAGGTAAATAAACCCATATAATAATACCACGAGCGGAGGGCCCTGTCAATGAAAAGCGGCAGGTTTCATGTCCGCCCCTGCTCCGCCGGCCTGTTATTTTTTAAGCATATTGGGAAAGATAGTTAAAAAGGGATAATAAGGAAGGGAGCGTATATTATGGACATATTTCAGGTTTTGTCAATGCTCGGGGGGCTGAGCCTCTTCCTGTTCGGCATGACGGTGATGGGCCAGGCCTTGGAGCGCCGGGCGGGGGGAGGCCTCAGGGATATCCTGGGGCGGCTCACTACAGGGAAGCTGGCGGGCCTGCTCACCGGGCTTGGGGTCACGGCGGTGATACAGAGCTCATCGGCGGCCACGGTGATGGTGGTGGGCTTTGTGAACTCCGGGCTCATGACCCTTCGGCAGGCCATCCACGTTATCATGGGGGCCAATATCGGCACAACCGTCACGGCCTGGGTGCTGAGCCTTGCGGGGATAGAGAGCGGCAATGTATTTGTAAGGCTTTTAAAGCCCTCGTCGTTCACGCCGGTGCTGGCGGTCATCGGGGTCATAT
Source organism: Clostridiaceae bacterium (assembly GCA_021769555.1). GTDB lineage: Bacteria > Bacillota > Clostridia > Oscillospirales > Acutalibacteraceae > Acutalibacter. The sequence continues at coordinate 305,379 of JAETSR010000001.1, forward strand.
TCTATATGTTCTGCAGGTCCGTTAAGAAAAAGGACACCGGGGCGGTGCTTCTGGGCTTCGCCACCCTTATGACCGGCATGGAGGCCATGTCCGCGGCGGTGTCCGGCCTTGGGGATGTGCCGGAGTTCAGGGAGATGTTCCTGCTCTTTCAGAACCCCCTTCTGGGTATGCTGGCCGGGGCCCTGCTCACGGCCGTTATACAGTCCAGCTCAGCCTCGGTGGGCATACTTCAGGCCCTGGCCGCCACGGGCCAGGTGACATACGGCGCGGCGCTGCCAATCATCATGGGCCAGAACATCGGCACCTGCGTCACGGCCATGCTCTCTGCAATAGGCGCCGGGAAGAACGCCAGGCGCGCCGCCCTTGTGCACCTGTCCTTCAACGTAATCGGCGCGGTGGCCTGGCTCTCGGTGTTCTGGATTATCAGGGCTGCTTTCTCCCCGGCTGTATTCTCCCGGCCCGCGTCCCTTCTGGGCATTGCTTTATGCCACTCGGTGTTCAACCTGCTGTGCACCCTCCTGCTCCTGCCCATGACCGGAAGGCTTGAAAGGCTCGTATGCCGGATTATCCGGGAGGGCCGGGAGGCTGCCCCCCAGCCGGAGCTGGATGAACGGCTTTTAGCCACCCCCTCCATAGCCCTTGAGAGCTGCAAAAGCCTTGGCGGGGAGCTGGCCCAGAGCGCCGCCGGGGCCCTCCGCGGGGGGCTGGCCTCATTGAGGGAGCTCACCCCGGCCCTGGGGAAGTCCGTAAGGGAGAAGGAGGCCTTTACGGACCGCTGCGAGGACATGCTGGGCACCTACCTTGTGCGCCTGAGCGCCAGCCGGGTGAGCGCGGAGGACAGCGCCCGGGCCGCGGGGCTTTTGAAGGCCATAGGGGACTTCGAGCGCATAGCGGACCACGGGGTGAACCTGCTGGAATCCGCCGAGGAGCTCTGTGAGAAGGGACTCTCCCTGTCTTCGGAGGCTGTGAGGGAGCTGGGTGTGATAGCCTCGGCGGTACAGGAGATACTTGGCGACGCGCTGAGGGCCTTTCTGGAGGACGATTTGCAGGCCGCCGGGAGGGTTGAGCCCCTGGAACAGGTGATAGACGGCCTGAAGGAGAAGCTGCGCACCAGCCATATCCTGCGCCTGCAGCAGGGAACCTGCTCCATAGAGGGGGGCTTTATCTGGTCGGATATCCTCACAAACCTTGAGCGGGTCTCGGACCACTGCTCGAATATAGCCGGCTGCGTCATAGATACGGCAAACAATAACATGAATATACACGCCTCCCTAAGGGACGCGCGCAATGACGGCGGGAGCTTTCAGAGGCAGTATCTTATGTACAGGGAAAAATATTCCCTTTGATATTATCTTTTATATTATTTATATATAATAAACAGGCGGGAGGGCCTTGTCCCCGGCACCATTTCCGCATTGCCTCCGCAATTCCTGTAAATATATTTACAAACAGGGCAGATTTCAATATAATCTGCACAAATCAACCCCTGCCCCCAAGGGTACGGGGGAATAAGGAGGACCAGATTATGACCTTTGAAGAGACCCTTGAGTTCATGCGGCACCATCCGTGGAACTTCTACTATGTGGACCCGGCGCCGGAGGATATAAACCCGGGCTCGGACTATGTCTGTATGGGCGGGGGCACCTCCCCGCGGCCACAGAAGGAGTACCGCCTGCGCCGGGAGCGGATAGACGAGATTGGCTCCATGATAAACATTATGGAGATACCCTCCGGCTGGGTGGGGATAGGGCAGTATAACTTTGAGCACACCGATTTTATGGTGCGGGAGCTCCTTGAGGGGTACCCCGACAGGTACTTTGTGCCAAGGGTGCACCTTGAGCCGCCCTTTGACTGGATGCGCCGTTACCCGGAGGAGCTCTGCGTCTACTGGAAGGGCCCCGAGACCCCGGAGGAGATACGGGCCATGGTGGGCACGCCCCAGCAGGACCTGATGGGCTGGGACGGGGACAAGAAGCCCTATCCGGACCAGCGCATTGCCCGCCAGTCCTTCTCATCCCCCCAGTGGCTCAGGGACGCGGGGGAGGCCTTCGGGGCGCTTATCGACCACCTGGAAAGCGGCCCCTACGGCAGGCAGATTCTCGGCTATATGCCCATGTTCGGCAACTGCGGGGAATGTATGTGGTGGGGCGACTGGCGCAACCAGGGGGACCCCAGGAAGGGGGACTTCGGCATACGCCACAGGGAGCTTTTCTTCAAGTGGGCTGTGGAGAAATACGGCTCCCTTGAGGCGCTGAGAGAGGCCTGGAACATGCCCGGGCTCACCGCTGAAAACCTGCCCATGCCCACGCCCCCCGAGCGATGGAGCGAGAACGGCAAGGACCTCAGGGGCGTGCTCCTGGCCGATGACCAGCGGCAGGTGGACTGCAACGAGTTCCACTCCAAGTGCTGCTTTGACGCCATTGAAGCCTTCTGCAAGGTGGTGAAGGACAAGACCGGCAAGCCCGCGGGAGGGTTCTACGGCTATTTCCAGGACGAGACCGTGGGCTATGCCGGCCATCTTGCCATCGAGCGGGCACTGAGCACACCCTATGTGGACTTCTACTCATCCCCCAAGGCGTACCACTACTGCCGGGCCGGGGACCCGGGGGCCTCCCAGGCCCCGGGCCAGTCCTTTGCAAGGCGCAAGATGTGGATAGAGGAGAACGACCTGCGCTCACACCACTCTGAGGACAGGACACGGGCCCCGAAGACCCCGGGGGAGACCCGCACAACCTTCTGGCGGGAGCTGTACCGGGCCCTCACCCTGAAGCAGGGCTTCTGGTGGATGGACATAGGCGGCATAAGCGACGACTGGTACACCGACGGGGACATGACAGCCATGTTCAGGCAGCAGGCGGATTTTTACAAGCGCTGGTCCCCCATTGCCAGAAAGCCCGCTGCGGAGATACTTTTCGTTGAGGACGAGGAGAGCTGCGGGCACACAACCTATATCTCCGGCCCCCAGCGCAACCTTCGCCTGCGCCTTGAGTGCGAGCTGAGGCTCTGCGGCGCGCCGGTGGACCATTTCCGGGTGAACGACATGCTCTCCATGGACCTGAGCCGGTATAAATTCATAGTCTTCTGCCATGCCTTTGTAATGCCCGAGGAGAAATGGCGGAGGCTCAAAGAGCGCATACGCCCGGACGCCCATATCCTCTGGAACTACGCCGCCGGCATTCTCTCCCCGGACTTTGACCCGGAGAACCAGAAGCGGGTCACGGGCTTTTACACCGCCGAGTGCCCCGGGAGAATGCAGCCCGAAGAGCTCTACAGGCATATCTACTGGCACTGCACCCATAACTGCCCCCAGGACTATCCCCTTTTGGAGATACTGCCCGAGGCGGGCCAGGAGGTGCTGCAGACGTCGCCGGACAAGAAAATCCTCACGGCCAGAATAAGGCGGGGGGGCGGCGCGAGCATATTCGCCGCGGACTTCACTTTAAGGGCGCCATTTATACGCGGGCTGCTCGAGGAGGCGGGGGTGCGCTCATACGCTCCGGGAAGCTGCGCTGTGCTTGCGGACGAGAAGCTAATCGGCTTCTTCCCCAGGTACGATGTGAAATTCACCCACAGCTTTGAGGGCCTGTGGCGGGACGTGATAAGCGGCGAAGAGGTGCGGGGCCCGAAGACCCTGGAAATAAGGGGGAAGGACTTTAGAATCTTCGCCCGGGAAGAGGCTTAGCGGGACCGGAGGGTTTCGCGGAAAGGATAACATATCATGAAAACTGACATAGCGCTGAACCTGCGCAATGGAATGAGCCTTAATGAGGCCCTGGAATTTATGCGGCACCACCCCTGGAACTTCTACTACACCGCCCCCAAGGGCACAAGGGACTGGGCGGCCTACAGGGAGCGCCGGGAGAGGCTTGACGAGATAGGCTCAATGATAAACACCATCGGCCTCCCAAGCGGCTGGGTTGGCATAGATAAGTATGACTATGGGGACACGGACAGATATCTCGAGGCCCTGCTTGAGGGATACCCGGACCGCTGGCTTGTGCCCCGGGTGGGCGTGAACCCCCCGGACGACTGGCTCAGGGCAAACCCCGAGGAGGTCTGCGTGTACTGGAAGGGCCCGTCGGACCCGGGAGAGATTGCCGCCATGGTGGGCACATCATACCACGACCGGGCCGGCTGGGACGGGGACAAAAAGCCCTACCCGGACCAGAGGATATCAAACCAGTCCTTCTCGTCCAAGCTCTGGGTGCGGGACGCCTGCAAAGCCCTTGAAAAGCTCATCCGCCACATAGAGGCCTCCCCCTACGGCAGGCAGACCCTCGGGTACATGTTCTGCTTCGGCAACTGCGGGGAAAACATGTGGTGGGGGGACTGGCGCAACCAGGGGGACCCCAGGAAGGGGGACTTCGGCATAAGCCATAAAAAGCATTTCTATAACTGGGCCGTGAAAAAGTACGGCTCCCTTGAGGCATTGAGAGAGGCCTGGAACATGCCCGGGCTCACCCTTGAAAACCTGCCCATGCCCACGCCCCCCGAGCGATGGAGCGAAAACGGCAGGGACCTAAGGGGCGTGCTCCTTGCAGATGACCAGCGGCAGACAGACTGCAACGAGTTCCACTCCGAGGCCTGCTTTGACGCCATTGAAGCCCTTGGCAAAACTGTGAAGGAGGCCTGCGGCAAGCCCGCGGGAGGGTTCTACGGCTACTTCCAGGACGAGACCGTGGGCTATGCCGGGCACCTGGCCACTGACAGGGCCATGACCACCCCCTATGTGGACTTCTACTCATCCCCAAAGGCGTACCACTACTGCCTTGCAGGGGACCCGGGGGCCTCCCAGGCCCCGGGCCAGTCCTTTGCAAGGAAGAAGCTCTGGATAGAGGAAAACGACAGCCGCTCCCACCACGCCCTGGGCTGCGACAGGGACCGGGCCCCCAAAACCCCCCGGGACACAAGGACCGTGTTCTGGCGGGAGATATACCGGGCCCTGACCTTCCGGCAGGGCTTCTGGTGGATGGACATAAACGGCCTGAACGACGACTGGTACGGGGACGCTGAAATGGTGGAGATGTTCAAGCGCCAGGCGGCTTTTTACAAGAAATGGTCGCCGATACCCCGCAAAAGCACTGCCCAGGTGCTGTTCGTTGAGGACGAGGCCAGCTGCGGGCACACCACCTATATCTCCGGGCCCCAGCGGAACCTGCGCCTGAGGCTTGAGCGGGAGCTGAGGCTCTGCGGCGCGCCGGCGGACCATCTGCGTATAAGCGACCTGTTTGAGATAGATTTGAGCCAGTATAAATTCATAGTCTTCTGCCACGCCTTTGTAATGCCAAGGGAGACCTGGGAGGGAATACAGGCAAGGCTGCGCCCGGACGCCCACGTGCTCTGGAACTGGGCCGCGGGCCTTCTGGACCCGTCCTTCAGCCCGGAAAACCAGAGGGCGGTCACAGGCTTCTCCACAGAGGAATGCCCCGGGAGAATGCAGCCTGAGGGGCTATACAGGCATATATACTGGCACTGCACCCATAACTGCCCCCAGGACTACCCCCTGCTCAGGATTGTGCCCGAGGCCGGGCAGGAGGTGCTGCAGGCGGGCCCGGACGGCTCAATACTCACGGCCCGGGTGAAGCGGGGCCGGGGGGCGAGCATTCTTGCGGCGGAGTTTACCCTGAGGGAGAAGCAGCTGAGGGCTTTGCTTCGGGACGCTGGGGTGGATTTTTACGCCCCGGAGAACTGCGCGGTGCTGGCTGACGAGAAGCTTATAGGCTTCTTCCCCCGGTGGGACGCGGCCTTCCCATATCTGTTTAAGGGGAAGTGGCGCAATGTTATCACAGGGGAGACGGTTACAGGCGCCGTTGACCTTAGAATAAGGGAAAAGGAATTTGAGATTTTTGAGAAGGCCTGACTGTAAACGGGGTTAAAGAATATACGCGCCCGCCTGCCATATAACGCAGGCGGGCGTTTTATCGTTCAATGGCTTTGTGTGGATTTATATCGCCGGGAGTTTAATTTTTTTAGAGAAATTTATCCTCACAAAAACAGCAGATTCAGGCGAAATACATGGAATTGAGGGGGTTTTGAGGCTTTTGTGTCTGGATTTTGTGCAGTTGTATGAGTTAAACTTGTGGTGAAGAAACAGTTCAGGACTGCCGGGGATAATCCTGAATAAAAATTTCAGAGCCGCGGCAGGATGAAAAACACGCCGGAGAAAGGATATGAGCAATATGAAAAATATGAAAAATATGAAAAAAGAGCGTACGGGGCCGCTCCCCCCGAGAAAAAAGCTTATGCACCGGGACCTGAAGGACAATATTGAGTACTACCTGCTCATGGCCGTGCCCCTGGCCTTCATCTTCATTTTCAGCTATCTGCCCATGTTCGGCCTGGTGATAGGCTTTCAGAACTACAGCGTGGGAAAGCCGTTTTTCGGGGAGGGCGTTGAGTGGGTGGGGCTCAGGCATTTTGAAAAGTTCGTGAGCTCCTACTACTTCCCGCGCATATTGAAAAACACCATCGTGCTCAACCTCATGGGCCTGTTCATGGGCTTCTGGGTGCCCATAGTGTTCGCCCTGGTGGTAAACGAGATACGAAACGGCAAGTTCCGCAAGTTCACCCAGACTGTTAGCTATATGCCAAACTTTATCTCCACGGTGGTGGTGGCGGGGATGTTCCTCTCCTTCATTGCCAGCGACGGCATTATCACCCAGTTTTTGGAGCTTCTTGGCATACACGCAAAGTCCCTGAACGCCAACAAGGAGTTCTTCCCATGGTTCTATACCCTTTTGGGGGTGTGGAAAAGCTTCGGCTGGAGCAGCATACTGTATCTCTCCACCCTGTCATCCATAGACCCCTCCCTGTATGAGTCGGCCAGCGTGGACGGGGCCACAAGGATGAAGAAGATATGGTTCATCACCCTGCCGAGCCTTCTGCCGCTTATCATGATACAGCTTATCTTCGCCATCGGCGGCATGCTGGGCTCCAACACGGACATGATACTGCTTTTGTATAACCCCTCGGTCTACTCCACCGCGGACGTTATCGGCACCTATGTGTACCGGGAGTCCCTGATGGGCGGGGCCTACAGCCCGGGCACGGCGGCGGGCCTCTTAATGAGCATTTTGAGCTTCATCCTGGTGTTCGGCGCCAACTGGGTGTCCAGGAAGAAGACGGATTTCTCGATTTGGTAAGGAAAGGAGAAAGAGCTATGAGAACAGACACTCCGGCAGCCGGCGTATATGAGGCGGCGGGGAAAAGGGATATCCCCCGCAGGAGCAGGCTCAACCGCTGGACGGGCTTTGACACGGTGATAACCGTAATCGCCCTGATAGTGTGCTTTATCACCATATATCCCATGTGGTATGTTATATCCATGTCCCTGAGCGACCCCATAGCGGCAGCCAGCGGGGCGGTGACCTTCTGGCCGGTGGGCTTCTCGGTGGAGAGCTATAAGATAGTGGCGCTGGACAATGAGTTTTGGAGGGCCTTTCTGAACTCCATCGGCTATGTTATAGCGGGCTGCGTGCTCATGCTGTTCAACACCGTGGCCGTGGCGTACCCCCTGACCCGCAAGAACCTCTGGGGGCGCAGATGGCTCACATATTACCTACTGATACCCATGTACTTCGGCGGGGGCATGATACCCTCCTTTATCGTGGTGACAAAGCTGGGGCTCTATAACTCCCCCTGGTCCCTGATACTGCCGGGCTGCTACAGCATATGGAACATAATCCTGTGCAGGACGTTTCTCGCCTCCCTGCCGCCGGACCTTTCGGAGGCGGCCTTCATAGACGGGGCCACGAACCTTCAGGCCCTTGTGAAGATATACCTGCCCCTGTCAAAGCCTATTATCGCTGTAATCCTGATATATACCATCGTGGGCGTGTGGAACTCCTGGTTCGGGGCCTCCATCTACACCACGAACCCGGATATCCAGCCTGTGCAGCTTTTCCTTCGCAACGTGCTGGTATCAATGCAGTCGGGCATGCGCGCCGACACCCAGACGGGCATGACCAAGGAGGTAATGGAGGCCATGGCCGAGCAGGCTATGACCGCCCGCCAGCTCCGCTACGCGATGATAGTTATAGTCACAATGCCCATACTCCTTGTATACCCCATGTTCCAGAAGTACTTTACAAAGGGCGTTATGCTGGGCTCCATAAAGGGGTGAGCAGCCGGATGGAAGAGGGGGGACGCGGCCCTGGCCGGGAAGACCCTTTTGCATATATCAAATCCATATCCACCAAAATATTGTTAGGAGGAAAACAAAATGAAAAAAATGACAGCCCTGTTACTGGCACTGGTACTGCTGCTCACTGTGGCGGCATGCGGCCAGACCCCGCCCTCAAGCAGCGCCGGGGACCCTTCCAAAAACGAGAGCTCAGAGGAGAGCCAGGCCTCCGTGAGCGGGGAGAGCTCCGGGGAGCAGTCCGGCTCCGGGGAGACGGTTACCCTCAAGATACTGTGCAAGAACGACTATTCCTCAGAAATCAAGACCGCCGACTGGGAAAAGTACGACGTTTCCCAGACCTTCAAGGGCATTCTTGCGGACATGGGCATTCAGCTTGAGCTTGAGTGCATTGCCAACGACAACTTCCCCAATGTCCTCAACACCCGCATGGCCGCCGGGGTGGACATGCCCGACATCGTGGCCGTGGCCTTCGACCCGACCATCACAAGCAGCGACGTGGTGGACTGGGGCAAGAACGGGCTCATAATCCCCGCAAGCAAGCTTATGGAGGAATACGACGAGGACGGCAGCATAGCCGCCTTCTGGGACAAATACGCCCCCGGCACCCGGGGCGCCCAGACCGCGCCCGACGGCAACCTCTACTGGTTCGCCTACCTCTATAACTCCGGCTCCTTTGACCAGGACACCAAGGAGCCCCTTCCCGGCGTGGGCTACCGCCTGCCCTCCATAAGGCAGGACTGGGTTGAAGCGGCGGGCGAGACCATGAAGCTGGCCTATACCCCCGACGAGCTCTACGACCTGCTTGTGAAGATACAGGAGGCGGACCCCAACGGCAACGGCGCCAAGGACGAGATAGTCAACGTGAAGATAGACACCTTCTATGACAACTTCGCCAGGGGCTTCGGCCTGAACACCAGCACCCTGGCATACATTGACGACGACGGCAAGGTGCAGTCAAACTTCTATGACGACAGGCTCCTTGATTATCTTGAGTTTATGAAGAAGCTCTACGACAACGGCATGTACGACACCGCGGCCTTCTCCGGGGACTCCTTCTCATCCGAGCTCATCACCTCAAATAAGGCGGCGGTCACCTATAACTACGCCAGCTGGGGCGACTACGAAAAGCAGATAGCCGCTGAGGGCGTCCAGTACACCCCCTTTGTCCTGAGCCCAGACGGGGACCTTGGCAAGACCTGGTACGCCCAGGGCGACGCCCCCGGAATCACCTTCAACCAGTACTTTGTCACCTCAGCCTGCCAGAACCCCGAGGCGGCAGCGAAGCTCTTTGACTTTGTGTATACAGAGGACTACGCGAAGCTCTGCACGGGCATTGAGGGCGTTACCTTCGAGATAGACGAGAAGGGCGTTCTGAACAGCATAGACCTTGGGACCGCGCCCACGGAAGAGAACGAGCTCTGGGACTGGCGGCACAAGTACAGCGGCCTTAACGGCGCGTCCATCGGCCTGTACGCCCTGCCCCATATGGCGATATTCCCGTACTATGCCCAGCAGGTGGACCCCAAGAGCGACGAGTACGTGCAGAAAAAGCAGACAGCCATAAAGGAGTTCAACGCGAACTTTGACACCTGCGTCTTCCAGAAGAACCAGAGCCTGGCAATCTCCACGGACGAGGAGAGCGACAAGCTCTCTGAGATAAGCGAGCCCTTGAACACCTACGCCGCAGAGATGATTTCCGACATCATACTGGGCCAGAGGGACATATCCACGCTGCCCGACGGAATAGCGGAGCTTGAGAGCCTGGGCCTCAAGGACTATATGGAAATAGTGCAGAACCGCTATGACCGCGCCTTGGAGGCGGCGAAGTAAATAAGACAGATTAAGACAGAGAAGCTTTAAAAGAGATACTTGATACAATAAGTGGGAATATGCGGGTCTGCGCCGAAGGTCAGCGCGGACCCTTGCCCCCACTGGGCTTGGAAGGGTGGTCCTATGGGAATACAAATAAAAAACCGGACCTTCCTGAAGATGTTCGCCATCTTCTTTCTCTGCCTGCTCCTGGTCACATATCTCCTTTTCGCCTACTTTTTCACAAGGGAGCAGGAGGCTGTCAGGGCAAAGAACCAGGGGGAGATAGAGAGCTCTGTTGAGCACGCGGTGGATTATCTGCAGGAGCTGGTGCAGAGGGAGGCCCGCCTGTCGGCCCAGCTGCGCACATACCCTTGGGTGGTGCAGATGGCCTCGGGCTCACAGGTGTTTTCCGACCGGTTCACGCCCCGGCGGCTCAAGGAGATAAGCGAGGATTTCCTGTTCAACTCCCTGCTGAACACAGAGGTGCTCTACCGCGCCGTATATTTTACAAAGAACAGCCGCGTTATGCACGGGAGCGGGACCAACAGCGGGGAGTACTTTTTCCGCTCCCAGGGCGTGCCGGAGGAGCAGGCCGGGGAGTTTCTCTCCATGATAGCCGATACCTCTGAGGCCCGCAGGGTCCTTTATGACTCAGACGGCGTGTGCTTTCGGGGGAACGTGCTCCTTGTGAACCCCATACAGAGCTCAAGCCGCCCCTCGGCCTATCTCTGCACCATGCTGAACACATCCGTGGTGACAGAGCAGATAAGGCGCATGCTCCCGGCGGGCTTCACAGGGTTCAGGGTATATGACGCAGAGAACCGGGCCATGGTGCTGGAGTACGGGGCCGGAGGAACAAAGGGGGCCCTTAATGGCTATTCCCTGCCGGCGCTGGGGTGGGAGCTGGAGTTCTATGTGGACGATAAGGCTTACACGGCTTTGGACAACGCCTATTTCTGGGTCCTGCTGCTCATGCTGATTATGGCGGTCCTGGTCTCGCCGGTGGCGTTTTTCCTGGCGGCGTACCTCTACAGGCAGCTGGACCGGCTTTTCTCGAAGCTCCCCGGGGAGGGCGCCTCCCGGGACATGTATTTTGACATAGGCAACAATATCTCAAGGATGGTCCAGGCCCTGGAGGCCTCCCAGCGGGACACGGAGCTCAGGCGCATGCTGGCGGGCACCTTCCAGCAGGACGGGGACAGAGGGAGGCTTCTGCCCGACTATGAGAGCCAGTGGGTCCAGGTGGTGCTGCTGGGCGGGGAGAGCCCCTCGGGGACCGTTATCGAGGGCCTTTTAAGGGAGATGAAGGGGCTGCACTGCGAGTTCGTGCCGGACTACGGTGGAATGCTGGTGCTGGTGCTGTCCTCGGCCCAGGAGAAGGAGATATCCGGCTTCTGCGGCCGCTTCTCGGAGAAGCTGGGCACCGGGTCCGGGGAGATATTCCCGGGCCCCGTATGCCAGGGCCCGGGGGGCGTAGCCGTCTCCTATCAGGAGGCCCTGAAGAAGAAGCAGTACCAGAGGTTCTCCGGAATACCGGTATACTACCTGCCCATCGAGGCTGAGCACCACCTTATCCTGGCCCTTCGGGGAGGAAAGGCAAAGGAGATGACGAATATCCTGAACCAGCTTCTGGACGAGAACACCCAGCAGCTGAAATGCGGGAAGATAAGGGAGTCGGACATGTTCCAGCTGAGCATGGTGCTTGTAAACGACCTGGTGCGCATAGTGCTGGAAAAGAACCTGAACCGGGAGCTGCTGGCCTCCCTTGAGACAATGGAGTACAGCTCGGTATACGACGTGTTCGGCAAGCTGAGCGCCGTGGCCAATGAGGTATGCGCCCTGCTCTCAGCCAGGGAGGAGGGGGTGAGCGCGGCGGCAAGGGAGATAGTGGAGTATATCGACTCCCACTATGTGGACAGCAGCCTTTCCATCAATGTGCTTCAGGATGTGTTCCATATGAGCGCAAACACCATCAATAAGCATATCCGCGACGCGGTGGGGACAACGTTCCTGCCATACCTTACCTATGTGCGCATGGAGAAGGCAAAGGAGCTGCTCTCTGTGGGGGACGTGAAGATATCGGAGGTTTATAAGCAGGTGGGGTACGACCTTGAGTTCTCCTTCCGCCGGGCCTTTATCAGGTACAGCGGCTATAAGCCTCAGAATTTCATAGCCCCCGGGGAGGAGTGAGGGCCGGATTATCCGGAATGAATACACCCGATAAAGGAGGAAAACATCATGCTTTTAGACAGATACTGGGAACACCTGGACGAGCTGTACGGCAGAATACGCGCGACCCAGCGGGACGCCATAGAGCGGGCAGGCCGGCTCATTGCCGGCGCCGTGGACAAGGGCGGGTGCGTGCATATCAGGGACTCGGGCCATATTATCGACAGCGAGCTCATCTACCGGGGAGGGGGGCTCATCCTCTACAAGGCCTTCCGCTACAGCCTGGTGGTGGAGGACGCCGTGCGCAAGAGGGACCGCGGCGGCCTGGACACCTCCATGGAGGGGCTGGCAAGGTACGCCCTGAAGAGCTCGGGGGCCATGCCCGGGGACGTGCTCATATGCGGCTCGGTGTCCGGAAGGACCTTCGACGTGGTGGACCTGGCCTATGAGGCGGGGAAGATGGGCATTAAAATCATCGCCATAACCTCCATGAGCTACGCGAAAAGCGTTGAGAGCCCCCATTCCTCTGGCAAAAAGCTCTATGAGCTTGCGGACGTGGTGATAGACAACTGCGCCCCCGCCGCTGAGGCCATGATGGAGGTGGAGGGCCTTGAGCCCAGGCTCTGCGCGGCCTCGGGGCTCTCCGCGGCCATGATTATGTGGAGCGTCACAACCGTTGTTACCGAGGAGCTCTTAAAGCTGGGCAAGGCCCCGGGCGTGCTGAAAAGCGCCAACTTCCCCGGGGGGAACGACTATAACAAGAGCTATGTGGAGCCCAGATACGAGAGGGAAGGCCTGTAAGCCCCTTAAGGCGGGAGGAAATCAGTATGTTCAAATGGCTGACAGGGCTTAAGGGCCTTATCTGCGAATGGTACGCCCCCGGGGAGAAGGAGTCCGCGGACAGGCTGAGAATGCTGTTCTCAAACTATAACGCCAACATCATCGCCCAGCTTATAGGCGGCAGCTTCTGGACGGGCATGCTGCTGCTAATGAACGCGGACGACTCCTTTGTGGGCACGGCGGCCATGATACCGTATCTTTCCTACACGCTCCAGCTGCTCTCGCCGCTGCTGTTCGAGAGGTTTCAAAGGAGGAAGGCGCTGATAATCACCTTCCGGGTCATTTACTATGTGGTGCAGACGGCGGTAATAGCCCTGCTGCCCCTTCTCCCGATGGAGGGCCAGGGGAGGCTCTCGCTGCTGCTTATTTTCCTGCTTCTCAGCAGCGGCCTTTTCGCCCTGCAGAACCCCGCGGCAAATGTATGGATGCTGCAGTCCCTTCCGGAGAGGGTGCGCCCGGCGTACTACTCCACGGTGAACATCACGGTGAACCTGGTGTGCGCCGCCGTGCCCCTTCTGGGCGGCCGGCTGGTCGACTCCTTCAAGGAGAGGGGCATGGAGTACGAGGGCCTGCTCATACTGAGGCTTATCGCCCTGGCCCTGGTGATATTTGACGCGGCCCTGTACATAGGCATAAAGGAATATCCCTATGAGGGCTCGGGGGAGAAATTCCGCATAAAGGAGCTTATACTCCTGCCCCTTGGGGAGAGGAGATACCGCATGACCGTTCTGGCCGCCTGCATAGACTCCTTTGTGGTGTGCATACCCGGGCAGTACCATCTGCTGTACCTTTTAAACGACGTGCAGGTGAATTACAGCTTCATAAGCGGGGTAAACTTCGCGGTTATGCTCGTCACATCCCTGAGCGTTATCTGGTGGAAGCCGGTTTTGCAGCGCTGGGGGTGGATGAAGACCTACGGCTGCGGGTGTATGCTGTATATGGTGTTCCTTATCGGCATAGCCTTTGTGCAGAAGGGGACCCAGTGGATATACCCGGTGTTCGCCATACTGAACGCCTCCTGCGCGGCCCCGGCCCGGGGCCTGGCGGGGGCGGGGCTGCCGTATCACAATATCCCCCAAAAGCGCCGGGCGGTGTACCTGGCGGCATACCTGAGCCTGACGAATTTCGCGGCCATGCTGGGGGTGTGCTTCGGAAAATACTTTGTCTCCCGGACCGGAACGGCCCGCGTCTGTATTCTGGGCGCGGACATGGGGAGCAAGCAGTACATGTGCGTGCTGGCGGGCCTGCTCTGCGGCGTTGTGGGCCTTATAATAATGCGCATGGGAAGGGCTGAGAAAAGCCCGGCCCCCGGGGAGGCCCAGCCGGCGGCCGGGGCGCCGGTATAGTTAAGAAGGGAGGAGACAGCATGAACAGTATCTGGCTTTCGCCGTCTGTGATGTGCATTCCGGCCTGGCAGGGGGCCGGCCAGGCGGTAGAGGAGGCCCAGCAGGCAGGGGCGGCCCTTATGCACGCGGACGTGATGGACGGGGAGTTTGTGCCCAATATTATGCTGGGCACGGAAAATATAAAAAACCTGCGCCTTGTCAGCCGGGTGCCCCTGGACCTGCACCTGATGATACAGCGCCCGGAGGACAAGCTCGGCTGGTTCGGCATACAGCCCGGGGACTATGTTTCCGTTCACGCGGAGAGCACCCGGCACCTGCACAGGGCCCTTGCCATGGTGCGGGACCTGGGGGCCCACCCCTCCGCGGCCATAAACCCGGGGACCCCCATAGGGGCAATAGAGGACGTTTTGGAGGAAGTGGACATGGTGCTGGTGATGACGGTGGACCCGGGCTTTGCAGGCCAGCGGCTGGTGCCGGGGACCCTTAAAAAGGCCGCCCGCCTGAGGGAGCTTCTGGACAGGGCCGGGCGGCAGTCCACCCGCATACAGGTGGACGGGAACGTGAGCTTTGAGAACGCCCCGAAAATGCGGGCCGCCGGGGCCGACGTATTCGTCTGCGGCACCTCGGGCATGTTCTGCCCCGGGGGCACGGTTAGGGAAAACACAGAGAAAATGCTCGCCGCCATAAGCGCGGCGGAGAGGGAGGGCTGAAGGATGATGAAGGCTGTAAGGCTCCACGCCATAGGGGACCTGAGGTGCGACAGGGTGGAGATACCAAAGCCCAGGGGCAGCGAGGTGCTTATAAAGGTAGGGGCCTGCGGGATATGCGGCTCAGACCTGCCCAGGGTGTTCGAGCACGGCACCAGCAGCGGGGTATACCCCCTGACCATCGGCCATGAGTTCGCCGGGGAGGTGGCGGCTGTGGGCACCGGCGCGGACCCGGGGCTTGTCGGCAGGCGGGGGGCCGTCTTCCCCCTTATCCCCTGCGGGAGCTTCGCCCAGTGCGAGCACTACGACTACCTGGGCTCCCGCCGGGACGGGGGCTTTGCGGAGTACTGCCTGCTGCCCTCCCAGTGGCACCTGGTGCAGTCGGAGGGGGCCTCCATGGAGGCCCTTGCCATGACGGAGCCCGCCTGCGTGGCCCAGCACGCGGTGCGCCGGACCGGCGCGGCGGCGGGGAGCTTCATAGTGATTTTCGGGGCCGGGCCCATCGGCATGATGGCCGCAAGGTGGGCCCGGATATTCGGCTGCGTCCCCATGCTTGCGGACGTGGCGGCCCATAAGGTGGAGTTCGCCCGCTCAAAGGGCTTCGCGGCAGCGGACACAACAAAGGAGGACGTATTGGAGGCCGTGCTGAAATATAACCGGGGCAGGCTGGCTGACGCCGCCATAGAGGGCTCCGGCGCGGGAGAGGCATTGGAGGCCTGCATAAAATGCCTGCGGCCCCGGGGCACTGCCGCCCTGCTGGGGAACCCCTCGGGGGACGCCCTGCTGTCGAAGGAGGCCCACGGCATGATAATGCGCCGGGAGCTGACCGTCCTGGGGGTGTGGAACTCAAGCCGGGCCCCCTGGCCGGTGGACGAGTGGCGGTACACGGTGAGTATGCTGGACAGCGGCCGCCTGCATGTGGAGGACCTTATCAGCGACAGGCTCTCCCTGGAAGGCCTGCCCGGGGCGATTGGTGAGATACGCCGGGGCGAGCGGCGCGTAATGAAGGCGGTGTGCCTATGAAGGCGGTGCTGGGCCTGGACTTCGGCACCCAGTCAGCCCGGGGGGTGCTGGTAGACGCATGCAGCGGCGGGTGCTAAAAAGCAGCGCCGTCCCCTATGCCCACGGCCCGGGGGAAGAGGGCCTTGCCCGGGCGGAGGATTACGACGCCGCCCTTGAGGGGCTTTTAGAGGAGCTTGGGGCTGGGTGCAGGGGCCTTGCGGGTATCTGCGTTGACGCAACCTCGTTCACCATGGTGCCCATTGGAAGGGACGGCCGGGCCCTTGAGTACAATGAGAGGCTCTCGGGAAGGCCCCACGCCCGGGTAAAGCTTTGGAAGCGCCATACCGCCGCCCCTCAGGCCGAGGAGGCCCTGGGGCTTGCAAGGGAGCTTGGGGAGCCCTTTCTCGGGCGCACCGGGGGGAGCGTGTCCTGCGAGTGGGCGCTGCCGAAGGTCATGGAGCTTAGGGACCAGGACCCGGAGGCCTATAGGGAGACGGACCTGGCCCTGGACCTGTGCGAATACCTGACCCTCAGGCTCACCGGAAGGCTGGCGCGCAGCACGGGCTCCATGAGCTATAAGGGCCTGTGGGCCGGGGACCTGGGCTTTCCCTCAGGGGAATATCTTGAGGCCCTGCGCCCGGGCCTTGGGGAGGAGTACCCGAGGCTTATGCGCGGGCCGGTGCTGCCACCGGGGAGCAGGGCGGGGGAGCTCTCCCTGAAGTGGCGCTCCCGGCTGGGGCAGGAGGGGCCGGTCATTGTGGGGGCGGGGGTGCTGGACGGGCACACCTCCCTTGCGGCCATGGGGGCGATGGAGCCGGGGGACGGGGCCCTGGTTGCCGGGACCTCCAATGTGCTCACCTTGCAGACAAGGCAGCTTCGGGAGATAGAGGGCATATGCGGCATAGCGAAGGACGGCCTCTGCCCCGGGCTCTGGGGCATAGACGCGGGCCAGAGCGCCACCGGGGATATGCTCAGCTGGTTTGTGAAAAACCTTCTCCCCTGGGAATACTGGGAGCAGGCCCAAAAAAGGGGGATATCCCCCCACAGCCTGCTGACGGAGAAGGCCCGCGAGCCCTTTCGCTGCGCCCTCACTGCCGCCGACTGGTGGAACGGCAGCCGGAACGCCCCCTGCAGCCTGGGGCTCACCGGGGCGATAACCGGCCTTACCCTTGACTCAAGGCCCGAGGAGCTGTACCTGGCCCTTCTGCAGGCAGTGGTATGCGGCACCGGCAGCATTCTGGACCTGTGCGAAAGGGAGGGCGCGCCGGTTAAGCGCCTGCTCATATGCGGGGGAGCGGCAGGGAAGAACCGGCTGCTTATGGAGCAGTACGCCTGCCTGCTGGACCGCCCGGTGCAGGCCGCCCGGGAGGAGGAGGTCCCGGCGCTGGGGGCGGCTGTTTTCGCGGCGGCGGCCGCGGGCATATACCCAACGGTTCAAATGGCCTGGGAGCATATGGGAATACGCAGCTTTGAGACATTCCGGCCCGACGCCGCGCACAGAAGGGAATATAAATTGATATACGAGAGAAATCAGCGCTTGCGCCGGACCCTGATATAGGCTATAATGTCCCTAACGGCAGACAAGCCCCAAAGCAAATCCAAAAATATTATCAACCGGAGGAATCCCTATGCAGAAATTTGACCGGCTCCCGGCCATGCCCGTTATCGCCGAGGACCCCTACTTTTCAGTCTGGCTGCCCGGCGACCTTCCCAACGACTGCACAACAGTACACTGGACCGGCGCGGAGAAGCCAATAAGCGGCTCCATAACCGTAGACGGCGAGAGCTTCCGCTTCCTGGGCCAGGGGGGCGGGGCCGCGGCCCGGGTGACGGGCGTGGCAGTCACCCCCACAAAGACCGAGTTCACCTATCTTGCCGGCGGCGTGAGCTTAAAGGCCTCCTTCAGAAGCTGCGCGCTGCCGGACGACTTTGACGTGCTCTCAACCCCTGTCTCCCTTGCGGACTTTGAGGCCGCCTCCGCGGACGGCGGGCCCCACCGGGTGAGGGTGAGCCTGTCCGTCTCCCCGCGTATCTGCTATGACGGCGCCTGCGCCCCGGAGATATTCGCCCACAGCTTCCGGGATGGGGATATGGGCGCGGCCTATATGGGCAGGTCCCGCCAGTCCATACTGGGCCATTCCGCGGACCATATCACCATCGACTGGGGGTATTTTTACATAGCCTCCTCCTGCCCTGTGGAGAGCTCCCGGCACGGCGCGGGCTTCACCTGGGAGACGGAGGTGAAGGCTGAGCCCCAGCGGGCCTTCGCCCTTTTGGGGTATGACGACGTCGCCTCCATAAACTATTTCGGCGCCCCCTGCCGGGCCTGGTACGCAAGGGAGGGCAAGACCTTCCTTTGCGCCCTCAGGGAGTTCTTCGACGGCCACGACAGCCTGGTTGAGCGCTGCGAAGCCCTGGACGCCCGGGTGATAAAAAAGGCCCGGGAGATAGGCGGGGAGGACTACGAAAAGATAGTCTGCGCCGCCTGGCGGCACAGCTTTGCCGCCCATAAGCTTATCGCCACCCCCAAGGGGGAGATGGCCCTGCTCTCAAAGGAGAACGACTCCAACGGCTGCATAGGCACCGTGGACGTGAGCTACCCCTCGTCGCCGCTGTTTTTAGAGTTCTGCCCGGAGCTGGTGAACGCCCTCTGCCGGCCGGTGCTGGAGTTCGCGTCAATGCCGGTGTGGGAGTTTGACTTCGCCCCCCACGATGTGGGCCGCTACCCCTACGCCACGGGCCAGGTCTACGCCCTAAACCTGGACTTGCCCCAGGGGGCGGCTGTACCGCCCGTATACCAGTACCCGGCGGGCACAGGGATATATGACGACAGGTTCCAAATGCCTGTGGAGGAGTGCGGGAACATGCTGGTGATGATGGAGGCTGCCCTGCACTACGGCGCCTCGGACGGGCTTCTGAGAAAATACGCCCCGATACTTGAAAAGTGGGCCCGGTATCTGCTGGAATACGGCGAGGACCCGGGCAGCCAGCTGTGCACCGACGACTTTGCCGGGCACCTTGCCAGAAATGTGAACCTGGCGGCCAAGGCCATTGTGGGCGCGGCCTGCTTCGGGCGGCTCCAAAAGCGGCTGGGGAATAAGGCCGAAGGGGAGCGGTACCTTGAGAAGGCCAAAAAGATGGCGGAGAGCTGGCGGCAGCGCTGCACGGCGGAAAAGGGCACATACCTCACCTTCGACGGCCGGGGATGGAGCATGAAGTATAACCTTGTGTGGGACCGTGTTCTTGGGCTGGGCCTTCTGCCCGAGGAGTTCTACATAAGGGAGACCGAGAGCTACCCCGGACGGGCCAACGCCTACGGCCTGCCCCTGGACTCCCGGGCGGACTACACCAAGTCCGACTGGATATGCTGGTGCGCGGCCATGGCCCCGGAGGAGTCCGTGCGCCGGGCCCTGCTGGCGCCTGTGGCCCGGTACATAGAGGAGACCTCCACCCGGGTGCCCTTCTCCGACTGGTACGACAGCAAGACCGGGCGCTATGTGGCGTTCATCGCCCGGAGCGTACAGGGGGGCGTGTTTATGCCGTTTCTTATTGGGTGAGCTTAGCTGGGTAAGATAGAATAACAGGAAAAATCTCCTGCCTTTCGGCGGGAGATTTTTTTACTGCCCGAAGCTATTCCCCGGGCTCCGGCCGGCTGAAGCCCGGGCGCTCCGCGGGGAGGGTCAGCTCCACCCTGGTCCCCATGCCCGGCAGGCTCTGTATGGATATCCCGTAGGCCCGGCCGTAGGCAATGCGTATGCGCTCCCGGATGTTCTGCATTCCGTAGCCCTCGCTCTGATAGGGGGAGCCCTGTATTTTGGCAAGGACCTGAGGGGGTATGCCCACGCCGTCGTCCTCAACGCAGAAGACCAGGCAGCCCTTGGAAAGGCGGGCGGTTATGGTTATCGTCCCGGACTGCTCCGGGCGCTCAAGTATGCCGTGCACCACGGCGTTTTCAACTATGGGCTGCAGCAGCATATTCAGTATGCACAGGTCCATGACCTCAGGGGAGTAGTCCGTCTGCAGCCTTATGCCGTTTTGAAAGCGGAGGTTTTGCAGCTGGATATAAAGGCGTATATGCTCAAGCTCGTCCTTAACCGAGATATTGGTGCTGCCCTTATTGAGGGTGAGCTTATAGAGCCTGGACAGCGCCTGCAGGGGCTGGTATATCTCCGGGGCGTCCAGGCGTATGGCCTGCCAGTTGATTATGTCCAGGGTATTGTAGAGAAAATGGGGGTTGAGCTGGGAGTAGAGCAGCCTTAGCTGCAAATCGCTGGACCGGGCCAGGGACATGCAGAGGAACCCGCCGAAGCAGAGGGTGATAAGGGCCTCCGTGACCATGAGTATGCCCGCCAGCACCAGCAGGAGGGAGTCGGAGCGCTCTATCTCGCAGAAGGGCGTGAAGAAGACAAGGCTCATTCCCCCCGCGGGCACGGGGTTCACGCACACGAGCGTCTTTTCGCCCAGGGCGTCCATGCAGGCGTAAAAGTGCTCCCCGTCCTCCCGGCCTGCAAGCAGCTCCTGAAGGGGCACCGGCAGGCCGCCCTCCCCGCCCTCCGGGCCCCCGCGGCTCAGAACATCCCCACGGCGGTCCACAAGGAAGCCCCTGGACCGGGCTGTGGGCAGGAAGCTCTCTATCCTCTTTCTCAAATCCTCCTGCAGGTAGTCCACGCGTATGAAGCCCACTGTCTGCGTCATATCCTCGGGGTTAAAGAGGGGCTGCATCATGGAGAGGGTCTCGCCGCCGCCCATAATGCGCCTTTCGTTGGTGAATATGGTCCAGAACTGGTCCCCCGGCTCCCGCGCGATGTCCTCAAGGAGGTTGTCCCGGTATATCTCAGAGAGGAAGAACAGGGTGTCCCGGTTGGCCTCTATGACCGAATCGCTGAAATAGAAGCAGGTGCGGTGCACGGCCTCGTATTCCTGCAGGGTGGTCTTCAGGTGGGAGAGCTTTATGATATTCCCACGCTTCTCAAAATAGTCGTTGTCCCGGTTGCAGCTCTCCAAAATCTCATTGAAGTCGAAGTTCAGCAGCAGGACGTTGGTGATGGAGCGGGCCTGCTGCAGGGCCGAGTCAAGGCCCGAGGCCGCCTGCCGGGACAGGGTATAGACGGAGTATATGTCCGTGTCCAGCACTGAGCCGTGCAGATAGTAATAGAACAGCGCCGTCATAAGCAGGCAGGGCAGCATTACCGCCAGGAGATAGCCGATAAAGAGCTTCTGCCGGGTGCGCAGGTTATAATATACAACGGAAAAAAAGCGCCTGAGCTTCTGCTTCATCTTTTCTGCCCTCCCCGGAAGGCCGAGGGCAGGACCCCCGTGTGCTTTTTGAAGCAGCGGGTGAAGTAGTCCACGTCCCGGTACCCCGAGCGCACCGCCACCTGGGAGACGGAGAGCTCAGTGTTGCGCAGCAGCCGCCTGGCCTCCTCCATGCGCAGCTCCATCAGATAGCGGTTGATGGTGGTGCCGGTCTTGCTTTTGAACAGGGAGCTGAGGTAGGTGTCCCTGAAGTGGAGGGTCTGGGCGAGCATACGTATGGAGAAATCGGGGTTTGAGAGCTGCCTGTTCAGCTCCTGGACCACGGCGTACACCGTGCCGCCGTACCGGGAGAAATCCTGATACTCCCGGAAGATATCGGAGGACACGGTCATAAGGTAGTCCTTGAGCCCCAGAAGGGTGCCCGCCTGCTCTATGGTCTTCCACATATGGTAGGTCTCATAGTCCTGCCTGTGGAAAATGGCCGCGCCGGTCTCTGAGAGCACCCTCAGAAGCTTTGAGTACTCCTTCTTAACGGCCTCCGGCGGGCAGTTTACACATTCCGCGGCCGTGCGGAAGCTCTTTTGCAGCTTTAGCATATAGTCGTCCTCCCGGTTCTCCCTTATAAGGCACGGGACCTCCTCCAAAAAGGCCTCGTCCAGCCGGAACTGGGAGAGATAGGGCCTGCGGGCCTCCTCGGAAAACACCGCCTCGCCGTAGCCCCTGTAAAAAAGCAGCCGGGAGGTCTCCGCCGCGCTGGCGCAGGAGGCCGGCAGGCCCTCGGGGGAGGAGGCGGGGAGCCCCGCGGCAATGAAAAGCTCGTCCCGCCTTGCCATGCTGTCTACCGCAAGGCGCACCCTGTCCCTTAGGGCGGCGTCGCTCTTCGGGGGGTCGTCCCCGAGGATGAGCAGAAGGGTGTCCCGGTCCTTCACAATGCCCAGGCACCGGGCGAAAAACCGCCCGAACTGCTCTGAGGCCGTATGGCAGAGCTTCTGCGCGCCCCCGGGCTTTAAGAGCCCGGGCCTTATCATCACAAGCAGGGCCATGAACCACCTTATGCCCGCGGCAAACCCGGCGATAAAGGGGTCCTCCAGCCATTCCCGGTGGAACTGCCCGTTTGCAACGCCCCGGCAGAACTGCTCGGCCCGGTACTGCTCCATGCCCTTCTGCTGGCTTATAAGGTGCTTATGCCGCTGGCAGAGGTCGGCGGCGGAGGATATGACCTCAATGGCCTCGGCCTGGTTTATGGGCTTTTCGATGTACCCCATGGCGTGCAGGGAGATGGCCGAGCGGTAGTACTCCTTGTCGGAATAGGCGCTGATGAAGATGACTTTGCACTCCGGGTTTTTCTCAAGTATCTTTCCGGCCAAGTCAATGCCGGTCATCCTGGGCATACAGATATCGCTGATAAGTATGTCCGGAACAGCGCTGCTCTCAAGGGCCTCCGAAGCGGAATAGCAGCGTATCACCCTGTCAATGCCCATCTGGGCCCAGGGCATATTCTCGCTCAGGCCGTCGCAGATTGCCTTCTCGTCGTCAACTATCATAGCACAAAGCATATGCCTTGCCGCCTCCTTTTACTGGCGTCTTTCTTTAGCTATTATTATAGTAAAATCCGGGCGGGATGGGAACGGTTTATTGCTAAATGGATAAAATAGTCCTGAAAATCAAAGTTTTTTCGGGTGCTATTGAAATTTCCTTTGTGATATCATAGGGGAAAGAAAGACGCAAAATGTTAAGGAGGGAACGCTATGCGATGGCTGAATAATCTTCGGTATGACCTCAGGAAGAACCCGGTGCTCCTGCTGATGGCCCTGCCGGTGATACTCTATGTGATTGTATTCTGCTATCTGCCCATGTCGGGCATTGTCCTGGCTTTCAAGCAGTTCGACTACGCGCAGGGGATATTCGGGAGCCCCTGGTGCGGCTTCAAGAATTTCCGGTTTTTCTTCATCTCCGGACAGGCCGCCGTGGTAATGCGCAACACGGTGCTCTATAATATCGCGTTTATTATTGTAAACAATATTGTGGAGATAACCGTGGCAATTTTTATCTCGGAAATAGGGGGCAGGTGGTTCAAGAAGATAACCCAGGGGGCCATGTTCCTGCCAACGTTCATCTCCTGGGTGGTGGTCTCGGCCTTTGTCTACAATATTTTCAGCTACGACTTCGGGGCCTTCAACCACCTGCTCCGGTCCATGGGCGGGGAGCCTGTGGACATCTACAGCCAGAGCACCCTGTGGATATTC
This sequence comes from Clostridiaceae bacterium, assembly GCA_021769555.1. Classification (GTDB taxonomy): domain Bacteria; phylum Bacillota; class Clostridia; order Oscillospirales; family Acutalibacteraceae; genus Acutalibacter. Next base: position 328,900 of record JAETSR010000001.1, read on the forward strand.
ATCATCATCTTCCTGAACTCCTGGAAGCATGTGGGCTACGGCTCGGTGGTGTACCTTGCGGCGATAATGGGCATAGACGCTGAGATATACGAGAGCGCCACCTTGGACGGCGCGGGGGAGCTGCAGAAGATACGGTATATCACCCTGCCCTGCCTGAAGCCCACTGTGGTCATCCTGGTAATCATGGGCATAGGCAATATTTTCAGGGGCGACTTCGACCTGTTCTACCAGATGGTGGGCACAAACAGTCTGCTCTTTAACACCACCGACGTTATAGACACCTTTGTGTTCCGCTCCCTGCTCTTCTCCCAGGAGTACGGCATGAGCGCGGCGGTGGGCCTGTTCCAGTCCGTCCTGTGCTTCGGGTTTCTGACGGCCACCAACTGGATAATCCGGAAGGTGGACCCGGAAAACTCCCTCTACTAGGGAAAGGAGGAGTCGTTTTGATTTACTCAAGAGGAAGAAAAGTTTTCGTCGCCGTCGCGGGGGCGGCAGTGACCATTGTGGCCCTCCTGTGCATATTCCCCTTCTGGATGGTTGTGGCCGGCTCGCTGACCCCGGAAAACGAGATATATGTCCACGGCTACAGCCTCTGGCCCCAGTCCGTCTCCACCGAGGCCTATAAGCTGGCCTTTGAGGACCCGGGGAAGATAATCCGCTCATACCTTGTGACCGTGGGCGTCACCGGGGCGGGCACGGCCGTGAGCCTGTTCATCGTCTCCATGTGCGGCTATGTGCTCCAGCGCCCGGACTTTAAGAGCAGGAATTTCCTAACCATGTTCGTGTTCTTCACGGTGCTCTTTAACGGCGGCCTCGTGCCTTGGTACATCCTGATGACAAACTATCTTCACCTTAAGGACAATTATCTTGCTCTTATACTGCCGATGATGGTGAACGTATTCTACCTTATTATAATGAAAAACTTCATGCGCTCCATACCCGGGGCATTGATAGAGTCAGCCAAGATAGACGGCGCGGGGGAGTTCTACATATTCCTTCGCATAGTGCTGCCCCTGGCGAAGCCCGCCCTTGCCAGTATCGGTATGTTCATTGCCCTGAACTACTGGAACGACTGGCGAAACGGTATGCTCTTCATGCAGGATGAGACCATGTACCCCCTGCAGTACTATCTCTACCGCCTGCTCTCAAGCCTGGACTTTCTAAAGTCGGCGGCGGCCAGCACCATAGACCTTGGGGACCAGGTGTTCCCCAGCGAGTCCTTTAAGCTCGCCATGACCGTTGTGGCAACGGGCCCCATCATCCTGCTTTACCCCTTCGTGCAGAAATACTTTGTCAAGGGCATAACCATAGGCGCGGTAAAGGGATAAGCTATAGCTTAATACAGGCTAACCCTCCGTATTCGGAGATAGCAATATTTTGAAAGGATGCGAGTATATGAGAAAAATGAAACCACTATTGGCCCTGCTGCTGGCGGTGCTCCTGGGCCTTGGGGCCTTCGGCTGCGGCGCGAAGGAGAGCGGAAAGACCGAGGGCAGCAGCAGCTCCGGGAGCTCACAGAGCTCTGAGAGCGCCTCTGAGGATTCCTCAGAGCCCGAGTCCTCAGAGGCGGGCGAGACTGCCCCGGAGGACGTCGTCACCTTACAGATGTACTTTTTGGGCGACAAGGCCAAGGACCTGGACATGGTGCTTGAGCAGATAAACCAGCGCCTTGAAAAGGAGGTTGGGGCCGTGATGGAGGTAAACTACCTCTCCTTCGGCGAGTACAGCACCAAGTACCCCCTGCTCTTCGCCTCCCAGACCGAGATGGACGGCGTGTTCTCAAGCTACTGGTGCTACTACGCCTCCCAGGCCCAGAAGAACGCCTATTTGGAGCTGACCCCGGAGCTTTTGGAGGCAAACTGCCCCATCACCTGGGAGCACACCCCCGAGGCGGCCTGGGACCAGACCAGGGTAAACGGCAAGATATACATGATACCCCAGCTGCATAACGAGTTCGTCCAGTCCATGATAGGCATTCGGGACGACCTGAGGGTAAAGTATGAGCTGGACGAGATAAAGACCGTTGAGGACCTTGAGGCGTATATGCAGGCCGTGGTGGACAACGAGTCCGGCATGGTGCCCTATACCGCCGACGGACAGTCCCAGAGCGCCCTGATGGACGCCTTCCTCATAGCCCCCAACGAGTGGGGCACCAGCAGCTCCTACTTCCAGCTCTACGCGGGCTATGACATAACCGAGGACAAGCCCGAGGTGTTCAGCATTCTTGAGACCCCTGAGTACAAGGGCTATATCGAGCGCATGTACAAGTGGAACCAGGCAGGGTATATCTCAAAGGACTCCCTCTCTAACGAGACCATGACCCGAGACCTGTTCGACAACGGCAAGGTGGCCTGCTACTTCTATAACTGCGGCACCATCAACAATATGAAGAACCTCATGGACCAGAGCCTGAAAAACGCCGGGGCCGAGATTGGCCTTTACGACCTCACCGGCGGCGTGCAGCTTCTGCCCTACGCAGCTACAGGCGGCGGGCTCTCCATAGCCGCCACCTCGGAGCACCCGGACCTGGTGCTCAAGGTCCTGGACCTTATCCGCAACGACAAGGAGCTGAACTATCTTGCCCAGCGGGGCATTGAGGGCAAGCACTGGGACTTCGCCGGGGAGAAGAACGAGGACGGCACTCTCAATGAGAACGTGGTCGTGCCCGGCCCGGACTCCGACAAGTACGGCACCGACTGGTTCTGCTACTCCGCCTGGCGCAACTGGGACTACCAGACCGTCCCCTCCAAGGAGGCCAGCGTCAAGGGCTACCGGGAAATGCTGGACGACCTGAACACCCGCAAGCAGTTTAACGTGCTGCAGAGCTTTGTGTTTGACGACAGCGAGTACAAGAACGAGCTGGCGGCCCTTAGCAATGTGGTGAGCCAGTACGGGCTGCCCCTTGAGTTCGGCTTTGTGGACCCGGAGACAGGCCTGCAGGAGTTTGTGGACAAGATGAAGGCCGCGGGCTACGACGACGTGCTGGCGGCATACCAGGCCCAGGCAAAGGAGTATATTGAGGCCAACTCCTAAGGCTTCAGGCTATAAAAGGAGAGATTTGAAATGAAGGAACAGTTTATAGAGGAGTACCAAAGCTTTGGGGCAACCCTCAGAAAAAACCTGGTCTTCGGGAACGCGGACGGATTTGCTCTTAAAATGGACGTGATATACTGCCCGGAGAAAAAGCTTGACCCGGCGCCGGTCATCGTGTGGATACACGGCGGGGCATGGAGCGACCACGAGCTGGACCGCAACTACCGCCCGGAGACAGAGCTTTTGAAGCTCGCCCATAAGGGGTACTTTGTGGCCTGCATAGACTACCGCCTCTCTGACGAGGCCCCGTTCCCGGCCCAGATACAGGACTGCAAATGCGCCATACGCTTTCTCAGGGCCCACAGCGGCGGCTGGGGCCTGGACCCGGAGCGCATAGGCGTGTGGGGCGAGTCGGCAGGGGGGCACCTTGTGAACCTGCTGGGCAGCACAGAGGGGAGAGAGGAGTTCGAGGGCAGCGGCGGCTGGAAAGACTATCCCAGCCACGTGAACGCCGTGTGCACCTGGTATTCCCCCGCCAGCATGACCCATATGGCCCATGAGGAGAACTCCGTGGCGGCGGCCCTGATGGGGAACCCGCCCAAGGAGGAGCTGGAAAAGCGGCTGGAATGGGCAAGCCCCATCAACTACTTCCACCGGGACATGCCCCCCTTCCTCATAATGCACGGCGACGAGGACCCACTGGTGCCCGTTGAGCAGAGCCGCATGATTTATGAGAAGCTGAATGAGCTTGAAAACCCCGCCGAGTTCCACCTGATACACGGCCAGGGCCACGGCTTCTTCCAGGGTGAGGAGCCCTACAGGATAGTGAGAGACTTCTTTGACAAATGGCTGCTCGTCCGCTGAGGCGAAGGGCACAAAAGAGAACCCCCGGCTATGCCGGGGGTTCCCTCATACCTCCATAATCTTTCCGTCCGCAATCCTGTATACCCGGTCCATGCCCTCCAAATGCTCCTGCCGGTGGGTTATCATTATGACAGACTTTCCAGCCATGCGGTTCACTATCACGTCGTGGAGATATTCGTCAGACTCCGCGTCGAACCCGGAGGTGGCCTCGTCCAGTATGACTATGGGCGCGTCCTTCAAAAGGGCCCTCGCCACGGCGAGCTTCTGCTTCTCCCCGCCGGAGAGCCGGGCGCCGTTCCTGCCTATGAGGGTGCCCGCCCCCTGGGGCATGCGCCCGACGTACTCCGAGACCCCGCTTATGTCCAGGGCCGCAGAGTATTTCTCCGGGGGTGCGTCCCCTTTAAGGTCCACGTTGGAGGCGATATCCCCCATGAACAGGTAGGGCTCCTGGCTCACCACCGAGAACAGGGAGCGGTACTCCCTTAAAGCCAGCCGGGAGACCGGCACGCCGCCGGCGGTTATCTCCCCGGAGGAGGGGGTGTAAAACCTTAGGAGCAGGTTCAGCACCGTGGACTTCCCGCTGCCGTTGGGCCCGATTATCGCGACCTTCTCCCCGGGCTCCACATGAAAGCTGGCCCCCCGGAGTATGGGCCGGTCAGCCTCATATGAAAAGCGCACGTCCCTGAACTCGATGGGGGGCGGGAGGCTTTTCGGGCGCTCTGTACCCCTGTCCTCCTCGGAGTCCATGTCCAGAAACCGGAACAGCCGCCTTGCGGAGGGGAGTATGCGGGCAAGGTACATCTTTAGATTGAGCAGCGCGGACACCGGCCCGGTGACATACCAGGAGTAGGACACAAAGGCGAACACCGAGCCCACTGTCAGCCCCCCGGAGCACACCAGCAGGCCCCCCGCAAGGTACAGCATAATGGTGACGCTCCACTCAAGCAGGGACTCCCAGAAGGTGTTCCAGGCCTCTATCATGGTGTTCCCCTTTTGGAGCCCCAGCACCCTGTGGAGCTTTTCACAGAACAGCCTGTCCCTGCTCTCAAAGAGGTCCCAGAGCTTTATCTCCTCTATGCCCTCAAGGTTGTCCCCGAACCACCGGGAGAAGTCCCTGCTGCTCTCTATCATTTCGTCCATGGCCTTCTCCTGCCGCCCGGAGAACCTTTTCACCAGCAGCACCTTTAGGGGGACCATGGCCAAAACTATCAGCGTCAGCTTCCAGCTGATGATAACGAGCCCTGCAATCCCGCTGATTATCCGGAACACATAGCCCACGCTCATAACGGTGTACCTGTCGGTGACGGAGGCCGTCTGGGACACGTCCATTTGCAGGCAGCTCAGTATCTCAGAGTTGTTCCTGTCCTCGAAATAGCTCTTTTTAAGGCCCATGAGCTTCTGGAAGGTCTGATGGAAAATGTTATAATATGTCTGATTATGCACATTCACAAACAGCCGCGTCTGGGCCATCTCAGCGGCCTGGCCCAGCAGTATCAGCAGCGCCATTGCCGCCGCCGCCCGGCAGAGCACGCCCATATCCCCGGCGAGCATTCCCCCGTCGGTTATCCTGCGGATTATGAGGGGCTGCACGAGCCCTATAACCGTAGTTACCGCCAGCAGCAGCCCCGCCAGGGCGAACTCCTTTTTAAAGGGGAAAAGGTAACTGACTATTCGCTTGATTGTCCCCAAAGCTTCACCTCCCCGGGATTTTTTCGCAAAAAAAGCTGGTAACAACTCAGTCAGGGACGACCGAGTTATGACCAGCTATAATGGCCTGATATTAACATAATCATTTATCAACCTACCATATCAATCCAATATGGGTCAACCCAGTAGCCCTGAGTCTCGTTCCAGCGGCGGAATTGCGGCTTGCCGTTATAGAACCTAGTTTTTACTACTATTACGTCAGCTAAAGGCATAATCCCATCCAAGCAAATTACTCCTTTCTAATCTCAATACCTTCAGTTAAACACATATTGAGAGTTTCACGGTTTACATCATCAATGACGTGACCGCTCTCTAGTACTAATGAAAAACTTCCATCTTTGTGTTGCAGGATATATCCATTATCAAGTGAAAACTCTTCAACAGAGTTGTTTACGTAAATCTCATCCACCGGCGGGTCAAACGCCGATTGAAGGACGAAAATATACGAGAGCACAGTCACGAGGACTGCTGCTCCAATAAATATTGCCTGGGAACGCAGTCCCGCGCTGTCTGAGACCTCCGTGAGCTGCCCGAAGCGTTCCCTCACGCCGGCCATCTCCTCGCGGGAGAGCATACCCATGGCAGTCAGGGGAGACTTTCCGCGTTTTCCCTTCTGCCGGATTTTCAGGACCCGGATTAAGGTCGCCATATAGGCGGTCATCCTGTCCTTAGGAAAGCCGCAGGTCGCGGCCGCGTCGCACCTGATTTCCAGAATCTGGTCCACATCCTTTTTAAGAAGGTAGACCGCCGGGTTCCACCAAAAAGTACAGCAGAACAGCTTTGTAAGAAACTTCACCGTCAAATCCCGGTTACACAGATGAATGTACTCATGCTTTAATATGTAGTACAGCTCTTCCTCTGTATAAACCTCGTCCGGAAGGCATATCAGCCGCCTGAACTGGCCTATGGCCATAGGGGTGTCAATGTCCCGGCAGATACAGGCGGTGACCGGCAGGTCGCGCACCGATTCCAGCTTTACCTTCTCAAGCACCCTCTCTAAGACAGGGTACCTGTTTCGTGCATAAGAGCCCAGCTTCCGAAAGGTGAAAAATTCGTGCAGAAGAAACCGGACAATCAATACAGCCGCCGCAAAGGCCCAGACGAAGCACAGCACCAGGGAGAGCTCAATGTACGAGCCTCCGATAGATACCCGGGCGTCCCTGATAAGGGCATAAGCCCGGCTGAAGCTTCCCCGCAGGCCTATGGGGACCGTTACCGGCATTTCCAGGAGAAATACCATCCGGAAAATGCACAGGCCGTATAGTATGAGCACGGTGTGCACACCGAAGGATTTCAGGAAGGAGGGCCGGTTGCGCAGGGCGTGTATGGCAAGGACGAACGCCGTGCTGAACAGTACGGACATCAGGAATGAGAAAACGGACATCCTCATTCGCTATCATCATCCCTCGCCCGGAACTCCTCAATCATGCCTTCGAGCTCCTTGATAAGCTCATCCACCTCCTGCTTCTGTCCTGTCTTGACCATAGCGGCGGCCTCGGCCCGGAACATGCTGCTCACGGACACGCCGTTATGCTTGGCAAGTCCCGCGTAGTACTCCTCTTTTGTCAGGCCGGGCGTGAACTGCTGGGCGAAGTTCGTGTGGCTGTGAACAAGCCCGCACAGCACCAGAGCGCCCTTGAGCTTGAGCGAGCGGACAATGTCCCGGGTGTAGTTTTTCGTCCAGGCCTTGTCGTCCAGAAGCGCGAGCATTTCTGTCACGCTAAGAGGCTTGTCCTGTTCCCACAAAAACTGCATCATCTTTTCTTCGCTCTTTGTCAGCGGAACAAACGCCATCTTAATCACCTTCTTTCATAATAATAAAATCAAAATCTCCGCGGATTATCGCCCACATCCGAAAGTATAAGTATGATGAACTGGATTTAGTATATACTATATTCTTTCGGATGTCAAGCGCTTTTTTTAAAAAATTTGGTTATATTTACGTGAAAATCAATTACGCTGGACTGAGTACATGGGGGCGCTGTGTTTATTGATTTTTCCTCCGGCCTCTGGTATAATGTACAAAACCCCGAAGGGAGCGATAAGATAAATGGAGAAACAGTTTCCCCGCACCCGGGTGGAGGGCGTGTCCCTGTCCCGGATGCTCATTGGCACCAACTGGCTTTTGGGCTGGAGCCACACCAGCGCCTCGGCGGACGAAATGATAAAGCGGCGCTATGACAGCGCCCAGGCCTTTAAGCCAATACTTGAGGCGTACCTGCGCCATGGGGTGGACAGCATAATGGCCCCCTTCGGCCTGTCGCCAGAGCTCACCAGGGCTGTGAAGGAGACCGAGCAGCATATGGGCCGGGAGATAATCATGATAGACACCCCAACCCTGGACGTGGACGACTCGCCCGAGGCCAGGAAAAGGTCCGAGCGCATGGTGAGGGACTCGGCGAAGCGGGGGGCAAAGATATGCCTTATACACCACTCCGCCGCCGAGCAGCTGGTGAACAAGAACCTGGGGGAGATAGCCCGCCTGGACGACTACACCCGGATGATACGCGACGCGGGCATGGTGCCGGGCCTCTCGGCCCATATGCCGGAGCTGGTTGTCTACTCGGACCAGAACGGCTATGACGTGCAGACCTACATACAGATATTCAACTGCATGGGCTTTTTAATGCAGGTGGAGATTGAGACGGTGGCCTCCATCATCCACAACGCCAAAAAGCCGGTCATGACCATAAAGGCCATGGCCGCGGGCCGCTGCTCGCCCTATGTTGGGCTCACCTTCTCCTGGAACGCCATACGGCCCCGGGACATGGTGACAGTTGGGGCCTTCACCCCCGGCGAGGCCGAGGAGGACGTCGAAATATCCCTGGCCGCCATCGAGCGCCGCTTCCCGGAGCTTGAGAAGCGAGGGAGCCCCAATGAGGGGCAGGCCGCCTTCGGCAAATAATATTTTCGCGGCAGAGCGGAGAGGCCCCAAAGCCCCTCCGTTTTTTGTTATGCACCCTAGAACCCTTCCGAAGGATAAAAATTATATATAATTTAGGGGCAGTGATTTTATTTCAGGAAGGGAGTTTTTTAGACTATGAAGGAATACGGCTATATCCGCGTGTCCAGCGTGGAGCAGAACGGAGACCGCCAGCTCACGGCCCTGAGGGAGCGGGGGGTGCTCGCGGGGAATATCTTTACGGACAAGCAGTCCGGCAAGGATTTCAACCGGCCCAGCTACCGCCGCCTGGTGAACCGGCTCAGGGAGGGGGACCTGCTCTATGTCATGAGCATTGACCGCCTGGGGCGCAACTACACGGAGATACAGGAGCAGTGGCGGGTTTTGACAAAGGAGAAGAGCATAGACATATGCGTTCTGGACATGCCCCTTCTGGACACCCGCACGGCGAAGGACCTTATCGGCACGTTTATCGCCGACATAGTGCTGCAGCTGCTCTCCTTCGTTGCGGAGAACGAGCGGGCCAATATCCGCGCCCGCCAGGAGCAGGGGATAGCCGCGGCCAAGGCCAGGGGCGTGCGCTTCGGCAGGCCGGGAAAGCCGGTGCCGGGGGATTTCGGGGAGATAGTGCGCAGGTGGGAGATAAAGGAGCTGGACTTTAAGGAGGCCCTGAGGCTGTGCAATATGAGCGAAGCAACCTTTTACAGGCGGCTGAGGGAGCTGCGCGGGGCAGGGAGGCCGGGCCCTGGACGGTGAGAACATAGGGAACAGGCCTCCGGTTTGCCGCCGGAGGCCTGTTCACATTTTACATATTATATAGTATACGTAAGGTATGTGCTACCTGCCAATCTCGTCCCGGACCTCTTTGAAGCACTTTACGGCGAACTCCACGTCCTCCCGGCTGTGGCTGGCGCAGACCTGTGTGCGTATCCTGGCCCTGCCCTTGGGCACCACCGGGTAGGAGAAGGCCACAACATACACGCCTTTAGCCATCATCCTCTTGGCGTACTCCACGGCCAGCTTCTCGTCGTAGAGCATTACCGGCACGCAGGGGTGAGTGCCCGGGATGATATCAAAGCCGCTGTCCACAAGGAGCCTGCGGTAGTGGGCGGTCACGTCCTCAAGGTGGTCCCGAAGCTCCGTGCTCTCCTCAAGCATATTGAGCATTTCAATGCTTGCCCCCGCAATGGCCGGGGCCAGGGTGTTGGAGAAGAGGTAGGGCCTGCTCCGCTGGCGGAGAAGGTCGATAATCTCCCGCCGTCCGCTGGTGTACCCTCCGGAGGCCCCGCCCAGGGCTTTTCCAAGGGTGCCGGTGATAATGTCCACCCGGCCCTCCACGCCGCAGTGCTCGGGGGTGCCCCGGCCGGTCTTGCCCACAAAGCCCACCGCGTGGCTGTCGTCCACCATCACCAGGGCGTTGTATTTGTCGGCCAAATCGCATATGCCCTTCAGGTTGCAGATAATGCCGTCCATGGAGAACACGCCGTCTGTGGCGATGAGCTTTATCCTGGCCCCGGCCTCGTCCGCGGCCTTCAGCTGGGCCTCCAAATCCTCCATGTCGTTGTTCTTATACCTAAACCGCTTGGCCTTGCACAGGCGCACGCCGTCTATAATAGAAGCGTGGTTCAGCTCGTCGCTTATCACCGCGTCCTCGGCAGTAAGCAGCGTCTCAAAGAGCCCGCCGTTTGCGTCGAAGCAGGAGGAATAGAGTATGGTATCGTCCGTGCCCAGAAAGCCGGAAATCTTCTTCTCAAGGGTCTTATGTATGTCCTGGGTGCCGCAGATAAACCGCACCGACGCAAGGCCGTAGCCCTTCTCGTCATAGGTCCGCTTGGCCGCGTCTATCAGCCTCTTATTATTGCCCAGCCCCAGGTAGTTGTTGGCGCACATGCACAGAAGCTCCCTGCCGTCCTCCATGCGCACCCGCGCCCCCTGGGGGGAGACGAAGGGAGCCTCGCCCTTAAAGAGCCCAGCCTCCTTTATACTCTCCACCTCTTTAGCGTATATATTAAGTATATCGTCTTTCCTTGCCATTATGAAAAACCCCTCTCTAGTCGTTGATATGCTCCCAGTCCAGGACAACCTTCCCGGACTGCCCGGAAATCATCACCTCAAAGCCCTTCTCAAAGTCCCTTATGTCAAAGCGGTGGGTTATCACCGGGGCTATGTCTAGGCCCGACTGTATCATGGTGGTCATTTTGTACCAGGTGTCCCAGACCTTCCTGCCGTATATGCCCCGAAGGTTCAGGCCGTTGAAGATGACCGTCTCCATGTCAACCTTCGTCTCCTTTGGCAGCAGCCCCAGAAGGGCAATCTTGCCCCCGTGCTTCATATTGTTTATCATGTCAGAGAGCCCTGCGGCGTTCCCGGACATCTCAAGCCCCACGTCGAAGCCCTCGGTCATGCCCACTTCCTTCATCACGTCGGTGAGCTTTTTCTCCCTGAGGTTCACGGTCTTCGTGGCGCCGAGCTTTTTAGCCAGGTCCAGCCTGTAGGGGTTCATGTCCGTGACTATCACGTGCCGCGCCCCGGAGAATTTCGCGATGGCCGCGGCCATTATGCCGATGGGCCCCGCGCCGGTTATGAGCACGTCCTCCCCCAGCATATCATAGGAGAGGGCCGTATGGGTGGCGTTGCCCAGGGGGTCGAAGATAGCGTAGAGCTCCTCTGGCACATTGGGATTGCAGGGCCAGACATTGGAGGAGGGTATCACCAGGTACTCCGCGAAGGCGCCATTGCGGTTCACGCCCACGCCCTTTGCGTCCTTGCAGTTCTCCTTATGGCCCTCAAGGCAGTTGCGGCACTTGCCGCAGGTGATATGCCCCTCCCCGGAGACCATGTCCCCGGGCTTGAAGCCCTCCACGCCCGGGCCCACCTCCACCACCTCGCCCACGTACTCGTGGCCTACGGTGAGCCCGATGGGTATGGTGTGCTGTGCCCAGTCGTTCCACTGGTAGATGTGCACGTCCGTGCCGCATATGGCGGTCTTCCTGATTTTGATTTTAACATCGTTCGGCCCCAGCTCAGGCACCGGCACCCGGCGCATCCAAAGGCCTGCTTCAGGCTTCTCCTTTACGAGAGCCCACATCATGCTGTCGCTCATAGAACAAACCTCGGTTTCTGTAATATTTATTACGGGCGGGAAAACGGCTCCCGGGGGGGATGGCCGTGTAGGTCAAGTATAGCGCATATCCCTGGGAAATGCAACGGCTTTTTAGCAGTTTTCCGGGCTTTCCCCCTGTGAAATAACCCCATGATTCTCAAGGAGAATATCCCCGCCGGGCTGCACGTCCCGAAGGTACATTTTCCCAATACTGCCCCGGTTCAGAATTACCGGGAAGGGCTCCCCGGTACCGTTCTCCTGGGAGACATGCTCAAGGCCCAGCACGTTTATCCTGGCCCCGGGCATGACGCTGAGGGTTGGTATGGCAGTGACGGCTTCACGCCTGTGGAGGCGGTCTATCTGCAGGTTCCCGACCGTCAGCCCGCCCTCTATCCATATGAGGGCGTACACATACCCGCCCTCCTTGCCGTGAACCGGCAGCCGCGGGGCCTTGGAGGCGTATATGTCGCTCAGGTGTATCTGGTCGAAGACCCCCTCTCTGCCCTCGTCGCTGTAGCGGGTGACGCCCACACAGTACTGGAAGAAGGTGCCGAACACATTGGAGATATGCACCCTCTGCACCGGCCAGCCCCTTGAGAGCAGGCGCACAGCGCTGTGGCAGCCCTCGCAGAAAAGGCCGTCTATCTGTATGTCCTCAATGGGCCCGCCCCTGCCCTCGTCGGCGTTGAGGGCCACCATGTCGTCGTAGCAGGGCCCCTTGAGGTTTTCAATGCGCCCGAACCGGCAGCCGCCGTTCAGGTGTATGCCGTCCATATTTGTGGCGTTGGGCTTGCCGTAGTTGAAATCAAAGGTGATATTCCTGACGGTAAACTGCTCCGCGTGGTCGAAAACTGAAGCGAAGATAGTCGGGTCTTTCATTGTGAGGTCCCCCACATATAGGTTCTTCACATTCTCAAAGTAAAAGATAAAGTGGGTGACGGCGGCATAGTCCCCGTCCTCGGGGGGTATCCTCATGGGGTTCGGGGCCTGGCCCTGGTTGTTGAAATCCCATATCCCCCCGGAGACGGAGATGTTCTCGCTTTGCTCCCCGTCCGTCATGAGCATATGGCTGTCCGCGCCGTCAGAGAGGCGTATCACGGTGAAACGGTCCAGGATAAGGGAGGTGCCGCTGTGTATGCAAAGGGCCCGGGAAATGCTGTAAAATTTCGGGGGAGGGGGGAGGCGCACGGCGGAAAGTCCGCTGTCCAGAAGGGCCTGGATGCTTTCGGTATCATCCCGGACGCCGTCGCCAGCGGGCATGGGAAGACAATTCATACAAAAACCACCTTTTCATTTGAGTTGTTAGTATAGTAAAGCGTTTGCAATTCAGCATAGCACATCATGCACAATTTTACAAGGCCCTGCCGGGAAAACATGAATGATTTGTAAAATAAATATGTATTTTTCCTTGACAGATTTATATAGGTGTGATATACTGACCATAAAGTAGAAAAACCCGGGGGTTTGCGCCCCAGTTTTGGGTGTTGTGTATAGGCCCGGGTTTTTCTAGGAACACGGCGCGAAACCGCGGAGGCTGGGCGTTTTTCAGAAGGGGTACCCCTTCTGTCGTGTAGGTATCTTACCTACACGATGGGGCTCTGCCGATGGGGGGGAGCGCATGTGAAACCAATATCTAAGGAGGCAAACGAAAGGATGAGTAAGAAAATCATCGCACTTGTACTCGCCCTGGCCCTGATGATGACCGTATTCGCGGCATGCGGCGGCAATGGCGGCGAGTCAAGCACCGGCTCTCAGACCGAGAGCTCCAAGACCGAGGACAGCAGCGCGGCTGAGGACTCTTCTGCTTCTGAGGAGAGCAGCGCTGGCGAGACCACGCCCACCAACCTCAAGGGCGCCGGCATTATGACCGAGGTCGGCACAGACCGCTCCGAGACCCTTATCGTTGAGTGCGCCACGAAGACCGACGTTCCCGGCCAGTTCAACCCCTACATGTCCGGCACTCAGATGGGCTCCGGCATTCATCAGCTGATGATTGCCCACCTGTGGGAGATGAACACCGCCAAGGGCGAGCAGTACGGCGAGATAGCCGACGGAATGCCCGAGAGCAACGAGGACTTCACCGAGTGGACCGTTAAGCTCCGCCAGGGCATTAAGTGGTCCGACGGCGAGGACCTGAACGCCGACGACGTTGTGTTCACCTTCAACATGATTATGGAGAACGACACCATCGGCTGCTCCGCCGCGACGAACCTCTACTTAAAGTCCGTGGAGAAGGTTGACGACTACACCGTCAAGTTCACCATGAAGGAGAAGTTCCCCCGCTTTACCCAGCGCTACGGCATCACCGTATGGGGCTGCGACTACCGCATAGTTCCCGAGCACATCTACTCCCAGCAGGGCGACGTGACCACCTTCAAGGACGAGGCTCCCGTGGTGGCCGGCCCCTACACCGTCAAGGAGTACGACCCGCTTGGCATGTGGATTCTCTACGAGCTCCGTCCCGACTGGCAGGACAGCACCCTGGGCGTTGTAGGCAAGGCCGAGCACGGCTTCACCGGCAGCGAGAACCCTCCCAAGTACGTCTGGTTCCGCAGCTTCAGCGATTCCAGCACCAAGCAGATGGCCATGATAAGCAACGAGGTGGACGTTCTCTGTGAGGTCACCCTCGAGGAGTTCGAGACCATGCATGCTTCCAACGAGCTCATCAACTGCTGGTACGACGAGTTCCCCTACGCCAACCCCGACGACCCGGGCGCAAAGGGCATAGTCTTCTCCCAGGGCAAGGGCGCTCCCTATAACAATAAGGACTTCCGCTGGGGTATCTGCCTGGCCCTCAATATCGACCAGATTTCCATGAACACCTTCTCAGGCGCCGGCCGCGCGGCCCCCATACCGCTGCTGAACAACACCGAGTACCTGCAGAACCAGTACACCATCCCCATGCAGGACTGGCTCCTCGACTTCGAGCTGGACCTGGGCGACGGCACCACCATCAAGCCCTATGACACCGGCTACGCCAAGCGTATGGCCGACTCCCTGGGCATTACCGGCAGCGACGAGGAGCTCATCACCATGTTCGGTGCCGGCTGGTGGAAGCAGGACCTTGAGGCAGCCGAGAAGCTGCTGAAGAAGGCCGGCCTTGAGAAGAAGGACGACGGCTGGTACTTCGACGGCAAGCCCTTCACCATCGAGCTGAGCTACCTCGCGGACAACGAGTTCCAGGAGATGAGGGCTGTGCAGGCTGTTTACAACCAGCTGCTCGAGTTCGGCCTGAACTGCAACATCGTCAGCAAGTCCTCCGCTACATGGGACGTTGACGGCGGCCAGGGCAACTATGACATCGCCGGTTACTGGCCCTCCGCCGGTATCCTGAAGGACTTCTACAACAACCTCAGCGGCTGGGACCAGGCGTTCATCAAGCCTCTGGGCGAGACCGGCTCCGGCCAGGGCGCCCGTTGGAGCAATGACCGCATTACTGAGATTCTCCACGAGATGGCGAACCTCGACCCCAACAGCGACGAGAACTATGAGCTGCATAAGGAGTTCCTGCAGATAGCCGTTGAGGAAATGCCCGACATCAACTTCCTCAGTGGCACCAAGTTCGTGCCCACCAACAGCACCTACTGGGAGGGCTACCCCAACGCCGAGAACCCCTATGACGGTCCCTGGTGGTGGTGGAGCTGCTTCAAGTACATGCTGCCTCACTTCACCGCTGTTGCGGCTGAGTAAGCTGAGTAAGCTTTAAAAGAAAATTTAATACCCTGATAAGAATTTTGTTTAGATGAACGGAAGGCGGGGGACGCAAGCCGCGGCTTACGTCTCCTGCCTTTACTCTTTATTACACGAGTAAGGAAGTAATGTGCACAAAATATTGAAGAAAGGAGCAGTACCATGCGCGCAAAGTATACAAATAATACTTTATGCAAGCTTCGTGTTGCATGGCCAATAGCATGAAATTCAAAACATTCTTTTTGCAGCGCATACTGGCCTGGGCGCTGACGATATTGATTGGCGTGACCTTCATTTTCTTCATTCCCCGCATGTTCCCCTCGGACCCCGTTGAGAACATGATATCCCAGATGGAGACCCGCTCGGGCAATATGGCTCCTGAGGAGAAGGACGCCCTGCGCGCCCAGCTCCGTATGCAGTTCGGCCTGGACGGCTCCCTTATCGAGCAGTACGGCTACTACCTGAGCCACGGCCTTCTGCGCTTCGACTTCGGCCCCTCCCTTATGAGCTATCCCGAGAGCGTGGGCGACATCATCGGGCGCAACCTGCCCTATACGCTCATCCTGTCCCTCACCTCCACGCTCCTGGCGTGGGTGATAGGCAACGTCATCGGCCTTCTGGCGGGCTTCAGGAAGAACAAGCGCTCCTCAAAGATACTTGAGGGCATAGCCATCTGTATCTACCCCATACCCTACTTCCTGGTGGCCCTGGTATTGCAGATAGTCTTCGCCTTTGTACTCAAGTGGTTCCCCCTGCAGGCGACCATCCAGTCAAACGGCGGCTTCGGCGTATGGCTGGGCTCGGTTATCCAGGCGTCTATCCTCCCGGCGGTTTCCATGCTGCTCCTCGGCACCGGCTGGTGGATAATCTCCATGAAGTCCCTGGCAAGCACCACCTCCGAGGAGGATTACGTGCGCTACGCCCGCTACAGGGGCCTCTCCGAGTTCACCATCGGCACAAGCTATGTGCTGCGCAACTCCATCCTCACCCAGGTGACCGCTCTTGCAATGAGCCTGGGCGGCGTCTTCGGCGGCTCCATCATGACCGAGATAATCTTCGGCTATCCCGGCGTGGGCACGCTGATACAGAAGGCCATACTCCAGTCGGACTACAATATGATACTGGGCTGTATCACCATTTCCATAGTGGCAATTTCAACCGCGACGCTGATAGTGGATCTCATCTACCCCTTCGTGGATCCGCGTATCCGCTACAGCTGATAGAAGGAGGATGGCACAATGAAAAAGTTTTGGAAAGTCGCCAACTTCCGCCTGAAGGCCGGGCTTATCGTCACATTTATCTTTGTGATAATCGGCTTTGTGGTCTACTTCTTCCCACATAAGGACCCCTTCATCTCAAACTCCTACCCCAACAACCTGGGCGCCTCGGCGGAGCACCTTCTGGGCACCACCAGCCTTGGGCAGGATGTGGCATGGCTCCTTGTTGAGGCCATACATAACTCCCTGATGATAGGCCTTATCGTAGCCACCATCGGCACGGTGGTGGGCGTCCTGGTGGGCCTGCTGGCGGGCTTTGCCGGCGGAGCCCTTGACAGGGTGCTGATGATTATCACAGATACTTTCGTAGTTATCCCTTCGCTGCCTATACTCATAATGATGACCTCCCTGATGAAGGGCAACTCCACGGTCATCGTCATGGCCCTGGTGCTGGCCATGTTCGCCTGGGCCTGGCCCAGCCGCCAGATACGCTCCATGGCCCTTACCATCAAGGAGCGGGACTTTATCCACACCGCCCGCTTCTCCGGCGAGAGCACCATGCAGATAGTGGTCACGGAGATACTGCCCTTTGCCCTGAGCTGGTCCCTGTCAAACTTCATGAACGCCACCCTTTCAGCCATCGGCTCGGAGTCCAGCCTTGCGGTGCTGGGGCTTTCCCCCGGCAACCTGGTGTCTTTGGGCAACATGATACAGTGGGCAAGGAACTATAACGCGGTCCTGGCCCAGAGATGGCTGTGGATAGGCTCGCCTATAATCGCCACGGTGATACTGTTTATAGGCCTGTTCCTGCTGATAACCGGCTATAACGACTATCAATCCATGAAGAGAGGCAGGTAAAGGATATGCTGAAAATTGAAAATCTGTCCACTTCTTATAAGACTATCGACGGCGATGTGCATGTTATCAACGACCTGGACTTCACTATAAACGATAACGAGATATTCGGTATCGCCGGCGAGTCCGGCTGCGGCAAGACCACATTGCTCAACACCCTCTACGACATCGTTGAGTTCCCCCTTGTGATAGACAAGGGCCGGGTGGTGCTTGAGGGGGAGAAGAACGGCAGCAAGTTCTCCTATGAGTCCGGTGAGATACGCAAGACCTGGTGGAACAATATCTCCTATGTGCCCCAGGCCGCCCAGAGCGTTCTGAACCCCATCGTCCGCCTGAAGAAGCAGTTTGTGGACTCCATCCCCAAGGAGGACAGGAAGAACGAGACCGAGGCCCAGACCCTGGAGCGGGTTGCAAGCTACTTAAAGGAGCTGAGCCTGTCCCCGGACGTGCTGGAGGCCTACCCCTTCCAGCTCTCCGGCGGCATGAGGCAGAGGGCAATTATAGCCCTCGCCACCTTCATGTCCCCTAACGTGGTGCTGGCCGACGAGCCCACCACCGCTTTGGACGTGGTGGTGCAGAAGGGCATACTGATGATGCTCATGCGCCTGCAGAAGCAGCTGAAGAACACCCTTATCATAGTCAGCCACGACATGGGCGTGCACTACCAGATAACCGACCGCATGGCTATCATGTACTCGGGCAGCGTCATTGAGCTCGGGAAGACCGAGGATATATTCAACGACCCCATCCACCCCTACACCACCATGCTGGTGGGCGCGCTCCCAAGGGTGGGCGAGGACATCCAGCGCGTGGGTATTCCCGGCCGTCCCCCGGCCCTGAAGAACCCGCCTCCGGGCTGCCGCTTCGCTCCCCGCTGCCCCCACGCCACGGACAAGTGCAGGCAGGAGGTGCCCGCGTTCAGGGAGATTAAGCCCGGCCGGTTCGCCGCCTGCCACCGACTCAACGAGGAGGGGAAAATAGATGGCTAAGAAATTACTGGAAATAAACGGCGTCAGCAAGATTTTCCGCGTGGGCGGCATTTTGCGCGGCAAGAAGCTGGTTGCCGTTGACGACGTGACCCTGTCCATAGACAGCGACAAGCCCGTGATACTCTCCATAGTCGGCGAGTCCGGCTGCGGAAAGTCAACCCTGTGTAAGATGGTCCTGCGCCTTCACAACCCGGATATGGGGGAGATTATCCTTGACGGCAATAACTACGCCGACAAGAAGAGCTACGACCCCCACCAGTTCAAGCTGGACGTGCAGCCCATCTTCCAGAACCCCTACGAGTCGTTCTCAGCGAGAAAGACCGTGGACACCTACCTGTACAATACCGCCCTGCGGCTGGGCATTGCCAAGAGCAGGGCCGAGGCCGACAAGCTGGTGGACGAGGCCTTAAAGAGCGTGGGCATGTCCCTTGAGGTCGTAAAGGGCAAGTACCCCACCCAGTTCTCCGGCGGCGAGCTCCAGCGCGTGTCCATAGCCCGGGCCCTTATCACCCGCCCGAAGCTGATAATCGCCGACGAGCCCGTGGCGGCCATAGACGCGTCCATGAAGATGAACATCGTGAACCTCTTCAAGGACCTCAGGGATAAGTACAAGATATCCTTCATCTATATCACCCACGACCTCTCCACGGCCTACTATGTGTCGGACTATATCGCCACCCTCTACCGGGGCTGCCTCATAGAGTACGGCCCCGCCAAGGAGATAATGGACCAGCCCGCACAC
Organism: Clostridiaceae bacterium; assembly: GCA_021769555.1. Classification (GTDB taxonomy): domain Bacteria; phylum Bacillota; class Clostridia; order Oscillospirales; family Acutalibacteraceae; genus Acutalibacter. The sequence goes on from JAETSR010000001.1 coordinate 348,002, forward strand.
CCCTACACGGAGCTTCTGATGAGCTCTGTGCCGAGGGTCGGCGACAAGTGGGACAAGGAGCTTGCCATGCCCGATATGGAGGGCAAGGAGTATTCAATCTCCTACTGCAAGTTCGCCCCCCGCTGCCCCTATGCCACGGACAAGTGCCGCCAGGCCCGCCCAGAGCCCACGAAGCTGGGGGACGAGCGCATGGTGCTGTGCTATCACCCCCTGAACAGCAAAGAGGGCAAGTAAAAAGAGTACACCTAATAATCAAGCCTGCCATACAGGGAAGGACCCGGAATTACTTCCGGGTCCTTTTCTCATATCAGTTATTTCTCCACATCAAAGTTCATCACAAAGCTGCCGTCCCTTTTGCAGGGCTCCCAGCCCGGGTCCCCGTCCCGCATGAAGGCGCACCAGCAGTCCAGCATACGCGCCGAGAGCTCATAGTCCCCGGGCGTCCAGGGCCGCCAGCAGCGGGGGAGGGTGCCCATCATGTACCAGAGCTCCGAGGAGTGCCAGCAGCCGCTGCCGTCCCCGGGCAGGTCCCGGGTGAAGTAATAGACGTAGGCGGGCTTCCTGCCCAGTTCCTCGAGCTTATGGCTGAACCCCACGCAGCCCCTGTAGAGGGGGTCGTCCATGGGCTCCTTCATGTCCTCGGGGGTCATGATGTCGTTCTTGGTGCAGCCCAGCATATAGGGGATGTCCTTTATCTTCCCCTCGTTCATCAGCTCATAATAGCCGTCCGTAAGGAGCCTGCCGTCCCGGGTGGGGGCGAGGAAGAGGCCCTTCGCCTTTGGCATGACCTTCTCCATAAACGGCCCCACGGCGGCGGTTATCTCCTTTGTGGACTTTTGGCGCATTTCCTCAAGGCTTTTCACCCCCAGCACCTCGGCGAACACCAGGCCGTACTCCTCCTGCTCAGAGAGGGGGATATCCCGGTGCAGGCCGTTGCCGTATGAGCCGCCGCTCTGCATTATAGCTTTTGCAATCTTATCCCCGGTCAGCGGCGAGGAAACCAGGGTCTGCACGCTCATGGCCCCGGCGCTCTGGCCGAAGACGGTGATATTCCCCGGGTCGCCGCCGAAAGCTGAGATATTCTCATAGACCCAGTCAAGGGCGGCAATCTGGTCCAGTATGCCGTAGTTGCCCGAGGTCCCCGCCTCCTCCGTGAGCCAGGGATGGCCGAGGAAGCCGAACAAATTACAGCGGTACTCCACGCTTACGAGCACGACCCCCCGGCGGCAGAACTCCGCGCCGTCGAACTCCTCCTCCGTGCCCCAGCCGTGCATGAACGCCCCGCCGTGAATCCAGAGCGCCACCGGGCAGTCATTCCCGCCCTTGGGGGCCCAGATATGCAGGTACAGGCAGTCCTCGCTCATGGGCCGGTCATAGCCCGGGTCGCTGTAAAAGTCCCTGCCATAGGGCGGCGCGGTCACCGGCCCCTGCATACATTTACTGCGGAAATCCGCCGCCTCATACACGCCCTCGAACTTATCCGGCTCCTGCGGGGCCCTCCAGCGAAGCTCACCCACCGGCGGCTTCGCGTAAGGGATACCCCGGTACTCCTCGTACCACCCCCGGTCCAGCCCGGATATCCTGCCGTACTTTGTCTCCACCATTTTTGCGTCCTCCTTTATAGCTGGGTTTTTGTCAATTATACCATAAAGGGGAAGGGGTTTGCAAGGGTCAGGCGGGGGATGAGCGCCGTATCGGCCCTATTATTTCTTCGACCTCCCGGACGAATCCAAGGCATTCCCGCCGCCCCAGGACCAGGGGAGGCCGCTGGGGGTAGAACGAGCCCAGATAGTTGCGGATGAGAATCTCCCCAAAAGGCTTTCCCTCAAACTCAGGCACGTTGCGCTGATAGAGCTCAAGCATACGGTATTTGTCAAGCACTGCCTCGCCGAAAAATATCTGTGCGGCAGTCACGGCTTTATATGCCAGGAACATGGCCTTGGGCGAGCCCTCGGGTATTTGTTCCAGCCGCCGGGAAAGCTGGCTCACGCTGGCCCGGGCGCACTCTTTGGGGTCAGGGGCTTCAGGCAGAATCTGGGAGAGCTCGGCGCCGTACAGCGTGATATGGTGCTGCCGAAGGTCAAAGAGGGTGGAGGAAAATGGGGGATAGGGCGAGGGCGCGGCCGCCTCACTTCACCGCCGCCCGCCGCATAAGCAGCCAGGTGAGCCCCGAGAACACCGCCGTCAGCACCGTGCAGGTCACAAGCATCCTGGGCAGGCTGGAAAAGCCGGCCCCCAGAAGGCTCATAAGGAAGGGGACGACCCTGCCAGCGATGGCCGGGTGCTCGGAGACATAGGAGACGATGAGCCCAACAGTGATTGGCGTCCCGGCCCAGAAGAGCAGCTTGCCAAGCTTATTCAGCCGGTAGTTGAGCACCGTCAGCAGGTAGCCGAAGGAGCAGACGGCGAGAAGGGCGAAGAAGCTGAACACGATGTCGAAGAAGGGCCCCTTGGGGCTGGTCCCATCGGAGGAATATATCATCCAGTACAGGGAGCCTCCGGAGAAGACGTTGGGGAAGATGTGGTCCAGCCCCTGGAGCAGGAGGGTGTACAGCTCGTCGGCCACGGCTAGAACGGCACATATAGTGCCCATAGTCATGAGCCTTGCCAGGAATTGTGTCCTCCGGGAGACCCCATACTGCAGGCTCAGGAAGAAGACGTCCTTAAATGCGCAGAGTGAAACTATACAGGAAAATATCATAGTCACGGCAGTGACGCCGTTTGTTGCAACATAGCCGCTGTCATCGGGGTTAGTTACGAATGGCATGATAATAAGCGAAATAATTACCATACTGACAAGGACTGCATAATACACTATAACAGCCGGGGCGTGGTCCCTAAGCTGCAAACGGAATGACGGATAGATTTTCATTTCAATACCCCTTTTCTATAAGTATAAATTTTAAGAGTTTGTCAGCTGGATGAAGAGCTTCTGCAAATCCATGGGCCCGAACTCCAGGTCCCTTGCGGACTGTATATCCCTCTCGGGGCTCCCCAGCACATACGCCGTGCGCAGCCCTCCCAGGGAGTCCACACCCAGCACCTTCCTGCCCTGGATATATGTCTCCACAGCCGCCGCCCCTCCTGAGACGGTGTACCCTCCGGAAAGCAGCTTCTCTCTGGACTCCTGCCTGAGCACTTCGCCCTCTTTGATGATTATAACATCTTCAATAAGGTTTGCCACTTCTTCTATAAGGTGTGTGGAGAGCACCACGGTGAAGGGACGCTCCGCATATTTCTCAAGGAGCCGCTTATAAAAGAGCTCCCTATGGTTCGCGTCCAGGCCCAGCACCGGCTCATCCAAGAGCACATAGGGCACGTTCACCGACAGGGCCAGTATCAGCTTGAAGATGGAGCGGTAGCCGGTGGAGAGGCCGGTTATCTTCGACTTCAAATTCAGCCCGAAGTCCTCGGCCAGGCCCCTGGCATAGCCCTCGTCAAAGGCGGGGTAGAAGCTCCCGGCCCAGTGGAAGGCCCGGTGCACCCGCATGGCGTCGGGGAAGAGGGTGGTCTCGCTCATTAAAAATATCTTCCCCTGGGCTCTGTCGTTCTCAACCCCCGGCTCACCGTCCACAGTGACCGTGCCGCTGTCGGGGAAAATGCGCCCGGTGAGGATGTTCAGAAGGGTAGATTTCCCCGCGCCGTTGCGGCCCAGAAGACCATATATGCGCTCCTCCTTAAACCCGGCGCTCACCCCCTTCAGGGCCTGCACCTGCCCGAAGCTCTTACTGATGTTAGTGATTTCTATTGACATTATCTCTACCTTCCTTTCTCCGCACAGTCGTATTCCTGTGCCACCATATCCAGCAGCTCCTGCCGGCTTATACCAAGGCGCATGGCCTCAAGCACCATGGCCCCCACAAAGCGCCCGGAGAAATCCCCCTGCCGTTTTTTCTGCAGGACGGCCCTTGCGCCCTCTGATACGAACATGCCCACGCCCCGCTTCTTATAGGCCGCGCCCTCGGCCACCAGGAGATTTATCCCCTTTAAGGCAGTGGCCGGGTTGATGGTGTACTGCACTGAGAGCTCCGTGATGGAGGGGAGCTGTTCCCCCTCCGAGAGGGCCCCGGAGAGCACCGCGTCCTCAAGGCTTTCAGCTATCTGCAGGAAGATGGGCTTCTCCCCGCTCAAGTCAAGCTTCTGCATATTTACCTCCTTCCTGGACTGGTTAGCTACTCAAGTAACTAACTATGATGGTAGTATAGCACCCCCTGACCGGTTTGTCAAGGGGTGCCGCGAAAATTTTTTATTTTTTCTGAAAGCAGACGCCCACGCCCATGGCCCCGGGCCCGGTATGGCAGCCGATACTGACGGGCAGGGGGTTATAGAGCACTTCCCTATGGGGGAACACCTCGGAGAGCGCGGATTTCAGCATATCGATATCCTCCCCCGAGAGGGCCGTGCCCGCGGCGCAGACCTTCATTTTCCCCGGGTCCAGGGAGCCAAACTGCGTCTTTACATCCTTTTCCAGCGCCCGCACCATCAGCTCAAGGCAGTTTTTCCTGCCCCGGGACTTTGCGAAGGCCTCCAAAACCCCGCCCCGTATGGAGAGCACCGGCTTTATTTGCATGACCGTCCCCAGCATAGCCGCTGCCGGGCTTATGCGCCCGCCCTTTTTCAGGTACTCGAGGGTGTCCACGGTGATGTAAATGCTGGAAAGGTACGCCTCTTCCTCAAGCACAGCCTTGATTTCCCCGGCGGCGCGGCCCTCTCCCGCAAGCCTCGCCGCCTGCAGAACGGACTCCCTCAATGGCACGGAAATCCTATGGTTATCGGCCACCTGCACCCGGCCCTCATAGGGGGCCGAGAGCCCTATTGCCATTTCGCAGGACTTGCTCAGCCCGCTGGTCATGGGTATGTAGATTATCTCATCCCAGCCCTCCTTAAAGGCCCGGTCCCACATCCCCAGCACATCCCCCGGGGAGGGCTGGGAGGTGCTAACCTCCGCGCCGGAGGCCTGGGCCCTGTAGAAATCCCCCTCGCTGATGTTCTCGTTCTCATAGTAGACGCTGCCGTCGATTATCACCGGCATGGGCATGAGGTAAAGCCCCAGCTCCCCTGCCTCCTTTTTTGTAATGCCGCTGTTGGTATCGGTCATGACCGCCGTTTTCATAAATATCTCTCCTTTCAGACAGGCTCACCACAGCCTGAGCAGGCCCACGGCCCCCTTCGCCGCCCTATACTTCACGGTTTCCAGCTCCCCGGCGGCCTCCTTCAATCTGGCGGGGATATCTATCCCCTGGGGGCAGTGGGCGGCGCATTTGCCGCAGGATACGCACTGGGAGGCGCTTGCGGGCTCCTTGCGCATAACGGTGCACTGTAAATAGTCCCGCCTCCCGGAGGACTTGCCCTCGGAGTACATGGCGTTATAGCACCTGAATGTGCCGGGGATGTCCACCCCCTTGGGGCAGGGCATACAGTAGCCGCAGCCGGTGCAGCCCACCTTCACCGAGCGGAGTATCTCATCCCGGACCCGCCCAAGAAGCTCCCGGTCGGACTCAGTCATGCAGCCGGGCGCACAGCCTTCCGCAAGCCTGATATTCTCCCTCACCATCTCCATGGAGTTCATCCCCGAGAGCACGCATGTGACCTCCGGCTGGTCGTAAAGCCACTTGAAGGCCAGCTCAGCCGGCGTGCGCCCCTCAGGGTCCCCCTTAAAGAGCTCCTTCGCGGGCTTTGGCAGCAGGTCCACAAGCCTCCCGCCTCTCAGCGGCTCCATGATTATCACCGGCAGCCCCCGCTCATGGGCGAAGCGGAGCCCCTTGACCCCCGCCTGGGAGTGCTCGTCCATGTAGTTATACTGTATCTGGCAGAAATCCCAGTCCCAGGCCTCCACAAGCTTACAGAACACGTCGGAGCTCCCGTGGTACGAGAAGCCGATATTCCTTATCTGCCCGCTTTGCAGCTTGCCCTTTATCCAGTCCCCGAGCCCCATTTTAAGGAGCTTCTCCCAGGTGGCGGTGTCGGTGAGCATGTGCATGAGGTAGTAGTCGATATGGTCCGTTCTAAGGCGCTTGAGCTCCTCCTGGAAGAGCCTTTCAGCCCCCGCCACGGACTTCATCATATAGTGGGGGAGCTTCGTGGCGATATACACCCTGTCCCGGCAGTGGAGCCGCTCCAAAAGCTCCCCCACCGCCGCCTCGTTGCCGGGGTAGATATAGGCCGTGTCAAGATAGTTGACCCCCGCCTCTATAGCCGCGCCCAGCTCCTTTTCGGCCTTGTCCAGGTCAATGCCGCCGCCCTTCTTGGTGAAGCGCATACAGCCGTAGCCCAGAAGCGAGATTTCATTGCCCTTTTTGTCCCTGCGGTACTGCATATTATGCCGCCTTTCAGATATATTTTTATAGCAAAATAGAGCCCCCTAAAGCGGAGGCTCCTTTATTTTCTGCCGCTTACTTCGCCGCGTCCGTGTCAAAAATCTCCTTCACCGAGGTGGCGAGCCCCGCCAGGCTCTGGATATTGGAGGGGACGATTATCTTCGTGGCCCTGCCGTCGGCCGCCGCCTGGAAGGCCTCAAGGCTCTTGAGGGCTATGACCTGCTCGCTGGGATGGGCCTCGTTCATGAGCTTTATAGCGTCGGCCATGGCCCTCTGCACGGAGAGTATGGCCTCGGCCTCGCCCTGTGCCTCCCGAATCTTTGTCTCCTTCACAGCCTCGGCTCTCAGCACCGCGGACTCCTTCTCGCCCTCGGCAATGAGTATCGCGCTGCGCTTCTCGCCCTCGGCGTCAAGTATCTTCGCCCGGCGCTCACGCTCGGCCTTCATCTGCTTCTCCATGGAATCCTGAATCTCCCTGGGAGGTATGATGTTCTTGAGCTCCACCCGGTTCACCTTAATGCCCCAGGGGTCCGTGGCCTCGTCTAAAATCACGCGAATTTTTGAGTTTATCACGTCCCGGGAAGTGAGGGTATGGTCCAGCTCCATCTCGCCGATGATATTCCGAAGGGTAGTGGCGCTCAGGTTCTCAATGGCCGAGATTGGGTTCTCCACGCCGTAGGCGTAGAGCTTGGGGTCGGTTATCTGGAAGTACACCACCGTGTCTATCTGCATGGTGACGTTATCCTTGGTGATGACCGGCTGGGGCGGGAAGTCGATGACCTGCTCCTTTAAGCTCACCTTCTTGGCAATGCGGTCTATAAAGGGTATGGTTATGTGCAGGCCGGTGCCCCAGGCCGCGTGGAAGGCTCCCAGGCGCTCGATAACATAGGCGTGGGCCTGGGGCACTATCTTGATGTTTGAAACTATCACCAGCAGCACGAACACTATCAGCACCACCAGCACGACCACCCCTCCGATGGCGCCGAAATTCGGCACGGACGACATTAGCGTGAAAAAGCTCATTTTAGTAATCTCCTCTCAGATTTTGTTTGGGGGCCTTACCCCGCCCGGGCGACAATGAGCTTGACGCCCTCAATGCGCACCACCATGACCGTCTCACCGGCGGGGATGGTGTCCCCCAGCTCGCTGCGGGCCGCCCAGCTGTTTCCCAGCACGGACACCCGCCCGGCCTCCCGGAGGTTATCGACCTCCTCGGTGACAACGGCGGCGGCCCCGATGACCCTGTCGGCGTTGGTGGACACGGGCCCGGGCCTTTGCAGCCGCCGGGCAAGAGGCCGGGTCACGACTATTGCGGCAGCGGAGCCCGCCACGAACAGGCCCACCTGTATATGGACGCCCGCTCCCAGGAGGCTTGCGATAAGGGCCAGAAGGCCGCCCGGCACAAACCAGATGGACACCAGCGCCGGCACCGCGGCCTCCACCACAGCCGCCAGGATGGTGACCCCCAGCCAGACAAAGTCCATATAGCCCATAAAAATTTCCCCCTCTCCCGCAAACTGCGGTTTCTATTTGTATTATACAATGGCATTACCTAAAAAGCAAGAATTAATTATAAGTTTTGACCGGCAGTTAAAATTTTCTTTCCGCACTAGGAAACTTCGGGAAAATATGTTATAATAGTCGGACAGTGTAAACATAGGGGGGAGCTTATGGAATACCGTTTGGATATCGGCATGTGGAACCAGGTCTTCGCCGTGCCCTGCGCCCTGGTGGACAGGCACTTAAAGCTTGCGGGGAAGGAGCAGCTTCAGGTGCTGCTCTACGCCCTTCGGCACGCGGGGGAGGGCTTCACGCCCGAGGGCATGGCAGAGGCCCTGGGCATGGCCGCGGAGGAGGCCCTGGACGGCCTTGAGTACTGGTGCGGCAGGGGACTATTGAATAAGGTTGGGCAGGAGCTCCTGCCCGTGCCCCAGGATGAGGGCGCCTCCGGGGAAGGGGAGGCTTCTCCGGACCAGGAGGCGGCCGGGGAGAAGGGGGAGCTCCCGCCGAAAAAGCGGATGGTCCGACCGGACGGCGGGCACCTCACCGCCCGGCTGGCCGAGTCCGACGGGGTGCGCTTTCTCATGCAGGAGGCTGAGGCGGCCCTGGGCAAGACTATCTCCCCGGCAATGAGCTCCCTCCTTTTGACCATAACCGACGACTACGGCCTGCCGGTGGAGGTGACGGTCATGCTCTTAAACTACGCCCGGGAGGTGGGCCGGGTGGGCACGAGCTATATAGACTCCGTGGCAAGGGACTGGGCCGAGAGCGAAATATTCTCCCTGGAGGCCGCCGAGGAGAAGCTGCAGCAGCTCACAAAGGCCCGGCTCGCCTGGGGGAAGGTTTCGGCCGCGGCGGGGCTCCCCAAGCGCTCGCCCTCAAAGAGCGAGGAGGAGCGGGCCTGCCGCTGGGTGTACGACTGGGGCTTTTCCCAGGAAATGCTCGAGGCGGCCTATGAGACCTGCGCGGACCATACCGGGAAGTTCAGCGCGGCATATATGGACAAGGTGCTCACAAAATGGCGCCAGGCGGGCGTCGCCGACCGCGGCGGCCTCGAGCGGTACAGGCAGGCGGCCGCGGCAAAGAAGGACAGCACCGGCAGTGCCGGCAGCGCCGGAAAGAGCTACGATATCAGCGAGCTTGAGCAGCTGAGCGGGCTTCGCCTGCCGGATAAGCTGTAAATATAGATAGTACAGTCAGGAGAATACCATGAGTTATGACAATACAGTAAATCAGGCCGCCAGGGCCGAGCTGGAGCGGAGAAGAAAGCTCGCGGAGGAGACAGCCCGGCAGAACCTTGAGGATTTCCTGCTCCGCTGCCCCAGGGCCGGGGAGATACGCCGGGAGCTGGCCGCCAACGCCGCGGGAGCCGCCAGGGCAGTGGTGTCCGGGGGGAAGGTGCGTGAGGAAATGGAGAGGCGCAGGGAGCGGGGGCTCACACTGAGAAGGGAGTACGAGGACCTTTTGAGGGAGCACGGCCTCACCCGCCAGGACCTCGAGCCCCGGTACACCTGCCCCATATGCAGGGACACGGGCTTCGCGGAGGGCGGCCCATGCAGCTGCTATAAGGCCCTCAGGCGCAGCCTTGCCTATAAGCAGCTGAGCGCTGAGCTGCCCCTCAGCGAGTGCACCTTCGAGGGGTTCTCCCTGAAATACTACCAGGGGGACCCCGCCGCCTATGAGCGCATGTCCAGCATTCTGAAAAGCTGCCGGGAATACGCTGAGAATTTCCGGGAGAGCTCGCCGAACCTGCTCTTCTGGGGGGGCACCGGCCTTGGGAAGACCCACCTCTCCCTGGCTATAGCCAACGCCGCCATAGCCAAGGGCTTCGGGGTGGTGTACGGCTCTGCCCAGCGGTTCGCGGTGGCTTTGGAGCGGGAGCGCTTCGACCGGGACGGCGGACCCGGGGGAGGGACCTCTGAGAGCCTCAAGGAGTGCGACCTGCTCATCCTGGACGACCTGGGCACGGAGTTCTCCTCGGCCTACTCCAACGCCGCTGTCTACGACGTGGTGAACGCCCGGCTCATGGCCCGGCGGCCCGCTATAATCAGCACGAACCTGGGCCTCTCCGGCCTCGAGGAGCGGTACGGCGAGCGCTTCACCTCCCGGATTGCCGGGAACTACGCCCTGCTGGGCTTCATGGGGAAGGACGTGCGCATACAGAAAATCAAGTCATAATATGCAGAAGGCTCCCCGGCACAGGGGAGCTTTTTCACATAGAAAAACCTGCCGCGAAAAATCACGGCAGGCCTTGGCGGAGAAGATGGGATTTGAACCCATGCACCGGTTTCCCGACCTACTCCCTTAGCAGGGGAGCCCCTTCACCACTTGGGTACTTCTCCAAGGATGGCATTATAATTATATAAGCGGCCGGCTTTCGCCGGAGCAGAGCTGTCAGATGGCGGAGAGGAAGAGATTCGAACTCTTGGCCCCTTGCGGAGTCACTAGTTTTCAAGACTAGCTCCTTAAACCACTCGGACACCTCTCCAACTCGCTCGATTATAATACCATATTATCGGGTCCCTGTCAAGCTTTTCCGCAAATTTTTTACTTTCGCCGGGGCTCACTCCTGATTTTTGTGCCGCCTGTAATACAGGAAGGAGTAAGTAACAGGCACGGCCATGGACCCCGCCGCCAGCGCCAGCATGAGCCAGGGGCTCATGAGCATGGAGGTGGCGACCATGAGCACACCGCTTATCACCATGCTCCACCCGGCGGCCCGGTGGGTGTGGTACCAGTTTTCAGGGTCCGCGAGGGTCCAGGCTGTCCGGACGCCCACAGTGTAGTTGTGCCGGAGCTTGGGCATGATATTGCCTAAAATAATCTGTACAATTCCAATGAAGGTTATACAGATAAATGAGATATTAATTTTTATATCAAGGGCATACATATATATGCAGACCCCAACCACCAGCGAGGTCACCGGCAGCACCCAAAGCAGTATGGAGATTAGCCTCCCGCCGATATTCTCATTCCTGGGGTCGTGGAGCATGGCGAATATGCAGATGATTTGGCACGCCAGAAAGAACCCCGGCAGGGCGAACACAGCGAAGGGCCTGCCCGCCCAGTTGTCGGCCACGCCCTGGAAATTGAAATGGATAGGCACCAGCTCCGGCAGCCTGTTCCAGAGTATCAGCCCCATAAGGCAGGGGAGAAGCGTCACCAGGGAGGTGACGATAATTTTCACCTTATTTTGCCTCCACATATTCCGAATCCCCTTTCAGCTCCGTGAGCCAGAGCATTATTTCCTCAAGCACCGAGGTGTTCAGCTCATAATAGATATGCTTGCCCTCCCGCTGGTCCCGCACAAGCCCCGCCTCCTTGAGCACCGACAGGTGCCTTGACACCGCCGCGCCGGTCACTTCAAAGCGCCCGCATATCTCCCCGGCGGAGAGCCGCCCCCCTTTCAGCATCATTAGTATCTCCCGGCGTATGGGGTCCGCCAGGGCACGCATGGTTGCCTGCATACTGCCCATGCTGCACCTCCTTTAACGTTTAATTTATTTGTTAAATATAGTCTAGCACAGCTTGGGAAAAAAGTCAATATTTTTTTGAGTATGCTTATGGCCTTCAGGCGCACAGGGCGCGCCTTACGGCAAGGTCGCGGGGCGCTGCCCCACACCCTGCAAGGGGCCTAACGCCCCTTGACCGCGCAAAAAAACCAGCCTGAGCTTTTCAGGCTGGTCTTATAATATGCGGATATTTTACTTGCTCAGGCCCTCGTAAACCGCCACGGCGCAGGCCACGGTCGCGCCCACCATGGGGTTGTTGCCCATGCCCATCAGGCCCATCATCTCAACGTGGGCGGGCACAGAGGAGGAGCCGGCGAACTGGGCGTCCCCGTGCATACGGCCCATGGAGTCCGTGAGGCCGTAGGAGGCGGGGCCGGCGGCCATATTGTCCGGGTGCAGGGTGCGGCCGGTGCCGCCGCCGGAGGCCACGGAGAAGTACTTCTTGCCGTTCTCCAAAGCCCACTTCTTGTAGGTGCCGGCCACCAGGTGCTGGAAGCGGGTGGGGTTGGTGGAGTTGCCGGTGATGGAAACGTCCACGCCCTCGTGCTTCATGATGGCCACGCCCTCAAGCACGTCGTTTGCGCCGTAGCACTTAACGGCGGCGCGCTCGCCGTCGGAGAAGGGGCGGGTCTCCTCTATCTTCAGCTCCCCGGTAAAGAAGTCATAATCTGTCTTTACGTAGGTGAAGCCGTTAATGCGGGAGATAATATAGGCCGCGTCCTTGCCCAGGCCGTTGAGGATAATGCGCAGGGGCTCCTTGCGGGCCCTGTTTGCGGTCTTGGCGATACCGATAGCGCCCTCGGCGGCTGCAAAGGACTCGTGGCCGGCGAGGAAAGCGAAGCACTTTGTCTCGTCCCTCAGGAGCATGGCCCCCAGGTTGCCGTGGCCCAGGCCCACGTTGCGCTGCTCGGCCACAGAGCCGGGTATGCAGAAGGCCTCAAGGCCTATGCCGATAGCCTCGGCGGCGTCCGCGGCGGTCTTCACGCCCTTCTTTATGGCGACGGCGCAGCCTAAAGTGTAGGCCCAGCCGGCGTTCTCGAATGCGATGGGCTGCACGCCCTTCACTATGTCATAGGGGTCGAAGCCCTTCCCATTGCAGAGCTCACGAGCCTCCTCAAGGCTGCCCAGCCCGTACTCGGCGAGACATTTCTCAATTTTGGGCATCCTTCTCTCTTTGCCTTCAAACATGACTTCGTTAGCCATTTAGTTGTCCTCCTAATTAAGTATTGTCTCCCGATTATTCTTCTCTGGGGTCGATGTACTTGGCAGCGCCGTCGAAGCGGCCGTACTGGCCGATATTGTTCTTATAGGCCTCGTCGGGGGAGACGCCGTGGCGGATGTCCTCAAGCATTTTCCCCAGCTTCACGAACTGATAGCCTATGACCTCGTTGTTCTCGTCCAGGGCCATCTTGATGACATAGCCCTCGGCCATCTCCATGTAGCGAACGCCCTTTGCCCCCGTGGAGAACATTGTGCCCACCTGGGAGCGCAGGCCCTTGCCCAAGTCCTCGAGCCCCGCGCCGATGGGCAGGCCGTCCTCGGAGAAGGCGGTCTGGCTGCGGCCGTAGGCCAGCTGCTTGAATATCTCGCGCATTGCCACGTTGATAGCGTCGCACACGAGGTCCGTGTTCAGGCACTCGAGAAGGGTCTTGCCGGGTAAAATCTCGGCCGCCATGGCCGCGGAGTGGGTCATTCCGGAGCAGCCCAGGGTCTCAACCAGGGCCTCCTGCACGATGCCCTCCTTGACGTTCAGGGTCAGCTTGCACGCGCCCTGCTGGGGAGCGCACCAGCCTATGCCGTGGGACAGGCCGGAGATATCCTTTATCTCATAGGCCTTGACCCATTTGCCCTCCTCGGGGATGGGGGCCGGTCCGTGATGGGGTCCTTTTGTCACGGTGCACATATTTTCCACTTCATGGGAATAGTTCATATTGGTACTCCTTTCGGTTTCATAATGTTTCGGGCATAAGCGTTCTTTGCGAACGCAAGTGTTCCTGCAAACGCCGCCCAAAATACCAATCTGACCTAATTATAATCAAAAACGCGGAAATATTCAAGACTTTTGGCAAAATTTTCCGGTATATTTCTGCCGCAGAAGCATTTCAGGGCGCGATAAATCCCCGAACGGCCCCTGCGGCCTCCGGGGAATCCATAAGGTCCCCGCGTATGCTCACTTTGCCGTACTCCCTGGCGCTGAGAAAGAGCGTGCCGGCTCCGTCCCCTCGGGCACATGATACCGGAAGGCCTGGGTAAAGTTCTCCCGGCCCGTATTGCTCACCACAATAAACTTCTTCCTGACAGAGAGATACTTCTCCAAAAGCTCATAGTGCCGCTGAAAACAGCACTGCCCCCGCTCGTTAAAAATAAAGAAGCCCGCCGGGGGATAGTCGCAGTAGTTGGGCACAACAAAGTACGCAATATCACTATTTGCAATAGTATCGCACACCATAAACTCCGGGTCGCTGAAATGCGGGCAGCTCTCCCGCGCCTCAAAGCACTCGTAATCACACCGCCCGCAGGGCGCTATCTCCAGCTCGGAGAAGTCGAAAACCGTCACTTCGCCCATGCCCTGCCAGTATTTTTCTATCTCCATGGCAATAGACCCGCAGTTCCCGCCGGGGCGGCCGCTGAATGAGACTACGCATATTTTCTTCATAACCAAAACCTCCATTTTCATAAACCAATTTTTTCCATCAATTTCTTGTGTTTGCGACAATTACATGCTATACTAATTATGCTTGCCTCCCCTATATCGGCAACAGAGAGGGGGTGCACGAATTGGACCTTCTGATTATCAATTTAATCCTGTCTATCTTAGCAAACGTGGTCGCCGACCGCATATGCAGATGGCTCGACAGACAGCGTAAAGGTAAGTGAGCATAGAGTACTTACAGCCCCAAAGTTCTAAAAAGCAAGTACCCGGAGATCTAGCCATCTCCGGGTACTTGCTTCAGGTGTGCAATGGACCTTCTGTTTCCTTGCCCACCTATTATATCACACCCTCCCGCAAATTTCAAGGGCTAATTTACCTCTTCTCCAGCAGCTTCTCCGCCGCCGCAAGCTTAACCGCCACGCACAAGAGCTCCATCGCCTCCCTGAGCTCCTCCTGGGGCGGGAAGGAGGGGGCAATGCGGATATTGCTGTCCTTAGGGTCTCTGCCGTAAGGGTACGTGGCCCCCGCGTCGGTGAGGGTGACGCCGGCCTCTTTGCAAAGGCCCACCACACGCTTCGCGCAGCCGTCCAGCACGTCTAAGCACACGAAGTACCCCCCCTTGGGGTTGCTCCACCGGGCTATGCCCAGGCCCCCCAGCTCCCGCTCCAGGGCGTCCAGCACTATGCGGAACTTCGGGGCCAGTATCTGCCGGTGGCCCTTCATCAGGCCGCGCACGCCGTCGGCGTCGTGCAAAAACAGCACGTGCCGAAGCTGGTTGAGCTTATCCGAGCCGATGGTCTGCACGGTGGTGCGCCCCTTGAGGCTGGCTATTGTCTTGGCGCTTGAGGCCAGGGCCGCCACACCAGCCCCTGGGAAGGATATCTTGGAGGTGGAGGCGAAGATTATCACCTGGTCCTCAGTGCCCTCCTTAACGCACTCATCATAGATGTTCAGCAGCTCCGCGGGCTCGTCGGTGAGGTCGTGGACGCAGTAGGCGTTGTCCCACATGATACGGAAGTCCGGGGCGGCGGGGTGAAGCCTCGCAAAGCGCCGCACCGTCTCATCGGAGTAGGTCACGCCGGTGGGGTTGGAGTACTTGGGCACGCACCAGCAGCCCTTCACCAGGGGGTCCTTCACAAGCTCCTCTATCATGTCCATGTCAGGGCCCGTCTGGAGCATGGGCACGGGTATCATCTCTATGCCGAAGTACTCGGTCACTGCAAAATGCCTGTCATAGCCCGGGGAGGGGCAGAGGAATTTCACGCTGCCCTGCCTGCACCAGGGAGTATGCCCCCCGCAGCCGTGGGTGTACCCCTGGGAGATGGTGTCGAACATCATCTGTAAGCTTGAGTTGTTCCCCAAAATTATCTGGTCCGCCGGGACCCCCAGAAGCTCTGAAAAAATCTCCCTCATCTCCAAGAGGCCGTTCCAAACGCCGTAGTTCCGGCAGTCGTCGCCGTTGGAGTTCGCAAACTCGCTCCTGGCGTGCAGTGCCTCAAGCACCCCCAAAGCCAGGTCCAGCTGCTGGACGCAGGGCACGCCCCGGGACATGTTAAGGCTCATGCCCCTGGCCTTAATCTCCTCATACTCCCTCAGGGCCTCCTGCCCTATTGCCTCAAGCTCCTCCGCGCTCATCTGTGCCATCTTCCTGCGGCTCATTACGGTTGCTTTCATTATACCTAATCCTCCATGAATAATTAAGCTGTGTCTGTTTTCATTTTTCTCCTTCAAACCCTATATATTTTAATACATCTCCCCTCAAAATGCAAGTTTATTTTAAGAATCCTGCATTTTTTATGTTTTGCACCGATTTCTCACTTTACATTTCCATTTTATGTGCAACCTTATCCGCGCTTTTTTCTCTTTTGCCACTGGCATATGCGGGCAATCCGTGCTATAATTACCCTGTAACGCTAAGGCAAGATTTATACGGAAGGACGGCTAAAATATGGGCGGCTTTTTTGGAGTTGCGTCAAAGGAAAATTGTATCTTCGACCTGTTTTTCGGCACGGATTACCACTCCCACCTGGGCACCCGGCGGGCAGGCATGGCAGTGTATGACAGGGAGAAGGGCTTCGACAGGTCCATCCACAATATCGAGAACTCACCTTTCCGCACAAAGTTCGACAAGGAAGTTTCAGAAATGCGCGGGCAGCTTGGCATAGGCTGTATATCAGACTATGAGCCCCAGCCCCTTGTGGTGCGCTCCCACCACGGCACCTACGCCATCGTGACCGTGGGCAAGGTAAACAACACCGGCGAGCTGGTCCGGGGCATATTCTCCGGGGGCCACTCCCATTTTATGGAGATGAGCGGCGGGGACATCAACCAGACCGAGCTTGTGGCCGCGCTTATAAATCAGAAGGAAAACCTTATTGAGGGCATACGCTACGCCCAGGAGGCCCTGGACGGCTCCATGAGCCTTTTGCTCCTCACCCCCAGGGGGATACTGGCCGCCAGGGACAGGCTTGGGCGCACGCCCGTGGCCGTCGGCGTGAAGGACGGCGCCCGCTGCGTGTCCTTTGAGAGCTTCGCCTACCTGAACCTGGGCTACAGGGGGGAGCGGGAGCTGGGCCCGGGCGAGATAGCGGCGGTGACGCCGGAGGGGGTGGAGACCCTCTCAAAGCCCGGGAAGGATATGAAAATATGCACGTTCCTCTGGGTGTACTACGGCTACCCCACATCCTCCTACGAGGGGGTGAACGTGGAGGAAATGCGCTATAAATGCGGGGCGCTGCTGGCAAAGAGGGACAGCTTCCCCGATGGAAAGCCCGACAACGTGGCCGGCGTGCCGGACTCGGGCACCGCCCACGCCGTGGGCTACGCCAACGCCTCGGGCATACCCTTCTCAAGGCCCCTGATAAAATACACCCCCACATGGCCCCGGTCCTTCATGCCCACCATGCAGAGCCAGCGCAACCTCATAGCCCATATGAAGCTGATACCCGTGCACGAGCTGATAAGGGGGCGCAGCCTGCTGCTTATCGACGACTCCATAGTGCGGGGCACCCAGCTTCGGGAGACGACGGACTTCCTCTATAAGCACGGCGCCAGGGAGGTGCACGCAAGGCCCGCCTGCCCGCCGCCGATGTTCGGGTGCAAATACCTGAACTTCTCCCGCTCGGCGTCCCTGGACGACCTTATCTCCCGCCGGGTGATAAAGGAGCTGGAGGGCAGCAGCCAGCCGGAGAACTTCAAAAGGTACACCGACCCTGATACAGAGGAGTACCAGACCATGGTGGACACCATCTGCAAAAAGCTCAGCTTCACCTCCCTTCGGTACCACAGGCTGGACGACATGGTGGAGTCCGTGGGGCTCGACAGGTGTAAGCTATGCACCTACTGCTGGAACGGCGAGGAGTAATGGCCTCAGAAAACCAAAAAAAGCGTCTCCGCGGGGCAGGCCCGGGGGACGCTTTTTCTGTATGCCTTATATTATCTTATGTTATTTTATGACAAGAATAGTGGAGGTCTCGTTGATATGCCCGAAGAAGGCCTCGCCGTTGGTGGAGAAGCCTATGCTGGGGCAGCGCCCGAAGAGCTCGCAGTAGGGGGTGACGACGTTCTCCTTCTGTATCTCCAGGGTGCGGTACAGGCAGTTGAAGTTGATAAGCCCGGCGGGCTCGTATGTAAGGGCCTCGTCCAGGGCCTTTTTGGTGTCGTCTACTATGCGGCCTATCTCCAGCACGTTTATCTCCGTGCCCTCGGGCAGGCCGCAGTGCAGGGTAATGCCCCCGTCCTGTATCTGGTTGAAGGTGCGCACGAATATCTCGCCGTCCGCCACAACGCCCAGGGGGTTGCTCACAAAGTAGTCCGATATCTTCTCAAGGGGCACCCCCAGGACCTCGGCGTATACCTCCCCGCAGGGGCGGCCGTCGAACTCGTAGAGTATGCGGTTCTTCATGTCGGACTTGGTGACAAGGAGCCTGCGCTCTGAGAAAATATGGGCGCTCTGGGTCTTGAGCACGTCGTAGCCGTTCACGGTCTTGAGTATGGCCAGCACAGCCGCGCCGGCGTAGCTCCTGCCGTTTGCAAAGACCAGGGACTCGCAGCCCTCCGCGGCGGAGGATGAGCCGCCCACAAACAGCAGGTCTGTCACCGTGCCCAGCCGGTCCATGAATATCTCCTCGGACTTGGCGCCGGACTCGAACATCACAAGGCCCACATAGCTCTCGTAGTCGTTTAAGACCTGGTCCACGCCGCCGAAATAGTTGTGCATATCCTCAAGGACGCCCCTCAGGTCCGGGCCGCCGGCGATGTTCTCCACCACCCTGACGCATACGTCCTCAACGCTCCCGCTGTCCATGGCCATTATGCTCACGGCGCCGTCGGTGAACTGTGAGTTGCAGTACTCGCTGTGGGAGGAGGAGCCGATTATCTCGACGCCGGGGAAAGCCTCCTTCAGCGCCGCCTCGGGCTGTGAATATATGCCGGACGCAAAGAAGAGCATGAGCTTGGGCTGAAATCCCGCCAGGGCTTCAGAGGCCTGACGGGCCATATCCCGGCTGTCCGCTCCCTTTACCAAAATCGTTTTTACTGCCAAAATTCTTCCCGCCTTTCATTTATGTATTCAGAATAATTTGCGCTATACCGAAACGCCGAATTCTTTCGCGACCTCACGCACCTTCAGGATGACTGCCGGGTCGTCAGGAGAGGCTGCAGTGTATTTATCCACAGCGATTCCCTTGAGATACATCTTTGTGCGCACAGAGTTCTCGATAACAAGATTGCCCTTACCCTTCTGGGTGATGACCCTTTGTATCATGTTGTAGACCTGCCCTGCCAATAAATTCACCTTCTCTCTTGAAAAATCAACGCTCTGTTTTTTGAGCAGGAATATTTTAGCATATGCCCCCTAAGTTGTCAATCGTATTTTCGCGAAAAGCATTATAGCCCCGGGCGGGGGCGTATCCCGCCGGGATTTAAGCGGAGCTCTTGGCCTCCCGGTCATGCCGCCTCTTCGTGATGACCTGCTCTATCCCCTCGAGCACCGGCTCCATGTCCGCGTCCGGGGACAGGTCCAGAAGGGCCGTAAGTATGTCAGGGATATCGGCGGGCTTATAGGTCTCGGCGGAGAATACCTGCAGGGCCAAAAACTCATTGCAGGAGACCGTGGGCGCGTACCGCCGGGCGTTCTTGCGGCCCATGCCGCCGTTGTCTATTGGTATCAGATACCCCTTGGCGATGAGCTCGTTTGCCAGCAGGTGGAAGGAATTTTTGGCGAACATGGGCTCGTCAGCGCTGGCCTTTTCCAGTATCTCCTGCTTGTTCAGCGGCCGGGAGGCGCTCCACAAAATCTGAAGCAGTGAGAGCTCCGAGGATGTTACCGCCCTTTGAGGCTGCTTTGACATACAACGCACTCCTTTATCTTAAAACTCCTGTGATAATACTATATTATATCCCGGGGTGAATGTCAACCGAAAAACAGTAGAAATTTTTTATTCTGTTATTGACAGGGGAAGTGAGATATGTTATATTGGAAAAGCAATAATCAAGCGGGACAAAAGCTTTTGACCTGTGAGCAAATAGTATAATGAAATTATAACGGAGTTTATATCAGGAGGGTAAGCCATGAGCGTGCTCAGTGCAGAGAAACTATCTTTTACCTATCAGAGCAAGTACCAGAAGGTCCGCGCCCTGGACGGCGTGAGCTGTGAGTTTGAGCTGGGGAAATTCTACGCCATTGTGGGCCGCTCGGGCAGCGGCAAGACCACGCTCCTGTCCATGCTGGCGGGCCTCGGGGACCCGGACGAGGGCCAGGTAATCTCCGACGGCAGGGCCGTCCGGGAGATAGGCAGCGAGCGGCACAGGCGGGAGAACGTCTCCGTTATCTACCAGTCCTTCAACCTGTTCCCCCATCTTACTATACTTGAGAACGTGGCCTACCCCATGCGGGTGGTGCGCGTGCCCATGCGGGAGGCCATACCCCGGGCCCAGGAGCTTTTGGCCGCCGTGGGCCTTGAGGACGTGGACCCGAGAAAGCGCCCGGCCATGCTCTCCGGCGGCCAGCAGCAGAGGGTGGCTATAGCCAGAGCCCTTGCAAGCGAGGCCAAGGTCCTTCTTGCGGACGAGCCCACCGGCAACCTGGACAGCGAGAACGGAAAGAACATAATCACCCTTTTAAAATACCTCTCCGGCGAGGCGAACCGCTGCATAATCGTCATCACCCACGACCGGGAGATAGCCCGGGAGGCCGACGTTATATACCGTATGCGCGACGGAAAAATCGAGAGGGAGGCATAATTATGCTGACTATACAGGAGACTTTCTGGCAGCTTGCCCGGAACAAGGGCCGCACGGTGATACTGCTCCTGGCCTCGGCAATGCTCGCCGGGTGCATGGCCTTTTACATGAGCAATATCCGGGCCAACGAGGAGGCCGTTTCGAGGCTCGCGGAGACCATACCCGTGGAGGTGCGCGTCTCAAACATCCGGGGCGACAGGGACTGGGGCCTGAACATCAACGCCCACAGGTGCGGCAACCTGAGAGAGAGCCCATACCTGAAGGACTTCTACGCAACAATCTACGGCGAGGGGGCCTACAGCGAGGAGGCCCGGCGGAAGGAGATTTTTCAGAAGGACTGCAATGTAATGGCCCTGAGCGGTCTGGACTGCATTTGGATGCCCGACGGCGTGTTTACCTACTCGGAGGGCTATGACGAGGGCATGTTCCGGACGGAGGAGCCCGTATGCCTTGTGTGGGACGAGTACGCCGAGCGCAACGGCATAGAGGTGGGGGACGAGGTGGCCTTTCCCATATACGCCCTGTCCTATGACATGTATCAGGACGTGGTATACACCCCCCTGGGGGAGCAGACCCTAAAGGTGGTTGGCACGAGCTTTTCCCATGAGAACCCCAAGGAGTTTTTGGTGCCCGTGGGCTGGATGCGCAGGACCATGGAGTCTTTGGGGCTGGAGGTGAACTATAACGAGGCGGGGGCATACCTCAAAGACCCCCGGCAGCTCAGCGCCTTTAAGGACACCGTAATGGAGCTGGGCTTCATCGAGCCCAAGCCCGACGCCATGGACATGTTCACCGGCGGGTCGGTTACCGTGGACGACGAGCAGTACATCACCTCGGCCGAGGCCATCGGCCAGGTCATCGTGCTCTTTAAGCGTTTCCAGATACCCTTCTTCGTGCTGGTGATAGGCATGATAGTCCTGGCTATCTTCCTCATCATGCGGGGCTCCCGCCGGGTGATAGCCATATCCATATCCCTTGGCCGGCCCAGGTTTCTCTGTGCCGCGGGGTGTTTCCTGGCGGCGCTGGCAGCGGAGCTTGCGGGCTGCGCGCTGGTGTTCCCGGCAATGACGCTTTTGGCAGGCATGTCCGTTGAGGGCGCGCTGTACATCTGCGCGGAGTTCATGCTCTGCGCCTGCGTGGGCGATATAGCGGCCCTGATGCTGCTCCTTCGCTTCAACGCTTTCACACTGCTCACGGCGGTAGAATAGGGGGTATATATGTTCAGCTTCAGCATAAAGCAGTTTATAAGGCAGCCGGGGAAGGCCCTGCTCTTCTTCCTGCTGATGGCGGCGAGCACCGCCCTGGTAGTCACCGGGGCCGTGCTCACCGCGGAGAACAGCGAGCGCATAAAAATAGTGGAGGACACCTACTCCACCGTGGGCTATATCGAGCAGACGCCCCTTAATACCGAGAGCGTGCCCATTGCGAACCCCTGCACCGGCTCCGACTGGCTGACTTCCACCGACTACGGCGATTATATCTTCCCGGAAGACCTGGACTTCCCCGGCGCGGGCTACATCATGAAGCCGGAGCAGAGGCCCTACTGTATTATTAAAAACCAGGAGCTTATAACCACACTCCATCATGACGGCTTTCATTTCCTGGAATTTACCCCCCTTGAGCCTGTGGGGGACGACGGCGGGGCGGTGGAAGTGGAGATAACCCGCGTCCTGCTCAGCGAGGACAGTTCCCATGGGAACGGCGATGTGACCATAAAAAATGCTGCCCTGCACGAGGGGGACAATATCACAGTCTGTCAGTGCTTTGGCACCACCCGCTATCCAATGGAGGTGGGGGAAAGGTATTTAGCAGAGCTGTATCCGTATACCTATTGCGAAGTGCATGAGGCCGACGAGTACGTAATATATCACCGCCCGTGCTCTCTCCAGTCGGACAGGGAGGGGAACTATATCGACAAGGGGGCCTTCCCGGACGATATAGACTGGGGCTATAAATCCCCGGGCTACGCCCAGGTAGCCCATGTCACCGGGGACGACTTCTATGAGAAGGGAAATATCGGGTACAATTACATCCTCTGGGCCGAGCATTTACATCTTCGGGACCACTTATTCGGCGTTGTCCCCACAAACTCCCTGGAACTCCTGCCCAGCTGGCACGAGAACGAGCACAGGCTGATAGACGGCCGGGAGATTACCCCCGAGGAATTTGAGTCCGGCGCGCCGGTGTGCATGGTGCATAAGGAGCTCTCCAACTTCAATAAGCTCTCTGTGGGGGACAAGGTGAGCATGGAGTTTCTCTGCTCCGCCTACCGGGACTTCAATGTCCTTGGGGGCGACCTGCCGTATTCCACCAGTATCCTCAACGCCGACGGCGAGTACTACGAGCCCTTCTTCCGGCAGGAGTACGAGATAGTCGGCACCTTCAGCGGCGGCCGCCATTCTGAGATTGAGATAGGCGAGAACAATATGATAATCCCCGCAAAGTCCGTCGCCGCCAGCGACGAGGACCATATCGCGGGGGCTGAGCCCATGACCAAATACACCGCCTCCTTCCAGATACCAAACGGCTCAATCCAAAAGTTCGACCAGGCCCTCCATAAGCACGTCCCCGAGGCGGAGCGGCTCAGTATCACCTACGACGACCGGGGCTACTCGGAGATAAGGAAGTCCCTGGATAACTCCCGGGCCATGGCGCTTCTCCTGCTCCTGGCGGGGGTAATGGCGGCCCTGTCCATAATCGCCCTGCTCCTGTACTTCTTCGTGGCGAAGGAGAAAAAGCGCACGGCGGTGGAGCGGAGCCTGGGCATGACAAAGGCCCAGTGCCGGGTGTCCCTGCTGTCGGCGCTGATGATACTGACGGTGCTCTCGGCCTCGGCGGGGAGCGCGGGGGGCATGCTGGCCCTTGGCAGGGTCCAGGAGCCAAAGGCTGCTGCAAAGACGGCGGAGGAGCGGGACAGCATGTACGACTACGACACCCGGTACAGCACCTGGGCCGCGGGCCGGGAGCTGGCGGAGAAGGCCGAGATAGAGGTGGAGACGCCCATCTATCTGAGCTGCGCCGTGCCCCTCTCTATAAGCCTCATTGTGCTTATACCGGCCCTCTTGCTGATGGCAGCGGGCTTTAGGACGGACCCCATATATCTTTTGAGTACCAGGGAGAAGGAATAGGCCATGAAAGAAAACCGCGGCGGCGGTGAAGCGCCACCATTTGTTAGACAAGTATGGTATACTATAAACTAACGAATGGGGGCGCTTCACTGCCGCGGTTTTCTTTCAAAAAATAAAGCTTTACAAAGGAAGACTTTTCATGTACAATTAAGCTGTATATATGCACGGCGGGAACGGGGCGTACCCGGAAACAATCATATTCAGGAAACGGAGCGTGAGTTTATGACGCCAAAATACAAGAGGGTGCTGTTAAAGCTCAGCGGCGAGGCCCTGGCGGGGCCCCAGGGCCACGGCATTGACTTCGACACGGTGGTGGACATATGCAGGCCGGTGAAGGCCCTGCACGATATGGGGGCCGAGGTGGCCATAGTCGTGGGCGGCGGCAACTTCTGGCGGGGGCGCAGCAGCGGCAAAATGGACCGCACCAGGGCCGACCATATGGGTATGCTGGCAACGGTCATAAACGCCCTTGGGGTGGCCGACGCTTTGGAGCAGCTGGGCCTCTCCGTGCGGGTGCAGACGGCCATCGCCATGCAGGAGGTGGCCGAGCCCTATATCCGCAACAGGGCCGTCAGGCACCTTGAGAAGGGCCGGGTGATAGTCTTCGGCTGCGGCACGGGCAACCCCTTCTTCTCCACGGACACCGGGGCGGCCCTGCGCGCCGCGGAGATAGAGGCCGACGTCATCCTAAAGGCCACAATGGTGGACGGCGTCTACGACAGCGACCCAAAGAAGAACCCCGGCGCAAAGCGCTATGACGAGCTGACCTTCATGGAGGTCTTGAACCGGAACCTGGGGGTCATGGACATGACCGCCGCCTCCTTCTGCAAGGACCGGGGCATACCATGGCTGGTATTCAGCATTGAGGACCCGGAGAACATCGTTCGGGCGGTCACGGGAGAGGCTGTGGGCACCCTTGTAAAATAAGCAGGACTCTTAACAATAAAAACCTATTATCAGGAGGGAAAGAAAATGGCAGAGATGAAGGACGTATTTGACAGGGCCGAGAGCAAAATGAAGAAGGCCGTGGGCCATCTTCAGGAGGAGTACGCCGCCATACGCGCGGGCCGTGCCAACCCCGCCGTGCTGGATAAAATCATGGTAAACTACTACGACACCCCCACGCCCATAAACCAGCTGGCGGCGGTTGCCGTCACCGAGGCGAGGGTGCTCACCATCCAGCCCTGGGACGCCTCAGTGCTCCGGGGCATTGAGAAGGCCATACAGACCTCGGACCTTGGGGTGAACCCCCAGAACGACGGCAAGATAATCCGGCTCACCTTCCCGCCACTCAATGAGGAGCGCCGCCGGGACCTGGTGAAGGAGACCAGCAAGCTGGCTGAAGAGGGCAAGGTGGCCGTGCGCTCCATACGCCGGGACGCCATAGAGAAGCTCAAGGACATGAAGAAGAAGTCCGAGATAACCGAGGACGACTTGAAGCAGGCCGAGAAGAAGGCCCAGGACCTCACCGATAAGTATATAAAGAACATCGACGCCTGCGCCGCTGACAAAGAGAAAGAGATTCTGGAGATATAAGGAGAGCCTATGCCGGAGAAAGATACAGCCGGGCAGCCTGTGCCCGCCCATGTGGGCATAATCATGGACGGCAACGGCCGCTGGGCCAAGAAGCATTTCCAGCCCCGCTCCATGGGCCATAGGGCCGGGGCCCAAAACTTCCGGACTATCACAAGGTACGCCTCGAGGATAGGGATAAAATACCTCACCGTGTACGCCTTCTCCACGGAGAACTGGTCCCGCCCCGCCGAGGAGGTGGGGGCTTTAATGGGCCTTTTCAAGGACTACCTCCGGGAGGCCCTCAGGGACTTTATGGACGAGAACATCCGGGTGCGCTTCATCGGGGACGTGAGCGCCTTCTCAGAGGACCTTCGGAAGCTTATCGCAGAGGTGGAGGAGGCCTCTGCCCCGAAGACCGGCATGGTGCTGAATATTGCCATGAACTATGGGGGCAGGGATGAGATAATCCGCGCCGCAAGGAGCTTTGCTAAGGACGTGCGGGAGGGCAGGGCGGAGCCCGGGGACCTTACCGAGGGGCTGTTCGACAGCTATCTCTACACCGCAGGCCAGCCTGCCCCGGACCTTATAATCCGTCCCAGCGGGGAGCAGCGCATATCGAATTTTCTCCTTTGGCAGTGCGCCTATGCCGAGCTCGTCTATTTCGACATTCTCTGGCCCGACTTCAAGCCCGGGGACCTGGACCGGGCTGTTGCCATATACAATTCCCGCCAGCGGCGTTTCGGCGGGGTGTGAATTTTCACGGGAAGAAAGGCGGCGTTCACTTATGGTACAGCGAGTTTTATCGGGTATCGTGCTGGCAGTGTTCATGATTGCCGTTGTAGTGTTCGACAAGCTGTTCCCCCTGGCTTTGAATATCGCCGTGGGGGTGATATCGGTGATGGCGGTGCATGAGCTGGCCTCGGCCCTGGGGCTGCAGAAAAAGTGGTTCCTCTGCCTGCCGTCCCTTACCGCGGCGGCGGTGGTGCCCTTCTGCAATGAGGAGTTCCAGTTCCTGACATACGCTGCCTATACACTTATCGTCTTCTCATCGCTTATAGCGTACCACCATGAGACTACCTTCAAGGAGGTGGCGGTGCTGTACAGCATGGTGGTCATGATACCCTGCGCCCTGCGCACCATTATCTCCCTGAGGGAGCTGAACCTGGGCCACGGCATGTTCTATGTGCTCATAGCGGTGCTCTCGGCCTGGGTGGCGGATATCGGCGCGTACTTTGCCGGGACCCTTTTCGGGCGGCACAAGCTCTGCCCGGAGATAAGCCCCAAGAAGACGGTGGAGGGCCTGATAGGCGGCACGGTGGTGGACGTCCTGGTGATGCTGCTATGCGGGGTTTGGTTTTCGGCGGTGTTCTATCAGGGCCAGGTGGAGGTCAGCTACCTGACGCTGTTCCTGATAGGCTTCTTCGGCTCCCTCGTCTCAGTGCTTGGGGACCTGAGCTTCTCCATCATCAAGCGCAGCTGCCACATAAAGGACTTCGGCCAGGTGATACCCGGCCACGGCGGCGTGCTGGACCGCTTCGACAGCGTCATATTTACGGCGCCCTTTGTGTATTTATTGGTAACCTTCCTGCCTTTGGCGGGGGTGTAGGGGGAGAGAGCTATGGCAGAAAATATGAAAACCGTGGCTCTTCTGGGCTCCACCGGCTCCATCGGCACCCAGGCGCTGAAGGTCGTGCGAAAGCTCAATAAGTCCGGGGACATGAAGCTTTGCATAGGGGCGCTGGCGGCGCACCATAATGTGGAGCTCCTTGAGCAGCAGGCCAGGGAGTTCCGCCCGAAAGCAGCGGCGGTCTACGATAAAAAAGCCGCCGCTGACCTGCGCCTGCGCCTGAGGGACACACAGGTGAAGGTGCTCGAGGGCATTGAGGGCCTCTGCGAGGCGGCGGCATATGAGGGGGTGGACGTCACCCTCAACTCTGTTGTGGGCATGGTTGGCCTGCGGCCGACCCTCGCGGCCATAAACGCCGGGAAGACCCTGGCCCTTGCCAATAAAGAGACCCTGGTAGCGGGCGGGGCTCTCGTAATGGAGGCCGCGAAGCGGAAGGGCGTGGATATTCTGCCTGTGGACAGCGAGCACTCGGCCATATTCCAGTGCTTACAGGGGAATAATAAAGGGGAGCTCCGGCGCATACTGCTCACAGCCTCCGGGGGGCCGTTCTTTGGCAGGACCCGGGGGGAGCTGGAAAACGTCACCCCCCGGCAGGCCCTTGCCCACCCAAACTGGTCCATGGGGGCGAAGGTGACAATCGACTCGGCCACCATGATGAACAAGGGCCTTGAGGTCATGGAGGCAAGATGGCTTTTCGACGTGCCCCCGGATAAAATACAGGTGGTTGTACACCGGGAGAGCATTGTCCACTCCATGGTGGAGTATGCCGACCGCTCGGTGATAGCCCAGCTGGGCGTGCCGGACATGTGCCTGCCCATACAGTACGCCCTGACCTACCCCAGCAGGCTTCCCTCGCCGGCGGGGGAGCTGGACCTGTTCAAAATACGGTCCCTGAGCTTCTACCCTCCGGACATGGAGGCCTTCCCCTGCCTTGACATCGCCATACAGGCCATCAACAGGGGAGGCCTGGCCCCAGCGGCGGTAAACGGCGCAAACGAGGAGGCTGTGGGGGCGTTCCTCTTGGGGAGGCTCGGCTTTATGCAGATACCGGAGCTCTGCGCCCGGGCCATGGAGCGCCAGCCGGACCGCCCGGCTGAGAGCGTCGGGGCTGTACTGGAGGCCGACAGGGCCGCCAGGGAGTTTGTTAAATCCACACTTTCCAGATAGAGACAATATTAGGAGATGGTACATTGCAGGTATTTTACACGGTTTTGCTTATCATTATAGGCGTGCTGCTATTTGGCTTCGTGGTCTTCTTCCACGAGCTGGGGCACTTCCTTCTGGCAAAGTTCTCGGGGATTAGAGTGAACGAGTTCGCCGTGGGCATGGGCCCCAAGCTCTTCGGCTTTCAGAAGGGCGAGACCCAGTACGCCCTGCGGCTTTTCCCCATCGGCGGCTTCTGCGCCGTGGAGGGCGAGGACGAGGAGAGCAGCGACGAGGGGGCCCTGGGCAATAAGCCTGTGTGGAGAAGAATTTTGTTCGTAATAGCCGGAGGCGTCTTCAACATCATCCTGGGCTTCATCATGATGCTCTTCCTCCTGGCCCCCCAGGAGACCTTTGCCACCACCACCTTCTCAAAGTTCACCGAGAACTCGGCTACAGAGGCCGCCGGCGCCCGGCCCGGGGACAGGATAGTGGAGATAAACGGCTACGCGGTCTACACCGACCGGGACCTGTCCTTCGCCATGGCCCTTGCGGACCCCAAGGCCGTGCGCATGACCGTTGAGCGGGACGGCGCGCGGGTGGAGCTCACTGAGTTTGCCATGAACACCCAGACCCTTGAGGACGGAACCGAGGCCCCGGCCCTGGATTTCTACGTCATGCCCGAGGAGCGGACCCTACCGGGGGTGCTCCGCCGTGCGGGGACCGACACCTTCTCCATGGCCCGCATGGTGGTGGAGAGCCTCAAGGGGCTCATCACCGGCAGGTTCGGCCTCAACGAGATAGCCGGGCCCGTGGGCACGGCGCAGGCAATCTCCCAGGCGGCGGGGGCCGGGCTCAGCCAGGGCTTCGGCCAGGCGGTGAGCAATATAGTCTTCATGATGATAATGATAACCGTGAACCTGGGCATTATAAACCTCCTGCCCCTGCCAGCCCTGGACGGAGGGCGGCTGCTGTTCCTCATATGGGAGGGCATAACCCGAAAGCCCGTGCCCGCGAAGTATGAGGGCTATGTCCACGCGGCGGGCTTCATGCTGCTCATAGGCCTCATGGTGCTGGTCACCTTCCACGATATCTGGCGTATAGTCACAGGATAGAAAAAACCCGCATGTCAGGGTCCCGCTCCAAGGGGGCGGGGCCCTGTATTTGCCGGTCATAAAGGAAAGGAAGTATAAAATGGACAGAAAGATTACCCGGCAGGTGAAGGCCGGGAACGTGCTCATAGGCGGGGGCGCGCCAATCCCGGTGCAGTCCATGCTCAGCACCCGCTCAACGGATATAAAGGGGAGCGCCGCCCAGGCCAAGGCTCTGGAAAAAGCCGGCTGCCAGATACTCCGCATAGCCATACCGGACATGGCCGCAGTCCGCGAGCTGATACCCGCCGTGAAGCAGGCGGTACATATCCCCGTGGTGGCCGATATCCACTTCGACTATAAGCTCGCCCTGGAATCAGCCGCGGCGGGAATAGACAAGATACGCATAAACCCCGGCAATATCGGGGACGACAGCCGGGTAAAGGCCGTGGCCGGCGCCTGCCGACAAAGGGGCATCCCCATACGTATCGGCGTGAACGACGGCTCTCTGGAAAAGCATATCCTGGCAAAATACGGCCATCCCACCCCCGAGGCCCTGTGCGAGAGCGCCCTCTACCACGCCTCCCTCCTTGAGAGGTTCGACTTTGATGACATCGTCCTCTCCATGAAGGCCTCCTCGGTGGACTTCGCCGTCGAAGCCTATAAGCAGGCCTCGAGCCGCTGTAATTACCCCCTTCACCTGGGCATAACCCACGCGGGCACGGCCCATATGGGCGCGGTAAAGTCCGCAATCGGCATTGGCAGCCTTTTACAGCAGGGCATAGGCGACACCCTCCGGGTATCCCTGGCCGCGGACCCGGCGGAGGAGGTGCAGGCGGGCATAGATATCCTCAAGGCCCTAGGCCTTCGCGGCGGCGTGAAGCTCATAGCCTGCCCTACCTGCGGGCGCACCCGCATAGACCTGATACCCCTCGCCAACCGGGTGGAAAAGGCCCTTTCATCCTGCGAGAAAAACCTGACCGTGGCGGTGATGGGCTGCGCGGTCAACGGCCCGGGGGAGGCCCGCGAGGCCGACGTAGGCGTGGCCGGGGGCAGGGGCGAGGGCCTGATATTCAGCAAGGGCAAAATCCTGCGCAAGGTGCCCGAGGACAAGCTCCTGGACGAGCTCCTATTAGAGATTGAGAGGCTGTAAATGACTGAGAAAATATTTCACACTAAGCACGGGGACATACACTATTGGCTCAGCAAAACAGGGGAAACCAGCCCATGGCTGGCCCTCCTGCCCGGCCTAACCGCCGACCACCATCTTTTTGACAAACAAACTGAGTATTTTGCAGATAAATACAGCTGTTTCGTGTGGGACGCCCCCGCCCACGGCGGCTCCCGGCCCTTCAAGCTGGACTTCTACATGGACGAGCTCACCGGATACCTCCACGATATTTTCCGTCAGGAGAATATATCCCGCCCCTTTATAGCGGGCCAGTCCATGGGCGGCTACATCGCCCAGGCGTACATAAAGCGCTATCCCGGCGAAGTCAGCGGCTTTGTCTCCATCGACTCCGCGCCCCTCTCAAGGAGCTATTTCTCCGGCTGGGAGCTGGCCATGCTAAAGCACGCCTACTGGATATACCGCCCCATCCCCTGGGAGCCCCTGGTGAAGCTGGGCGCCACCGGCACCGCCCAGTCCGAGTACGGCCGGGAGCTCATGGAGCGCACCATGCGGAGCTACAACCAGAAGGAATACTGCAAGCTCGCCGCCCACGGCTATAAACTTCTGAGCCTCGCCGTGGAGGCCCACGGGGACTGGGAGCCCGACTGCCCGGTGCTCCTGCTCTGCGGCGAAAAGGACGGCGCGGGCTCGTCCAAGCGCTATAACCGGGCCTGGACGAAGAAAACCGGATTTCCGCTGGTATGGCTTGAGGGCGCGGGGCACAACTCCAACACGGACGCGCCCGGCGAAGTGAACAGGCTCATTGAGGCATTCATAAGGGAGCACACGGCATGAAGCGGGTTATCACCATTCAGCACTGCCAGTCGGAGCAGCACATAAACGGCATGATGGGCGGCTGGAACGACTGGGAGCTGACGGAGCTGGGCTCCCTTCAGGCCCGGCACATAGCCGAGCGCCTGGGTGCGGAGCTCTCGGGGGAGACAGTGAAAATATACTCCTCAGACCTAAAGCGGGCCGCCCACACTGCCGCGCCCCTGGCCGAAAAGCTGGGGCTTGAGGTCGAGTGCCGGAAGGAGCTCCGGGAGAAAAACTTTGGCCCTTTGGTGATGGGCAGGAGCAAGGAGTGGTACAGGGAGCACTGCGACAACTTCGGCGACAAAATAGACGAGCGCCCCCTGCCCGGGGCCGAGACCAAGCGGGAGCTATACGAGCGCCTTATGCCCCTTCGCCGGGAGGTGATGGAGCGGCCCGAGGACACGGTCATCCTGGTGTCCCACGGCGGGGCGCTCAGCGTCTGGAATATCATATGGCTGGGCCTGCCGCCGGAGGTGATGGACACCTGCGGCATTTTCGGAAAGGCCGGGGCCGTGGGCGAGTTCGACGTATACAGGGGATGGGAGCACAGGATAGTCCGCATAGGAGATATCTCATACATAAGGGACTGAACAGCAGGGAGGAACTAACTTGAGCAGCTTAAAAGCTTTTTTTCAAAAGGAGATAGAGGGAATAGACTTCCCCCCGCCGCTTTTGGAGGGGGAGATAGAGAGCCTTGCCCTCAGCCGGGAGGGGCGGTCCGCGCGGCTCACCGTCAGGTTCCCGGAGTTCGTCGAGTACCGGGAGCTGCAGCGCTTTGGTGTGCAGGCGGCGGGAAAGGAGCTTCGGCGGGTGTCCGTACAGCCCCGGTTCCCCGCGGAGTCCTTCAGCCCGGAGCAGCTCGATTCCTTTGCGGCGGCATTGAAGGAGGGGGACGCCTCCCTTAACGGCAGCCTGAGGGGGGCTGCGGCCGCTTTTGACAGCGGAAAGCTCACCGTCACCCTGGCCCACGGTGGCTACGAGCTGCTCAAAGTCAGGGGCACCGCCGAAAAGCTTGCGGGGCTCATTAAGGACTGGTTCGGCCTCTGCTGCACCGTGGAGTTTGCAGGCAGGCTCACCGTAAAGGAGGGGGAGGGCTCCCTCTTGGAGCAGGTGCACCATCAGGAGGTAAAGCTGCGGCGGGAGGCGGCGGTCCGGGAGATAGAGGCCTATGAGGAGTCCATGGCCCAAAAGACCGCCAAGCGCAAAATAGAGGTGCGCGAGGGGGACAGCCTCCTGCCCCAGGTGATACTTGAGACAGCCCGCCCCCTGCTGGGGCCGGTGCCAAAGGGCAGGCCGGTGCCTCTAAAGGACCTTACCCTGGATTTGGGCAGCGCCGTTGTGTGGGGTGAGATTTTTGACATCGAGAGCAAGGAGACCCGGGACAAGACCAAGAAGATATACTCCATAGACATAACGGACTATACCGGCTCCACCACCCTAAAGGTGATACAGGACGCGGGCCAGTGCAAAGAGCTTGACAAGCTGAAAAAAGGCCGGTCCATACTTGTGCGGGGCGGGCTTGAGTACGATAAGTACGACCGTGAGAACGTGCTGCGCCCCCGGGCCATCGCCACGGTGGACCAGGTGGAGATAGTGGACAGCGCCCCGGCGGACAAGAAGCGCGTGGAGCTGCATATGCACACCAGCATGTCCGAAATGGACGGCATTACCCCCGCCGCGGAACTGATACAGCAGGCCTACAAATGGGGCCACCCCGCCGTCGCCATTACCGACCACGGCGTGGCCCAGGCCTTCCCCGACGCCATGAACGCCCAGGCGGCCATAAACAAAGAGGACCCGGACTTCAAGGTCATATACGGCACCGAGGCCTACTTTGTCAACGACCTGGTGCCCGCCACCGTGGGTGAGTGCGCCAGGAACCTTGACGGAGAGTTTATCTGCTTCGATTTGGAGACCACGGGGCTCTCGGCGAGAAAGGAGCGCATTACAGAAATAGGCGCCGTCAGGGTGAGAAACGGCGGGATTCTGGACCGCTTCGACACCTTTGTGAACCCCGAAAAGCCCATCCCCAAAAGGATAACCGAGCTCACCGGCATTACCGACGAGATGGTGAAAGACGCCCCGGACGAGCTGACGGCGCTGAAAATGTTCCTTGAGTTCTGCGGGGAGGAGCCGGTGCTCATAGCCCATAACGCCGGGTTCGACATGAGCTTTCTCAGGGCGGCGGGGCAGCGCCATGATGTGGCGGTAGACTGCCCGTATATTGACACCGTCCCCATGTGCCGCTCCCTCTTAAAGGACATAAAGGACTGCAAGCTGGACACTGTTGCAAAATACCTGAAGCTCGGCGACTTTAACCACCACCGTGCCGACGACGACGCGGCCATGCTAGCCGAGATATTCATCGCCCTAAAGGAGCGGCTATCAGAGGGCCAGAGCAGCCTTACAGTCGCGGACATCAACCGGGCCCTGGTGGGCGGGGACCACAAGAAGCTGCGCTCATACCACCAGATAATCCTTGTGAAGAACAATACCGGCCTCAAGAACCTGTACCGGCTCATTTCAGCCGGGCACCTTGAGTACTTCCACCGCCGCCCCCGCATACCAAAGAGCCTTTTAAGCCAGTACCGGGAGGGCCTGATAATCGGCAGCGCCTGCGAGGCCGGGGAGCTCTTCAGGGCCATTGTGAAGGGCGAGAGCTTTGAGGAGCTCTGCAAAATAGCCGAGTTCTACGACTACCTTGAGATACAGCCCATAGGGAACAATATGTTCATGGTGAGAAGCGGCGAGACCGACGAGGAGGGCCTGAGGGAATATAACCGCACGGTGATAAAAATAGGCGAGAAGCTGGGCAAGCCAGTAGTTGCCACCGGGGACGTGCACTTCAAGGACCCCAAGGACGCGGACTACCGCCGGGTCATCATGAAGGACTTCGACGACGGCGACGAGCAGGCCCCCCTGTACCTTCGCACCACGGCGGAAATGCTTAAAGAGTTCGAGTACCTGGGCAAGGAGAAGGCCTTTGAGGTTGTAGTCACGAACCCCAATCTCATAGCGGATATGTGCGACAACATCAGGCCCGTGCCCATGGGCAACTTCCCGCCCTTTATCGAGGGGGCCCAGGAGCAGCTGGTGGACATCACCTGGCGCAGGGCCAAGGAGCGCTACGGGGACCCCCTGCCGGAGATAGTTGAAAAGAGGCTCAATAAGGAGCTGGGCTCAATAATAAAGCACGGCTTCTCTGTGCTCTATATGACCGCCCAGAAGCTTGTGGCGGACAGCGAGTCCCACGGCTACCTGGTGGGCTCCCGTGGCTCGGTGGGCTCGTCCTTTGTGGCCAGCATGTCCGGCATATCCGAGGTGAACCCCCTTGAGCCCCACTATATCTGCCCGAAATGCAGGCACAGCGAGTTTATAACCGACGGCAGCTACGACTCCGGCTTCGACCTGCCCCCGAAAAACTGCCCGGAATGCGGGGAGCCAATGGACCGGGACGGCCACACCATACCCTTCGAGACCTTCCTGGGCTTCGACGGGGACAAGGTGCCGGATATAGACCTGAACTTCTCCGGCGAGCAGCAGACCAGCTCCCACCGCTATACCGAGGAGCTTTTCGGCCGGGACAATGTGTTCAAGGCCGGCACGATTTCCGGCGTCCAGGAGAAGACCGCCTACGGCTACGTAAAGAGCTACGCCGAAAAGAAGGACCGCACCCTCCATAAGGCCGAGGAAAAGCGCCTGGCCCTGGGCTGCACAGGCGTAAAGCGCACCACCGGCCAGCACCCCGGCGGCATGATAGTAATTCCCCGGGGGATGGAGGTCTACGACTTCTGCCCCATACAGCACCCGGCCAACAAGCAGGACTCCCCAAATATAACCACCCACTTCGACTTCCACTCCATCCACGACAACGTGTGCAAGCTGGACGAGCTGGGCCACGACGTGCCCACCATCTACCACTACTTGGAGGAGTACACAGGCATTCCGGTTATGAAGGTGAGCATGAGCGACCCGGAGGTGATGAGCCTCTTTAACTCCCCGGAGGCCCTGGGCGTCACCCCCGAGGACCTGGACGGCGTGAAGACCGGCACCCTCTCCCTGCCGGAGCTTGGCACGAACTTCGTGCGGGGTATGCTGGAAGAATGCCGGCCAACCACCTTCGCGGACCTATTGCAGATTTCCGGCCTTTCCCACGGCACGGCGGTTTGGCTTGGCAACGGCCAGGAGCTCATCAGAAACGGCACCTGCACCATCAAGGAGGTTATAGGCACCAGGGACAACATCATGAAGTACCTGCTCCTTCGGGGCATGGAGCCAAAGCTTGCCTTCAAAATAACCGAGATAGTACGAAAGGGCAAGGCAAAGAAGCTGCTCACCGAGGAACATGTGGCGGCAATGAAGGACCACGGCGTGCCCCAGTGGTACATCGACTCCTGCTTTAAGATACAGTACATGTTCCCCAAGGCCCACGCCGCGGCCTATATGATAGCCGCCCTGCGCCTGGGCTGGTACAAGGTGCACAAGCCCCTGGAGTTCTACGCGGCCTACTTCACCGTGCGCAGCGAGGACTTCGACGGCGCCACGGCCCTGGGGGGCCGGGACCAGGTGCTCCGCCGTATGCGGGACATCGACCAGAAAATAAAGAACCGGGAGGCCAGCGCAAAGGATGAGGGGGAGTTTGAAACCCTGCAAATTGTCAACGAAATGATGGCCCGGGGCATAGAGCTTCTGGGCATAGACCTCTACAAATCCGCGGCCAAACGGTTTATAGTCGAGGACGGAAAGATACGCCTGCCCTTCTCAAGCCTGAAGGGCGTGGGGGAGGCGGCGGCGATGAGCCTTGCGGAGGCCAAAAGCTCCGGGGGGGAATATATCTCCATCGACGACCTTCAGGACAGGGCCAAGGTGTCCAGCGCCGTGATAGACACCCTCAGAGAGGTGGGCGCCCTTCGTGACCTGCCCGAGAGCAGCCAGACAAGCCTGTTCTAAAAAATATTAAAATATTGGAGTGAGCATTATGAGAGAACTGATAAAACCCCAGCGTATTCATCCGGGCGATACCGTCGCCACAATCTCCATATCCGGCGGCAGAGCGGGCGACAAGGACATGCTCTGGCGCTACGAGCTGGGAAAGAGGCGGCTTCAGGAGGTCTTCGGCCTGAAGGTAGTGGAAACGCCCCACGCCCTGGCTGGCAATGAGTACACCTATCAGCACCCGGAGCTGAGGGCGGCGGACCTGCACTGGGCCCTGGAAAACCCGGAGGTCAAAGCCATCATCACGAACATGGGCGGGGACGATTCCTACCGCCTGTTCCCTTACCTGGACTACGGCCTTATACGCTCCCATCCCAAGATATTCATGGGCTACTCCGACATTACTACCACATGCTGTGCTTTTGCCAAGGCCGGGGTCATGAGCTATTACGGCCCGAACCTCCTGACGCCCATAGCCCAGCCGGGACATTTGGACAGTTATACAGAGAATGCCGTGCGCCGGACGCTCTTTTCCGGCGAGCCCATAGGCCCTATTGAGCCCTGCAAAAGGTACACCCCCATCGAATGGCAGGACAAGCCGGAAGAAGACATAATCTGGCATGACAACCCGGGCTATGAGCTTATCCAGGGCAGGGGAAAGGTACAGGGCAGGCTCATCGGAGGCTGCTGGGGCCCGTTACAGCAGATAATGGGCACAAAAATCTTCCCCGACAGGGAGCTCTGGGAGGGGAGCATAATTTTCATGGAAAATATCTCGCCCTATAACAGCACGCTTGCAGCCCTCCACGGATGGAGAGCCCTGGCGGCCAGCGGGGCGCTGGACGTTTGCGCGGGTATTATTACCCCGGCGATGGGCGGGGAAGATAAGCAGGTGCTTATGAAAGTGCTGAAACAGGAGGTGCATAGGGAGGACCTGCCTGTGATAGCCGGGGTGGACTTTGGCCACCGCACGCCCATGACCGTCCTGCCCGTGGGGGCCATGGCGGAGCTGGACTGCGGCTCCGTGAGTTTCACCATATTGGAGAGCGGCGTGTGCTGAACATATAAATAATTTGCTATATTACCACGTTAGCATAATAAAGCGCTTGACAATATCTGCTCCATAGCTTATTATATTAGCACAGTAAAGTGCAAGGAGAGTCCCGATAGATTAAAAACGACAGCAAGCTCACCCCCGAGGGCGTCCGCGACGTGCTCTTTGACGAGTGCCGGGCCCATAGGGAGGCCCAGCGGCGGCTGGCGGCCATATTTACAAGGCGCGGCTACCGGGAGGTAATTACCCCCGGGCTGGAATATTACGACGTGTTCAGCCTGCCGGGGGCGGCCATACCCCAGCAGGAGATGTATAAGTCCACGGACAGCGGCGGCAGGCTCTTGGTCTTCCGGCCCGACTCCACCCTGCCCATAGCCCGCATGGCGGCGGCAAGGCTCCAGGGCCATAGGCGGCCCATACGCCTCTACTACAGCCAGAGCGTCTACCGGGCGTGCCCCGAGCTCTCAGGTCGGAGCCACGAGTCCCCCCAGATGGGGGTGGAGCTGCTGGGGGCGGCAGGCCTCCGGGCTGATTTAGAGGTGATAGGCGCGGCCATAGAGGCCCTGAAGGCCGTGGCCGGGGACTACAGGATAGAGCTGGGCCACGCCGGGCTTTTCAGACATTTGGCACAGCGCCTTGACCTCTCCCCCGAGCAGAGGGAGGAGATTCGGGCCACAATAGAGGCGAAGAACTACGGCGCTTTAGGGGAGCTCCTTGAGCCCCTGGGCAGCAGCCCCGAGGCCCGGGCCCTCCGGCGGCTTCCGAGGCTTTTCGGCGGGGAGGAGGCCCTCTCCGAGGCCGAGAGCTGGGAGCTGGACGGGGGCGCGGCAGGGGCCCTCCTATATCTCAGGAAGCTGTACACGGCCCTCCTGGAGCTGGGCCTTGGGCCGCGGCTGATGGTGGACCTGGGGCTGGTGCAGCGCAACGATTACTATACCGGCGTGGTGTTCAGCGGCTATGTTGAGGGCCGGGGGGGCCCGGTGCTAACTGGCGGGCGCTACGATAAGCTCTGTGAGCGCTTCGGCCCGGAAATGCCCGCCATGGGCTTTGCCATGGATATGGACGCCGCCGCGGAGCTTTTGGAGCCCCATATGTTCCGGGAAAACACCGTGCAGGTGCTTGTACACGGTGAGCCGGGCTTCGAGCCCCGGGCCCAGCAGGAGCTTTTAAAGCGCACCGCCGCCGGGCAGGTCTGCGAGGGCTCAGTCTGGGAGACATTGGAGGAGGCGCTGGACTACGCCCGGATGGAGGGCATACCCACCGTGGCCGTAATAGGGGAGAGCGTCAGGACCATAGACACAGGAGGGAGAGCATGAAGCCGCTTCGCATAGCGCTGACAAAGGGCAGGCTGGAGAGCTCCACGGCAAAGCTCATGGAGAAGTCGGGCCTTGACTGCAAAGCCCTGCATGATAAGGGCCGCAAGCTGATACTGCCCATAGGGGAGAATATGGAGGCTGTGCTGGCAAAGGCGGGGGACGTGATAACCTACCTTGAGCACGGGGTCTGCGACCTGGGGGTCGTGGGCAAGGACGTGATAATGGAGCGGGGCGGCCAGTTCTTCGAGATACTGGATTTGAGGTTCGGGAAATGCGCCTTCGCCCTGGCAGCGCCCGCGGGGGCCGATTTCTACAGCGGCTACGGCCGAAAGACCATAGCCACAAAGTACCCCAACGTGGCAAGGCGATTTTTCCAGGGGAAGAACATGGACGTGCGGGTCATAAAGATAGAGGGCTCCGTGGAGCTGGCGCCCCTTCTGGGCCTTGCGGACGGCATAGTGGACCTGGTGGAGACCGGCGCTACCCTCAGGGAGAACGGCCTTGAGGTGGTGGAGCCTGTAGCGGAGGTTTCGGCCCGGCTGATAGTCAACGCGGCCAGCCTGAAGCTGCGCAAGCGCGAGATAGAAGGCCTTGCCGCAAGATTAGAGGCCCGGCTTGACAAGCAAACCCAATAGGAGGACAATATTATGATAAAGACAGTAAACGCCGGAGAGCAGGAGCGGCGGGAATTTATAAATGAGCTGAAGCTCCGGGCGGGCAGCACCTCCCCGGAGATAGAGCAGAAGG
Organism: Clostridiaceae bacterium; assembly: GCA_021769555.1. Taxonomy (GTDB): domain Bacteria; phylum Bacillota; class Clostridia; order Oscillospirales; family Acutalibacteraceae; genus Acutalibacter. Next base: position 386,770 of record JAETSR010000001.1, read on the forward strand.
TGGCGAAAATCATTGAGGACGTGCGCGCCGGCGGCGACGAGGCCGTGAAGGCGTACTCAAAGAAGTTCGACGGCTGGACTCCCGACTGCCTGGAGCTGGGCCGCGAGGACATGGAAAAGCTCGCCGGGCAGTGCGATAAAAAGTTTATACAGTCCCTAAAGCGCGCGGCTGAGAACATCTACGACTTCCACAGCCGCCAGAAGCAGCAGAGCAGGATAGACCCCCAGCAAAACGGCATAATCATGGGCCAGCGGGTCCGGGGCCTGCACAGGGCGGGGGTGTACGTCCCCGGCGGCACGGCGGGCTACCCCTCATCGGTGCTCATGAACGTGATACCGGCCAAGGTTGCGGGTGTGGGCGAGATAGTCATGGCCACACCTCCCGGCCGGGCGGGGCACCCCGACCCCAACATCATAGCCGCGGCTTTAGCGGCCGGGGTTGACCGGGTGTTCCTGATGGGCGGGGCCCAGGCAGTGGCCGCCCTGGCATATGGCACCGAGAGCATCCCGAAGGTTGACAAGATAGTGGGCCCGGGGAATATCTTTGTGGCGACGGCGAAAAAGCAGCTATACGGCGTAGTTGACATAGACATGATAGCGGGCCCCAGCGAGATACTGATAATAGCCGACAGCACTGCCAATCCTGAGTACCTTGCGGCGGACCTGATGAGCCAGGCCGAGCACGACCCCATGGCCTCAGCCGTCCTCATAACCGACGACCGGGAGCTCGGGGAAAATACCGTCGCGGCCCTGTACCGTCAGCTTGAGACCCTCTCCCGGCGGGAAATCATCGAGAAATCCCTTGACGGCTACGGCGCGGTGATAGTCTGCGACAATATGAATGAAGCCGTGGAGTTCGCAAACGAGCTGGCCCCCGAGCACTTGGAGGTCTGCTGTGAGAATCCCTTCGAGTACATCGGCAGGCTGGACAACGCCGGCTCGGTGTTCCTTGGGAACTACTCCCCGGAGCCCCTGGGCGACTACTTCGCCGGGGCGAACCACGTCCTGCCCACCGGCGGCACGGCACGGTTCTTCTCGCCCCTCTCCGTTGACGACTTCATCAAGAAGTCCAGCTATATCTACTACCCCAGGGAGGAGCTTCTAAAGGCCGCTGATGACATAATACTCCTGGCCGAGACTGAGGAGCTAACAGCCCACGCCAACTCCATAAAAGTCAGGCTCAAGGGCTGATGAAGACCCTCGAGGAGGTCTACAGCGCCCTCACCGGACAGGGGCGCTTAGAGTGGATAGGAGAGAAAAAAGCCGCCGCCGTGCTGTACTTTAACCGGGGGCGAAAGCAGTACAAGGTGTACTTTGACGAGAGCAATGTGGAGATATCCCAAAAAAAGCGCCTGTTCGGAAACGAGTACTGGGACAGCGTGGGCATACGCCGGTACATCAGCCCCGGCGACTCCATCCAGGACGTGTTCGACACGGTGATGTGGTGCGTAAGGGAGTACGGCTGGAAAGACAAATAAAGGAGCAAGCTATGTATGAAATAAACGAAAAGCTGCGGGCGCTCACGGCCTATGTCCCGGTGGACGCGGCGGGCTGCGTGCGCCTGGACGCCAACGAATCCTTTTTGAGCCTGCCAAAGGAGATAATAGACGAGGCAAAGCTGGCTATGGAAGACCTGGACTTCAACCGCTACCCGGACCCGGCGGCGGCTAAGCTCTGCCGGGCCTTCGCGGCCTGCTATAATGTTGACCCCGGGCACGTAGCAGCCGCCAACGGCTCAGACGAGCTCATATCAATAATATTCTCAGGCTTTCTAATGCGGGGCGAGGCCTTCGCCACATTGGAGCCCGACTTCTCCATGTACGCCCAGGGGGGACATCTTGCCGAGGCCCGGCATACAGCCGTCACAAAGCCAGGCTGGGCCATAGACGTGGACCAGGTGATAGAGACCTGCAACAGAGAGAACGTGCGCCTCCTGATATTCAGCAACCCCTGCAACCCCACCTCCCTGGTGCTCCGCAAGGAGCAGGTGCGCCGGCTGGTGCGCGGGGTGAAGGGGCTGGTGGTGCTGGACGAGGCGTATATGGATTTCTCCGGGGAGAGCCTGCTGGGCGAGGAGGCAGATTTTGACAACCTCATAATCCTGAGGACCTGCTCAAAGGCCATGGGCATGGCGGCCCTGAGGCTGGGCTTTGCCGTAGCCGGGCCCAAGCTCATAAACGCGATAAGGGCTGCAAAATCGCCGTATAACGTGAACAGCCTCTCCCAAGCTCTTGGCACGGCGGTGCTAAGGCGCCCCGAGCTTCTCCGGGAGGCCCTTGAGCAGATACTTATCTCCCGCAAGGCCCTTCTAAGCGGCCTCGCGGAGACAGGCGCGAAATACCCCGGGCGCTTCATACTCCTGCCCGGAGAGACCAACTTCGCGGCCCTGGACATGGAGGACGCCGGGGAGATACAGAAAAAGCTCCTGGAAAGGGGCGTAGCCGTGCGGTACACCGGGGGGCTCCTGCGGGTGACCTGCGGCGCGCCTGAGGAAAACCGGGCGTTCCTCACAAAATTCGGGGAAATATTGGAGGAGACAGAATGAGGACGGCTGAAATCCACCGGAAAACCAATGAAACTGATATAGAGCTGAAACTATCCCTGGACGGCGGCGGGCACGATATCTCCACCGGCGTGGGCTTCTTCGACCATATGCTCACGGCTTTAAGCGTCCACGGCAGGCTGGGCCTTGAGCTCTCGGCCCGGGGGGACCTGGAGGTGGACTGCCATCACACGGTTGAAGATACCGGCATAGTACTGGGGCAGGCCCTGAAAAACGCGCTGGGGGACCGCTCGGGCATAAGGCGCTACGGCCACGCGTTTATCCCCATGGACGAGGCCCTGGGCTTCTGCGCCCTGGACATAAGCGGCAGGCCCTTCCTGGTGTTCGACGCGGACTTCCCCCAGGCGGTCACGGGCACGTTCGACTGCTGCATGACCGAAGAGTTCTTCCGGGCCCTCGCTATGAACGCCGGGCTGACCCTGCACCTCAGGTGTGAGTACGGAAAAAACTCCCACCACATGATTGAAGCGCTGTTCAAGGCATTTGCCCACGCCTTGAGGGACGCGGCGGAGGCAACCGGCGGGGGAGTGCTGTCCTCTAAGGGAATACTATAATCAGGAGAAATAAAATGCAATATGATAATATACTTTTAGCCCTCGACATGCTGGGCTGCCCAAACCGCTGCCGCCACTGCTTTATGGGCTGGCGGCCCAACCCAAAGCTCACCGAGAGCGACCTGCGCTTTGTGGCTGAGGCGTTCCGGCCCTACGCCAAGACCCTTACAGTCAGCGACTGGAACCGTGAGCCGGACTTCGGGGACGACTACAGGGAAAAGTGGGAGCTCTGCAAAGAGCTGTCCTCTAAAGACGCCCAGCCCGAGCACTATGAGCTGGCCAGCGTCTGGCGGCTGGCCCGGGACAGGGAGTATGCCCCATGGCTCAAGTCCCTGGGCATAAGGTATGTACAGCTCACCCTGTTCGGGGGCGAGGAATTAACGGACCGCTTTACCGGGCGTAAGGGGGCATACAGGGACATACTGAAAGCCATAGACGTACTGCTTGAAAACGGCATAGCCCCGAGGATACAGGCCTTTGCAAATAAAGAGACTGTCCCGGAGCTGTCAAAGGTAGTTGAGCTCATAGACAGCTTAAAGCTCGAGGAGCGCTGTGAGGCCATTGGCATACCCTTCGCGTGCTTCGTGCACCAGGGCTCCTGCGACGGCGAGGGGGAGAAGCTCTACCCTATCTGGGTCACAAGCGGTGATTTGGATAAAATACCTTCTAAGCTGGCGGAATACACGGTGAAGCACTTCAATAAACCGTCTATTAGGGAGGTCTTCGGCCGGGAGGAGCGGGAGCTCTACAATGAGCTCATAAACGACCGCTCGACAGAGAGCCTGGGCAGAACGGCCCCCGCGGTGCTGTATATAGACGGCGATTTTAACGCCGCTCCCAACATCGGCGTGCCCACAGAGCCGTGGTATCTTGGCAATCTCAATACAGACGGCCCTGAGGCGATACTCTCAAGGCTCATGAACGACGAAAGCCCCGCCCAGCGTGTGCGCGCCGCGGTGCCCCTGAGCGAGCTGGTCAAGGCCTGCGGGGACCCTGAGAGCCGCCGGCTCTTTGGCCGGGACGACTACATAGAATACCTGCTCAGCCGGTACTGCCGGCGGCAGGGAGCATAGGGGGAATTACTGTGATACTTTTACCTGCCATAGACATACACGAGGGCAGATGCGTAAGGCTCTTCAGGGGGGACTACTCCACCGCCGAGGTAGTGGCCGGGGACCCTCTTGAGACGGCCAGAAGCTTTTGTGAGCAGGGGGCCCACTGGCTGCATATGGTGGACCTGGACGGCGCCAAGGCCGGCAGGCCCGTAAACCATGAGCTCATCCTGAACACCGCCGAGACCGTGAACATGCACGTGGAGGTGGGCGGCGGCATACGGAATATGCGCACGGTGGAGGACTACCTGATGGGCGGCGCGTCCAGGGTGATACTGGGCTCGGCGGCGCTCAGCGACCCGGCCTTTGTAAAGGAGGCCGTGAGGACCTACGGCAAAAAGATAGCCGTGGGCATAGACGCCATAGACGGCATTGCCGCCGCCGAGGGCTGGACCCAAAAGAGCGGCCAGGACTATCTTGAGGCGGCCAAGCGCATGGAGGATATGGGCGTGCAGTATATTATCTGCACCGACATCCACAAGGACGGCACCCAGTCCGGCCCCAATCTGGAAATGCTGGATAAGCTCAACCGGGCCGTCAGCTGCAATATCATAGCCAGCGGCGGCGTGAGCAGCCTGCTGGATATTATAAACCTCTACGACCTGGGGCTCTACGGCGCCATAGCCGGGAAGGCCGTGTACGCCGGGACCCTGGATTTGAAGGCAGCGGTGCGGGTCTGCCACAAGTTTTCCGGCAGGCAGGCCAAGACCCAGGCGGCGGTGAACGACGAGCTGGAGAGGTTCTTTGTCAATTCCAGCCTTGTGCCGGCAATAGTGCAGGACGCCGACACCAACGAGGTGCTTATGCTGGCCTATATGAACAGCGAGGCCCTGAGGAAGACCATTGAGACGGGCTTCACATGGTTCTACAGCCGGAGCCGCGCGGCCCTCTGGAACAAAGGGGAGACCTCCGGCAACACCCAGAGGGTGGTGAGCGTCACCGCCGACTGCGACAACGACACTCTGCTTGTGCGGGTGCACCCCAACGGCCCCGCCTGCCACACAGGACATAGGACCTGCTTCTTTAAGGAGCTGGTCGGTGAAAAGAAGGAGGAAGCATAGATGAACGCAATGGAAAGCCTGTACCAGGTGGTGCTGGAGAGGAAGGCCTCGGCCCGGGAGGGCTCGTATACCGGCTACCTCTTTCATGAGGGCCTTGACAAGATACTGAAAAAATGCGCAGAGGAATGCGGCGAGGTGATAATTGCCGCGAAGAACGGCAGGAACGAGGACACTATAGGTGAGATAAGCGACCTTATGTACCACCTCACAGTGCTGATGGCGAACGAGGGCATATCCTGGGAGCAGATAGAGGCCGAGCTTTCCCGCCGGGCACAGAAGCAGGGCAACCTGAAAAAATTCCACCAGGTCGATAAGGACACCTGATATGGTCTGGCAGAAAGGCCCGCTCCCGTGGAGCTATGAGCAGAAGTTGGATGATTTCCAAAAGCCCGGGGTGAAAAGGCTTGACATACGCGGAGACATGCCTGACTTTGAGCCCGGCGGCTTTGATTTAGTCACAGCATTTGAGACGGATTATGACCTGGATAGTGTAGTCAGCGCCCTGCGCAGAAACGGCTTCTTCATAACCCAGCAGATAGGCGGCAGGAACCGCCCTGAAAGCCCCGGCTATAACCTTGAGAACGAGGGCCCGAAGCTCCGGGCGGCGGGCTTTCGCATGATGTACAGCCACCAGGGGTACTATCAGGACGAAAGCGGCGTGTTACAGCACAGATTTATTATGATAGGGAAACTAGTGCATAAGGGAGAATAATCATGACTGAATTTGACAAATTGTATTCGTCAGTCGATACATACTGCGGCCTTTGCTGCGCGGACTGCGAGTTTAAGGAGACCATGAACTGCGGCGGCTGCATTACAAGCGGAGGTAAGCCCTTCCACGGCTCCTGCGCGGTAGCGGACTGCGCCATAGGCCGGGGAAAGAAATTCTGCGGCGAGTGCCCGGACTTTCCCTGCGATTTACTAAAGAGCTATTCAAACGACCCTGAGCACGGCGACACGCCTCCCGGGGCGCGCATAGAGAACTGCTCAAAAACCAAGGCCGCGCTGGTGAAGACCGCCCGGGAGGGCATAGACCCCGTGGGTGTATGCGGCAACGACTGTGACGACTGTCCCTATACCCAGTGGTGCGGCGGCTGCCGGAGCCAGTACCCGGGCTGCTCCTTCGGCACCCTCTATGAGGACAGGCGCTGCCCCAACGTGACCTGCGCCGGGGAGAGGGACGTATACGCCTGTAAGGACTGCCAGGAAAGGGAAACCTGCAAAAAGGGCTTTTTCGGCAGGGATAATTGATACGGCATAAGATGGCCCCGCGGCAGCCGGGGCTGTTTTTTTATCCGGGGAATTTTGAAAAAAGTCCCGGAACAGTAAAAGAAAGGTTTACCTTCTGAGGAAAATGATGTATAATACAGGGGAGTGGGGATAGAAGAAAGGCAGAGATATGAAAAAACGCAGAAAAATCTTGAAAGCGCTGTTCATCGCCCTTTGCGCCCTGGGAATAATCTGGTTCTGTATGCCGCTGCTGCACGGCGGCTTTGCCGAGGGCTCCATATTCGGAGTGGCCGTGTGCGCCTTTGGCATAGCCCTTGCAGTGAAGTACGGCAGGATGGCGGCAAGGGGAGGCTGGCGCAAATGGCTTGTGAGGGCGGCGGCCCTGTGCTACGGGCTGGGGCTCTGCTGGGCGGGGTACTTAACCGTGCTGATAGTCTCCTACCAGGCCGCGCCCCCGCCGCCGGGGAGGAATGTGATAGTGCTTGGGGCCCAGGTGTACAGCGCCGAGCGCATGGGCGTGAGCCTGAGGAACCGGGTGGAGCGGGCGTATGAGTATTTGCAGGAGAACCCTGAATCCAAGTGCATAGTCACCGGCGGCCAAGGCGGGGACGAGCCCTGCCCCGAGTCCCTGACGGCCAGGAACGCCCTCATCCGCATGGGGATAGAGCCGGGGCGCGTTTTCTCCGAGGACAGGTCCCGGAACACCCGGGAGAACCTGAGGTACGCCATGGAGGAGGCGAAAGCGGAGGGAATAGACACGGACGTTGTGGTGGTGAGCCAGAGCTTCCACCTGTACCGGGCGGTGCGCCTTGCCGAGAGCGCCGGGTTTAACGCCGCCGGACTTTCGGCAGTGACCGACCCCATAATCTACCCCAGCTACTACGGCAGGGAGCTGCTGTCCCTGACAAAATGGTATATAGAGGAACTGATATTTCACCTGGGCTGACGCCCGGAAAGGAGCGCTTGGCTGTGAAAATACTGCTTAAAGGGGCGAGGATAACAGACCCCTCCCAGGGCATTGACGGGCAGGGGGACATCCTGATAGACGGGGAGATAATTGAGAAAATAGGCGAAAAGCTTGACCCCGAGGGCTGCGATATAGTCGACTGCCGGGGGCTCACGGCCGTGCCCGGGCTTGTGGACATGCACGTGCACCTGCGCGACCCGGGGCAGACCCATAAGGAGGACCTGTACTCAGCCTGCCGCGCCGCCGCCGCCGGAGGGGTCACAAGCCTTCTGGCCATGCCCAACACCACCCCGCCAATGGACAGCCCGGAGCTTGTAAGGGACCTTCTGAGCCGGGCCGAAACAGCCGACGCCAACGTCTACACCGCCGCCTGCGTCACAAAGGGTATGCTTGGGGGGGAGTGCACGGACATGGAGGCGCTGAAAGCGGCGGGGGCCATAGCCCTCAGCGACGACGGCAGGCCCGTTGGGCGCGCAAGCTGCCTTCTTGAGGGGCTGGAAAAAGCCCATAGGCTGGGCCTTGCATTCACCGCCCACTGCGAGGACACGGACCTTGCAAATGGCGGGCTCATGAACCTGGGGCCGGTCTCTGAAAAGCTGGGCGTCAGGGGGATACCCCCCGCCGCCGAGGACTGCGGGGTGGCCCGGGAGATAGCCGCCGCGGCCAGCATAGGCGCGCCCGTGCATATCTGCCACGTGAGCACTAAGGGCTCGGTGGAGCTTATACGTGACGCGAAGCGCCGGGGAGTGCGGGTGACTGCCGAGACCTGCCCCCACTACCTGCTTCTCACAGATAAAGCCCTCCGGTCTATGGACGCGGACTTCCGCATGAACCCTCCCCTGGGCAGCGAGGAAGACCGTCAGGCGCTTATAGAGGCACTCTGCGACGGCACGCTGGACGCCATATCCACCGACCACGCCCCCCATACGCCGGAGGAGAAGGCCGATTTTGAAAAGGCCCCCAACGGCTCCATCGGCATGGAGACCTCTTTTGCCGCCGCGTGGACGGCCCTGAGGGGCAGGCTTGGGCTCAGCGAAGTGATAGCCCTTATGAGCACCGCTCCCGCAAAGATACTCGGTATACCCGCCGGGACCCTGAGGCCCGGTGCAAAGGCCGACGTCGCGCTGATAGACCCGGACGAAGCCTGGACCGTGGACCCCGATAAGCTCCACGGCAAGAGCAGAAACACCCCCTTCAAGGGCATGGAGCTCACAGGCCGGGTGAGGGCCGCGTACTTAAAAGGTAAAAAAGTGTTTGAACTGTAAATAATAATCTAAAGGGAGCGATATGTATGTCAATGGACAGACTGCTGGAGAACATCACGCGCAGGCAGAACCCAACCGTTGCCGGCCTGGACCCAAAGCTCAGCTTTATCCCGGAGCATATCAAGTCAAAATGCTTTGAGGAACACGGCAAAAGCCTTGAGGGCGCGGCGGCGGCGCTGCTTGAGTTCAATAAGGGGCTCATCGACGCGCTGTGGGACGTGGTGCCCGCCGTGAAGCCCCAGGCGGCCTACTACGAGCAGTACGGCTGGCAGGGCATGAAGACCCTCGCCGAGACCATAGCCTACGCAAAGAGCAAGGGCCTCTTTGTGATAACCGACGGCAAGCGCAACGATATCGGGGCCACCATGGAGGCCTACGCCGCCGCCCATCTGGGCGTCACCGACGTGGAGGGGGAGGCCTTCGAGGCCTTCGGCGCGGACGCCCTCACGGTGAACGGCTATCTCGGCTCGGACTGCATTGAGCCCCTTTTGAAGGTGTGCTCCGGAAAGGACAAGGGTATTTTCGTGCTGGCGAAGACCTCAAATCCATCCTCCGGGGAGCTTCAGGACCAAATACTCCGCGCCATGTACGAGCCGGTATACAGGGCCATGGGCAATATGTGCCAGCAGTGGGGCCTGAAGCTTCAGGGAAAATACGGCTACAGCGGCGTTGGCGCTGTCGTGGGGGCAACGTACCCGAAACAGCTTAAAGAAATGCGCAAGGCCCTGCCAAACACCTTCTTCCTGGTGCCCGGCTACGGCGCACAGGGCGGGGCCGCCGACGACGTGGCCCCCGGCTTTGACAAGCACGGCTGCGGGGCTATAGTCAACTCCTCAAGGGGCATAATGTGCGCCTGGCAGAAGGAGGGCTGCGACCCTGAGGACTACGCGGGCGCGGCAAGGCGGGAGGCTGTGCGCATGAGGGACGAGATAATGGCGAGGCTGGGAGGCATAAGCCTGCCGGCAACGTGAGAATACAGAAACCAGACGAGGTAGTTTATGGAGAAAAAACCAGTGGAGAGCGAGTTCCGGGAGCTCCGGGAGCAGATACGGTACCACAGCAGAAAGTACTACACCGAGGACGACCCGGAGATTAGCGACTTCGAGTACGACAGGCTCTACCGCCGCCTGGAAGAGCTTGAGGCCCGGCACCCGGAGCTCGTGACCGGGGACTCGCCCACAAGGCAGGTTGGCGGGCCGGTGTACAATACCTTCGCCGAGGTGGTGCACGAGGTGCCCATGGAGAGCCTGCACGACTCCTTCTCCGAGGATGAGCTCAGAGATTTCGACCGCCGGGTCCGTGAGGCGGCGGACGGCCCGGAGTATATAGTTGAGCCCAAGTTCGACGGCTTATCAGTGGCCTTAGAGTATGTGGACGGCGTGTTTACAAGAGGCTCCACCCGGGGCGACGGCCGGCGGGGTGAGGACGTGACCGAGAACATCCGCACCATCAAGTCCGTGCCCAAAAAGCTCAAAAGCCCCATACCATTCCTTGAGGTGCGCGGGGAGGTGTACCTCTCGGATTCGGGCTTTGAAAAGCTCTGCGAGCGCCAGGAGCTTTTGGAGGAAAAGCCCTTCAAAAATCCCCGCAACGCCGCCGCGGGCTCCCTCAGGCAGAAGGACCCGAGGATAACCGCCTCCCGGGGTCTGGACATATTCGTGTTCAATGTCCAGCAGATAAGGGGGGAGGAGCTCACCTGCCACGACCAGGCCCTGGAACGTCTTAGGGAGCTGGGCTTTCCGGTGCCCCCCAGCTATTTCAAGTCCGATGACATGGAGAAAATCATAGAGTTTATCCGGGAGATAGGCGGGAAAAGGGGGGAGTACGATTTCCCCATAGACGGCGCGGTGGTGAAGGTAAACCAGTTCTCTTTGCGGGAGGAGCTGGGCAGCACGGCAAAATTCCCCCGCTGGGCCGAGGCCTTCAAGTACCCCCCTGAGGAGAAGGAGACCACGCTCCTTGGCATAGAGATAAACGTTGGCCGCACCGGAGTGCTGACCCCCACGGGGATATTCGAGCCGGTGACTTTAGCGGGCACGACGGTCAGCCGGGCCACCCTCCACAACCAGGACTTTATCACCGAAAAGGACGTGCGCGTGGGCTCAAGGGTCATCCTGCGCAAGGCAGGGGAGATAATCCCGGAGGTGGTGTCGGTGGTGGAGAACCCGGAGGGCACAGAGCCGTTTCTTCTGCCGGAGCTATGCCCCTCCTGCGGGGAGCCTGTCTCCCGCCCCGAGGACGAGGCGGCGGTCCGCTGCACGAACCCCCAGTGCCCGGCCCAGCTCCTTCGGCACCTTATCCACTTTGCCAGCCGGGACGCCATGGACATCGACGGCCTGGGCCCCGCCATACTTGAGCAGCTGACCCGGGAGGGCATGGTGAGCTCCCCGGCGGACCTCTATACCCTTACCGCGGAGCAGCTCTCAGGCCTTGAGCGCATGGGCCAAAAGAGCGCCGAGAACCTGATAAACGCCATAGAAAAATCAAAGTCCAACGACCTGCACCGGCTGGTCTACGCCCTGGGCATACCCCATATCGGGGCAAAGGCCGCCCAGCTTTTGTGCGCCAGCTTCCCTAAGATGGAGCGGGTCATGTCGGCCACAGTGGATGAGCTCTCTGAGATAAACGGCTTCGGCGGGGTGATGGCCGAGGAGATAGTAGATTTCTTCTCCCATGCCGGCGCCCGGGAGCTGGTGGAGCGCCTGGAGGGCCTTGGGGTGAACATGCAGGCCGCACAGCGGGAGCAGGCGGGCTCCCTCTTTGAGGGCAGGACTTTTGTGCTCACCGGCACCCTGCCCACCCTCAGCCGCAAGGAGGCCTCTGAGCTCATCCAGAAAAACGGCGGCAAGGTGACGGGCTCGGTATCAAAGAAGACCTCCTATGTGCTGGCCGGCGAGGACCCGGGCAGCAAGCTTGAAAAGGCGGACGCCCTGGGTATTCCGGTGCTCAGTGAGGAACAGCTTATGGCTATGCTGAACGGATAAAGTTTTTCATGCCATAGTTATATTATAAATAAAACTAAAAGAGAGGGCAAAGCTATGACAACCAACTTGAAAGACCTGTACGGAAGCGGCTGGCAGGAGCAGGAAAAGCGCTATCAGGAGATAAGGAGGGGCTTCGAGGAGACCTTCGGCGGCTCCGAGGGCGCCAATTTCTACAGCGCCCCCGGGCGCACGGAGATTGGCGGCAACCACACCGACCATAACCACGGCCGGGTGCTGGCCGCCTCCATCGACCTGGACATTGTGGGCATGGCCAGAAAGACCGATAACGGCGTGGCAAAGCTCCGCTCCCTTGAGTACCCCCGCATGGACGAGGTGGACCTTAACGACCTCGCCCCCCGGGAGGAGCAGAGCGGCTCCCAGGCCATAATCCGGGGCATATGCGCCCGCTGCAAGGAGCTGGGTTACAATATCGGCGGCTTCGAGTGCTATACCCAGACCAGGGTGCTCAAGGGCTCCGGCCTCTCAAGCTCCGCGGCCTTTGAGATACTGGTGGTGACCGTTGTGAGCCACCTGTATAACGGCGGGAATATCGACCCCATAACCGCCGCCAAGATAGCCCAGCACGCCGAGAACGTCTACTTCGGCAAACCCTCCGGCCTTCTGGACCAGATGGCAAGCTCCATGGGCAGCGTCACCGCCATGGACTTTGCGGACCCGGAGAAGCCGAAGGTCGAGAACGTGGCCTTTGATTTGAACGCCTATAAGCACGCCATGTGCGTTGTGGACACCGGCGGGAACCACGCCGACCTCACCGCCGACTACGCCTCCATCCCCCAGGAGATGAAGGCAGTGGCCAAGTTCTTCGGCAAGGATTTCCTCCGTGAGGTGGACGAGGCCGAGTTCTACGATAAGCTGGGCGAGGTGAGAAAGGCCGTAGGGGACCGCCCGGCCCTTCGCGCCATGCACTTCTTCGACGACGACCGCCTTGCCCACGAGGAGGCAGAGGCTTTGCGGGACAAGGATTTTGAGAAATTCCTCACGATGGTGCGCGCCTCAGGTAAATCCTCAGTCCAGCGCCTGCAAAACGTCTTCGCCCCCGCCAGCCCCATCGAGCAGGGCATAACCCTGGCCCTGTCCGTCTCCGAGCGCCTCTTAAACGGCCGGGGGGCCTGCCGGGTCCACGGCGGCGGCTTCGCGGGCACCATCCAGGCCTATGTGCCCTTCGACATCCTGGACAGCTACCGGGAGGGCATGGAGAAGGTCTTCGGCGAGGGGAGCTGCTATGTGCTCTCAGTGCGCGGCTGCGGCGGCGTGAAGGTTGAGGAATAAATATCATAAGGGACGGCAAAAACTAAATACGAAATAAGTATATAAAAAAGATTCTGGGAGCTGAGAATATGCTGAACGAGACAAAGAAGCCCGGCATTCCCGCCGAGGAAATCACCCGGGTCAAGGGCCTTGGGTTCCTCTGGGACAAGACCACCCCCGACTGCTTCAACGGCCGGGTGATAACCCGCAACGGCAAGATGACCGCCAAGGAGATGGCCGCTGTGGCCGAGGCCGCAGAGAAGTTCGGAAACGGCCAGGTTGCCCTCACAGTGCGCCTGACGGCAGAGATACAGAAGGTGCCCTTTGAGAATATCGAGCCCCTCAGGGCTTTCCTGAAGGAGCGCGGCCTTGAGACCGGCGGCACGGGGGCCAAGGTGCGCCCTGTAGTCTCCTGCAAGGGGACCACCTGCCAGTACGGCCTTATAGACACCTTCGCCCTTTCAGAAGCCATCCACGAGAAGTTCTACGAGGGCTGGCACGACGTAAAGCTGCCCCATAAGTTCAAGATAGCCGTGGGCGGCTGCCCCAATAACTGCGTAAAGCCCGATTTGAACGACCTGGGCATAGTGGGCCAGCGGGTGCCGGTGATTGACCTGGAAAAGTGCCGGGGCTGCAAGGTCTGCCAGATAGAGAAGAACTGCCCCATTCACGTCCCGAAGGTGGTGGACGGCAAGGTGCTGCTGGACGACGCCCGGTGCAATCACTGCGGCCGCTGCCTTTATAAATGCCCCTTCAAGGCCTTCGAGGAGTACACCCAGGGATATAAGGTGTATATCGGCGGGCGCTGGGGCAAGCAGGTTGCCCGGGGGAAATACCTTAGCAGGCTGCTCACAAGCCCCGAGGAGGTCATGGAGGTCATCGAGCGGGCCCTCACACTGTTCCGGGACCAGGGGCAGCAGGGGGAGCGCTTTGCGGACACCGTGGCGCGCATAGGCTTTGAGGAAGCTGAAAAGCAGCTCTTAGGCTGATAAGAACAGCAAAACCGCCGGACATGCGCGCCGGCGGCTTTGCTTTAGCTTTAAGGAGAAAAACCCAATGACACTGACAGTCAATGCCCCGACGGTTATTGTCGGGCTCATTATAGCGGCAATATTCGCCGCGGTAATTTTCAGGGGGATAATAAAACGCAAAAGGGGAGAGGGGGGCTGCGGCTGCTCCGGGTGCCCCCGCAGCGCCGTATGCAGGAAGAAGGATGATAAGCGGAAATAGGCCTGCAAAATAGATGGAAACCGGGCCTTGTTTTTTGTGACGAAATATGTTACAATAACATAGAAATATTATTTTCAGGGCGGAACATGGGTTTTGCCCGGAAAAGAGCAGTGGGGTAAAAAGATGTCCAGCAGAGTCTGTATGAATTGTTTTTCCGGCTACGACCCGGAGATGGGCTCCGGCCAATGCCTGACATGTGGGTGGGATAACAGCAGGCCCCAGCCTCACGGGGCGCTGCCATATGAGACAGAGGTTGCCTCCCGGTACATAGTCGGCCGCGCAAAGGCCGCGAACGGAGAGGGCTTTACTTACTGCGCCCTGGACAGTACCACACAGAAAACGGTAACCCTCAGGGAGTTCTTCCCAAGGGCCATCGCCAGCCGGGACGATACCGGCATGATAGTGCCCAGCCCCGACCACGCCCGGACCTTCCGGCAGTACAGCCGGGATTTCCTGGAGCTCTCAAAAAGCGTCAGCAGGCTCAGGGAGGTCACGGTGGTGGAGTCGGTGCTGGACATCATTGAGGATAACGGCACGGTATACACCGTCTACTCCGACGAGGGTACAGTCTCCCTAAGGCGCTATGTGCAGGACTCCGGCGGGCGGCTCACCTGGAACGAGACCAGCCGGCTCTTCACCCCCGTGATAACCGCCCTCAGCCTTATAAACTCCCTGGGCGTCAGCCATCTTGCCCTCTCCCCGGAGACCCTCAGGGTGGACCGGGAGGGGAATATGGTGATAACCGGCTTTCACATCAACGCCGTGCACCGGGCGGGGGCCCTTCTGGACCTGGAGCTGCACAGGGGCTTCGCGGCTGTGGAGCAGTACAGCACAAAGGCCGCCTGCGGCGAGGTAAGCGACGTGTACGCCCTGGGGGCATGTATGCTGTTCTGCCTTACGGGCCTTGTCCCCGACGAGGCCACAAAGCGGCTGCAGGACCAGCGGCTGATGATATCAAAGGAGGTGCTCCGGGCCGTGCCCCCCTTTGCGGTGACAGCCATAGCCAACTCCCTGCAGGTCAAGCAGGCGGACCGCACCGGCAGCTTCGAGACATTCAGGACAGAGCTCAACTCAGCCCCGGCCCTGGTGGAGGAGGTGGAGGAGACGGACGCCATACGCCGCCTGCCGCCGGTCTCAAGGGACCTTCCCAGAAGGCGCTTCTATATGCCGCCGGTGGTGTGGCTGGTAGTCTCGTGCGCGGTGACCCTGGTTATCCTCTTGACCATAGCGTCCTCATGGCTCAATAACCAGGGGATGTCCTTCAACGACCTGAGCGGGATATTCGACAGCAGCGGCGAGGGCGAGCCTATAGAGGTCCCGGGCATGGTGGGCCAGAGCTATACCCAGTGGGAGAACCGCACAAAGAGCGGGGAGTTTGATTTCAAGCTGGTTATTAAAAGCAAGGAGTATAACGACAGCGTTTCAGAGGGCTATATTATAAGCCAGACCCCGGAAAAGGGGGAGACAATAAAGCCCGGCGGCACCGTCTCCGTAACGGTCAGCCAGGGCAAGGCCATCAGGTCCCTCCCGGATTATGACGGGCTGAGCTTCGCGGAGCTCCAGGGCCTTCTGAGGGACGACGGCTTTTCCCCCGCCAAGGAGGATGTCCACAGCAGCGAGGTGGAGCTGGGCTATGTCATCGGCTATAAGGACCACGAGGCCGGGGACCAGGTGAACTATGGCGAGACAATCACAGTGATAGTCAGCGCCGGTCCGGAGGAATAGGGAATATCTTCATAAAGCGGACCGCTTTGTCCCGGGGGGATAGGGCGGCCCGCGTTTTCTGTAAATTACTGTCCCAATATTTAGTGCATATACGCCCTTGCATTACAGCAGAGATTGTGGTATTATATAAAGAAAGTTACTTGCCGGAAGGGTAAAGGATGGGTTTCTCGATGGGGAATGACATAGCCATTGATTTGGGCACGGCCCGATTTAAGGTCTATCAGGAGGGCAGGGGCATTGTTCTCAACGAGCCGGCTGTCATTGCGGTGGACAATATGACCGAGGAAATAATAGCCATAGGCTCAGAGGCCTACGGTATGCTTGGGCGCACCTCAAAGCGCATAACAGTGGCAAAGCCGCTGTGCAACGGCGTTATCTCGGACCTTACTCTGGCGGAGCACCTTATCGCCTACTACCTGAGGCGGCTTGGACGCAGCAGGGTGTTCATGCCAAGGGTTGTGGTGAGCGTGCCCTGCGGCATAACGGAGGTGGAGAAGCGGGCGGTGGTGGACGCCATCGGCGCCGCGGGGGTGCGCAAGGTCTGCCTTATAGAGGAGCCGGTTGCGGCGGCCATAGGGGCCGGGGTGGATATCGCCGCGCCCCACGGCTGCATGATAGTGGACGTGGGCGAGGGCACCACCGATATGGCGGTCATATCCCTCAACGGCATTGCCATAGCAAACTCCACCCATATTGCCGGCAAGGATTTCAACGAGGCCATAATCAAGCATGTGAGAAGGAAATTCAACCTCATTATCGGCGACCGCATGGCTGAGGACGCGAAGATAGCCGTGGGCTGCGCCTACCCCATGCGAAAGCTCATCTCCTACAATGTGAAGGGCCTTGACACCGTAAGCGGCCTGCCGCGCACGACAATGGTGACCTCGGACGATATGATAGAGGCGCTGATAGAGCCGGCAATCTCCATTGTCCGCATAGTCCAGGCCACACTTGAGCAGACCCCCCCGGAGCTTCTGGCGGATATCTTCACCGACGGAATATATCTGACCGGCGGCTCCGCGAACCTCTACGGCCTCTCCACCCTTCTGTCAAAAAAGACGAAGATACCCGTGGTGGTGGGCAGCGAGCCGGAGAACTGCGTTGTAAACGGAGCGGGCAAGGCCGTGAAGTTCATCGACAAGATGGACCGAACGGACCACGGGCGCATAAACCCGCTGGTGGCATATAACTAACTTACGGAGGACTGAACACTATAGATGAATGAGCTAAGGCCTGCAAAGAGGAAAAAGATACCCTGGGGTATGCTGTATATTGCCGCGACAATTATAGCGGTCATCCTGTTCGGCGTATTCAACCGGGAGTTCGGCAACGTATTCTACACCATAACCCACCTCACCCCTGGGTTCCTCGCGGCGGGGGTACTCATAACGGTGATATACTTTTTCTTCGAGGGCGGCATTATCCGGCTCCTCATGCGCAGCCAGAACATCCCCATGTCCCTGGGTTCGAGCATGAAGATAGGCCTTATCGGCATTTACTACTCCTACATAACCCCCAGCTCCACCGGCGGCCAGCCCATGCAGGCGGCCTACCTTCGCCGGGACAATGTGCCTGTGGGCCTGTCCACGGCGGTGCTGATAATGAAATTCTTCTGTTTCCAGTGCGCCTTTGTGCTCTGCTCGATTTTCTCCCTGCTGTTCCTCCACGGCAAGATAGCCCGGGATAACCCCTCAATCCTGCCGTTCATATATTTGGGCATGGCCATAAACGGCGGCTCAATACTGTTCTTCGGCTCCATGTTCTTCCGGCCGGTGCTGGGGGCCATATGCCGGTTTGCAAAGTGGCTCGCCGGGCGCTTTCCAAAGCTTGCCGCGCGCCTTCATGCAGCGGAGACTATCGACAGGTTCGAGGCCGACTTCGACAGCTATACCGACGACTTCAAGGAGAAGAAAAAGAGCGTTATCTGGGGCGTGCTCCTTTCAATACCCCAGTTTATCCTGCAGATGAGCGTGCTGTATTTTGTGTTCCGAGCCTTCGGCTACAGCCAGACCGGCTACCTTGAGATAGTGGCCATCCAGAGCCTTTTGCAGCTCTCGGTTTCCTTCATGCCCATGCCGGGGGCGTCCGGGGCCCAGGAGATAGGCTTCTCAAATTTTCTGCGGGGCTATTTTGTCAATAACGACCTGTACGCGGCAGTGATGGTCTGGCGCTTTTTCACCTACTACCTGGTGGTGATAGCCGGGGCGCTGGTGGTGGTTGCGGACCAGTTTATCTATGGGCGCAAAAAATCAGCCCTGCCGACGGGGGATGGGGAGGACTGACTATGGAAGTATATCTTGTGCGCCACGGAATTACAGACTGGAACGTCCAGGGCAGACTGCAGGGCCGTGAGGACATACCACTGAACGAGGAGGGCAGGGCCCAGGCCGTGCAGTGCGGCGAGGCGCTGGGCGCCGCCGGATTCTCGATAATTTACAGCAGCCCCCTTAGCCGGGCCATTGACACAGCCGCACAGATATCCGTGTACCACACCCGGAAGGTAACCGTGGACCCCGAGCTCATAGAGCGGGACTACGGCAGGCTCACAGGCATGACAAAGCCCCAGCGGGAGCAGTGGGAGGCAAGGGGTCTGCCCACTGGCATGGAGCCCTGGAAGCTGCTGGCAGGCAGGGCCATGGCCGCGGTGGACAGCTGTGCAAGAGAGCACGGCGCGGACGAGCGCGTCGCCTTGGTGTCGCACGGCGCGTGGATAAACGCTGTGCTGGCAGTGCTGTCCCGCCACGAGATAGGCACAGGGAAGACAGAGCTGAAAAACGCCTGTATCTCCGTGCTTAAAAGGGAGGAAAAGTCCTGGAAGATACTGTGCTATAACCTGTCCCCCGGGGAGTATGCCCAGTGGGCGGCGGGCCGGCAGCCTGCTAATCCTTAGCTATATCGCACCCCAGCTCGTCTATCTTCTCCCTGAGCTTCAGAAAATCCTCAAAGGCCGCGGGCTTCTGGCCGGGGCTGCGCAAGAGGGCGGCGGGGTGGAGGGTAGCCATCATCAGGGTGCCTTTTTTGTCAATAAACTCCCCGTGCTCCTTGGTTATTTTAATGTCCGGCTTTATCATGCGCATTGCCGCAACCCGGCCCAGGCAGACGATTATCTTCGGCCGTATCAGTGCAAACTGATTTCTCAGCCAGCCAATGCAGGCCTCCTGCTCCTCAGGCAGGGGGTCGCGGTTCTGGGGCGGGCGGCATTTAACGATATTAGCGATATAGATATTCGACTTTCTGTCAAGGTCCACGGCGGCCAGGAACTTGTCCAGCAGCTGCCCGCCCCGGCCCACGAAGGGCTCCCCCTGAAGGTCCTCGTTCTCCCCGGGGCCCTCGCCCACGAACATCACCTTGGCCCTCCTGTTTCCAACTCCAAAGACCACGTTATGCCTGCCTGAGCAAAGCCCGCACTTCTCGCACTGTAAGCAGGCCTTTTCCAGCTCGGCCCAGTTATTATACATCCAAACACCTCCGTATCTCTGTCTGATTTTACCATATAAGGGGTATAAAGTCAAATTCCCATTGATTTTTTCCTTTCGGGGGAGTATAATATAAGCGCGGAGAGGAGGCGGCTTATGACGGACAGCGCAAAGCCCTTTTGGGAGGAGACATATAAATCAGAGGCCAGCACATTCTCTCCCGAGCCCAATGGGACCCTCAGGGAGTTTGAGCATATTATCGGCAGGGAGCGGGCTGTCCTCGACGTTGGCTGCGGGGAAGGGCAGAACTGCCTGTATCTCGCCCGGCAGGGCCGGACAAATGTGGACGCCTTTGACCTGTCTCTTAACGGGATAGAGCGGGTGCGAAAGCGCTGCCGGGAAGAAAAGCTGAGCATTAACGCCTTTACCGCTGACCTTCGGGAGTTCCGGTTTGAGAAGGATTACGGCCTGATAATGTCCTTCGGCACACTGCATTTTGTCAGCCGGGAGGACTGGCGGGGATTTATCCTGCGGGCAAAGGAGCATACAAGCCCCGGAGGCGTACATATTATGCAGATATTTACGGACACTGTGCCCGCTTCGCCGGATATCGCTCAGTTTGCCATCGGCCTTGCTAAAGACGGCGAACTTAGAGAGCTCTATGAGGACTGGGACATCCTGCAGTTCAAGTCCTACACATTCGAGGACGAGCACCCGGGGGTGCCGAAGCATACCCACGCGTCCAATAAGCTTGTGGCCAAAAGAAAGCAGTAAGCTGTAAATTTGCCGTGGAGCCGGGCGTCCCGGAAACGGCAGTTTTCTATATTATATCAAACGATTTTATTATTCAGGAGGAAATTCAAATGAAGGTTATGGTCGAAACTTCCGCCCATCATGTCCACGTGTCCGAGGCTGACCTCGCCGCCCTGTTTGGCCCCGGGGCAACGCTTACCAACAAGAAGGATTTGTCCCAGCCCGGGCAGTTTGCCTGCGCCGAGAAGGTGGAGGTCATAGGGCCCAAGGGCTCCATGTCCATGTCCATACTGGGCCCCTGCCGCAGGGAGACCCAGGTGGAGATTTCCCTCACAGACGCCCGCAAGCTGGGCGTCACCGCCCCAATCCGCGAGTCCGGCGATTTAGAGGGCACTCCCGGCTGCACCCTGAAGGGCCCCGCCGGCGAGGTGGTCATAGAGAAGGGCGTCATCGCCGCCAAGCGCCACATCCACTTCAACCCCGACGAGGCCAAGGAGGCCGGCGTCACTGACAAGCAGATAGTCTCCGTAAAGGTTGACTATAACGGCCGCGCCCTGACCTTCGGCGACGTGGTCTGCCGGGTCAGCCCCAGCTACGCCCTCGCCATGCACGTGGACACCGACGAGTCCAACGCGGCGGCGCTGCCCGGGACGGTGGATGGGGAGATAATCCTGTAACTTACTGAAATATTCAGTACATAAGCGAAAGGAACCGGGAAGGCAGGCGCTTTCCCGGCCTTTGCATGTGGGAGGGAGCAAATGGACGCCATCATCAACATCGGCATAATAGCCCACGCCGACGCGGGCAAGACCACCCTCACCGAGCAGTTGCTCTTTGAGGCCGGGGAGCTGCGCGCGCCGGGCAGTGTGGACAGCCGCACCACCCAGACCGACTGGCTGGATATCGAGCGGCAGCGGGGGATATCAGTAAAGGCCTCATCATCCCGGCTGTTCTGGAAGGACTGCCAGATAAACCTTATAGACACGCCCGGCCATGTGGACTTTGCCGGAGAGGTCCAGCGGAGCCTCTCCATGCTGGACGCGGCGGTGCTGGTGATTTCCGCGGCGGAGGGCATACAGGGCCAGACTGAGGTGCTCTGGGAGGCCCTTGAGAAGCTTGAAATACCCGCCCTGCTCTTTATCAACAAGATAGACCGCCTGGGGGCCGAGCCAAGTGAGCTGCTGGACGAGCTCTCGGCGCGCTTCTCGCCGAACCTTGCGGTAATGGAGAGCTGGGAGGGGGAGGGGTCCCGGGAGTGCCGTGTGGCCTGCCTTGACCCCGGGCAGGGGCCGCTTAACGAGCGCCTTACCGAGCTCGCGGTAGACAGCGACCCCGAGGCCCAGGAGTATTTCCTGAACGACCGGCCTGTCCCGGAGGCAGTCCTGATGCGGGCCCTGAGAGACTGTATCGCGAGCCGCCGGGCCTTCCCGGTATATCTCGGCGCGGCGGCGCTGGGCGTTGGCATAAAGGAGCTGCTTGACGGCATAATGCTCCTGCCCAAAGCCCCCCGCCGGGAGGACCTGCCCCTGTCCGGGCTGGTATACAAGGTCGAGCACGACAAGGCCATGGGCAAGGCCGCCCATGTGAGGCTGTTCTCCGGAGCCATATCGAACCGTGAGCCGGTGCCTGTGCGTGGCCGGGAGAAGACTGAGAAGGTGAGCCAGATACGCCGGGTGCTGGGCCAGCGTACAGTGGACATGGGGCGGCTCACCGCCGGGGACATCGGCGTGCTCTACGGCCTCTCCGACATACGCGTGGGGGATGTGCTGGGGGAGCAGGCCCTGTCCCGGGAGGCGGATATAGCCGCGCCGCTGCTAAAAGCCCAGGTCTTCCCCAAAAATCCCCAGCGGCTCACCAGCCTGGTGGCTGCTCTAAGAGAGCTCACAGAAGAAGACCCCCTTCTTGACATGGAGTGGGAGCCCGAGGAGCGGGAGCTTTACATAAAGATAACCGGCATGATACAGCTTGAGGTCATCGGCGCGTTCCTTAAAGACCGCTTCGGCCTGGAGGCCGAGTTCGCAAGCCCCTCTGTAATATATAAGGAGACCCCCTCAAAGCCCGGCGCGGGCATAGAGAACTACACCTGGCCCAAGCCCTGCTGGGCCTGCATAGAGTTCCAAATTGAGCCCATGGAGCGGGGCTTCGGCTTTGAGTTTACCTCGGCTGTGGGGGACAGGGTGATTCTCTCCCGCTATCAGGCCCACATAGCCCAGGCCCTCCCCGGGGCCCTGAAGCAGGGCCTGTACGGCTGGGAGGTCACGGACCTGAGGATAACCCTCACCGGCGGCAGCCACCACCTCATACACACCCACCCCCTGGACTTCTTCACCGCCACCCCCATGGCCCTGATGAACGGCCTGGAGAACACCGGCTCTACCCTCCTTGAGCCCATGGTGACAATGCGCTTCTCCGCGGAGGAGCAGCACGCTGGCGGCCTTATCCACGACATAGTGGAGATGCGCGGCAGCTTTGAGAGCCCGGTCATCCATAAGGGGCGGCTCACCATGGAGGCGAGGGTGCCTGTTGCCACCTCTCTTGACTACCCTGTGCGTTTCGGCAGCCTCACCGGCGGCAGGGGCGTCATCACCAGCCGCTTCTCCGGCTATGAGCCCTGCCCCCTGGAGCTGGGCAGAACAACAAAGCGCCGCGGGATAGACCCCAGGGACCGGGCCAGGTGGATACTCCACTCCCGAAGCGCTCTGTAAAATTTTTACTTCCCCATGGCCTTCAGCTGGCGGTAAACTGCCAGGCCGTCCTTGCGGCCGAAGTGCCTGAGGGTGTCAAGGTACACCACCTTCGCGGACTTGCCCTTGCTGCCCTCCATGAACTCCTTTATCTCGGCTATCCGGGGGATATACTCCGTCCCCGCGAACAGCTCCTCAAGCTGCCTGAATATGCGCTGGCTCTCCTGATAGGCCGAGTAGTAGTTGCCAATATCCGCCCGCTTGGTGATGGTATGCAGGAGCCGGGTGCGCTGGTCCCCGAGGTTCGCGGATATGAGCACCTTCTCAAAGTTCTCTCCCAGCACAAGCTTTCTGGGCGGGTCCGCGCAGTCCGCCCAGTAATCCCTGGCTGAGAGAAAGCCGGTGTCATGGGTTATCACGCCCACAGCGCCCGTATAGCCTGTGCCGAAGATTTCCCCGGCCTTGGTGACTATGTAAAAATCCAGGGCGTTCTTCCGCACCACCTTCAGCCGGCATATCTCAAATTTCGCCCCGGAGTTCTTGATATTGTCAAGATACCTGGTCTCCAAGGTCTTCGCGGCCTCGCTGAAGAAGATTATCACATGGTCCGAGGAGTTCAGATACTCGCTGCCGTGCATACCGGAGTCGTGCACGTTCTCAAGGTCCACCAGAAAATACATAGGCGGCGCCTCACCTTATGCCGTCGCCGGGGAAACGCACCCCCGCGGCGGCGCGCACCTGCTCCATAAATTCGGCGGCCTCTATGCTCAGCTCAGCGCACCGGCCGTATTCCCCGCGGCTCTCCTGGGGCCGGGTGATATACCTGTAAAAATCCTTCGCCTCATGCCCCATCAGGAGATATTTCTCCTCGCGCCCAAACAGCGTTTCGGCAGCCTCCCCTCTCATGCGAAGGGCGATATTCCCAAGGGTGGATATGGACTCCACGGAAACCGTGCCGTCAACCCCCTGAAAGTCGGACCCCGCCCCGGCCTGGCCCACCTTGGAGTAGGTGATGTTCACAAGCTTGTCCGGATATTCCATGACTATGGCTCCGGACTGGTCCGCGCCCGTCTTCATCAGCACGCTGGAGGCCGACCAGCGCTCCGGCCTGCCGAATAAATACAGCGCCGGGTAGACACAGTACACCCCCAGGTCCATCAGCGCGCCTGTCTCCATCCGGGGGTTGAAGATATTGGGCAGCCCCCCCGCAAGATAGGCGTCCAGCTTCGACGACCGCTGGCAGAAGTCCAGCCTCGCCATGTTCACCCCGCCTATCCTCTCAAGGGCCCCCTCAAGTATCCTTCTCTGGGGCAGGTGCATGAACATGATGGCCTCCATGAACACCAGGTTTTTCTCAGCCGCCAGCTCTGTGAGCTCCCGCACCTTATCAGCTTGGGCGCAAAGGGGCTTCTCGCATATCACATGCTTTCCGAGGCTCAGCACAGCCCTGCACTGCTCATAGTGCAGGGCGTTGGGGCTCGCCACATACACCGCGTCCACCTCAGGGCAGGCGGCCAGGGCCTCGATGTCCGTAAAGCTGTACTTTGCGCCGTGCTTCTCTGCAAACTCCTCAGCCCGGGCCCTGTCTCTTGAATATACGGCGCTGAGCTCCCACAGGCCGGTGGACTCCGCGCCCCGGATATACTCCTCGCATATCCAGCCCGAGCCAATAGTTCCGAATTTAAGCATACCAAAACCTCCCAACAAAGACGGGCCGCACCCATCCAGGCTGCGGCCCTCTGCTCTTATGCCTCTTCCCAATACCTCTTCAGGTTTGCAAGGCCGACCCTAATAGCCGTAAGGGCCGGCTCCATGCCCTCAAACTCAATGGCAATGGTGTCGTCATACCCGGCGCGCTTGAGTATATGCAGGCACTGCTTCACCGGCACATTGCCGTGGCCTATTATGGTGCCCCTCAGGTAGTTGCCCGCCCGGGTCTGGAACGCGCCCTCGCCGGGGTCGTTGTCATAGTAGCTCTTGATAATAAAGTCCTTGGCGTGGACATAGCGGGTGTAGGGGGCCACCCTTGCCACGGCCGTGGCGGGATTTTCGTCGGCGCAGGTGAAGTTGCCGATGTCGCAGAGCAGCCCGAAGTTCGGATGGTTCACAGCGTTATACAGCATTTCCACCCTCTCTGAGTCCTGGGAGAAGAACCCATGGTTCTCCGTCATGGTGACAATGCCCTTGCCGGCGGCGTACTCGGTTATCTCCCGCACGGACTCGGCAAGCTCCGGCACAAGGGCGGCGTAGCTCCTGGGGGAGCCCTTCTGGCCCATGGTGATGTCGTGGCGCATTCTGGGGGCGCCCAGGATTTCGGTTATGTCCACCATGCGCTTCACCCGCTCGATTTCAGCCTTCCTGTCGCCGCTGTCGTTAAGGCCGTTCAGAAGGTCCGCGCTGGCGGCAAAGGAGGATATGGCAATCCCCTGCTTGTCCGCCTCCTCGCGGAGCTCCTTTGCCGTCTCGGCCATTTCCTCCGGGGAGGTGGAGCCTATGACAAAGTCCACCGCCTCAATGGCGTCAAACCCGAACTCCTTGGCCTTTGCCACACACTCAAGAGGGGTTATCTCCCCGCCGCGGATGGCGTTAAAAAAGCTGTAGAGACTTACTGAGAATTTCATGATAATGGTTCCTTTCTGGAATATATTAAAATAGGTAGGACAACAAATTAAGTATTCTTGAGCTTAACCGGGACAAAGCACTCCATAATTGCATACCCCTGTGCCTCTATAAGCTCCTGGGGTGTTATGATATGGCCCATGGAGTAGTGCCCGGGGCGCTCGTCCAGCTCGAGTACATCACTTTTTCCGATATACTCAACAGCCTCCTGATAAAGCCTGTTGTTTTCCTCATCCTCATGGTCACGGTAAAAATAGGTAAGATACATCCCGCCCTCAAACCCGACCTTATCAAAGCCCCCGTCAGGCATATCATCCTCTATGGCGTACCACCACTCGAGCCCACCGGCCTCCTTATTATAGAACAGGAAATCCCTTGGGGAAAAGCTGTCCCTGGGGGAGGGGGTGATGGCGCTGAAATATCTGTCGAACCTGCCCAGAATGCCCTCGGGCGAGAAGTCAGCCTCAGGGTCCGGGCCGGAGGTCACGGCGGTGAATGGGGGAATGGAAATAATGCGAAAATCCATGGATAGACTCTCCTTACATAGTTTTACTCAATCCCCAAAGCTTATCCCAATCTGCCTGGCCGCCTGAATCTCCCCGCAGTCCACCGGCACAGATTTGAGCTTCCCGGCCACATCCTCCAGCGGCACCGGCACGCACTCGCCGTTCACCATGCCTACCATAACGCCGAAGGTCTTCTCCTTCACAAACTTAGCCGCCGTAGCGCCCAGCCTCGTGCAGAGCACCCGGTCATAGGCACAGGGGCTGCCGCCCCGCTGGAAGTGCCCGGGCACACAGACGCGAATCTCGTTGTCAATCTTGTCCCCCAGCTCCTCGGCAATGCGGTACACGATGGAGGGGTAGCTCTCCTCGGCCCGCTTCTTCTTGAACTCCTTCTTTGAGAGCTTCGACTCCTCCTTGGATATAGCCCCCTCGGCCACGGCCAGTATGGAGAACTTCTTGCCGTTTTCAATGCGGTTATTCAGGGTCTTTGCGACCTTATTGATGTCATAGGGAATCTCCGGCAGGAGTATCACGTCCGCGCCGCCGGCAATGCCCGCGGAAAGGGTCAGCCAGCCCACCTTATGGCCCATGACCTCCACTATAAATATCCGTCCGTGGGAAGTGGCCGTGGTGTGCAGGCAGTCGATGACATTCGTGGCCACCTCAACGGCGCTGTGATAGCCGAAGGTCACGTCAGTGCCCCAGACGTCGTTATCAATGGTCTTGGGCAGGTGTATGACATTGAGCCCCTCCTCCCTGAGTAGGTTCGCGGTCTTCTGAGTGCCGTTGCCCCCTAAGATAACCAGGCAGTCCAGCTTCATCTTCTTATAGTGGGACTTCATGGCCGCCACCTTATCAACGCTGTTCTCATCTATAACCCTGATGGTCTTGAAGGGCTGGCGGGAGGTGCCGAGGATAGTGCCCCCCTCGGTGAGTATCCCGGAGAAGTCCGCGGGCTCCATGAGCCTGTACTCCCCGAAGATAAGCCCCTTATAGCCGTCCTTAATGCCGTATATCTCCACATTCTTGCCGAACTCCTCATAGAGCCCCTTTGCAACCCCCCTTATGGCCGGGTTCAGCCCCTGGCAGTCGCCGCCGCTTGTTAAAATGCCTACTCTTTTCATATTAAGCCGTCCTTTCAGAATGATATTTTATACGCCTTACCGCACGTCCTCAGCGGAATGGATAGGGATAAGCGGGCTGTCGTTCTCAACATGCTGCAAAGCCTTGAGCCTCTCCTGGGCCTGCTTATAGAAGGTCAGCTGGCTGCTGAACGCCGCCCGGCCCCGGCGGCTCACATGCTGATAGCTGGTGTCCGGCTGCATTATCCGGGCGTTGGTGTTGTCGGAGAGCAGGGTGTCCAGAATCCCGAAGGCCCGCTCCTTCAAATCCGCGTCCTCAATGGGGAAGACCAGCTCCACCCGGCGGTCGAGATTTCTGGGCATCCAGTCGGCGCTGCCCATATAAATCCTCGGGTCCCCGCCGTTCTCAAACCGGAATATGCGGCTGTGCTCCAAAAGCTGCCCCACAATGCTTATAATCTCAATATTCTCGCTGACCCCCGGCAGTCCCGGTATCAGGCAGCAGATACCCCTCACGACCACCTTCACCGGCACCCCCGCCGAGCTGGCCTCATAGAGCAGGGAAATTATCTCCGGGTCCACCAGGGAGTTCACCTTGGCCGTAATGCCGCAGGGCAGGCCGTTTTTGGCGTTCTCAATCTCCTGCCTTATGCGCCTTGTGAAGAAGCTCCTAAGCCCGTGGGGGGCCACGGCGAAGTGCTGGTACTCCGGCGGGCGGGAGTACCCGGTTATGACGTTAAAGAGGGAGGAGGCGTCCGCGCCGTACTGGCTGCTGCATGTGAAAAGCCCCACGTCCGTGTATATCTTGGCGGTGGAGTCGTTATAGTTGCCTGTGCCCAGGTGCAGGTAGCGGCGTATGCCGTCCTCCTCCCGGCGCACCACCAGGGCTATCTTGCAGTGGGTTTTGAGCCCGTGCAGGCCGTAGATAACATGGCACCCGGCCTTCTCGAGCTTCTGAGCCCAGTTGATATTGTTTTCCTCGTCAAAGCGGGCCTTGAGCTCCACCAGCACAGTCACCTGCTTGCCGTTTTCAGCAGCCCTTATGAGCGCGGCTATAATGGGCGAGTTCCCGCTGACCCGGTAGAGGGTCTGCTTTATAGCCAGCACGTCCTCATCCTCAGCCGCCTGCTCTATGAACTTCACCACGCAGTCGAAGCTCTCATAGGGGTGGTGCACCATCCGGTCCTTGTCCCTGATGGCCTCGAATATGTCGTCGTACCCCCAGAAATCCGCCGGGGCCACCGGGACTATCCGCTTGAAGCACATATCCTCGCAGCCCTCTATGCCGGCAAATTTTGAGAAAAATGTAAGGTCCAGGGGGCCCGCCAGCTGGTATATCTCGCTCTTCTTAATTTTGAGCTGGTCTATAAGGAAGCTGCGCAAATCCTTGTCGCACTTCAAAAGCAGCTCAAGGCGCACGGGCCGCCCCCGCTTGCGGCGCTTGATGGACTTCTTCACCTCGCTCATGAAGTCCTCGGCCTCCTCGTCTATCTCAAGGTCCGAATCCCTGGTGACCCTGAAGGGGCAGGCGGCCTTTATGCTGTGCAGCTCAAAGAGCTCGGGGAGGTTGTCGGTAATCACGTCCTCAAGGAGGGTAAAGGCCCTGCCCTCGCCGCAGGGCAGCTCCAGGAACCGGGGCAGTATGGCCGGCACCTGTACTATGGCGAACTGCTTCTCCTTATTTTTCTCCTTAACGTCCTTGCTCTCAAGGCGCACTGCTATATTAAGGGACTTATTCGCAAGCTGGGGGAAGGGCCTGCTGCCGTCCACGGCCAGGGGCGTGAGCACAGGGAACAGCACGTTCTTAAAGTATTTATCAAGATACTCCTTCTGCCTGTTGTCCATATCCTCAACGGACAAAAAGCGTATCCCGCTTTTTTCAAGGGCCGGGAGTATGGAACGGTGCAGGCAGGAGTACTGCCGCTCCATAAAGTGGTGGGTCTTCTCCTCAAGGGCCGTGAGAAGCTCCTGGGGGCTAAGGTCAAAGCCCTCCTTGGGCTTATACCCGGAGTTGACCTGGGCCTTGACCCCGGCCACCCGCACCATGAAGAACTCGTCCAGGTTGGAGCCGGTGATAGCCAGAAAGCGCAGGCGCTCCATCAGGGGGTTCTCCTTCCTGGTAGCCTCCTCAAGCACCCGGCCGTTGAAGTCCATCCAGCTCAGCTCCCGGTTATAATAGGGCATTTTTTTCTCAGCCATCCGAAACACCTCATATCATATCAAATTTAACTGAAAGCTCGGGCGAGAGCCCGAATACGTCCTTGAAAAACCTTGCGGCGTCCTCAAAATCCCACCGTTCCAGCAGCGTGCTCACAGAGGACTGGGCCTTTATGAGCACCCTGTCCTCCTCAAGGCTCATCTTCACATTTTTCAGCTTCTCAAGATGGGATTTGTCCATGGCGTTGGCCAGCTGGAAGATGGCCGAGAGCTTGGAGACCACTATCTGCTCCTTATCAGGCAGGGCGGCGAACTCCGGGTCGTTGAGCTCGCTTGTAATGCTCCCCGCCACAAGGGCCACCTCAAGGACCTCCCCGGAGGAGAGGCCGAAGATGTCCATCCCCCGGATAATGTCAAAGGTGCACCGGTTGTGCTGCCGGGCGCTCACATAGCTGCCGCAGCTGTGCAGGGCCGCCGCCAGCTCCAAAATCAGCCGCTTAGAGGGGTCCAGGCCGTGTATTTTTTTCAGCTTGTCAAACAGTTTCCCCGCGTACTCGCCGATGAGCCGACTATGGTTTTTATCGCATTTAAAGGCCCCGGCGGTGGTCATGGCGCATAAGAGGGCGTTCTCCCTAAGGAAAGCCGCCCACTCGCCGTCGGCCTTGGGGGTGAGCATATACCGTATGACCGCCTGGGTCAAATCAACAGGGGGGGAGAGTATCTCCCGGGCCTTCGGGCAGAAGCGCACCATGCCCCTGTATATGAACAGCGCCGTATACAATAGGGAGGCCTGGCTTTCAGTAATGCCGTACCTAAGGGCAATGCTCTCGGCAGTTAGGGCGCGCACCGAGTCATAGAGCCCCTGCAGCTTCTGCACGTCGATATGGAACACCGGCCCCTCCTGCCGGCCCCCGCAGAGCTTGGCTATGAGCTTTATCTGAGTGCCGGTGAGCACCAGGCTGCCGATTGGGAACCCGGAGAGGTTCATGCGGTTCAGCATGGTGTCCATGTACTCCTCGAGTATATAATGATAATCGTCGGCGCTCCGCCTGAGCTCCCCCATCACGTCGTGGAGCTTTAGGGCCCCTATGGGTATGTTCTGAAAATAGACTGTCCTGCCGTTTTCCAGCACCGCAAGGCCCACGCTCCCGGACCCGATATACGCCGCCAAAGTGCAGCCGCTCATTACGGAGGCCTCCGCTGAGAGGCATTTTTTCAGCTCGGAAAAGATATAGGCCTTCTCCTGGCTGCCGTCCAGAACTAAGACGTCCATATTGTTGCGCACCTTGAGCTGGTCCACCACCAGGGAGCGGTTGCGGGCCTCAAGCAGCGCCGTGCCCGAGACCACCCTGGGCTTTTCAACGCCATAGGACAGCAGGGCCTCCGAAAACTTGTCCAGGGCTCCGGAGAGCTGCCGGAGGCTGTTGAAGCTTATGGCCCCGGTCTCGAATACGTCATGGTCCAGGCTTATGGGATATTTCAGATAATCCAGAGTGCGTATCTCCCCCTTGACCAGCTGGGCCACCCGCATACTGATATTGTTTGTGCCTATCTCAATGACTGCCGCCGTGCTGGCGGCGCCTTTTTTGTTCAAGGATATCCCTCCTAAAGCAAGTCTATGCTCTGATTATACCAAATTGCGGAGAAATATTCAAACATTCTTTTTGAATTTTTTATATTTTTTTCAAAGGGCTTAAAGCCGCCGGTTGACAGCCTCAGGGGGCGGTGGTATAATCAAGCCGATAATGAGCTTTGGAGGCATGAGCATGGAGACAGACAGGCTTTACATACGGAGGTTCCAGGAGAAGGATTTCCCTGATTTCTGTGAGCTGATAAGGGACAAGATGGCCTCGCCCTACGCAAAATACGACCACGCATTTCCCACAGACGACAAGGGCCTGACAGAGGTTTTAAAGTTCTTCGCGGGCTCGGACGATTTCTGGGCCCTTGAGGAAAAATCGGAGGGGAAAATCATCGGCTTCATCAGCCTGAACTATGTGGACGAATACTCCCGCAACCTGGGCTACTGCCTGCATACAAGCTGGCACGGTAAGGGCTATGCCTCGGAAGCCGCCGGGCGCATGATAGAGTATGCCAAAGATGAGCTGGGGCTTAAAAAGCTGGTGACCGGCACGGCCGAGGAAAACCTCCCCTCAGTAAAGCTTCTGAACAGGCTCGGCTTCACCCGCGTGGGCGAGGGAAGCTTTGAGCTGTGTTTTCGCTGACCGAAAATTTTTTGTAAAAAACCCTTGATTTTTTTCCCCGGATAGGCTATAATAATCGAGCCGGGGATACGGAGAGGTATTCTAATTGGTAAGGAGCCACATTGGAAATGTGGTGTGCCGCAAGGCATTGTGCGTTCGAGTCGCATCCTCTCCGCCAACTAAGAGAGCGTCGGAGCTTTTCCGGCGCTCTTAGCTTTTTGGGGAGGCTGGGGAATGTCCAGGGAAATAAAAGCAGAGCTTACAAACATGTGCATGATATACCGGGGCAGCGAGGTCGTCGTACAGCGCCGCGCCCCGGAAAAGGGCTGGCCCGGGGTCACCTTCCCGGGCGGGCACGTGGAGCCGGGGGAGAGCATAACCCAGTCGGTCGTCCGGGAGGTCTATGAGGAGACCGGGCTTGATATTACTCACCCCGCCTTGTGCGGTATAAAGTACTGGATAGAGGACGACGGCTCGCGCTATATCGTCTTTCTATATAAATGCAGCGAGTTTTCCGGGGAGCTCAAGTCCTCGGAGGAGGGGGAGGTCTTCTGGGCGAATCGAGCTGATTTGCCCGGTATGAATCTCTCAAGCGGCATGGAAGAGACCTTCGAGGTCTTCTTCAACGACGATATCAGCGAGCTCTCCTACTTCCGGGAGGACAGGGAGAACGACTGGCAGATAGTTCTGGAATAAGCATGGGAGGCGCAGTATGACCACAAAGGCAGAGCTGACAAATATGTGCATGGTTATGGACGGCACGAAAGTGCTCCTGCAGGACCGCCATGCCAGCGACTGGCCCGGCGCGGCATTTCCCGGCGGCCATGTAGAGCCGGGGGAGAGCATTACCGAGTCCGTAATCAGGGAGGTCTTTGAAGAGACCGGCCTCACCATCGAGGACCCCAGGCTCTGCGGCCTCAAGGACTGGATGAAGGACGACGGTTCCCGGTACATCATCTTCTACTATCGGGCCGGCAGATTTTCCGGTGAGCTGAAATCTTCGGAAGAAGGGGAGGTCTTTTGGGCTGAGCTCAGTGAGCTGCCAGGTATGAATCTGGCCGAGGACATGGACCTGAGCCTCAAGGTGTTTCTCGATGACGGGCTGAGCGAATTTTACTATAAAAAGACAGACGGCAGAGGCGAGAGGCGCCTGCTGTGATTGATATAAACTACACGATTTAAGGAGCAAAAGCAATGAAGCATCAAGACGTATCGGCAATTTATAAGGACGCAGGGGCCTTTGCCGGCAAGACTGTCACCGTCTGCGGCTGGGCCAGGTCCATCAGGGACTCAAAGACCCTGGGCTTTATCGACCTGAATGACGGCACCTGCTTTAAGGGCGTGCAGATAGTTTTTGAGGACGGCAAAATTGACAACTTCAAGGAGATAGCCGCCCAGAACGTGGGCGCGGCCCTTATCGTCACCGGCGAGCTCATCGCCACCCCGGGGGCCAAGCAGCCCTTTGAGATACACGCAGGCGAGATAAAGGTGGAGGGCGCTTCTACCCCGGAGTACCCCTTGCAGAAGAAGCGGCACACGGTGGAGTACCTTCGCACCATCCCGCACCTGCGCCCCCGGACGAACCTCTTCAGCGCGGCTTTCAGAGTGCGCTCGGCGGCGGCTTACGGTATGCACAAATTCTTCCAGGAGAACGGCTTCGTATACATCCACACCCCCGTTATAACCACCACCGACTGCGAGGGCGCCGAGATGTTCCAGGTCACAACTTTGGACCAGGACAACCTGCCCAGGGCCGAGGACGGCGCCGTGGACTACCGCCAGGACTTCTTCCAGAAGAAGGTCTTCCTCTCCGGCTCCGGCCAGCTCCAGGTGGAGTGCACCGCCCAGGCCTTTTCAAAGGTCTACACCTTCGGCCCCACCTTTAGGGCCGAGCGCTCCAACACCCCCCGCCACGCCTCGGAGTTCTGGCATATCGAGCCTGAAATGGCCTTCGCGGACCTTAACGACGACATGGACGTCATCGAGGAGATGACGAAGTACGTGATAAACTACGTCCTTGAGACCTGCCCCCAGGACATGGAGTTCTGCAGCCAGTTCGTGGACAAGGGCCTCATCGAGCGCCTGCGCCACGTGGCAGGCTCGGACTTCGCCCGGGTGACCTATACCGAGGCTATCAAAATCCTTGAGGAGCATAACGCCGAGTTCGAGTACAAGGCCGCCTGGGGCGAGGATATCCAGACCGAGCACGAGCGCTTCTTAGCCGAGAAGCACTTCGGCCGCCCGGTGTTCGTCACCGACTACCCCAAGGAGATAAAGTCCTTCTATATGCGCCAGAACGACGACGGCAAGACCGTCGCGGCAACAGACCTCTTAGTCCCCGGCATAGGCGAGCTGGTGGGCGCCAGCCAGCGCGAGGAGCGCTATGAGGTGCTCCGCGCCCGTATGCAGGAGCTGGGCATGGGGGAGGAGGACCTGTACTGGTACCTGGACCTGCGCCGCTTCGGCACCACGGTCCACTCCGGCTTCGGCATTGGCTTCGACCGCCTGGTGATGTACCTCACCGGAATCAGCAACATCCGGGACGTGCTCCCCTTCCCCCGCACCACCGGCGTTGCGGAGTTCTGAGCCTGCAAAAAAAACAAGAGCCTCCGGCTGAGTCCCGGAGGCTTTTTTGTGTTATTACCTGTTTTTATACCTTTCAACTATCAGATTAGCGCACTTATAGATGTCCCCGCCCCCAAGGGTCAGAATCAAATCCCCGGGCCGGGCGTTCTTCATCACATGCTCCGCAATCTCCTCAAAGCTGTTGAACCAAACGCTCCCGGGCACCTTGCAGGCCAGGTCGCTGGTGTGGATATTATAGGTGTTCTCCTCCCGCACGGCGAGAATCTCCGTCATAACAAGGTGGTCCGGTATAGCAAGGGCTTTGGCAAACTCATTCAAAAAGGTATAGGTCCGGGAATAGGTATGGGGCTGGAACACCGCCCACACCTGCCTGTAGCCCATGCGCATGGCGGAGGTCAGCACGGCGGTGAGCTCCGTGGGATGGTGGGCAAAGTCGTCGGCAACGGTGACCCCCTCAAACTGCCCCAGTATCTCGAACCGCCTGTGCACGCCGCCGAAATGCTCCAGCGCGGAGCATAGCGCCCCCGCCTCTATGCCCAGGGAGTGGGCGGCCGCGGCCGCGGCCAGGGCGTTGAGTATATTGTGCTTTCCCGGGACAGCCAGCCTCACCCGGCCCAGGGCCTCCCCCCGGCACATGAGGGTGAAGTCCTCACAGGCGGTGGGCTCCTCGCTGAGCTCCGCCGGATAGTAGTCGCAGCCGCTGTCCATGCCGAAGGTGACTATCTCCCGCTGGGGCCCCTTCACGGCCTCCATCACGCTTTCGTTTTCAGCGTTCACCACCAGCAGCCGGCCCGTCTGCTGGGCAAACTGCCTGAAAGACTTAACGATATTGTCAAGCGTTCCGAAATAGTCCAGATGGTCCGGCTCGATATTAAGTATCAGGGACACAGCCGGGTGCAGCTGCAAAAAGGTGTCCACATACTCGCAGGCCTCGCATATTATCGTGCCGCTCCCCCCGGCCCGGCAGTTGCTGTCTATAAGGGGCAGCTTGCCGCCGATAATGGCGCTGGGGTCAGCCCCGGCCTCAATAAAAATCTGCGTGAGCATAGCCGTGGTAGTAGTTTTCCCATGGGTGCCCGACACCGCCACCAGCCTCGGGTACTTATCGGTGAGCATACCCAGCATGACCGAGCGCTCCAAAACAGGCACGCCCTTCTCTCTTGCGGCCAAAAGCTCCGGGTTGTCGGCCTTGCATGCCGCTGTATAAATAACCGCCTCTGCGTCCCCGATATTCTCCGGCCTATGCCCCATAAAAACCGGTATGCCCCAGCCCTTCACCCTGTCGAGAGTGTCCGACTCGTTCATATCCGACCCGCTTATCTCATAGCCCCTGCGCATGAGCAGCTCGGCCATCGGGCACATCCCTGAGCCGCCAATGCCCACAAAATGCAGTTTTTTCACGCTGTCCAATATATTATCCATTCTGAACTTCCTTTCGGCAGATTTTCATTTTCTATTATATTACAAACCGGGTGCAAAATAAAGGGGTTTGGGTGTTTTTTCGTATTTTTTATCTTTACATTTGGGTAAATTTGTGATACGATAATTTTGCGGCGCAAATGAGTATTCGGGACTTGTATGTGCATTTCGTTTGCGCGGCAGAATTTATATGAGAGGGAGAAATTGTATGAAAAGAGTTCTATGTGTACTACTGGCCCTGTGCCTGCTGTTAGGGGCTCTGCCAATGGCGGCGGGGGCGCGGGGGACAAACCGTTACACGGATGTTTTGCAGCAGCTTATTTCTCAGCGTATAGGAAGCAAAAACTATGGGAACATGGGCCTGTTTTATGACCTTGACGGCGACGGCATTGAGGAAATGCTGATAGTCCGCACAATAGAGAATACTAAGTTTTCGGGAATCACAGATTTATCGGCGTCCCTTTATACGATAGTGGACGGCGAGGCTGTAAATCTTCTGAAGGATGACGTCCTTTATACAGATGTCGGCGGCCCGACAGGGTATATGGCTGTAGTGGAAAAGGGAGGGAAGACATGCCTTGCCATTTTCCGCGAGAACGGAGGCACTTCCCCTCCGTCAATGCACCGGAACGGTTCCTGCATATTATACTCCATAAACCGTCTGACAGGCAGTCTGACTAAAACAAATACCGCAACATACGGCTATGTTATGGAGTTCGGAAACAAGCTCCATGACACGTCGGCAAAAATCGACGGGAAAGCGGTCAGCTATAATCAGTACCTGTCGTGGGTAAAAACTATGAAAGTTAAGGCCACTGTAAACTATACCGAGAAGAAAAAGTATACCTTTGAGGATTTATTAAAGCTTGCAAAGGCGGACGACACCGGGGACCTGCCCACAACTACAGTAGGAGGTTTCCGCGACGTGAGAGTGGGGGCCTACTACGCCGACTCCGTCCTCTGGGCCGTAGACAACGGCATAACCTCCGGCATAGGCGGCGGCAAGTTCGCCCCAGCCCAAACCTGCAAGCGCGAGCAGATAGTCACCTTCCTCTACCGCTCCAAGGGCAGCCCCGATGTAGCCGTAACCGACCAGTTCACCGACATGCCCAAGTCCCAGGAGTTCCAGAAGGCCATAAGCTGGGCGGTGGAGAACGGTATCACCATGGGCAACGGCAAGGGCAGGTTCCTCCCGGAGAAGGGGTGCACGAGGGCAGAGGCCATGACCTTTATCTGGCGCGCGGCCGGTAAGCCCGAGCCGAAGGCGACCGCGGCCTTTGAGGATATGCCGTCAAATCCTGATTTCAGCAAGGCCATCAGCTGGGCCGTTGAGAACAATATCACCAGCGGTATCGGAAATAATAAGTTCGGGCCAAACCAGACCTGCAAGAGGGAGCATATCGTCACATTCCTCTATAAGGCCAAGGACCTGTAAAATAGTATAGCAGAATACCCGCCCAAGCTTCCCCGGGCGGGTATTTTTCTCTTTACTTTTGTAAAGTATTGATGTATAATTATGTAAGACTTAGGATGATTATAGGGAAAGGACGCGGTACTGATGAAAAAAACTTTAGCTTTTATACTGACACTTCTTCTGCTTTTGAGCCTGTTTTCCTGCTCCAAGCCCAAAGAGCAAGAGGTAAGCGAGACCCCGCCGGAGCCCCGGGCAGAGGAGAGCGAAATGAAGGGTACATTGAAGGTGCTCAGCGAGCGCTTCTGCTGGAACAGCCCCATGTCAACAGTGAGCTTTAACCACTACTCCCCGGTGCGGGCAAATATCGCCAATATCATGGACTACTTCAGGGAGCTCTACCCCGAGGTGGAGATAGAGGTGGAATATCTTCCCACCGACGGTGAGGAACGGGAGTTCTTCATCAAGCAGCGCCGGGTGGCCATGATGGCGGGCAAGGAGGTGCCGGACGTGTACCTCATGCCCACCTCCAGCTTGACGGAGATGCGCTCTGAGCCCATGGAGCCCCTTTTCAAGGACGTGGCCCAGACCATGAGAAGCGGCTGGTTCGCGGACATCAGCGGGCTCTATAACGGCGACACGGACCTGCACACCGAGGAGCTGAACAAAGCCGTGATGGACGCGGGGACTGTGGGCGGCGCGCGGTACGTGCTGCCCCTGGGGTACGAGATACCCGTATACATGACCCGCTCAGACCTTATAGACAAGGCGGGCATAGACCGGGAGCGGCTTAACGCCGGGGTAGACAGCATGATAGACGTCTTCCTTGAGCTCAACGAGCAGGGAGACCCCAGCTGGGCCGCCAACGCCTACCTGGCCGACGGCATGGCCCTCTCGCTGCTGCCAAAGGCCGCCGACTATGACGCCGAAGAGGCGCTCATAGAGGGCAAGCAGGTGGAGGAGCTGCTGCTGGACATCGCCGAATGTTCGCGGATAGCCGGAGCCGAGTGGCAGAGAAAGCAGGACGCCGGAGAGAAGTCTGTGGGCCGGGGGCTTTTCATATATTCGTATATAAACACGAAGTCAAAGGAGGACACGACCGTATTCGGATTTGACGAAAACTGCCCGGGGGTTAAGCAAAGCCTGACAAATCTCATTGATGTCACCGCCATCGGCAAGGCAATGGGGCAGGAGATAGAGTTTATCCCCGTCCGCGCCTCAGACGGCACCCTGAACGCGGAGATAACCTACTGGGGAGCTGTCAGCGCGGGCTGCGGGAACAAGAAGCTGGCCTATGAGTTCCTGAGGCTCTTCCTGACCCCGGAGGTACAGCATGAGACCGGCTTCCAGGGGAAGGAAAAGTTCTACAGCACGGAGTTTTTTTCAATGGAGGACGGTATCCCCGGCGAAATGTCCCTTGCGGGATGGCCGGTGCGGTATAAGGGCTTTACCGAGAAGCGCTGGGGGAGAGTGCTTGAAGGCTTTGAAAATATCAACTCCAGGAACGAGAAGAGAAAGCGTGAGCTGATGGAGCTGACCATAGACGACAGCGACCTGCCAATTCTGGATGTGCCCATAGACAGCGCCCGATTCATTTCCTCAATAGACGCGGAGTTCTATGAGTACATACGCCCCATCGAAAACTACCTCGAGGTCGAGAACTACACCCAGGCCGACGCTGTGAAGGCCGGAAACGAGTTTGTCCGCAACCTAAAGTACCACTTAGCCGAAGGCTGAGAGAACCACAGCAAAAGACCCGCCCAAGCTTCCCCGGGCGGGTCTTCCTTATGCTAATTTATAGTTCTAAGAGAGATTACTCAGCCATCTTCTTCAGCTTGGCGTACTTCTCCTCAGCATACTTCTCAGCATTGGCGAACAGCTTCTCAGCGCGCTCCGGGAATGCCCGGGTCAGGCTGTTATAGCGCACCTCGCCCATGATGAAGTCGCGGTAAGAGGCAGTAGGCTCCTTGCTGTCCAGCTGGAAGGGGTTCTCGCCGTTATCAGCCCTGCGGGGGTCGAAGCGGAAGTTGTGCCAGTAGCCGGCCGCAACAGCCTTCTTCTCCTCGAGCTGGGAGATACCCATGCCGCCCTTAATGCCATGGTTAATGCAGGGGGCGTAGGCCAGGATGATGGAGGGGCCCTGATAGCTCTCGGCCTCGGCAAAGGCCTTAATGCACTGGTTCATGTCAGCGCCCATAGCAACCTGAGCCACATATACATAGCCATAGCTCATTGCGATAGCAGCCAGGTCCTTCTTCTTCTGGGCCTTGCCGGTGGCGGCGAACTGCGCCACGGAGCCGCAGGGAGTGGACTTGCTGGCCTGGCCGCCGGTGTTGGAGTACACCTCGGTGTCGAAGACCAGCACGTTGATGTTCTCGCCGGAGGCAAGGGCGTGGTCCAGACCGCCGAAGCCGATGTCATAGGCCCAGCCGTCGCCGCCCAGTATCCACACGGACTTCTTAGCCAGGTAATCCTTATCCTTCAAAATCTCGTTGCAGAGATGGCAGGCCTCGCAGTCGCAGTACTTGTCGCCGGCGGCCTTGCGCTCCTCGTGATGGGCCAGCATCTTGTCAGCGGCCTCACGGCTGCCAAAGACCTCCACGGCCTTATCGGACTTGGCAAAGTTGATTACCCAGTCGATGGACGCGCGGCTGTACTCAAGAGCGGCGATATAAGCCTCTGCGGCGGCGTCGTTGGCCTTACTGTCGTTCATAGTCTCCAGCCAGGCCTTGCCGGTGTCCTTAACTTCCTGCTCCACATAGTCAACGGCAATGAGCTTCTCGGTGAGCTCGGCGAGCCTGCCGCGCACAGCATTCTGAGCCAGGCACATGCCAAGGCCGAACTCGGCGTTGTCCTCGAACAGGGAGTTCTCCCAGGCGGGGCCGTGGCCCTTCTTGTTGACAGTGTAGGGAGTGGCGGGAGCGGAGCCGCCCCAGATGGAGGAGCAGCCGGTGGCGTTGGCGATGAACATCTTGTCGCCGAAGAGCTGGGTGGCCAGCTTCGCGTAGGGAGTCTCGCCGCAGCCGCCGCACGCGCCGGAGAACTCGAGTAAGGGCTGCTTGAACTGACTGCCCTTAACGGAGGTCTCCTTGAACTTCTCGGCCACAGCCTCCTTGGCGGGCAGGTCAATGCCATAGTTGAACACGGCCTGCTGGGGACGCTGGGAGTCGATGGAGGCCATCT
Source organism: Clostridiaceae bacterium (assembly GCA_021769555.1). GTDB lineage: Bacteria > Bacillota > Clostridia > Oscillospirales > Acutalibacteraceae > Acutalibacter. The sequence goes on from JAETSR010000001.1 coordinate 426,749, forward strand.
GCAGGGCCTTGGTCTTCGCCGGGCAGGTGGTGACACAGCTGCCGCATCCGGTGCAGTCCAGAGTGGAGATGACCATGGCGAAGTTCATGCCGGGCACGCCGGTCATGGGCTTGCTCTTTGTGCCCTCGGGGGCGTTTTTCAGTTCCTCGTCGGTCATGGCGATGGGACGGATGACCGCGTGGGGGCACACATAGGAGCACTGGTTGCACTGAATGCAGTTCTCGGGAATCCACTCGGGAACGTCCACCGCAACGCCGCGCTTCTCGTAAGCAGCAGTGCCCTGGGGAGAGGTGCCGTCGGCGTACTTCTCGAAGGTGGACACAGGCAGGTCCTTGCCGTGGAAGGTGTTCACGGGGAACACAACATTGTTCACGTAGTCGACCAAATCCTGACGGTCACCGGTGGCGACCTTCTTCTGAGAGTCGTCCACAGCGTCCTTCCAGGCGGCGGGCACGTCTACCTTAACATAGCCGTTAGCGCCCCTGTCGATAGCGTCATGGTTCATCTTCACCACGGCCTCGCCCTTCTTGCCATAGGACTTGGTGGCGGCGTCCTTCATATACTTGACGGCGTCCTCCTCGGGAATTATCTTCGCGATGGAGAAGAACGCGGACTGAAGCACGGTGTTGGTGCGTGTGCCAAGGCCCAGCTCCTTGCCGATGGCAAAGGCGTCGATGGTGTAGAAGTTAATCTCGTTGTCGGCAATGAACTTCTTCACCTTGCCGGGCAGGCGGGCGTCCAGCTCCGCGGCGTCCCAGGAGCAGTTCAGCAGGAAGCTGCCGCCCTTCTTCAAATCCTGGACCATGTCGTAGGTCTCAAGATAGGCGGGGTTGGAGCAGGCCACGAAGTCGGCCTTGGAGATATAGTATGTGCTCTTGATGGGGGTATGGCCAAAGCGCAGATGGCTTATGGTCAGGCCGCCGGACTTCTTACTGTCATAGTCAAAGTAGCCCTGAGCATACATGTCGGTATGGTCGCCGATAATCTTGATGGAGTTCTTGTTTGCGCCAACGGTGCCGTCGGAGCCAAGGCCCCAGAACTTGCAGCTGGTGGTGCCGGCAGGAGCGGTATCGGGGTCCTCCTTGACGTCCAGGGACAGATGGGTCACATCGTCCACAATGCCGATGGTGAAGCGCTTCTTGGGCTCAGCGCTCTCCATGTTCCTGTAAACGGCGATGATGTCGCTGGGCTTGGTGTCCTTGCTGCCGAGGCCATAGCGGCCGGTGTAGACCGGGCACGCGCCGAAGGAAGTGCCGTTGACAGCAGCCAGCACGTCCAGGTACAGGGGCTCGCCGATGGAGCCGGGCTCCTTGGTGCGGTCCAGAACGGAGATAGTCTTCACAGTGTCCGGCAGCACGTCCAGGAGGTACTTCGCCACGAAGGGGCGGTACAGGTGGACCTTCACAAGGCCGACCTTCTCCCCGGCGGCCATCAGGTAGTCGATGACCTCCTCGATGGTCTCGCAGGCGGAGCCCATGGCGATGATGACCTTGTCCGCGTCGGGAGCGCCGTAGTAGTTGAAGGGCTTATAGTCTGTGCCCAGCTTCTCGTTTACCTTGTTCATGTACTCGACGGCCACCTCGGGCACAGCGTCGTAGTACTTGTTGCAGGCCTCCCTGGCCTGGAAGAAGATGTCGCCGTTCTGAGCCTGGCCGCGGAGCACCGGGTGCTCGGGGTTCAGGGCGTGGCGGCGGAACTCGTCGACAGCGTCCCAGTCCAGCATTTCGCCCAGGTCCTCATAGTCCCAGGTCTCAATCTTCTGTACCTCATGGGAGGTGCGGAAGCCGTCGAAGAAGTGCAGGAAGGGCACCTTGCCCTTGATGGCCGCAAGATGGGCCACAGCGCCCAGGTCCATGACCTCCTGGGGGGAGTTGGAGCAGAGCATTGCGTAGCCGGTCTGACGGCAGGCGTACACGTCGGAGTGGTCGCCGAAGATGTTCAAAGCGTGGGTGGCAACCGTGCGGGCGGAGACGTGGATGACGCTGGGCAGCAGCTCGCCGGCTATCTTGTACATGTTGGGAATCATGAGCAAGAGGCCCTGGGATGCGGTGTAGGTGGTGGTCAGCGCGCCGGCGGCCAGTGAGCCGTGGACAGCGCCGGCAGCGCCGGCCTCAGACTGCATCTCGGTGACGCGCACCTCGCGGCCAAACAGGTTCTTGCGGCCTGCGGCAGCATACTTATCGGTCTCGTCGGCCATCACGGAAGAGGGCGTGATGGGGTAGATGGCGGCAACGTCTGTAAACGCGTATGATACGTGCGCGGCGGCGTTGTTGCCATCCATGGTCTTCATTTTTCTTGGCATTTTAACGATTTCCTCCTTTTAGGATGCTCGGTGTGCCGGGCGGACAGAGCCGTGCCTTGCACTTACCCATATATTTTACCATCAATTTCGTTTCCTGTAAAGGATTAAATCGTTTATTTTGTGATTTTTTTGCGCCCCACCCCGAGATTTATTTATAAGGCGGTTGCACAAAGGGAGGTTTTGCGCTATAATACACCTTACGGGGCAGGAAAAATCTTCATTCGCGGGGTCACGGTCATGGCGAAACACTATGCTGCGCGCGGAAAGCCCGGCCCGGCGGCCCGGCTCAGGGGGCTGGGCCTGTGCCTCTGCGCCCTGGCGCTGCTCTTTTCCCTTACGCCGCCCGGAAAGGATTTCTTTAACCGGGCCTGCTATGAGCTGGGCTTCAACGACCATAGGGGCAGCGCGGGGCTTTTGGAGATACACATCATCGACGTGGGCAAGGCTGACGCCATACTCATACGAAGCGGGGAGAAAGCGGCGCTGATTGACGCGGGAAAGCCCGTGTCCTCAGACGCTGTGTCTGACTACCTCCAAAGGCATAATGTGAGCTATCTTGACTTCCTCATAATGTCCCACCCGGACAGCGACCATACGGGAGGAATGCCGGGCGTGCTCGAAGAGCTCGGCGCGGGCATGTTCGTCCTGGCCGAATGCTTTTCCGGCGCGGAGCCGGGATTTGAGGACCTTCGGGGCATACTGGAACAGAAGGGCATAGGGACCATGTCCCTGGCTCCGGGGGAAGGCTTTACCTTAGGCGCCGCCGAGTTCACGGCGGTGGGCCCTGCCGGAAGCTTTGAGGACCCAAACAACTCGTCCCTGGTGCTCCGCATGGACTGCGCGGGCTTTTCAGCCCTGTTCTGCGGGGACATGGAGTACGAGGCCGAGCAGGCGCTGATACTCAGCGGGAGGGACATCGGCGTGGACCTGCTGAAGGTTGGGCACCACGGCAGCGATACCTCAAGCAGCCTTCGCTTTGTGTACGAGACCTCCCCGAAATACGCGGCGGTCTCCACGGCCCTGGACAGGAACCTGCTGCCAAAGGACGAGGTGCTCAAGCGCCTTGAGGACAGCGGCGCACAGATATACCGCACGGATACGGACGGCGCCATCGTATTTTTATACGACGGGGAAGAGGTACGGGTAAGACTGGAAAAGGAGGAGCTTACAAGCTATGAAACAGTTGATTATAGACCGTTTTGAGGGTAAATTCGCCATATGCGAGGACGCGGAGGAGAAATATTTTGCAATAGAGACCTCAGAGCTGCCCGAGGGGGCGGGCGAGGGGGACGTGCTCAGGATAACCGACGAGGGAGAGCTGACCCTTGACCAGGAGGAGACCAGGGCCCGCCGGGAGCGCATAGCCGCAAAGCAGCGCAGGGCCTTCGGAAAATAGGCGCGCGCTTTAAAGGCAGACTATAACGCAAAGGAAGTGTTTCAAAATGGGCAAGCTGAGCTATATACTGGGCCGCGCCCTCAGGATGGACTACGGGGAGCTGTTCCGCACAGTTGGGACAGTCCACGGCATTACCGGGAAGAACAGGCCCGGGGTGCTCATGGATATCGTCGGCTGCGGGCTCCGCTACGGGGCGGGCTTCAACGACTACCTGCTCTGTGAGTTCTACAATCTCACCCCCGAGCAGCGGGCCACCTATGTGACCCGCAGCGTGAACAACACCCTGGTGAAAATGCTGAACGACCCGGAGTATTATAAGTATTTCGACTATAAAAGCGCGTTTTATACCACTTTTTCGGACTTTATAGGCCGGAAATGGCTGGACTTTCCGTCGGCTTCCAGGGAGCAGCTGGCCGGGTTTGTCAGGGGCATGGACGGCATTATCGTCAAGCCCAACGACGGCACCGGAGGCAAAGGCGTAGAGAAGCTGTCAATAGCTGACTTTAAGAGCGCGGACGAGCTTTACGACAAGCTGAAAGCGGACAATATCGGCGTGGTCGAGGAGGTGCTCAGGCAGCACCCGGACCTGGACGCCTTGAACCCGTATTCCGTCAACACCCTGCGCATAGTGACCATACGCAACGAATCGGGCGGGCATATCCTCTACGCCCACCTGAGGATAGGCAACGGCGGCCGCCCGGTGGACAATCTCCATTCCGGGGGCATGTTCGCGCCAATCGACCTTGAGACCGGCAGAATACAGTACCCGGCCTACGACAAGGACCGGAAAACCTACGAAAAGCACCCCATGACCGGCGTGACAATACAGGGCCTGAGGATACCCCTCTGGGAGCAGGCGGAGGAGCTCTGCCTGAAAGCGTCCGGGGTGGTGCCGAAAATGCGCTATGTGGGCTGGGACGTGGCCGTGACCCCCGAGGGCCCGGTGCTTGTGGAGGGGAATAACCTCCCGGGGTACGACATCCTGCAAATGCCCCCACATACCCCCGACAAAATAGGCATGCTGCCAAGGTTCCGGGAGTTCGTGGACGGTATATAGAATCATGAAAAAAGCCGGTACGGCCATTAAGGCCGCGCCAGCTTTTTGCGTATATAAAAGGCTCAGAGCTTTTTTACCTCCCGGGACCGCCTGTACCCCGGGCGTATGGGGGGGCTGTGCTTCAAATGCAGGCCGTCTATCTCCTTTCGCCGCATATGGACGCTCTGCACCAGCCCGAAGCCCAGGTAAAGGCACATGGAGGAGGAGCCCCCGGCGCTGAAAAAGGGCAGGGTAATGCCCATGGCGGGGAGGATGACCAGGCACATGCCGATGTTCCACACTGACTGTAAGGCGATTATCCCGAAGAAGCCGAAGCAGATATATTTCCCCAGCTCGTCCCTTGAGGAGCTGGCAACATGGAGCACCTTCATCATGAACAGCAGCAGAAGGGCGATGACAGCCACGCACCCGATGAAGCCCAGCTCCTCCCCTGCCACGGAGAAGATATAGTCGCTCTGCTGGAAGGGCACAATATTGCTGTTCACCCTGGGCCCCTGGCCCAGGCCCTGGCCCTTGAGGCCCCCGCTGCCTATGGAAATGCGCCCCTGCCACTGCTGGAAGCCGTCCCCAGCCCGTATGTCCGGGTCGTTGTCCAGGTTGAACACCGCCACAAAGCGGTCCTTCTGATAGTCCTTTAGCACATACTGCCACAAAACGGGCAGGGCCACAAGCACCACCCCGGCGAGCATTGCAAAATACCTCAGGGGAACGCCCGCCGCCAGGCTCATGAACAGGAACATGGCGAAAAAGCCGATGGTGGCCCCGGTGTCCCCCTGCAGCTCGCACAGGCCCATGGGCACCGCCGCGTGCAGGCAGAGCAGGAGTATCTGGGAAAAGCTCCCTATCTCCCCGCGCTTCTTGACTATGTCCAGGTGCTTTGCGAAGGTCACCATGAAGGCTATCTTCACAAGCTCGCTGGACTGGAACGTCCTGCTGCCAATGCGTATCCAGGCCCGGGCGTCAACGCCGCCGGAGCCCATTATGCGCTCACCGAAGAGATACGTGTATATCATCAGAAACACGGAGAACCCGGCGATAAGATACCAGAAGTTCGCTATGTCCGCGTAGTCCATGGTGCTGACGATTATGGCCCCCGCCGCCCCCAGCACGATGGGGAAGAGCTGGGCCCTGAAATAGTCCACCGAGGTGGCCTGTGAAACGCTGTGGAGCAGCAGGAGGCTGTAGGTGCACATGGTCGCCAGCAGGAGCCAGAGGATGATGTCCGCCCGTTTCAGATAGCTGAAAATACTTCTTCCAATACTGTTTAGCATATATACGTTATTCCCTTGTTTTCAAAAGCTTGGCCTGAATATTATGTTGACCTGTCTGAGTATTATAACACATTACACCCATGAGGGCAAGACAGAAAACCATGTTTGCCCCTTTTTTCCGATTCGCTCTTTACTATTGCGCAAAGATACACTATAATATTAGGGCCGTTAAGAAAAATTTGCCGGAAAGGTGTTGACCAAAGCTATGCTGACAGACATTGAGATAGCCCAGAGCGTGAAGCTGAAGCCCATCAGGGAGATAGGCGAAAAGCTGGGGCTCGCTGAGGACGAGCTGGAGTTCTACGGAAAGTATAAGGCGAAGATAAGCGAGAGCGCCATAAAGCGCCTTGAGGACCGCCCCGACGGAAAGCTGATACTTGTGACAGCCATAAACCCCACCCCCGCCGGGGAGGGCAAGACAACCACCACCGCGGGCCTGGGGCAGGCCATGGCGAAGATAGGCAAAAACGCCGTTATCGCCCTTCGGGAGCCCTCCTTAGGGCCGGTGTTCGGTATCAAGGGGGGCGCTGCCGGGGGCGGCTATGCCCAGGTGCTCCCAATGGAGGACATAAACCTCCACTTCACCGGGGACATGCACGCCATAACCTCCGCCAATAACCTCTGCTGCGCTATGCTGGATAACCACCTGCAGCAGGGCAACCCTCTTGGGATAGACCCCCGGCGCATACTCATAAAGCGCTGCCTCGACATGAACGACAGGGCCCTGCGCAACGTGATAGTGGGCCTTGGAGGGAAGATAAACGGCGTGCCCAGGGAGGATAACTTTATTATCACCGTCGCCAGCGAGGTCATGGCCATACTCTGCCTTGCAAGGGACACCGCTGACCTTAAAAAGCGCCTTGGAGACATACTCATAGCCTACGACTACGAGGGCAAACCGGTCTACGCCCGGGACATCAAGGCCGAGGGGGCCATGGCAGCCCTTCTGAGGGACGCCATAAACCCCAACCTGGTGCAGACCATCGAGGGCACCCCGGCTATAATGCACGGCGGCCCCTTCGCCAACATCGCCCACGGCTGCAACTCCGTGCGGGCCACAAAGCTCGCCTTAAAGCTCGCCGACTACTGCATAACCGAGGCTGGCTTTGGCTCAGACCTTGGAGCTGAGAAGTTCATGGACATCAAGTGCCGCATGGCGGGCCTCGCCCCGGACTGCGTGGTGGTGGTGGCTACGGTGCGCGCCCTGAAGTATAACGGCGGCGTGCCCAAGGCCGAGCTCTCCGCTGAAAACGTGGAGGCCCTTAAAAAGGGTATCGTGAACCTGAAGGCCCATGTGGAGAACATGCACAAGTTCGGCGTGCCCGTAGTAGTAGCCATCAACCGCTTCGGCACCGACACAGACGCTGAGCTCAAGGTGATAGACGACTGCTGCAAGGAGCTTGGAGTAAATTACGCCCTCTCCGAGGTGTTCGGCAAGGGCGGCGAGGGCGGCATGGAGCTGGCTAGGACCGTCTGCGGCGTGATAGACAGGGAGAAGAGCAATTTCGCGCCCATCTATCCCGACGGCACCACAGTGGAGGAAAAGATAGAGGCCGTCGCCGGGAAGATTTACGGCGCGGCGGGAGTCACCTTCACGAACCAGGCCGTGAAGTCCCTTAAAGAGATAAAGGTCCTTGGGGGCGATAAAATGCCGGTATGTATCGCCAAGACCCAGTACTCCCTCTCCGACGACCCCGCCCTTTTAGGTAGGCCCACTGGCTTTACCGTGACTATACGCGACTTGAAGCTATCCTCCGGCGCGGGCTTCGTGGTGGCCTACGCGGGTGATATAATGACCATGCCCGGCCTGCCCAAGGTCCCTGCCGCCGAGAAGATAGACGTGGACGACGACGCGGTGATACATGGGCTGTTCTGAGGGGGAAATGCGGTTCATAACCGATTCCCCCGGCGAGACCCAGGCCCTGGCCCGGCGCATGGCCGAGAGGCTCAATGGGGGGGAGGTCATCGCCTTTACAGGGGGCATGGGGGCGGGCAAGACCGCCTTCACCCGGGGCCTTGCCATCGGCCTCGGGGCCGGGGACGTGGCCTCAAGCCCCACCTTCGCCATAGTCAACGAGTATGAGGGCAGGCTGACCCTGGAGCATTTTGACATGTACCGCATTGATACCTGGGAGGACCTTTACTCCACCGGCTTCTTCGACTACCTGGACACGGACCGGGTGCTGGCGGTGGAGTGGAGCGAGAATATAGAGGGCGCGCTCCCTGAGGGGACTATATATATCGACATCCGCCCGGGGGACACTGAGACCCGGCGGGAGATAACCGTCAGGGGCTGGAAGGGGGAACTGTAATGGTGATACTTGGTATAGAGTCCTCCGCGGGGCCCGCCTCGGCGGCAGTGGCGCGGGACGGCCGGCTGCTGGGGGAGTTCTTCGTGAACACAAAGCAGACCCACAGCCAGACCCTCCTGCCCATGGCGGAGGCCCTGCTGAAAAACCTCGGCCTCGGGTGCGGGGACCTGGACTGCATAGCTGTCTCGAACGGCCCCGGGTCCTTCACCGGGGTGCGTATCGGCGTGTCGTGCGCGAAGGGCCTGGCCATGCCCAACAATACCCCCTGCTGCGGGCTCTCTACTCTCGAGGTCATAGCGCACGGCGGGGCGGGTTTTACAGGCAGCGTCATATGCGCTGTAATGGACGCCCGGTGCGGGCAGGTGTACAACGCCCTCTTTGAGCCCGGGCCAAATGGCCTTGCCCGGCTGACAGAGGACCGGGCAGTATCCATAGAGGAGCTGGGCCGGGAGTGCCGCAAATTCGGGGACAGGCTGGTGCTCTTCGGGGACGGCGCGGAGCTCTGCCACAGGGAGTTTTTATCCTGGGGCGCAAAGCTTGCCCCGGAGGCGGCGCGTTTCCAGCGTGCGGCAGGGGCGGCGCTTTTGGCCGGGGGCAGGCAGTGGGTATCCTCCGGGGAGCTCCTGCCGGCATACCTCCGTATGCCCCAGGCCGAGAGGGAACTGAAAGCAAAGCAGAAAAACAGGGAGGAAACAAAATGAAGCTTGCAATAGGCTGCGACCACGGCGGGTTCGCCCTTGCCGAGGCGCTGAGGGCCCATATGAGGGACAGGGGGATAGAGTACCTGGACTTCGGAACACACAGCACGGACTCGGTGGACTACCCGCTGATAGCACTAAAGGTCGCAAGGGCCGTATCCGGCGGGGAGGCTGACCTGGGGGTGCTCATATGCTCCACGGGCATAGGCATTTCCATTGCCGCCAACAAGGTGAAGGGCATACGGGCGGCGGTAGTCACAAACGAGCTCTGCGCGGGGCTCACCAGGAGCGACAACGACTCCAATATCCTGTGCATGGGCGGCAAGGTGGTGGACGAGGAAACCGCCGTGAAAATATTCGACAAATTTACCGGCACAAAGTTTGAGGGCGGCCGCCACGCAAGGCGCGTGGGACAGGTGATGGATATTGAGGCAGGCAGACTATAAGGAGGGAACACCATGAAAAACTATGAGAATGTCTTTGTTATGGACCACCCGCTTATACAGCATAAGCTGACATTTTTAAGGAGCGCCGGTACCGGCACGAAGGAGTTCAGGGAGCTGGTGAGCGAAATTGCGAACCTCATGTGCTATGAGGCCACCCGGGACCTCCCCCTGATGGACGTGGAGACCGTCACCCCAATGCAGAAGACCACCACCAAGGTGATAGCCGGCCGGAAGCTCGCCTTCGTGCCCATACTCCGGGCGGGCCTCGGCATGGTGGACGGAATGCTGAACCTTGTGCCCTCCGCCAAGGTGGGCCATATCGGCCTTTACAGGGACCACGACACCCTAAAGCCCGTGGAGTACTATAATAAGCTCCCCCAGGACATCACCGAGCGGGACGTTATTGTGCTGGACCCAATGCTGGCCACCGGCGGCTCGGCCATGGACGCCATCACCATAGTGAAGCGCAGCTGCCCCAAGAGCATAAAATTTCTGTGCATAATCGCCGCCCCCGAGGGGCTTGAGGTACTCACAAAGGCCCATCCCGACGTGCAGATATACTGCGCGGCGGTGGACGAAAGGCTCAATGAGAACGGCTATATCCTCCCCGGGCTCGGCGACGCTGGGGACAGGATTTTCGGGACTCTGTAAACAAGGCTTTTCATTTTGAATAAAGTGTGATATAATATACAGGATAATGTATTTTGACCGTATAATTTTGAAATAAGGAAGCGTTTTATGAGTGAAATCATGACCTACCCCATCAGCGGCGCCGCTGTGCTGAAAAGCTTCATCGACCCCGGCTTCAAGACCATGCGGGTGTCGGTGAACATGCTGACGCCCCTTACAAGGCCAACGGCGGCAAAGTATGCCATACTGCCGCCGCTTGCGGGCCGCGCCACGAGGGAGTACCCGGACTATACGGCCCTGGGACAGAAGCTCTCATATCTGTACGGCGCAAGCTTCGGCTCGGGCGTTCAGAAGATAGGGGAGTACCAGGCGCTGAGCCTTTCTGCCGGCGGGATAGCCAGCCGGTACGCCTTCGGCGGCGAGGATATGTTCGCGGAGCTCAGCGGCCTTTTGCTGGGCGCGCTCTTCGACCCCCTGAGGGACGACGGCGGCCTGTTCCCTGAGGACGGCTTCATCCAGGAGAAGCGCCAGATGCTTGAGCAGAAGGACGCCGAGTTCAGCGACAAGATGGTCTACGCCCACCAGCGCTGCTATGAGCTGCTCTTTGAGGACAGGCCCGCCGGCCTTGACCGCCTGGGCGCCAGGGAGGACATCGAGGCCCTCACAAGGGAGGACCTGCGCGGGGCCTGGGAGGAGCTCATAAGCGGGGCAAGGTTTGAAATTTTCACCCTGGGCGACTGCCGCCCGGACGTGGAGGCCATCCGGGAGAGATTTGCGGGGGTCGGCCGGGCGCGAGACCTGGGCCCGGTGCCCTATGAGGAGCCGGAGCTCCGGCGCGTGACCGAGTGCCAGCCGGTGGCCCAGTCCAAGCTGACCATGGCCCTGAGGGCCGAGGTCCCCGCTGAGGAGCGGCTGGTGTTCCAGCTGATGAGCGCCGTGCTGGGCGAGCCCACCAGCTCCAAGCTCTTTCAGAATGTGCGGGAGAAGCAGAGCCTCTGCTACTACTGCGACAGCGCCTTCTCCTGGGTGAACAACGCCCTTTTCATAGAGAGCGGCGTTGAGACGGAGAACCTGGACCGTGCGGAGGAGGCCATACTCGGGCAGCTGGCCGCCCTGCAGAGGGGAGAGGTCACGAAGGAGGAGCTTGAGTACGCCAAGCTCTATATGTGCAACAGCCTTCGCGCGGTAAAGGACTCCCTGCACAGGGTGGAGAGCTGGTATATGAGCAGGGCCTTCGACCGGTCGGAAATGTCCCCCGGCCAGGCTGCGGATATCCTGATGAAGTATACTGTAGACGACGTGGTTGAGGCCGCGAACCGGCTCAGGCCGGCGGTGGTCTATAAGCTGAAAGGGGGCGGGGAGTGATGGAGCTGCAAAAAATCGAGAGCGCCAGGGCGGGTGATTTCTACTATAAGGGGCGCCACCCCTCGGGCCTTGACGTCTATCTGTACCCAAAGGAGAACGGCTCCAGCACCCGGGCGGTGTTCGGGACAAAGTACGGCTCTATAGACAGCTGCTTTCAGCGCAGCGACGAGCCCGCACCTGAGACTGTGCCCGAGGGCATAGCCCATTACCTTGAGCATAAGCTCTTCGAGAGCGAGGACGGTGACGCCTTCGCCCGGTATGCCGAGACCGGGGCCAACGCCAACGCCTTCACCGGCTTTGAGTCCACCTGCTACGTGTTCTCCTGCACCGACCGGCTCTATGATTCCCTTCGCATACTGCTGGACTTTGTGCAGTCGCCCTATTTTACCGAGGAGACCGTTGCAAAGGAGCAGGGGATAATCGGCCAGGAGATAAAGATGTACGAGGACTCCCCCGGATGGAGGGTGTTCTTCAACTACCTTCAGGCCATGTACCACAGGCACCCGGTGAAAAACGACGCCGCCGGGACCATTGAGAGCATAGCTAGGATAACCCCTGAGTACCTCTACCGCTGCTATAACACCTTCTATAATCTGAACAATATGGTGCTGGTGCTCTCGGGAAAGTTCGACGTTGACAAGGTGCTGGGTGTGTGCGACGAAATGCTGAAGCCCTCGCCCACCCTGAGCGTTAGGCGGGTCTTCCCGGAGGAGCCGGATACCATCGTGAAGCCGCTGATAGAGCAGAGGCTCTCCGTGGCCATGCCGGTGTTCCAGTTCGGCTATAAGGAGAGCGCTAAAAAGCTCAATGAGCACGACCTGGCGGCCATGAGCGCCCTGCTGACAATACTGGGCTCAGACGCCTCGGTGACCTTCCGCCGCCTGCTGGACAGCGGGCTCATAAACGAGGCCAGCTTCAGCAGGGACTATTTCGAGGGCTCCGGCTACGCCACGGTGATGTTCGGCGGCGAGTCCAGGGACCCTGAGGCGGCCGCGGAGCTGATACGCGGGGAGGTGGCAAGGCTTCAGAGGGAGGGCATTTCCGAGGATGACTTCCGCTGGGCAAAGCGTAGCCTCTACGGGGAGAGCATAGCCTCCTTAAACCATGCGGTGAGCATAGGCAGCTGGATAACGGACTTCGCCTTTAAGGGCCTGGAGCTGTTCACCTATATCGACGCCCTCGCGGAGCTCACCCTGCCCCAGGTCCAGAAAAAGCTGGAGGCCCTAAGGGACGACAGGAGCGTGCTCTCGGTGATACGCCCGATTTAGTTTCACAGGAAAGGATTGGTAAAGCAGGTGGAGCATTTAGTAGAGTTTCCCGGCCTTGGGATAAGCGTCAGGGTCAATGAGGTGGCGCTGAAAATAACTGAGGGCTACAGTATCCGCTGGTACGGCGTGATAATCGCGCTGGGCTTTCTCCTGGCTGTGGTCTATGCCTGGAGCAGCGTTAAGAAGATGAATATAGATTCAAACAGGCTGGTGGACGCGGTGATAGCCGGCACCCTTGGGGGAATTGTCTTCGCCCGCCTGTACTATGTGGTGTTTTTCCACGACGGCAGCGGGCATAACAGGTATTTTGAAAACCCTATGGAGATTTTAAAGATACACGACGGCGGCATTGCCATATACGGCGGCATAATCGGCGCCCTGCTCATAGGCGGCCTTGTGGCTAAGTGGCGGGGGCTGAGGGTCCCGGCGGTGCTGGATATAGCCTGCCTCGGCTTTCTCATAGGCCAGGGCGTGGGGCGCTGGGGGAACTTTGTGAACCAGGAGTGCTTCGGCGGGCCCACAAGCCTGCCCTGGGGCATGGTGAGCGACAACACCGGCGGCGTGGCCGTGCACCCGTGCTTCCTGTATGAGTCCCTCCTATGCCTGCTGGGCTTCCTGCTGCTGCATATATTCACCAGGAAATACCGAAAATACGACGGCCAGACCTTTATCCTGTACATCATCTGGTACGGCGTTGTGCGCTTCTTCATCGAGGGCACCCGCACGGACAGCCTGCTTCTCTATGAGAACGGCCCCAAGGTGTCCCAGCTGGTGGCGGCGGCCTGCGTGCTGGCAGGAATCGTTCTGCTGATACTCTTCAGGAACAGGAACGACCTGTCCGGCTGCGGGAACAGGCATGTGATGGAGTCCCTGGGCCTGATAAAGACGGAGGCTGACCCGGCTTTGAAGACGAGCACCATTTTCGGGGACCTGCCGCCGGTGGACGAGGATAAGGAGCCAGAGAAGAAAGCTGATATTCCCGAAGAAAAAGAAAGCAGGTGAGAGTTTGGCAGTAATAATAGACGGAAAGGCTGTGGCGGCCAGGGTGAAGGCCCGGGCAGCCAAGGAGGCCGCCGCGCTGGCTGAGAGGGGCGTTACCCCGGGGCTTGCGGTGGTGATAGTGGGCAGCGACCCGGCTTCAAGGATTTATGTAAACAACAAGAAGAAGGCCTGTCAGGAGACCGGCATATACTCCGAGGAGTACGCCCTCCCGGAGGGCACCTCCCAGGGGGAGCTTCTCTCCCTGGTGGAGAGGCTGAACCATGACCCGAAGATAAGCGGCATACTGGTGCAGTCCCCGCTGCCCGGGGGGCTCGACGAGGCCGCCCTGGTGGAGGCCATCGACCCGAAGAAGGACGTGGACGCGTTCCACCCCTATAATGTGGGCAAGCTAATGCAGGGCCGGCAGATATTCCTGCCCTGCACCCCGGCGGGAGTTATAGAGCTGCTGAACTCGGCCAATGTGGAGATAGCCGGGAAGAACTGCGTCGTCATAGGCCGCAGCGATATCGTAGGCAAGCCCATGGCCATGCTTCTCATGCAGAATAACGGCACTGTGACAATCTGTCACAGCAAAACCCAAAACCTTGCAGAGATTTGCCGGGGCGCCGACATTCTGGTGTCCGCGGTGGGCAAAGCGGGCTTTGTGACCGGGGATATGGTAAAGCCCGGGGCGGCTGTTATAGACGTGGGCATGAACCGGGACGAAAACGGCAAGCTCTGCGGGGACGTGGCCTTCAAGGAGGCGGAGAAGACCGCCGGGTGCATAACCCCGGTTCCGGGAGGCGTGGGCCCCATGACGATTGCAATGCTCATGCAGAACACCGTAACGGCGGCGAAGCTGCAAAAGGGCCTCTGCTGATAACAGCTGATAATCTAGTGAAAGGAGCGGCCCGGGGTGCCGGACCGTGTGGCGTGGTTTATGGGTAAGCTGCTGGAAAATATCCGCTCCCCCAGGGACCTCAGGTCCCTTGGCCGCCCGGAGCTCGATTCCCTGTGCGAGGAAATGCGGGAGGTCATAATCCGTACCGTCTCCGACAACGGCGGGCACCTTGCCTCAAACCTGGGGGTCGTGGAGCTCACCGTGGCCCTGGGGCTGGCCTTTTCGCCCCCTGAGGACGCCATCGTCTGGGACGTGGGCCATCAGAGCTACCCCTATAAGCTGCTCACAGGGCGGTACGGCAGCTTTTCCACCCTGCGCCGGGAGGGGGGCCTCTCAGGATTTCCCAACCGGGAGGAGAGCCCCTGCGACAGCTTCACCAGCGGGCACAGCAGCGCCTCCATATCCTCGGCCCTGGGCCTTTCGGAGGCCGGGCGGCTGCAAAACAGGGAGGGCTATGTGGTTGCGGTCATCGGCGACGGCGCCCTCACCGGCGGGCTCTCCTTCGAGGGCCTGAACAATGCCGGGCAGCACCGGCGCAATCTCATTGTGATACTAAACGACAACACCATGTCTATCTCAAAGAACGTTGGCTCCCTGGCGAGATACCTCACCTATATGCGCACAAAGCCCGGCTATATCAAGGCCAAAAGCAGCGTTGAGGACGCCCTCGGACGCCTGCCGCTGGTCGGCAGGCCCATAGCCAGGAGCATGAGAAGAGTAAAGAGCAATATCAAGAAGATACTGTATAACTCAACGATTTTCAGCGACCTGGGCTTTGCCTACTACGGCCCCTTTGACGGCCACAACATCAAGGAGCTCTCCGAGACCTTTGAGGCCGCGAAGCTTTTGCGCAGGCCGGTGCTCATCCATGTGCGCACATATAAGGGCAAGGGGTATCAGTACGCGGAGCAGTCCCCCACATTATACCACGGCATTTCAGGTTTTGACGTTGACACAGGGGACCCGGGCGAGAAGGCCCAGAGCTTCTCCGACGTGTTCGGCCAGACCCTCTGCCGCCTGGCCCGGGAGGACGGCAGAATATGCGCCATCACCGCCGCCATGGCCGAGGGCACGGGGCTTGCGGGCTTCAGGCAGGAGTTTAAGGGGCGCTTCTACGATGTGGGCATAGCCGAGGAGCACGCCGTGACCTTTGCCGGGGGCCTGGCAGTGGGGGGAATGCTGCCTGTATTCGCCGTGTACTCCACATTTTTGCAGCGCAGCTACGACCAGCTCATCCACGACGTGGCAATGCAGAAGACAAAGATACTCCTGGCTATAGACCGGGCCGGCATAGTGGGCGAGGACGGCATGACCCACCAGGGCCTTTTCGACGTGGCCTTTTTGCGCACGGTGCCTGGTGTGACCCTCTACTCCCCCTCATACTTTCAGGAGCTCAGGGAGCAGCTGGAATATCTCGCCAAAAACGGCGGCGGGATATGCGCAATACGGTATCCCCGGGGGCGGGAGCTCAGCAGGCCCTCGTATTTCCGCAGCGGCACGGAGTTCCGCAACGGTACGGAGCCCTATTCCGTGTACGGCCCTCCGGACGCTGAGATATGTATAGCCACATACGGCAGGCTGTTCTCCTTTGCCGCCGAGGCCGCGGACAAGCTCAGGGCCCGGGGGATAGGGGCAAAGCTCCTGAAACTCAACAGGGTGATACCAATCGAGCGGGCCGCCGTGAAGGAGGCCGCCGCCTGCCGCCGGGTGTTCTTCTTCGAGGAGGGCATACGCCAGGGGGGCGCTGGGGAGAACTTCGCAAGCCTCCTTTTGGAGGAGGGCTTTTCCGGGCAGTATGTGCTCAGGGCCGTGGACCAGCCCTTTGTGAAGCACGCCCCCATGTTCCGCTCCCTTGAGGCCCTGGGGCTCAGCACGGCGGGCATAATGAAAACAGTGCTTGAGCACTTGGGAGAGGAGGGGAGCGGCCTTGCCGAAAAAGAGGCTTGACCTGCTGGTGCTTGAAAAAAATCTTGCCCCCAGCCGTGAGCGGGCAAAGGCGCTGATTATGGCCGGGGAGGTCTATGTGGACAACCAGAAGGCCGATAAGCCCGGGGACCTCTACCCTGAGGACGCAAATGTGGAGTGCCGCAGCAGCGGGCTGAAATACGTGAGCCGGGGAGGCCTGAAGCTTGAGAAGGCCATGGAGGCGTTTGGCCTGGAGCTTGAGGGGCTCACCTGCATGGACGTGGGCGCCTCCACCGGCGGCTTCACCGACTGTATGCTGCAAAACGGAGCAAAAAGGGTATACTCCGTGGATGTGGGCTACGGCCAGCTGGCCTGGGAGCTTCGCGGCGACCCGAGGGTAGTGAACCTTGAGCGCACCAACGCCCGGTATCTCTCCCGGGAGCAGGTGCCGGAGGACATAGGCTTTTTCTCCGCGGACGTCTCATTTATATCCCTCACGCTGATACTTCCCGCCGTGCGCCCTCTGCTGGGCGGGAGCGGCCGGGGGGTATGCCTGATAAAGCCCCAGTTCGAGGCGGGGCGGGAAAAGGTTGGCAAAAAGGGCGTTGTCCGGGACCCGGCGGTGCATATCGAAGTCATAGAGAAGATAACCGGCTTTGCCCTTTGCAGCGGCTTCTCGGTGCTGGGGCTGGACTTCTCGCCGGTGAAGGGCCCTGAGGGGAATATCGAGTACCTAATCCTCCTTGAGCGCTCGGACTCGCCGGTGATGGGAGAGGGCGTGCCGGGGGCCGGGGATGTGGTGAAAGCGTCCCATGAGAGCCTGGATAAGTAGGGAGACAGGAGGCAGAGCCCCATGAAAATAGCCATAGCGCCCAACCCGGCGAAAAAGCAGGCCCCGTCCCTGGGGGAGGAGGCCGCCCGCATACTCAGCGCCGCCGGCTGTGAGACCGTGCCCATAGACGGGATGTACGCGGAGGGGGCCCAGCGCCATGAGGCGGCGAAGCTGCTGAACGAGTGCGACGTGCTGCTGGCCGTGGGCGGCGACGGCACGATTATAAGCGCCGCGAAGCTAGCCGCCGGGCTCAATAAGCCGCTTTTGGGCCTTAACGCCGGAAAGCTGGGCTTTACCGCCGGGCTCGAACCTGAACAGATAGGCCTTCTTCCAAAGCTGGCCCAGGGCCGTTGGCGGGAGGAGCACAGGATGATGCTCGAAGCTGTACTGTATTCTGACGAGGGGCAGCGGAAATTTTTCGCCCTGAACGACTCCGTGGTATCGGCCGAGCTTGCGAAGATAGTTGAGTACAGGGTGGCTATAGATGAAAACCCCGGCTACCTTTACCGGGCCGACGGCTTTATTGTGGCTACCCCCACAGGCTCCACGGCCTACTCACTCTCGGCGGGCGGGCCGGTAGTGGAGCCCACCCTGGACTGCATGATATACACGCCAATCTGCCCCCACTCCCTCTTTAACCGGAGCGTGGCCTTTGCTCCGGATACCCGGCTGGTGGTGGATATCCCCCGCAACCGCGGCAGGCTCTTCCTCACCGTGGACGGCGACGACCCGGTGGAGCTGCAGGCCGGGGACAGAATGATATTCGCAAGGGCCAGGCGCTATGCAAGGTTCATAAAGCTGACAGGCAATAATTTCTATGATATACTAAACCAGAAGCTGCTGGAAACTCAATAACTAAGGCTGCCACGCCGGAAAGGAACACTATGAAGACCAGACGCCATACCAAAATTTTAGAGCTGATACGGGAGCACGACATAGAGACTCAGGAAGAGCTGCTCCAATACCTTCGCGAGGCAGGCTTTGACGTGACCCAGGCCACTGTGTCCCGGGACATAAAGGAGCTGCGCCTGATAAAGTCCCTGTCCGGCAGCGGCAGGTACAAGTACTCCGCCGGCAGCGACGGCGGCACGGATATGTCCGCAAAGTTCCACTCGCTGTTTACAGACAGCGCCATATCTGTGGAGGCCGCCATGAATATCCTGGTGATAAAGTGCATGAACGGCATGGCCCAGGCGGTCTGCGCGTCTATGGACGCCATGTACTGGAAGGACTTTGTGGGCACCCTTGCCGGCGAGGACACTATCTTCGTGGCGTGCCGCACAGAGGCCGCCGCCAAAGAGGCCCGGGACGAGCTCCGACGGCTGCTGGCGAACTGATTTTCATCAGCCGGGCTTAAAAGAAATTGCGGAAACGGAGGCTTTTGCGCGTGCTTTCAGAGCTTTTTATAAATAATATCGCCGTTATAGAGCGGGCGTCCATAGACCTGGAGCCGGGCTTCACCGTGCTCACAGGGGAGACCGGCGCGGGCAAATCCATGATAATCGACGCCATACACGCCGTGCTTGGTGAGCGCACCTCAAAGGAGCTTGTGCGTACCGGCGAGGCCTCGGCCTCGGTGTCGGCCATGTTCACCGGCCTCTCTGAGGACGCCCTGGCCATTCTCGACAGCCTTTCCGTGCCCAGGGAGGAGGACGGCTCACTATTAGTTCAGCGGGATATAAAGCTTGAGGGCCGCTCCTCCTGCAAGCTCAACGGCGCGCCCGCAACGGTCTCCATGCTAAAGGCCATAGCCCCCAGGCTCGTGGGCATACACGGCCAGCATGAGAGCTATGAGCTGCTCTCACCGGAGCTGCATATGACATATATCGACAGCTTCGCAAAGCTGGAGGGCCTTCTGGAAAAGTACCGGGCAGGCTATAAACGGCTCAGGGAGCTCCAGCGGCAGCTAAGGGAGCTGGACACGGACGAGAACGAGAAGAGCCGGAGAATGGACCTTCTGCGCTACCAGATAGAGGAGCTTGAGTCTGCAGGCATAACCCCCGGCGAGCGGGAGGCCCTGACCCAGAGCAGGGATATTGCCAGGAACAGCGAGCGCATTTCCTCGGCAGTGGAGCTGGTGAAGGCCATGCTCGCCGGGGACGAGGAGCGAAGCGGCATACTTTCTGACGTGTCCGCCGCCGCGGGGGAGCTTGAGCGGGCGTCCGTCTTCATGCCCCAGCTTGAGGAGCCGGTGCAGAAGCTCAGAGAGGCCGGCTTTCTTTTGGAGGACGCGGACGCCTCCCTGCAGAGCCTGTCGGTGGACTTCGACCCAGGGGCACTGGACGAGATAGAGGGCCGCCTGGACCTGTTGTACCGGCTGGGCCTCAAGTACGGGGAGAGCGAGGAGCAAATGCTCTCCTTCCTTGAGGGCTGCCGGGAGGAGCTGCATAAAATAGAGTTCTCCGACGAGGAGAAGGAGCGCCTGACAGGGGAGTACGAGGGGGAGAAGCAGCGGACTATAGCCCTTGCAAAGGAGCTCTCCCAAAAGCGCCATACGGCCGCCGAGCGCTTCACCAGGCAGGTGAAGTCCGAGCTCGCCTTTCTGAACATGCCCGGGGTGGAGTTCGTCACCCAGATAGAGCGCGTGCCGCTGACCCCCACAGGCTGCGATAAGCTGCAGTTTTTGGTCTCGGCAAATAAGGGCGAGCCTCCGAAGCCCCTGTCAAAAATAGCCTCAGGCGGCGAGCTCTCGCGCATAATGCTTGCGGTGAAGACGGTGCTCTCGGGCCGGGACAAAATAGACACCCTTATCTTTGACGAGGTGGACGCGGGGGTCAGCGGGGCGGCGGCCAACCGCATAGGCGAGAAGCTCAAAGAGGTCAGCGAGAACCGCCAGGTGCTCTGTATCACCCACCTGGCCCAGATAGCCGCCATGGCGGACCACCACCTGCGCATAAGCAAGCACGTGGAGAAGGGCCGCACCTACACCCAGGTGGAGCCCCTGGACCTTGAGGGCCGCAAGCAGGAGCTGGCAAGGATAATCGGCGGGGACGAGATAACCCGGCTGCAGCTGGATATGGCCGGGGAAATGTTAAAAAAGGCTTGACAAACCGGGATTTATAGGTTAAAATAGCCCCAACGGTTGTGACGGAATATGTAAGCGCCGCTCTATATGGCAAAGAGAGCCCGCGGCTGGTGTAAGCGGGAGCATGGCGGCGCCGAAGATACCTTCCTGAACCGCCCTTCTGAACGGCTGCAAGTAGGAGGGGCCGCGCGGCGCGCGTTACAGCGCCAGGGTATAATAGTTTTCGGTACTATTCGTGCCTCAAACTATCGTACCTGTTGAGACCGGGGCTGTGAGGCTCCGGTGAACTGAGGTGGTACCGCGGCAATGACCGCCCTCTGTTAAAGCTGTGCTGACGCTGGCTTTTCAGAGGGCTTTTTGCGTCGGCGGGAAGGTGATGAAAATATGGTAACGCTAAAGCCGGCAGGGATGGAGGACGCCGAGGCCCTGCTGGACCTGCAGAAACAGGCGTTCAATGCTCTTTTGGAGAAGTATCGGGACTATGACACGAACCCGGCCATGGAGCCCCTGTCCACCCTGAGGCGCAAGCTCTCAGAGCGGGACTACTATTTTATCCAGCAGGACGGCAGGAATGTGGGCTATATCGGCGTATGGCATTGGGATGATTCACTGCACATAACCCCCATAGGCCTGCTGCCAGAGTGTCAGGGGCAGGGGACAGGGCATGAGGCAATGCTCCTTCTTGAGGGACTTTACCCCAATAACCGCCGCTGGACGCTGGGCACCATTTTGCAGGAGCAGGGCCTCTGCCGGTTCTATGAGAGCCTGGGGTACAGGCGCACCGGGGAGGTCACCAATATCAAGCCTGGCATGGACGAAGCCGGATACGAAAAAGTAATTGACAGAGAGAAAGGATGAATAAAAATGCAGATTTTTGATGAACTACAGGCCAGAGGGCTCATAGCCCAGACCACCGACGAGGACCATTTAAGGGACCTTTTCAATAACGGCAAGGCGGTCTTCTACATTGGCTTCGACTGCACCGCCGACAGCCTCACCGCCGGGCATTTCATGGCCCTCACCATGATGAAGCGCCTTCAAATGGCCGGGAACAAGCCCATCGCCCTTATCGGCGGGGCCACCACCATGATAGGCGACCCCTCCGGCCGCACGGATATGCGCCCAATGCTCACAAGGGAGGACATCGACCACAACGCCGAGTGTTTCCGGCGGCAGATGGAGAAGTTCATAGACTTCGGCGAGGGCAAGGCAATCATGCTCAACAACGCCGACTGGCTCTGCGACATCGGCTATATTGAGATACTCCGGGAGGTTGGGGCCTGCTTCTCGGTGAACAATATGCTCCGGGCCGACTGCTATAAACAGCGCATGGAGAAGGGCCTCTCCTTCCTTGAGTTCAACTACATGATTATGCAGTCATATGATTTTTACCATATGTATAAGAACTACGGCTGCAACGTCCAGGTGGGCGGGGACGACCAGTGGAGCAATATGCTCGGCGGCACGGAGCTCATCCGCCGCAAGCTCTCTAAGGACGCCCCGGCCATGACCATCACCCTCCTGACCGACTCCCAGGGCAAGAAGATGGGTAAGACCGCCGGGAACGCCGTCTGGCTGGACCCAAACAAGACCTCGCCCTTTGACTTCTACCAGTACTGGCGCAATGTGGACGACGGCAGCGTTATCAAATGCCTCAGAATGCTCACCTTCCTGCCCCTTGAGCAGATAGACGAGATGGCGGGCTGGAAGGACAGCCAGCTGAACCAGGCAAAGGAAGTGCTGGCCTTCGAGCTCACAAGGATGGTCCACGGCGAGGAGGAGGCGAATAAGGCCCAGGAGGGGGCGAGGGCCCTGTTCAGCGCCGGTGGCAGCACCGCGAACATGCCCACCACCCAGCTTACAGAGGGCGACCTTACAGACGGACAGATAAGCGTCCTGGACCTTCTCGTAAAGACCGGCCTTGCCGCCTCCAAGGGCGAGGGCCGCAGGCTCGTACAGCAGGGCGGGGTCTCCGTCAACGATGAGAAGGTGACGGATATCTCGGCGGCCTTCCATGAGGCCCGGCTTAAAGAGGGGCTTGTCATAAAGAAGGGGAAGAAGGCATTCCATAAGGCGGTGCTATGACAGAGGCCGTAAGAATACCGTAAAAGACCCGACACAGAATTTTACGAAAATCTTTGGAATATCGCAACAAAAATATGGCATACTTTTTCCATGAAAAAAGTATGCCATATTCATATATGCGCGGCAGTCTGCTGCGCGGCTGTCATAAGCGCCGTATACGCGGCGTTCGGGCTCTATCCCTTTGGGGAGAAGACCCTCTCCTGGTGCGACATGTCCCAGCAGGTGATACCACTGATGATGGAGCTGAAGGACGTCCTCACAGGGCGCGCCGGATGGTTTCTGAACCTGCAGAACGCGGGAGGCATGAGCTTCTGGGGAGTATTCTTCTTTTTCCTTGCAAGCCCCCTTAACCTTCTGGTGCTGTTTGTGGAGAAGGGGGACATATACCTGCTGGTAAACGTCCTTGTGCTGATAAAGCTCTCCCTCTCGGCGCTCACAGCCTCCGTGTTTTTTAAGACCGAAGCGCCCCGGCTCCCGCCACCGGCCCATCTTGCCCTGTGCCTCAGCTATGGCTTATGCGGCTACGGGCTGATGTACTATCAAAACCTGGTCTGGCTGGACGTCCTCTGCCTGTTCCCGCTGACCATGCTGGGCTTTCTCAGGCTGATTGAAAAGGGGAAATCCGGGCTGCTCACCCTCTGCCTGACGCTGAGCGTGATAATAAACTATTATCTCAGCTATATGCTGTTCCTTGCCATGATAATACTCGGGGCGGTTTTCATATTCACAGGCGCGAAAAAGGAGCGCCGCGGGGAGCTTGCGGGAAAGCTGGGGCTCAGCGCGGCCGGGGCGCTTCTCATGACGGCGGCGGTCTGGCTGCCATCCCTGCTCCAATGCCTGTCCTCAGCCCGCACGGATAAGGGCGTGGTGCAGTCCATACAGTCAGGCGGCCTGCTGACAAATATTGAAACGGCCATGCCGGTGCTCATGTGCACCATAGGCGCGGCCTCGCTGCCCCTTATAGGGAGATTTTTCCCAAAGACCCCGCGGGCCCGGGCGGTCAAAATCTGCTGGGTTCTTACAGTGATTCCCATGGTGATAGAGCCCATAAACAAGCTCTGGCATATGGGCAGCTATCAGGCGTTCCCGGTGCGGTACGGCTATATGCCCGTATTCCTTGGCCTCTGGTACCTGGCCCTGGGGCTGGGCTCTCAGCCGAAACCCGGGGCAGGGGGGAGCAGGCCGCTCCTGCTTGCGCCTGTACTGGCCCTGCCGGTCATATCGGGGGCGTATATCCTTTGCGCCCGCTTTGAGGAGATAAGCTCATATACCTCTAAGCTTTGGGTCAGCAAGGCGGGCGCGCTGTGCCTTGCGCTGTTCTGGCTGACATGCCTGGCGGCGCTGCTGGGGGTGTGCCGGGCGTATTCCTTCGGGCCTTCCCGGCGCTTAGGCTCCTGGGCCCTGCTATGTATTGTGCTCATACAGTCGGCAGTACAGCTGCCGGCGTTTATAGGCTCCGCGGCGAACCTGCCGTCCAAAAGCCTCGAGGTCATCTCATCGGACCCTATCGAAGACAAAGGCCTTTACAGGGTCAAGCAGGAGAAAAAGTTCTGCCATGTAAACCTCCTGGGCGGCATGGGATACCCCACCCTGAACCACTATACCTCCCTAACAGACGCCCGCTTTCTGGCCGTGATGAAAAAGCTCGGCTATTCCTCCTACTGGATGGAGACCTCCGGCTGCTGCGGCACCGGGGCCAGCGATATACTCCTGTCAAACAAGTATATCCTGGACGGGGACCTGAACTGGCGGCCCACCGGCAGCGGAAACCTGGGATATATCGTGCCCTCGGGGACGCTCCCGGAAACATTGGAGCTAAAGGACCGCTTACAGCTCCAAAATGAGCTCTGCGCCAGCCTGACCGGCAGGGAGCTCTTTACAAAGTACGAGCCCATAGAGGGAAAAGCCGCCGAGGGGGACGGCGGGATATATCCTGAGGAGGGCAGCTTCCGCTATGAAATCCCGGTAAAACAGCGGGAGACCCTGTACTTCGACGCCTTCGACTGCATTTCCACAAGCCTCCGGGAGGCGGCATATGACGGCTTCACCGTCAAAGTGAACGGCGACATGGCGGCTGAGAGCTACCCCACCCAGCGCTGCAACGGCATACTGGACCTGGGCAGCTTTGAGAACGAGACCGTCCGCGTGGAGATAACCGTCCGCAAGCCCTTGAAGCTCTGCTCCTTCGGGGTCTGGGGCCTGAGAGACACGGATATGCTGGCCCGCTCGCTACCGAACGCCGATTTGCGCTATGAGCACGGCAGAATCACAGGCAGCGCCGGCGCTGAGAGTGGGCAGTCCCTCTTTCTGTCCGTCCCCTGGTACGACGGGATGAGGGTGCAGGTAAACGGCAGGACGGTGCAGGTGAGGCAGGTCCTGGACTGCTTCATGGAAATCCCCCTTTCACAGGGGCACAATGAAATCACAGTCAGCTATATACCCGCCGGCCTGATACCGGGTGCGGTAATAAGCGTTACAGCCGTGCTTCTGGCAGCGCTGTACCGTCTGCTAAGGGAAAAGCGCCCGGTGAGAGCGGCAGCGGAAGTGTGGAACAGGCACGCGCAGACGGCATTAAAGCTGGGCTTCGCCGCCGTCATGCTTATCGTATACCTGTCCCCCCTGGTGATTTGGACAGCAAAGTTTATATAAAAATGCCTCCCGGCATTCCGGGAGGCACTCGCCTTTATGAAGCCTTACAGCGCGTTCTGAATGGCTGTGAGCACCGTGTCAAAATCGGCCTCTGTCACCAGCAGGGAAATTTCCACCTCAGAGGTGGTGATGAGCCTGAGGTCAGCCTTTGTGCCGGCTATGGCGGCGAAAACCCTGGCGGCAATGCCGGGGGTGTTCTTCATAGCCGGGTCGTACACGGAAATCTTGTGGTTCACAGAGCTGACGATAACATTCACGTCAGTCTCCTTTTTCAGCTTGGTGGTAAAGGCCAGCACGTCAACTAAGTCGTTATCAGAAATAGTAAATGACAGGCCGGTGAACGCCCCGTGGGTGGGGGCCATGGATATCATGTCGATATTGATGTTATACTCGGCAATGGACTTAAAAATAGTCGCTATTGAGTCCACCTGGGCGGGAAAGCCCACCAGCGTCACCAGGGTAATATTGTCAACAGTGCTTATAACAGTGCCTGCACTCATGCTGTCATGTCCTCCTTTTTATATTACTTCCCGGACCAGGCTCCCCATGTCAAAAAGCCCCGGTCCGCGCCCGGCCATGAACAGGGCCGCGTTGACCGCGCCCACGGCGAAAAGCTCCTTGGACTGGGCGGAGTGGGAGAGGGTTATCACCTCGTGCTGCCCGGCAAAAATGACCTTATGCTCCCCAACGATAGTGCCCCCCCGGACGGAGTGTATCCCAAGCTCCGCGGGCTCCCGCTTCCTGCGCTGGGAGTGGCGGTCATAGGTATACTTCATGCCGCCCTCCCGTGCGCCGTTCACCGCGTCGGCAAGCATAAGGGCGGTGCCGCTGGGGGCGTCTATCTTCTGGTTGTGGTGGGCCTCGACTATCTCCACGTCAAAGCCCTCCCCAAGAACGCCGGCGGCGGTTTTAGCCAGCTCCATCAAGAGGTTTATTCCCAGGGACATATTCCTTGAATAGAACACCGGCAGCTCCCTTGAGGCGCTCTCAACAGCCTGCACCTGCTCCTGAGAGTACCCGGTGGTGCACAGCACTGCGGCGGCCCCATGGGCCCTGCAATACCTCAAAATCGGCTCAAGGGCGCTGGGGTGGGAGAAATCCACCACTACGTCCACCGGCTCGCGCGCAGCGCCTATGTCCTCATACACAGGAAAGTCCAGCTCCACCGGCGCCCGGTCAACTCCCGCGACTATCTTGCAGTCCCGGCGCCCGCCAACAATATTCCTCACAGCCGCGCCCATCTTCCCGGCACAGCCGCAGAGCAGCAGTTTTGTCATGTTTACACATCCGTTTCCTTTGATTCGGTGAAATCCCTTATCTGCCTGCATATATCACAGACAGAATAGCATTTTGAGCAGTCCACCGGGATATCGCGCTCCCGGGCGGCCCTCAGAAGCTCCCCCGCGCCGCCTGTGAGCAGGGCCCGGGGAAATACCTGTTTATACGGGTCATAGCCCGAGACAATTTCCTCTATGCTCTCACAGAGCAGGTTCCCGATGGGGAACGCACAGGCTATAACGTCGCCGTTCGGCTCAACAGACAGTGAGCTCACCCGGTCCAGGGGCTCGGTATAGGGCTGGGAGCCGCAGGTATCCTCCATATTGAGCATGGGCTCCGGGTAGTACTCGGAGAGGTTTATGGCGGCGTTCCCCGCCATAAAGATGTCGTCCCCCCGCCCCACCGGCACGCCCAGCTTTGAGAACTCGGCTAAAATCTCCCTTGTGCGGGCGTTCCAGGGGTCCTCATGGGCCTCGTTTACCACCCAGGAGGGCTGCAGCTCTATGATATCAGGCCGCAGCTTCATCACAGCCCCGGCAAATTCCAGCACCGGCTCCAAGGGTATCCGCTCCTGGTGGAACGCGTCCACCGACAGGAGTATGTCATTGACCCCGGCCTCAATCAGCTCCCCGGCCACCTGCTTAATGCGCTCCGGACTTTTGGAGAAATAGCCGTTTGTGATTATCTGCCGGGTGGGTATGCCCGCGTCCCGGGCCGCGCTGTGCAGGGCGCATATAACCTCCGGGTAGAGCAGCGGCTCGCCGCCGAAGGTCATGACAGACTCAATGGGGCAGCGGGCCGCAAGCCAGCGAATGGCCTCAATGGACTCCTTCACCGGCACATGGCGCGGCCCGGGCTTATTCAGCCTGCTGCCCACAGAGCAGTGCTTACAGCGCCCCGGGCACTGGTAGGTGGACATGAACTCTATGCGGTCAAGCTTCAAATATTTTGACAAATTCATAACTATACCTCTTTCTTTTTATAAATCAGATAATCAGGTGAAAAAGGCGCAGTTATGGGCAGCGGCTACATCAAACCATATCCAGCCCGGCACAATCCGCTGCATAACCGCACCGGGCAGATATCTCGCATTTTAATCCTCATACCGTACTCTTTCTGTATCAGTCTTTAATAAGCCCGTGCTTTTTGAGCAGGGCAGTGAGAGCCTCCTGCTTGCCGGCGGGCATGGTGGTAAGGGGCATACGGCAGAAATTAGTGGAGATTAGCCCCATCTGCCAGAGGGCCTCCTTGATGGGTATCGGGTTCACGTCCATAAAGAAGCCGTCCATCAGGTCGATATACTCATTGCTGAGCCTGCGCGCCGTGTCCAAGTCGTTATTCAGCACGGCCTCTGCAAGGCTGTGCATTTCCCCGGGCAGGGCGTTCGAGAACACGGATATAACCCCCTTGCCGCCCAGGGCCATTATGGCCAGGGCCTGGCTGTCCTCGCCTGAGTACACTGTGAGGTCGTCGCCGCAAAGGGCAATGGTGCGGGCAACAGAGGCGGTGTCGCCGTTGGCCTCCTTCGTAGCCACGATATAGGGATTTTTCGACAGCTCCTTATAGGTGGCGGGCTGTATATTGCAGCCGGTGCGGCTGGGCACATTATAGAGTATGCAGGGCATTTCAACGCAGTCGGCAATATAGTTGAAGCTCTCAATAAGCCCCTTCTGCGAGGTCTTATTATAGTATGGGGTCACAAGCAGAAGGCCCTCCGCGCCCAGCTCCTTTGCCTTTAGGGACAGGTCCACACAGAAGCAGGTGTCGTTGCTGCCGGTACCGGCTATCACCGGCACGCGGCCCTTCACCTTATCAATAATAAACTTCGTGACCTTCAGGTGCTCCTCAGAGTTCATGGTGGCGGCCTCGCCTGTGGTGCCGCAGGCTATGATGGCGTCGGCCCCGCCGCTTATCTGCAGCTCAACCAGCTTCTCAAGCTCATCCCAGGCGACCTCCCCGCCCATGGTGAAGGGTGTGACGAGAGCAGTGCCCACGCCGGTAAAAACGGTATGTTTCATATAAGGATTCCTCCCAATATTAAAGTGAAGGGTTCAGTGGGACTTAATCAAAATACCCCAGCTTACACAGCAGCTCAGCCATGAGCAGGCCGCCGCCCGCCGCCCCCCTAAGGGTGTTATGGGAAAGGCAGACGAACTTGTAGTCATACTGGGTGTCGGGCCTCAGCCGCCCGGCGGAGATTGCCATGCCGCCCTCAATATCACGGTCCAGCTTGGGCTGTGGGCGGTTATCCTCCTCAAAGTAGTGGATGAACTGCTTGGGGGCGCTGGGCAGCTGGAGCTCCTGGGCCGGGCCCTTAAACTCCTTCCAGCGCCGGATTATCTCCTCCTTCGGGACTTTCTTCTCAAGGGAGAAGAACACCGCCGCCATATGCCCGTCGCTCACCGGCACCCGCAGGCACTGAGAGGTGATGGAGGGGGCGGAGGCGTTGACGATAACCCCGTCCTCCACGCGGCCCCATATCTTCAAAGGCTCCCGCTCGGATTTCTCCTCCTCGCCGCCGATATAGGGTATCACGTTGTCAAGGATTTCGGGCATGGTCTCAAAGGTCTTGCTCGCCCCGGAAATGGCCTGATAGGTGCAGGCCAGCACCTTGGTAACGCCCAAATCAAGAAGGGGGTGTATGGCCGGCACATAGCTCTGCAGGGAGCAGTTGCACTTTGCGGCGATAAAGCCCCGCTTTGTGCCAAGGCGGGCCCGCTGGTGCTCGATGACCTTGTGGTGCTCAGCGTTGAGCTCCGGGATTATCATGGGCACGTCGGGTGTGCCCCTATGCTCCTTATTGTTGGAGATTACCGGGCACTCAAGCTTCGCGTAGGCCTCCTCAAGGGCCATAATCTCATCGGACTTCATATTCACGGCGCAGAACACAAAGTCCACCATGGAGGCAATCTTCTCCATGTCGGCCTGGGCGTCGTATACCGGCAGCTCAGCCATGCTCTCCGGGATGGGCTCCTTCATGGCCCAGCGCCCTGATACCGCCTCTCTATAGGTCTTCCCCGCGGACCTGCCGCTGGCGGCGAGGGCGGTAACCTTGAACCATGGGTGGTCCTTCAGAATGGTGGCGAAGCGCTGGCCCACCATGCCCGTGCACCCGATTATGCCTGCATTATACTGTTTCATTTTCTCCATCCTTTCATGCCTTGGCCGGTAAAATCAGTTGAAAAATTTCCGGCAATCATATATAATAGACTTGATTATCCTGTCTATTATACCCCAGTCTGTGCCGCTTGTCAATTTTTTCAGCCGGCATATACTATGATTTTTTCCTTTGGAGAGTGAATACATGGAAGGAACGCCAATGAAGACCAGCGATTTTTTCTACGACCTGCCCCAGGAGCTCATAGCCCAGACCCCCATAGAGCCCCGGGACGCCTCAAGGCTCATGACCCTTGATAAGCGCACCGGAGAGACCGGGCACCGGCATTTTTACGAGATAGGGGAGCTGATACAGCCCGGGGACTGCCTGATACTGAACGACTCCCGGGTGCTGCCCGCCAGGATATACGGAGTGAAGGAGGACACAGGGGCCAAGGTGGAGTTCCTGCTCTTGGAGAATAAGGGCGGCGGCGTATGGGAGGTCCTCTGCAAGCCCGGCAAGCGCGCAAAGGAGGGCAGCCGCTTCACATTCGGGGACGGCCTGTTTACCGGCCAGGTCATGGAGACAAAGGAGGACGGCGGCAGGCTGGTGAGCTTTAGCTGTGAGGGGGACTTCTTCGCGCTGCTGGACAAGATAGGGCAGATGCCCCTGCCTCCCTATATAAAGGAAAAGCTTAGGGATAAGGAGCGCTATCAGACGGTCTACTCAAGGGAGCCAGGCTCCGCTGCCGCCCCCACGGCCGGGCTCCACTTCACGCCTGAGCTGCTGGAAAAGCTCAAGGGCAAGGGCGTCGGGCTGGGGTACGTGACCCTGCATGTGGGCCTTGGCACCTTCCGCCCAGTAAGCGCGGACAGGATAACGGACCATAAAATGCACGCCGAGCACTACCATATGCCCGCGTCCACCGCTGAGCTGATAAACCGGACAAAAGAGAAGGGCGGCAGGGTGATAGCCGTTGGCACCACCAGCTGCCGCACAATAGAGTCCGTTGCCCAGAGGGAGGGCTGCTTTAAGGAGAGCTCGGGCCGGACGGATATCTTTATCTATCCCGGCTACAGATTCCGCGGCGTTGACGCGCTCATAACTAACTTTCACCTGCCCGAGAGCACGCTTATAATGCTGGTCTCTGCGCTGGCGGGGAGGGAAAATGTGCTAAGGGCTTATGAGGAGGCGGTGAGGGAGAGATATAGGTTTTTCAGCTTTGGGGACGCCATGTTCATCAGGTAAGCACGATTTTGGCCTCAAAGGGTATCCCCGGCAGACAGTCAGGCGGCGTCCTCCTTTTCGGCTTCATCGGCAATGGTCCTGAAGCCGCGGACAATCTCAAGTATTTCCTTATCCGGCAGCTGTCCCAGAAAAAGGATAAGCGCAACTGCGGAGAGGCAGTACTTTCCGCTCTCCAGGTCGGAATAGGAGCGGCAGGAAATATGCAGCAGTGCCGCCGCCTGTTCTTGGGTAAGGTTCTTTTTGTTCCTGAAAGCAATTAAAAATTTTCTAAGATAACGTTTAAGTTTATTTTTTAGTTTGCGCATAGGTAAATACCTCCTAAAAAATATTCTAGGAAAATTTTACCAATACATGAGGCATACTTCCATGAGGTGTACCTCAGGAAATGCCGAAATATGCGGAAAAGTTGAGATATCCGCGGGATAACGCCAGCTTGAGGGATGACAAAGAGCCGGACAGATACAAACTGTCCGGCTCCTGCTTACTCCCGGCGGGCCCGGCATATCACTCCCCGTGCCCGCCCAAAAGCAGTATGGGTTCTATCCGCAGGCTGCTGTTGACCGCCGCCAGCGACAGGAGCGCCGCGAATAAAAGCATGGCTCCCGGCACCGCGAAATACAGGAGGCCCTGCATGGCGGCCGCCTCATCGTCAAGCTCAATATCCGCGCTTGAGGCCTCGCTCTCGGCCCAGAGGCTGTAGTCCCGGCTGAAATACGCCGTCTCCATGCTCTCCTCCAAGGGGGCTGCGCCCATATCCCCGGCCTCCGGTTCGGCACTCACGCTCCCGGAAGCGGCGGGCGCGCCCTCCTGCTCCATATTTCCAAGCGCCCGGCTGGCCCAGCCGCCGGCAGCCACAGCGGGCAGCGCCAGCACCAGTATGCCCGCCATCAGCGAGACCCGGCACCGGCCCTTTGAAAGCCCCAGGCTCCGCTCAACGGCTGTGCGCTTTCGCTCCTTTACAATAAAGAAGTAAACCAGCAGCACGACCACCGTCAGGGAGGACAGCACCCCAACGGCCAGCAGGAGCATTGAGCTGAGCCTGGCCCTTTTCAGGCTCAGCATTACCTCCTCATAGCCGTTGTCATCATAGACTATCTCAAGCTTTGAGGCCTCCGGGACGGCCTTGTGCAGGGCGGTGTTGAACTCGGCTATCTTTCCGTTTGGTATCTGGAAGGAGGTGTTCCAGTCGTTCATGGGGGAGAAGTAAACGATGTTGTTTTCATCTGAAGCTTTTATAGACTTGCTTGGTACAATAATCGCCTCGCCGTACAATTCACCGGTTCCGGGGTAAAGCTGCCGGTATATGCCCACGACCTCATACTCCTTTTCCCAGAAAGGCTCATATGCTTCACCTTGAGCATTCAGCGGGCTGAAATCAAAAGCCAGCGGGAACTCGAAGGTGTAAAACCTGTCCGGCTTAAATCCGTAAAAGGCCATGCACATGGAAAGATTGATTTTGTCCCCTATTCTTACCCCGCTCAGCGCGGACTGGTCAGAAATCATGCAGACATTGCTGCCGCCGGCAAACTCTTCCGCTGTGATTTTTCTGCCGCTGTCCATATATACGTCCCGGGAGTGAAAGGTCGGGATGAGCTCCACCCCGTTTGTGGGTATCACCGGAAGCCAGTAACGGTCACAGAGCTTGAGCTGTTCCACCCATTCCATCCATATTTCCCCAAGGTTTCCCGGCTCCCAGAAATTTTCTGTAACCTCGTCAAAGCGGCGCTTCTGGGAGGGCATTACAGCGCTTTCCATTTTATCCCCAAGCTCCGGGTCCCATTGAGTTGTGAACGGAGCGCTGTCTACAGAATATACCGGAATTTCTTCCTCCGCGCTGACGCTGTCATTATAGTACAGATTGGCGATATAAGTCTTTCCTGTTTCATATGGCGTGGGGGTTTTGACAAAATCCTGCGTAAAATATGCGATATCCCCGGGCTCCAGGTCTTTTTCATCAGACGATACGCCAATCCAATTTGCTTTAGAGTGGTTAAACTTATTATAGTAAGACTTTAGTATCTGTATCTTTGTGGGTTCGGTATATCCCTTGCCGCTTTCCAGCGGAGTAAATTCCACAACGTGATGGCTGAAAACCTCCAGGTGAGAATGTAACAGCGAATTGGAAATGCCAGGCGTTCTGGTCAGATAATAGGGCCTTGTCTCCGGCGGCGCCACGTACTCCGCGCCCTCAAAGTTAAGTATGTCCGCGTGCAAGAGGGGGTCCCCTGGCTGGCGGTTCTGCGCCACAGTGGCTATAGTGGAGAACTGGCTCTCCACCGCGTCTATGCGCTGATTGGTCCCAAGAGTGCTGACGGCGGCGAATGCCAGCAGGGCGGTGGAGGCGGCCATGAGCAGGAAGAATATAACCGCCTTGCCGGGCCTGCGAAAAAGCTGCTTGATACTGATAATAAACATAATACCCCTCCTCAGTCGCTCTTCGTCAGCAGCGCCAGGGTGTCGAACCTCAGCAGCTGCACAAGGGCCAGCACAGTGCCGGCGCCGGCGCAAAGCAGGTAGACAAGCAGTATCCACAGGGAGTCCCCCGGGGCTATGCCCATTTTGAACACCAGCGGGAGCACGGCCAGGCACCCGCCAACTGTCTGGGTGAGCAGCGCCGCCGAAAAGTGCACGAAGCTTATGCGGAGCCTGGGCTCGCCCAGGGAGCTTGCAACAGCCATGTCCCTCCTGCTGCCCCGGAGCACGAGGAAGACCGCCAGCATTACCATCACGGTTACAAGGCCGAAGAATGGAATCTGAAAGGCCCTGTAGGTCTGCAGGCTCTCCCGCAGCTCCTCGGCGGTCTTGATGAAGAGCTCGTCCTCCATGGAGACGGCGTCGCTGCCTTCGGTCATTTCGCTCTTGTCAATCCGCTTGAAGCCCAGCTCTGAGAGCTTCTCCTTGAACTCTGTAAGCCGCAGGGGGTCGTCCGGTACTACCGACAGGGAGGAGTAGTAAAAGTCCTCCCCGGAGCTCTCCGCCGCGCCCCTAAGCCACGCCGCGGGCACTGCCACATCCGGCGAGCGCTGGCCGTTGTCCTCTCTGTAGGGGTAGCTGGCGGCGATAGTTAGGCGCTGCTCACCGATGGGCGCATAACGCACCCCCATGCTGGAGTAAGAGGCAGTGTACATTATTATCGTCAGCTCATCCCCCAGGGCCAGGCCGGTCTGCTCCATATATGCCTCAGAGACGCCGCATACCGGGTCCTCCCCTGCCAGGAACCCGGCAAACCCGGAAGCGCCGCCCTCAAGCAGGGTCAGGCTCTCCGGGCTCACCGCCGGCAGGGCCTCAAAACAGCTTGCCCCCACAATAGAGGTGTCGCCCCCGGCGAAGGGCTCCTGGCTCCTGGCGGCGTCGGAAAAGGCCCCGGCAGCGTCAGCGGTGCAGAGCACATCATGCACGCCCAGGGAGGTCAGGGAATCGTAGTGCGCGCTCTCAACAGCGAGCCGCGAGGTCTTAGAGCCGCTGCGGTTGACCACCCGGGCAGTTACCGGTATTTTCTCCGCCAGGTTGTCCAGCGCCGCCCGGCTTGCCTGAAGGCTGCCAAGGTACGCGCCCATGCTGGACACCAGCATGACTGCCGTAAGCACCAATATGACCGACCTGCCGATTGAGCGGGTCAGCCGGTACTTGATTTCGGTGAGAATGAACATGGCGACGCCTCCATTGCCTGATTTTAAGATATAGTAATATTGTATTCTATATCTTTAAGAAAGTCAATGGAAAACAGTATAAAAAATTTATTTTATTTACCGCAGAGCTCCTGAGGAAAACATGCCAAAGCCCTGCCAATATGCTGAATACCGGGCCTGAAAGATTTGCGTAAACAGTATAGATAAAAAGCACTAATTACTTAAAACAGGAGCGCAGTGAAGCCTTGGCCGCCTTCATCTACTGCCGCCACAGCTGCCTGTTCCACGGCCTTATGCAGCAGAAGCATACCGCCCCGCCCAGCCCGGCTGTCAGCAGCCATATCAGCAGGGTGGGCTGCCAGCCAAGGCTCTGGGAGAGCCCGGCTATGCCGTATGCGGATATGGCCGAGCCAATATACGTGCAGGCGTTCAGCACCCCGGAGGCCGTGGACACATTGCCCGCCCGCTTAAAGAACGGGGGCACCATACATACGAGTATCAGGTTCACTCCGTGCATGGCCCCGGTGAGCAGGGCCGAGAACACCACTGAAAGTACGGCGCTGTGCCCCGAAAGGAAGTACAGCGCCCCGGCTGAGAGCGCCCCGGCCATGAACAGCACTCCCGCTCCCCGGACAGGATGGCAGCCCAGCTTCCTATATATAATGGAGGCCAGCTGCAGACAGGCTATGCCGAAAAGGGGCATGGCAACGCCGGCGAGGATGGCCGTAAGGCTGGAAAGGCTGTAGGTGTCGGCGATATAGGAGGGCGTCCAGGTCGTCACACCGTCCCGCAGGGAGCCCTGAAGGATTATGCAGAGCATGACTGCCAGCATTAAAGGGGTAAAGAGGCCCCCTGCCCCGGCGCGGGGAGCCCCGGGCTTTTCAGGGCCCTTTGCCGGGGGCACGTCCGGGGCTGTCTTAAACCATACGGCGGCCATAGCCAGCGCCGCCCCGGAGGAGCACCAGAACACCGCCCGCCAGCCGAGGAGGGATATGATGGGCGGGGATAAAAGGTACACCGCTATTGTGCCCATGGAGCTGCCCCAGGAGACCTTCACCGCCGCCATGGAATATTCCTCTTCGCTGAGCAGGGCCGTCATCAGGCGGACCATCGGCGGCCACATGAAGGCCTGGGCGAAGCCGTTGACGCACCAGACCGCCAGCATTTGCGGGGCAGAGCCGCAGAAGGGCAGCAGCAGATTCATGGCCGAGGTGGCCAGAAGCCCGGTGAGGACCAGCCCCTTCGGGGAGGCGCGGTCCCCCCAAATCCCGCTGATGACCTGTCCGGCCCCATAGGTGATGAAGCTCCCCGTAAGGGCCAGGGAGAGCTGGCTCTTGGGCATGCCCAGCGAGTTTTCCAGCTCGGCCACTATGGCCCCATAGTTCACCCGGCTGATATAGCTCACCATGTATGTAACGCTGAAAAGCAGCACAATCCCGCGCTTTCCGATTGAAGGGCTCATATCAGGCTTTTGCCCTCCCAGTCCCTGTCCGGAGCGGCTCCCAGGAGCTTTGCTATTGTGGGGGCAATGTCCAGTATGCCTGCGTTCTCAACAACGGAGCCGGGGGCGAAGCCATCCCCGTGGAGGATGATTGGGATGGTCATGTCCTGAGGGCCGTCTGTGCCGTGGGAGCGTTCATGCCCGCCGTGGTCAGCGGTGACAATGGCGGCATATTCCGGCAGGGCTGAGAGTATCTCCGCAATATTCTTCCAGCTTTTTACCACTGCGTCCATATACTCCGGGCCCATCCAGCCATACCTGTGGCCCACCTCGTCCACATTTCCCAAATAGATGAACGCAAAGTCCACATCGCCCTGCTTCAGCCGCTCTATGGCAGCTGCTGCAACGCTGTCGTTGGCGGCCTCATAGCCCATCCTGCCGCCGCAGGCAAAGTAGGAGTGGACAAGGGAGCCCGGGCGGGACAGGTCCCTCAGCTGCTCCCAGTTATAGAAGAAAGCGCAGCTTTTGCCCGCCGCGGCCAGGACCTCGCAGAGCCCGTTTATAGGCCGTACCTGGGGCGCGTAGGTGTTGGTAGTCGTGCCGTGGCGCTCGGGCCCCACGCTGTGGAACAGGGACATATGGCAGGGCAGGGTCACTGATGGCATAACGGTAGCGGCGTCCAGGGCGCTGGCGGAGCTCTTTATAAGCTCCTGGGCCTCCGGCACGCCTGTGATGGAGTCTGGGCGCATGCCGTCAACCAGGATGAGAATGGTCTTCATATCAGGTCCTCCTTAGTTTTTATTCACTGCGCAGGCTCCCGCCTGCGGAAAAAGTCTCGCTCCTGCATTTTTGGTGCAGGAGCGTTTTATCTTATCAAATAGTTACAGTGGGTCAGATGTGTACAAAAAATGTGCTTCGGCCTTAATCCTCAATAGCCGCCTTCCTGGACAGAATCTCATGGAAGGTCTCCACAGGGAACTTAGGCTCGCGCTCATAGGTGAACAGGCCGTTCTGCTCCTGCTCCACGTTGGTGAGCTGGGTGTAGCAGAGCCCCATTATCTCCGGGTTGTCCAGCAGCGCGTCCGCAAGGCCGCGGAAACGCTCGATGAACTCCTCGCCGGTCTTGGGACTGTTGCCGTAGCCCCAGGCGCTCTCCGAAAGGCCCCAGCCAATGCCGCCGTACTCGCTGATGAACACAGGCTTTTTGCCGTCGTACTCCTGGCGCTTGGGCAGCATGGAGTTCATCATGTGCAGGCGGTTCACCTGGTCCCAGAGCTCGCCGCCCTTTATGAGCTCGTCGTAATGGGCCTTGAAGCTGGCGGGGTCCTGGTCGTAGTCGTGGACGTCGTATATGTCGGTCTCAACATGGTAGTTGCCGCTGGTGTCAATGCAGGGGCGGGTATTGTCCGCGGCCTTCGTGGCCAGATAGACCGCCCTGAGCACCCGGTCGTCCTGCTTGCGGCCGTTCCGGTCCCAGGTCTCGTTGAAGGGGCACCAGCCGATGATGGAGGGGTGGTTAAAGTCCCTGTCAACCTCGTCCAGCCAGTCCGGGAGCACGGAGTACACCGCCTCGGGCAGGGTGTGGTCCAGGCCCCAGTTGGGGAACTCGCCCCAGACCATATAGCCCAGCCTGTCCGCGTGGTACAAAAAGCGCTCCTCGAAAATCTTCTCATGCAGGCGCGCCCCGTTGAACCCGCAGGACATAGAGAGCTCTATATCCCTCACAAGGGCCTCGTCGGTGGGGGCGGTGTATATGCCGTCGGGATAGAAGCCCTGGTCCAGCACCGTGCGCTGGAAGACGGACTTGCCGTTGAGAAGGAACTTCCTTCCGCAGAGCCCCACGCTCCGAAGGCCCGCGTAGCTGTGCACAGCGTCCTCACCGAAGGTGAAGTCGATATCATAGAGCCGCCCGGCGCCCAGCTCCCAGAGGTGCACCTCGCTCAGGGGCAGGGTCATGCGCACCTGGCTGCCGTTAGCCTCAAGGGATACCTCCCCCACAGGCCTGCCCTCAAAGCTGGCCTCGGCTTTAAGCGTGCCCGAGCCGGTAACGTCGGCTGTGATGAAGAAGGAGCCCTGGTCGATGTTGGGGATTATCCTGACCTTCTCGATATATGCCTTGGGGGTGAACTCCAGCCAGACGGTCTGCCAAATGCCGGTGGTGCGGGTATAGTCGCAGCCGTGGGAGTAGAACATTTCGCTCTGCTTGCCCCGGGGTATCATGGGGTCCCGCTCGTCGTCCTCGGCGAAAACGGTGATAACGTTCTCCCCGGGCTTCACAAGGCCGGTGACCTCCAGCTTGAAGGATATGTAGCCCCCGGTATGGCTCCCGGCCTTCTCGCCGTTTACATATACCTCTGCCCGGTAGTCCACCGCGCCGAAGTGCAGGAAGGTCCTGCCGCAGAGCTGCCCGGCGTCCAGCTCAACCTTGCGCTGATACCACGCGCCGTAGATAAAATCCTTGTGTCCAACGCCTGAGAGCTCGCTCTGGGGGCAGAAGGGCACGGTTATGGAGCCGCCGAGGGAGGCGTTGGCCTTAAAGAGGCCGCGCTCCCTGCCGCTTTTTCCGTTGTCAATCTCAAAGGCCCAGGGGCCGTTGAGGTTCATCCAGCTGTCCCGGCGGAATTGGGGCTTCGGGTGTTCTTTGCGGGGAATATCCATTTTTTATCGCTCCTTGCGCTGATTTATTGGGACGCGCTTTAGTTTCCGTCCCATATTCTACCTCAAATTCTAACAGAAACTTTTAAAAAGTCAATCAGTTTTTTTGAACGGAAATTTTAATGCCTGCCCCCGGAGCCGAAGGAGGAAATCCCCGAAAAACCTCGAAAAACCCCGGAAAACCGAGGAAAACGGCGCTTTCTGTCCTGGCATGGGGAGGGGGCGTACCATTCGTTTGTGCAAATTATTGTAAAAAGTGCACCGTTTTTTTTTTTTGTTGGCTATTTTTCTCGCATTCTGCCAATTGACGATTTTGCAATTTGAGTGCTATGATTTTAGCACAATATGCGAGGCGGCAGTTATTGCGTTTTTGGAAATTATGCCGATGGCTGCTCATGCGTGTAGTTTGTGGTTATGGGTTAATATATTTACAAAGCGCGAGAGGAGAAGCATTTATGACAAAAACCGTGGCAAAAAAGGTCCCGAAGCCTCCGAAAAACTCCCTGGCCGGGAAGAGGGGGGGATGGGCCGCCGACTTCCGTAAGCACAAAATGCTCTACGCCATGTTCGCCGTCGTGATGATTTACTACATAGTCTTCCACTACCTGCCCATGGCCGGCATTGTGATGGCCTTCCAGAACTTCCGGCCCGCCAAGGGCTTTTTGGAATCGGACTGGGTTGGGATGAAGAACTTCATCGACTTCTTCTCAGGCCCCTACGCCGGGCGGCTGATACGCAACACCATAGTCCTGAACCTGTATCTGCTGATTTTCGGTTTCCCCGCCCCGATTATTTTCGCGCTCATGCTCAATGAAATGCGGGCCAAGCGCTATAAGTCCGTTATGCAGACCGTGAGCTATATGCCCCACTTTGTTTCCGCTGTTGTCGCCTGCGGCATTGTCTCCCTGTTCTGCCAGTCCTCAGGGCTTCTGACCTCCCTGTTCCACCTTCTGGGCCTTTCGGACCAGGTGGATATGCTGGCGTACCCCCAGTACTTCCGCTCAATTTACGTAATCATGGACATCTGGCAGTCCCTGGGCTGGGGCAGCATTATCTATCTCGCGACCCTCTCCAATGTGGATTTGAACCTGTACGAGGCAGCCGATATCGACGGCGCGGGGCGCTTTCGGAAGATATGGAATATCACCCTACCGGCGCTGCTGCCGGTCATCGTGGTGCAGCTCATCATGCGCATAGGCTCGATGATGAGCCTTGGGGCCGGCAACGTCATCCTGCTCTACAGGGCCTCCACCTATGAGACCTCGGATATAATCTCGTCCTACGTGTACCGCGCCGGGCTTCAGAACCAGAAGTATTCCCTGGGCACGGCGGTGGATTTGTTCAACTCAATCATCAACATCGGCCTCCTGACCGGCGCGAACTACGTCAGCCGCAAGGTGACCGAGGAAAGCCTTTGGTAAGGAGGGGCAAAGCATATGGCAAAAAAGGAAATGCAGCTGGAACGGGATGTTGAGGTGGATATCGACATAACCCAGCGCAAGCGTATCGGGCGCAGCCTTGGTGAAAAGATTTTCGACGGGGCGAACTACATAGTGGTCACGCTGATATGCCTTATCTGTCTCTACCCAATGCTCTATGTACTGTTCGCGTCCATCTCCAACGGAAACGCCCTCTACACCCATGTGGGACCCATATGGGCCCCCCTGCAGCCCATGACCCTGGACGGCTACGTGAAGGTGCTGGCGAACCCGGATATTGTGAGCGGATATATAAACACGATAATATATGTGGTCTTCGGCACGCTGTTCGCCATGGCCCTAACCATACTCGGGGCCTATGTGCTCTCCCGGAAGGGGTATAAGCTCAAGAAATTCTTTACAATGTTCGTGGTCCTCACCATGTATCTCTCCGGCGGCATGATACCCACCTTCATCGTGGTGCGCAACCTGGGAATGCTGGACACAAGGCTTGCCATCATCATCGTGGGCAGCGTGTCCACCTGGAACATGATTGTTATGAAAACGGCATTCAGCGCTGTGCCCCAGGGCCTTGAGGAGGCGGCAATAATCGACGGCGCCAACGAGCTGCAGGTGCTCACCCGGGTCATCCTGCCCACAACCAAGGCGACCCTTGCAGTTATCGTTCTCTTCTACTCCGTGGGCATTTGGAACAGCTGGTTCAACTCCATGATTTATCTTCAGCACAGGGAGCTCTATCCCCTGCAGCTTTTCCTCAGGGAAATCCTTGTGGAGGACAGCGCCCTGGAGGGCTCGATGGATATCCAGTCCGGAGTGGGGGTCAACTATATCAAGCCCCTGCTGAAATACTGCACCATTATCGTCTCCACAGTCCCCATACTCTGCGTGTACCCCTTTGTGCAGAAGTACTTTGTCAAGGGCGTGATGATGGGCTCCCTTAAGGAGTGATTTTGGGGCAGCTCCCGGTCCGGCTTATATAAGGCGCTGTCTGAGGCATTCGGCTCTGATAGGGAACAGCGCTTTATGAAGCGTATATAAAATTTATGGCCAAAACCGAAAATATGAAAGGAGCCATATAACATGAAAAAAATTCTGGCACTGCTGCTGGCGCTCACACTTATAATCGGCGTCTTCGCGGCATGCGGCGGGGATAATTCCTCGTCCTCACAGCAGGAGTCCTCATCCAAGCAGGAGGAGTCCTCGAAGGAAGAGACCAGCGGCGAGTCCTCGGAAGCGTCCGAGGATAACGGCGGGGAAACCGAGCCCACGGGGGAGATAACCTACCCGCTGGCCGAGTCCGTGAACCTCACCTGGTGGCACCCCCTGCGCGCGCCGTCCTACCAGTCCTCCCACGACGACAACAGCGTCTGGAAGAAGATTGCCGAGAACGTTGGCGTGACCATCGAGTGGATTCACCCCGCTTCCGGTACTGAGACCGAGCAGCTGAACATGCTGCTTGTCAGCGGAAACCTTCCGGACATCATACAGATAGACGGCCTTATCCAGAACTCCGGCGGCTCCTCCGCGGGCGTGGACGACGGCTCCTTTGTGGATTTGACCGACTATATCCCGGAGTACGCCCCCGACTATATGCGCGCCATCACTGCCTCTGACCTGGCTTACGCCATGGCTACCACCGCTGACGGCCGCGTTACCGAGTTCGACCAGATAAAGCAGACCGCCCCCCAGTACAGCCGCGTGAATGTCCGCAACGACATCATGGAGGAGATTGGCTGGAAGGACCGCCTGCCCGAGACCATCGACGACTATACCGAAATGTATGCCGCCATGAAGGAGAAGGGCTATTATGGCTACCGCACTGACCGGAACGGCCGCGACAGCCAGCTGATGTACGCCTACGGGATAGGCAACGGCTTCTATATCAATGAAGACGGCAAGGTGGCCTACGGCATGTGGACGGACACCTACAGGGATTACCTGCGCCAGGTCCGCGAGTGGATAGCGGCCGGGTACGTCCATCCCGACTGGACCTCCAAGGAGGCCGACACCTCGGCGCTGTTTGCCCAGAAGGAAATCGGCATGTACATCATGCCCTCTGATATTTCATACGGCCTGGCAAAGCTGAACGGCTATGAGATTACCTGCGTCAACTACCCCAGGCTGAAGTCCGGCGACAAATTCCGCTTTGAGACCACCACATGGGATGCGGTGCCCGCCGACGGCATACGCACTGTCGTGACCACCGACTGTGAGAAGGCCGGGCGCCTTGAGGCCGCTATGGCGCTTCTGAACTATGGCTACACCGAAGAGGGCGCAGAGCTCTATAACTGGGGCATTGAGGACGAGGCCTATACCCGCGATTCCAGCGGCAGCAAGACCTTCACGGATTTGATTCTCAACAACGACAAGATACCCATGTCCGACGGACAGTACATTTATAAGCTCCACTT
This sequence comes from Clostridiaceae bacterium, assembly GCA_021769555.1. GTDB lineage: Bacteria > Bacillota > Clostridia > Oscillospirales > Acutalibacteraceae > Acutalibacter. The sequence continues at coordinate 469,070 of JAETSR010000001.1, forward strand.
CGGCCCGAAGCTTGCCGAGCCCGACGTTCAGTGCAACCCCGGCACCATCGGCGACCCTAAGGCTCTGTACTGGCGCGAGCTGTACTCCGACGACGCGACCGTCAGCTCCGACGCTATAATCTTTGCCTCCCTGACAGTTGACCAGTCCGTGGCCCGCGGCGATATCATGACAAACGTTGAAACCTATATGAACGAGAGCACCCTCCACTTCCTCCTGGGAGAGAAGGACATCAACGACGACGCGGCCTGGACCGAGTATATGGACACCCTGAGCAGCATGGATATCGAGGGGGCCATAGCCATAACCCAGGAGGCGCTTGATGACTTCAACGCCAAATCCATCCCCACAGACTGGGCTTTCCACTGATTACTTAATTTCGATTAGCATTTCCCGTGTTCTATAATCTCGTGCTGGCAGTTCCCGGCTCATTATGGGCCGGGGGCTGACTTGCAAAAATCTCCCGGCGTCCCTGTCCGCCGGGAGATTTTTTTGTTTTTATAATCACCGTCCGCATAGTGTCCCGCCAGCAGGAGTACGTCATCATTCTTTACAAGAGCCTGTTCCAGACGGCGGCCATAGCGGCCCTAATCCTGACACTCCTTGCCACAGGGAGCTTCATCACTGAAAAGGAGAAACGGAAAACAGCCCGGAATATCCGGGCTATAGTCTTCCATAAGGCGGGGTACAGGTGAGGGAGAATATCAGTGGCACCCCCGGCAGTTCCCGCAGTCGCCGTTACACCCCTTCCCGGCCCGGCGGGACTTCCGCATGGACCTTACAGCCAGAATCACGGCGGCAGCGATTATTGCAATAACGATAATATTACCTAATATAACAGGCATTGTATTCACTCCTTTAAATAATTATTTTACGGCGGCGGCCACAGAGCTTAACTGACGCTCCCCGCCCTGACAGCCCTTGCGCGCCAGCAGGAAGATAACGGTCCCCAGAGCGGCCAGGGCAGCCACCGTCCAGAAGCTGAAAGCCACCGCTCCGGTGAGAAGGCCTCCCAGCTGGTATACGATAAGTGAGGCCGCATAGGCGAAGCCGCACATATAGCCGATTGCGGCCCAGGTCCACCTGGCGTTGTTCATCTCCCTCTTGATGGCGCCCATAGCCGCGAAGCAGGGGGCGCAAAGCAGGTTGAACACCATAAATGAGTATGCTGAGGCGGCGGTAAAGGCCATGGCGACGTTGGCAATGAGGTCGCCGGGGTAGAACACCTGCATGGTGCTGACCACTTCCTCCTTGGCAATCAGCCCGGTGATTGTCGCTACAGCGGCCTGCCAGTTTCCAAAGCCAAGAGGGGCGAAGATTACGGCAATAGCGCTGCCCGCCGCGGCCAGTAAGGAGGCGTTGCTGTCCTCAACCCAGCCGAAGCCGTTCTCTCCAAAGCCAAAGCTGCTGAGGAACCAGAGGACGATGGTGGAGAGCAGGATGATGGTGCCCGCCCGCTTGATGAAGGACCAGCCCCGCTCCCAGGTGGAGCGGAGGACGTTGCTGGGCGAGGGAGCGTGATATGCGGGCAGCTCCATAACAAAGGGGGCGGGCTCCCCGGCGAACGCCTTAAACTTTTTCAGCATAATGCCCGAAACCACCACAGCGGCCACACCGATAAAGTAGGCCGAGGCCGCCACCAGAGCCGAGCCGCCGAACAGCGCCCCGGCGAACAGGGCGATAATGGGCATTTTCGCCCCGCAAGGAATGAACCCGGTGGTCATGACGGTCATCTTCCGGTCCCGGTCCTGCTCGATGGTGCGGGAGGCCATAATGCCCGGCACGCCGCAGCCTGTTGCCACCAGCATGGGGATGAAGCTCTTGCCGGAGAGCCCGAAGCGGCGGAAGATACGGTCCATGATAAAGGCAATCCGGGCCATATAGCCCACGTCCTCCAAGATGGCCAGCAGCAGGAAAAGCACGAGCATTTGCGGCACAAAGCCCAGCACAGCGCCCACGCCGCCGATAATGCCGTCGAGAATCAGAGAAGAGAGCACGCCGTCAACTCCCATAGCATTCAGCAGACCCTCCGCCAATACAGGCAGTCCGGGGACCCATGTCCCATAGCCGGAAGGGTCGGGCTTCTCTACAGTGAGGGCTTCTGCATAGCTGTCAGCTGTGACCTCCAATACGCTGACCTCGCCCGCGTCGGCGTCGTAGAGATAGGCCTCTGGCTCTCCGTTTTCATACGCCTCTATGATGGTGGAAGCCTCCTCGAACGCGCCGGCGGCTTCCTCATAGCCCTCTGTGTCAGAGCCTGAGAATGGGAGAAACCAGCCGTCCCCGAACAGGCCGTCATTGGCCCAGTCCGTGGCGGCGGTGCCCACAGAAACGTCCCAGCCGCCCATAGCCAGGGCGTACACCAGCAGCATGACCGCCACGAAGATGGGCAGGGCCAGTATCCTGTTGGTGACAATCCGGTCTATCCTGTCTGAGACTGACAGGCTGCCCTTCGCCGCCTTCTTTTTCACAGCCTTGCTAACAACTGAGCTGATGTAGGAGTACCGCTGGTTGGTGATAATGCTCTCAGCGTCGTCGTCCAGCTCCTTCTCGCAGTCGGCAATATGCTGTTCCAGATGGGCTCTCAAATCCGGGCCCAGGTTCAGCTCCTCCATGACTTTCTCATCCCGCTCAAAAATCTTGATAGCGTACCAGCGCAGGTATCCATCCGACACCTTGCCCTGGATGGACTCCTCGATGTGGGCGATGGCGTGCTCCACGCTGCCGGTGAACACATGTGGCAGTTCTCCGGCCCGCTTTTCCTGTGCCAGGGCCACGGCCTTTTCCGCGGCAGCCATGCCGCCCTCCCCCTTGAGGGCGCTCATTGCCACAACTTCGCAGCCCAGGGCCCTGCCAAGCCCGGCAAGGTCGATGGTATCGCCGTTTTTCCGCACCAGGTCAATCATGTTCACCGCCACCACCACGGGCAGGCCCAATTCTATAAGCTGGGTAGTGAGGAAGAGGTTTCGCTCAATATTTGTGCCGTCCACGATGTTGAGGATGGCGTCGGGCCTCTCGCTCACCAGATAGCTTCTGGCAATCACTTCCTCCAAAGTGTAGGGGGACAGGGAATAAATGCCGGGCAGGTCCTGGATAACCACGCCGCCATGCCCTTTCAGCTTTCCCTCCTTCTTCTCAACGGTCACGCCGGGCCAGTTGCCCACATACTGGCCGGAGCCGGTGAGGGCGTTGAACAGGGTGGTCTTGCCGCAGTTGGGGTTGCCCGCCAGGGCGATTTTTATATCCATCTTGATTATCTCCTCTCGATTGTTAGCTAGAGCTAACTCTTGCTCAAAAAATTTAGATGACCTCAATCATCTCCGCGTCGTTCCTGCGTACAGACAGCTCGTACCCCCGTACATTCAGCTCCATGGGGTCCCCCAGAGGGGCCACCTTGCGCACGAAAATCTCCGCGCCCTTAGTTATGCCCATGTCCATAATGCGGCGCTTCACCGGGCCTTCCCCGTGGAGCCGCGCCACAGTGGCGGTCTCGCCCACCTTTACATCCTTCAGCGTTTTCATCTGCTTTCCTCCTTGTCTCAAATCATAATGCGGTTTGCCATGGTTTTATCCAGCGCCACGCGCCCGTCCTTTACCAGCACAATCAAGCTCCCTCCAATCTCATTTACCACCGTTACATCGCCGTCCACCACAAAGCCCAGCTCCGCCAAATGCCGGCGCACCTGGTCTTTCCCGGAGATTCTGCGTATGACAGCGGTTTCTCCTGCCTTTGCCATTGTCAGCGGTATCATTATCGCGCCTCCTTCAAGCAAGGTTAGCACTCACTAACCTTAAAGCTGTACTTAGTTTACTACGACTAACCGCTCTTGTCAAGCCCTAATTGAGAAAAATTTGTATTCTTGGTCAGTTTGATATGGATTTTCTTAATTGAGGATGGTTTAAAGGGGTGATTTGCCAGCCGCCCGGTAAATACAGCAGCCCGCAAACCCGGATATATCAAGGGTTTGCGGGCTGGTAAGGTCCGGCTGCTCTTCGCCGCTAAACAAAGAAAACTGCATAAGGTAAAACAATCGTTATGTGTCGGAGAGCAGTTCCTCGCAGACTGCAGCAAGCAAGGGAATATCGTTTACCAATGTTTCCCAAACGGATGGTAAGTCAATCGAGCCATATGCGTGGACATAGAAATTGCGAGTATCCTTAATTGCTCGCCATGGGATAGAGGGAGCACCCTTTTTCACGTCATCTGAAAGCCGGCCCACCAATTCGCCAATCTGAACAACACACATACAGCAGGCGTCCTGGAATAAGTAATCCGTTTGGAAAGAAGAATAATTATAATTGAATCGTTCAAGATTTGCTTTGATACGCTGGCAATAGCCGATGATTTTTTGTAAGATGATTTTATTCCGCGTTTCGATAGAGCAGCACCTCGTCTTTCCGGATTGCATTCAAAAAATCTTTATCGGAAGATTCGCTGGTAACGATGTCGACAGGGACAGAGAGCGCGTCTTCTACAGCCAGCCGGAAGCTGTTGATTTGAAAGAGGGAGCGCAAGGCTCCTTTTTCTATTTTCAGGTCGATATCGCTGTTTTCATCGGCGCTGCCCTTGGAATATGAGCCGAATAAGGAAACGCTCTTCACCCCATGCTGTTGGGCGATAGGACTCACAATGCTGCGAATATCCGGAATGGTATAAGGAGCCATATAACCTCCTCCTCGCTTTTTATTTTTAGTATACCACGAAATGAGCTGAAAGGAAAGCCCCTTTTAACCACACCCTACGCAAAAACAATACCCTGCTCATCATAATACCTTGCCTGCGCCTCCCAAAGCCGCCGGTAAGCCCCGGCCTCTGCTGAGAGACTGTCATGAGTGCCCACCTGTACAAGCCTCCCCTTCTCAAACACGGCTATCCTGTCGCAGAACCGGCAGGAGGAGAGCCTGTGGGAAATGCACACGGCGGTCTTTTCCCCCGCCATCTCCCCGAACCTACGGTAGACCTCATACTCAGCCAGGGGGTCCAGGGCGGCAGTGGGTTCGTCCAGCACCAAAAACGGCGCGTCCTTATACAGCGCCCGGGCGATGGCAGCTTTCTGGGCCTCGCCTCCCGAAAACTCCACGCCGCTCTCGTCAAAATCCTTGTTCAGATACGTCTCCAATCCCTGGGGCATAGAGCGAAGGCGCTCCTCAAGGCCCGCCTGTTCCAGCGCTTTTTCCGCGCCCTCCTTATCATACTTCACGCTGGCCGCCACCGCCTGACCCAGCGGGAAGGAGAACAGGTGGAAATCCTGGAACACCACCGAGAACAGCGCAAGATACTCGTCATAATTATACTTTTTGATATCAATGCCGTTGAGGGTTATCACCCCCTCAGTGGGGTCATACAGCCGGCACAAAAGCTTTATCATGGTTGTCTTCCCGCTGCCGTTTCGCCCCACTACCGCCAGCCTCTCTCCAATCTTCAATGTCAAATTCAGGTGGCGCAGTGCCCAGCTGTCCGAGCCGGGATACTTAAAGGAGACGTCCCGAAACTCAATAAGGTACTCGTTGTCCAGCCGCTTCTCAGTGGGCAGGGCCCCCCGGTACTTCTTATTCTCCAAATCCAGAAAATCATAGGTGATTTCCAGAAACGGTGCGTTACCGGCAAGGCGTGTCAGCACGTCCACAAGAATCTGGAAGCTTGCGGCAAAGCAGCCCACAGCCCCCGCGTACTGCACCACGCCCCCAAGCCCAATGGCCCCGCACCAGGCTTTTGCGGCCACAACCAGATATACTGCCCCGCTTATGAGGAACGGGCACGCCCCGCGCACTCCCCAGAGCCTGGCAAACCTGCCGGCTTTTCCGTTCATGTCCTCCATCCACGTCAGCATATATTCATCTATGGCCCCTTTCACCAGCGGGGCTTCCCGGTAAAGCCGTATCTCCTTGCCCTGCTTGTGGTCGTCGGGCAGGTCGAAGTGAAAGTACATGAACAGCCGGTTAATCAGAGTCATATTATCCGCGTCATCCATCCAGAGCTTGGAATCCTTTTCCGAGCACCTCTGAGTAACTATAACGGACAGCGCCAGCAGGCCCAGGATAAGCGCCGTGCCCCAGTGGGAGCTGAGCACTGCCGCAATCCCCCCGCCGCCGCGCGCCGGGGCCATAAACAGCCCCAGCGTCAGCGCCAGGGAGGAGAGGGTGCCCACCACGCCCTCCGACAGCGCTCCCGCCACCCAGTACAGGCGCATGAGCCCCTGGCCGTTCCAGTTCTGCAGCTGCTTTATCTTGTCCAGCTTTGCCTGCACCCGGGCGTCCTCCACGTCCTCATAGTCCATATCTAAAAGCTTCTGGGAGTAGAGCATATACATGCGTATAAAGAACATCCCGCTCCTGGCCCCCGCGCCCCGGCCCAGGAGGTTTTTCAAAAGGTGCAGTCCAAGGCCCAGCCCAACCGTCAGCGCCGCCAGCCAGATAAGCCTGCGAGGGTCCCTGCCGCCTGCCAGCTCATTTATTATCTGCCCCGAAAAGAACAGGGTTATAAGGGGAGCAACAGCCCCCACAGCGGACGCAAGCCCGCTGAGCAGCACGTCCCGGCCCATGCCCGTTTCCCATAGTATGCGGTACCCCCGCGCGGTCAGGGAGGCCTTCTTCCTCAGCTCAGCCAATCTCTTCTTCATCACTGCTCTCTCCTTTCGCTCCAAGAGGATTTTTGCGGTAATAGGCGCTCTGAATCTCATACAGCTCGTAATATCTCCCCCGCCGGTCCAGCAGCTCCTGATGGGTCCCGGCCTCGGTTATACTGCCGTCTTCCAGCAGCAGCACCACGTCACAGAAGCGTGTGCTGGCAAGCCTGTGGGAGATATACAGGGAGGTCCTGCCCTTCGTAAGGCTGCCGTACTTCTCATAGAGCTCGGCCTCGGCTATGGGGTCCAGAGCGGCGGTGGGCTCGTCAAGCAAGATAATGGGGCCGTCCTTATAGAGCGCCCGGGCCAGCATGAGCTTCTGGGTCTCGCCTCCGGAGAAATCCACGCCGTCGTGCCAGATGTACTTCATCATCTTGGTGTCAAGGCCCTTGGGCAGTTCATCTACACGCTCTGAAAGCCCGGAGAGCTCAAGGCATGCCTTCACGCGTTCAATGTCCGGCTCATCGCTGAGGGCTATGTTTTTCGCCAGGGTATAGGGCCGCACGGAGGACTCCTGGAACACCGCCGAGAACAGGCCGTAGTATTCCTCCCTGTTAAACTCCGTGATGGGAATGCCGTTTAGCAGCACCCGCCCCTCAGTGGGGTCATAGAGGCCGCAGAGCAGCTTCACTAAGGTGGACTTGCCCGCGCCGTTGAGCCCCACCAGCGCGGCCTTCTGCCCACTCTTTAGGGTGAGGCACAGGTCGTGTATGGTGTCCTTCTCCCCGCCGGGATAGCGGTATGACACATGCTCAAGGGTCAGCTCCCAGCGCCCGTCCCGGGGAATGGGCCGCCCGCCCTCCCGCCGGAACTCTTCGGGCCAGTCCAGCAGCTCCCGGATATTTGCAATTTCCAAATGGAACTTATAGAGGGTGGAAAACCTGGTCATAAAGTCCATGAGCTGCTGGGAGAAATTCCCCACAGCCGTAAAGTACAGCACAAAAGCGGCGGGGTCGATGGCCCCCGAGAGCACCTCATAGATAAGCCAGGCATAGGCCCCGCCCTCCCTCAGAAGGTTCATGAGCCCGTCCAGGGCGTCCGCGAAAAGCTGCACCCGGCCCTCCCGGTTGGCCCAGTCCGTGCGCAGCCTCGAGCAGCTTGTGAAAATATCCCGGAGCCACTGGCTCATGCCGAACAGGCGCACGTCCTTTGCGTGCCGGTAATCCCCGGCCTGGGTGTAGATATAGTCGATTTTCCTCTCAAGGGGAATCCAGTTCTCCTGGTTTTTGAAGACCCAGTTATTGGCCGCCCGCCGCCCAAGGAAACTGATAAGGGCCAGCCCGGCGATGATAAGCAGCACCCAGGGGTTCAGGCTCCACAGTATCACGGCACAGGCTGTCAGGCTGAAGGCCGCCGTCAAAAGCCCCCGCATTACCCTGTAGCCCTCTTCGGCGGCGCAGTTATTGCTGTTTATCACCTGATAGCGTTTCCCGGCCGCGTTTAGAAAATCCTGGCTTTCGCCGTGAGGGTAGTCGGTGGTGATAAGCTTTATGTCGGCCATGGCCGAGAGGGCCTGCCGGGGCATTACCAGATACCGGCGCTCGGTGTAGGTGTCCGCCATTTTGCCAACGGTCCCGCAGAGAAGCATTAAAAGCGTCAGCAGGAGTATCTCGGCGCAAAGGCGCTCGAAGCTGACCCCCGCCTCCAACAGCCAGATTACCCGGCTGGGGAGAATCATGGCAATAAGGGGCTGGGCCGTCTCCATGGCGATGGTTAAAGCGTACCAGGCGTACAGAGGGCGGGTCTCCTGCCAGGCCAGGCGCAGCAGGAAGGCGGTGTCGCCGGCCATGGAGTATTTTGGCTTTCGGTTTGGTTTATTCATAGCTTTCGCTCCTTTCGCCCATACTCTAGCATATTTTCCCGGGAAAAAGTAAATTCGTGCACGAGCGGCAGCCTCTCGAGCACGAATGGCAGTGATTATATGTGTCAGTCCAGCGGCAGCATGACCTCCGTCGCGAACACGCCCTCCTCCTGCTGGCGGTTCACATACCCGCCGCAGAGCTTCGCCGCCCGGTCTATCTGGGACAGGCCGAAGCCGTGGCGGGCAAGCCGCTCCCTTCCGGGCTTAGAGGAGACATACCGCCCGCCCTCGCGTTTTGCGAGCCCCGGCGCGGAGTTGGTTACATTGACATAGAGCTGCCCCTTCATGGGGGCGATATACACCCGGATAAACCGCTCCTCCTTGTCCTCTATCCGCATACAGGCCTCCATGGCGTTGTCCAGAAGGTTGCCGAGAATCGTGCACAGGCTCACGTCCGGAATGGAGGAGGCGGCAGGGACCACGGCCGTGACCTTTACCGCTGTTCCCTTAGCCTCAGCCAGGGACAGCTTGCTGTTCAGTATGGCGTCGGCCATCACATTGCCGGTGCGCAGCACGTTGTCAACCTGCTCAAAGCTCTGGCCCAAATCCCTGAGGTATTTCTTCAATTCCTCAAGCCGGTTCAAATCAAGATATGCCTCCATGGTCTGGGCATGGTTGCGCAGGTCGTGGCGCATACCGCGAATCTGGCCGTACAGGTTCTCAACCTCGCCCACCTGCCGGGCCAGCAGGTCGTTTTGAAAGTATTCCAGCCGTTTGGCGGTGGAGCGCTGCGTGAGCAGATATGTCAGAAAGCTCACGCCCCCAAGCGCCAGGAGCGCCGAAAGGCCGATAAAAGCGTAGAGCAGCCAGGGCTTCACTGCCGCGCCTCCTCTCCGCCGTCCCGTCGGTAAAATGCTGTAAAGGCGGCGCTCACCTGCCCGAAAAGCCGTCGGCTGACGGGTATCAAAAGGCCGCTGTCCAGCACAAGCTGTTCCCTGCCGAGCCTCCGGACATGCCTGAGGCCTGCCATGTAGGAGCGGTGGCACTGGACAAAATCCTCCGCAGGGAGCTGCCCGGCAAGCTCCCTGAAGCCGGCCCTTACCTCCACCGAGCGGCCGTCCGCCAATGTCAGCCGCGTATGGTGGCCCGCCGCCTCCAGCGCCGCCAGCTCCCTCTGAGGCAGGCGCAGCGCCTCCCCGTCCACAGCGTCCACAAGCAGCTCCGGACCCTGCCCCGCCCGCTGAAGGGCCCTGTCAAGGCAGGCACAGAGCTTATCCCGGTCCACAGGCTTCAAAAGATAGTGCAGCGCCTCCACCTCGAAGCCTTCGGACATATAGTCCCCGAAGCCGGTAATAAACACAATAGGCAGGGCTGAGCCCTCCCCGCGGAGCCGCCGGGCCAGGGCCATGCCGTCTATTCCGTCCATCTGGATGTCCAGCAGCAGGGCGTCCCATGCCTTGTCCTCATCCCAGGCAAAAAGGAAAGCCTCGCCGCTTGGGAAGACGGAGATTTCCACAGGCTCGTGACGCGCGCGGCCCCAGCCGCTGACATAACCGCACAGCAAATCAGCCTGCAAATGCTCATCGTCGCAAACTGCAATCCGCATTGGGCCATCTCCTTCCGTTTTTATAATAATAGCACCGAAGGGGAGGGGATGTCAATCATTTAAAAACCCTGTCTCTTTTTTCCCTGGCCCAGGAACCCGATGGCGTCAGGCTGTCGAACAGGAGCATCCCGCTCCCAATAGAGTACCATGTTAAAAAAGCATAGCGCCAGCCATACGCTTTAAGCATAGAAAGCAATAACCAAGAAGTATTGGACATCGAGTTCCGCAGCATTTATAATAAAACCAGACCAATCAGAAAGGAGAATCACCTTGAAACGAATATGCCTGATTTTAGCCGCCCTTACGCTGCTGCTTCTGTCATCCTGCGGACAGGAAGGCGCGCTTATGAGCTCGGCTACAGAAAGCACTATATCCAGTTCAGCGGCGGAGCCAACGCCCGAAGCAAGTAAAATATTCGAGAATGAATCTCAGCTGGAAAGCAAGGAAGAAATGGAGGAAAAACCAGTGGATATGCCTGCACCTGAAAATTTTGTACTGATTTCCGGCGGTGAGTTCCAGATGGGCAGCCCGGACACCGAAGCCTGGAGGGGCACGGACGAGACCCGGCACACAGTCACCGTCAGCGGCTTCTACATGAGCACCTGCGAACTGACCCAGGCCGAGTACCAGGCCGTCATGGGCGAGAATCCCAGCAGCTTTGCCGGCGATAATCTGCCGGTGGAGAACTTCTCCTGGCTGGACGCAGTGAATTACTGCAATGCCCGAAGTGAGCAAGAGGGACGCACACCGGCTTACATCATCGACGGCGAAAACGTGACCTGGAACCGCGCAGCCAACGGCTACCGCCTGCCCACAGAGGCCGAGTGGGAGTACGCCTGCCGGGCGGGCACAGAAACGCCCTTCTACATGGAGAACTCCCCCAGCGCCGATGACGCTAACTACTACGGCCACTACCCTTACCAGATTGAGGAAAACTACTTCTCCCAGGGCAATCTCACCGTCCAGCCCGGGGAGTACCGGGGCGAGACTCTGCCGGTGGGCAGCTTCGAGCCGAACCCCTTTGGCCTCTACGATATGCACGGCAACGTGAGCGAGTGGGTTTGGGATTTCTATAGTGCTTACTCTACGGAACCACAGACCGACCCCACCGGCCCGGAGACCGGCACCCTGCGGGTCTACCGCGGGGGCGGCTGGAACGACTTCGGCAAGAATTTGCGCTCGGCTTACCGGGCGACCTTGGCCCAGGACAAGTCCAGCTTTAACCTGGGGCTGCGGCTGGTGCTGAACGCAGGGGCGGGTACCGGCAGCGCAGTGACTTCCGCTGCCGGGAAACAGGCCGAAAGCGGCGGGAAGGTGCTGATTGCCTACTTCTCCTGGAGCGGCAATACACGTGGTATAGCCGATGAAATACAGTCTCAGACCGGTGCGGACATTTTTGAGATAACCCCGGTGACGCCCTATTCCAGCGACTACAACACCGTGCTGGACGAGGCACAGCGCGACCAGAACCAGCAGGCCCGCCCGGAGCTTGCCAACCATGTGGAGGACATGGCACAGTATGACACCATCCTTTTGGGTTACCCCAACTGGTGGGCCTCCATCCCCATGCCGGTAGCCACTTTCCTGGAGGAATACGATTTTACTGGAAAGACCATCGTACCCTTCTGCTCCCACGGCGGCGGGCGGTTCGGACAAAGTTTGACGGCTATAGCAAAGTTGGCCCCGGACGCGGTCATTGGCGAAGGGCTGTCGGTACACTATTCCGGCGGGGCAGGCATGCCGGATGATGTAGCAGCATGGCTGAACACAAACAGTATTGATTAGGAGGAAATCAAAAAATGCACAGAAAAGTTATCTCTTTGATTTTGAGCGTCCTACTTGTGATTTGCAGCGCTTTGCCCGCCCAGGCGGCAGTAAGCGACACCGGCTTTGCCGACGTAAGCGCCAGCGCATGGTACGTCGAGGCGGTCACATACTGCCGGGATAACGGCCTCATGAGCGGCACCGGCAATAACAATTTCTCCCCGGACAGTACTGCAAACCGCGCCATGCTGGTGTCGGTACTGTACCGGCAGGCGGGAAGCCCGGCAGTAACAAGCACTTCAAACTTTACCGACGTACCCGCCAACGCCTACTATAAAACCGCCGTGGACTGGGGCGCTTCCACCGGCCTAGTGAGCGGCTATGGCAGCGGACGCTTTGGCTCGAATGACCCGGTCACCCGGCAGGATTTGGCCTCTTTTCTGTGGCGCGCCGAGGGCCGTCCCACACCGGGACAGACCCAGGCTTTCGCCGACGCGAACCTGATTGCGGACTACGCCGTTTCCGCCGTAAATTGGGCGCGTGAGAAAGGCATTATCAGCGGCAAAGGCGGCAACCGCTTCGACCCCAGGGGCCACGCCACCCGCGCGGAGATGGCGGCAATGCTCATGCGCTGGGTGCAGGGCAAGGGGGAAACGCCCTCTCCGGCTCCCGGCCAGGGCAAGACGCTGATTGCCTACTTCTCCTGCACCAACAACACAGAGAACATCGCCAACCACATCAAGTCCGCTTTGCCCGGCGCCGACCTCTACGAAATCACCCCCCAGCAGCCCTACACCAGCGCCGACCTGAACTACAATAACAGCGACAGCCGCGCCAACCGTGAACAGAACGACCCAGCCGCCCGCCCCGCCATATCCGGTTCTGTTTCAGATATGAGCCAGTATGACGTGGTGTTTATCGGCTACCCAATCTGGTGGGGGCAGGCCCCGAAAATCATCAGCACTTTCCTGGAAAGCTATGACTTCTCCGGCAAGACCATCATCCCCTTCTGCACCTCCGGCAGCAGTCCCATCGGCTCAAGCGCCACAAATCTGCACAGCTTGGCCCCCAGCGCCGGCTGGAAAGACGGCAGGCGTTTCAGCGGCAGCGCGGCTCAGGCTGACGTGCAGGGATGGGTGAATAGCCATAGCTTTTGAGCATAGATAGAAGAATAAGAGAGGTAAAGACCATGACCATGCGCGACCTTGACCAGCTGAGCCTTATGCTTACCCTGCAGGATATTGGCTTTCAGAGCGGGCAGATTGAGCAGTATATGCGCCTGATGAACGCCGAGAACAGCGGCCCACAGCGGCTGATTATGCTGGACGCCAAGCGGCGGGAAATGCTGGAACAGCTCCATCTGAAAGAAAAGCAGTTAGACCGCCTGGATTTCCTGCGGTATGAAATCACCGGCCCCGCGCCGAAGAAAGGAAGAAAATCATGATGAAAAAGCTCAGTGTTTTGTTATCACTTTGTTTGCTGCTCGGCCTGACCGGCTGCGGCGGCACAGCACCGTCCCGGGCAGAGGAGGACGGCGCGCCTTCCCTGACCACTGCCCCGGAGCCCACGCCGGAACCCACCGCCACACCCGAGCCAACCGCCACAGCGGAGGCAGCTCAATCGCCTGCACCTGAATCTTCCGAAGAACCGGCAGAGCCCCAGGGCGGCAAGTCCCTGGTGGTGTACTTCTCCTGGTCGGGCAATACGGAACAGGTGGCGCTGGAGATTGCCGGGCAGACCGGGGCGGAGGTGTTCAAAATCGAGCCGGAAACGCCCTACACCACCGACTACGACGAGATGCTGGACATAGCCCAAACCGAACAGCGCGAGAGCGCCAGGCCCGCTATCAGCGGCGAGCTGCCCGGCCTTGACGGCGTGGACACCGTCTACCTGGGCTACCCCAACTGGTGGGGCGATATGCCCATGATACTCTACTCCTACCTGGACGCCGCCGACCTTACCGGCAAAACGGTCTGCCCCTTCGTCACCAGCGGCGGCAGCGGGCTGTCCGGCACGGTGGGGACAATCCGGGAGATGGAGCCGGGGGCCACTGTTACAGAGGGGCTTTCTTTGGGCAGCGGGGAGGCTGCAAGCTGTGGGGACGCTGTGGCGGCGTGGCTTACTGAGATTTGAACGAAACAATAAAATCAGGAGGAAGCTATCATGACCCACGAACACATCAAGCTAAACGACGCGGAGCTAGTCACCTACATCCACGACAAGTCCGACCAGTGGGAGTTTCAGATACCCAAGCGACCCGCCGTTATCGTCATGCCGGGCGGGGCCTACTCTTTCCTGGCGGACAGCGAGAGCGAGCCTGTGGCCCTGACCTTCATGAAAGAGGGCTGCAACACCTTTGTCCTGCGCTATTCTGTAGGCGACGCCTGCACCTACCCGAAGATTTTGGAGGAAGTTTCCCTGGCTGTCTGGGAGGTGCGCCGCCGGGCCGAGGAGTGGCACATCGACCCGGACGCTATTGTGGTGATGGGCTTCTCCGCCGGGGCCTGCCTGGCTGCCATGTCCGCCACCCAATGGAACACCCCCGGTTTGGCAGAGCGTCTGGGTGTGCCCCCGGAGGGCATCAAGCCCAACGCCGCCGTTATCGGCTACGGCTGCTGGGACAATACCAATACCATCCAGAAAGACCCCAAATTCTACAACCCCGGCGCGGCAAAAATTGCCAAGGACTGCACCCCGGAACTGGACTTCATCAACTACACCGGCCCCCATATGCCCCCGCTGTTCATCTGGCACAACCGCTACGACCAGTATGTCAACGCAGTAAACCCCATTATGATTGCGGGCAAGTGCCTGGAGCTTGACCTGCCCTTCGAGCTGCACCTGTTCCAGGGCGGGCCTCATGGGATGTCGGTGTGCAACACCCTCACAAGCTATGCCGGGAGCCACAGGCAAGACCGTATCGATAATCCCAATATCGCCCACTGGGTGCCCATGTGCGCCAACTGGATAAACACTCTCTTTCACATTTAACTTGGAAGATTTTATTATTATATTGAGGAGGACAACTGCATGAAATACACCAAATTGGGCAATTCCGACTTAACCGTGTCCCGCATATGCATGGGGTGCATGGGCTTTGGGGACGCGAAAAGCGGCCAGCACAGCTGGACTTTGGACGAGGAACATTCCCGGGAGATTATCAAGCGGGGACTTGAGCTGGGCGTGAACTTTTACGACACCGCCATCGGCTACCAGAGCGGCACCAGCGAGCAGTATGTGGGCCGCGCCCTGCGGGATTTTGCCAAGCGGGACGAGGTGGTGGCGGCCACAAAATTCATTCCCCGCACACCGGAAGAGATTGCCGAGGGCGTCACCGGGCAGCAGCATATTGAGAAGCTGCTGGACACCAGCCTGCGAAACCTGGGCATGGACTACGTCGACCTGTATATTTACCATATGTGGGACTATAACACTCCGATTTTTGACATCATGGAGGGCTTGAACAACGCTGTGAAGGCGGGCAAGGTGCGGTACATCGGCATTTCCAACGCCTACGCCTACCAGCTCTGCAAGGCAAACGCCATTGCGGAACAGAACGGCTTTGCCAAGTTCGTATCCATCCAGGGGCATTACAACCTGATTTTCCGGGAGGAAGAGCGCGAAATGGCAAAGCTCTGCGCCGAGGACAACATCGCCATGACCCCCTACAGCGCCCTGGCAGGCGGCAGGCTCAGCAAGCGCCCCGGCGAGACCTCCAAGCGATTGGAAGAGGACAGCTACGCCAAGGGCAAGTACGACAGCACTGCAGAGCAGGACGGCAAGATAATCGCCCGGGCAGCGGAGCTTGCAGACAAGCACGGCGTTAGCATGACAGAGATTTCCCTCTCCTGGCTGCTGACAAAGGCGGCCTCGCCGGTGGTGGGGGCCACAAAGCTGCACCACATTGAGGGCGCGGCAAATGCGGTTGACCTAGAGCTTTCCCCCGAGGAACTGGCCTATCTGGAAGAGCCCTACGTCCCGCATAAGCTGGTGGGCGTGATGGCCCAGAACACGGCGGCTTCCGCTAACGAAAAGCACGTCTGGTCAACAGGTAATCAAAAGATTTGAGGTGCCGGTCATGAAAAAGAAATCCCCTCTGCTCCTGCTGGGCATTCTGGCGGTATTCACCCTGGCTCAGACCGCCAACATGATAAACCCTGCCATGAACAGCCTCATTGAATATTACGGCCAAGTCCCCCGGAGCACCGTGCTCATGCTGTCCACGGCCACCTCCCTGGCAGTAATACCCTGCTCCCTGATTGCCGGTGCGCTGGCGGGACGTAAGATTGGGTATAAAACCCTGTCCATCCTTGCAACCATACTTATTCTGGCGGGCGGTCTGCTGCCCTGCATCGCCATGCCCTCCTTCGCCATCGTCATGTTTACAAGGCTCTTAGTGGGCGCGGGAGTTGGTATTTCCTCCCCCATCGCCAACGCCCTGGTGATGCGGCTGGTGCCAAAGGAAAAGCAAGCCCTCTGGCAGGGGGTAGGCACGGCGGTGATGAACGTAGCCGGTATGCTCTACACCAACCTGGTGGGCGTGCTGTGCGTCACAGACGTGAAACTGATTTGGCTGGTACATGGGCTGCTCGTCCTGCCGCTGGTGCTGATGATTTTCTTCCTAAAGGAGCCCGAGCGCACCTCGGAACCGGTACATAAAACAGAAGAAACCGGCGCAAAATCTCCCCTCCCATTTTCAGCTATCCTGACCTGCGTGGGCTTCGGTCTGCTGTTCCTGATGATGTACCCCTTCCTGCTGAATATCTCCTCCGTCATCGTGGAGGAGGGCCTGGGCACGTCGGCCCAGGCCGGGGTGGTGCTTTCGGCCTACTCCATCGGCGGCATGGCGGCGGGGTTTGTGTTCGGCGGGGCAGACCGGCTGCTGGGAAAATTCCTCATGCCGGTGAGCCTGCTGATGCAGGCCCTGGGCATGGCCCTTTGCAGCTTCGGCGGACAGCTATGGGTGCTGTTCCTGGGCGCGGTGCTCATCGGCGTGGCGATTCACTGGGTCTGGCCTGCCTGCGTCATGACCTTCAGCGCCTTGCAGGGCAAGCAGGGGACTTTAGCCTCGGGACTGTTCATCTCCTGCCTGCACCTGGGGACGTTTCTCTCCGCGCCGTTCATCGGGCTGGTGGAGGGGGTAAGCGGGAGCGCCGACCCTCGGGTGCCCCTGGCGGTGGGAACGGCGGGAACCGTGGTGATTGCAATGGCCTGGGCGCTGACTTGGTATAAACAGGCGCTCCGCAGCAAAGCCTGATTGCAAAAATCTATTCACTGTAGTAAAATAAAGAAAATCTAAATGGAGGAAAAATATGGGCAGCTATGTTATCAACGAAAAGGGACAGGCCATGCCAGAAAAAACAATTCCTGTGGCCAAAGGCGCTTTCGGTACAAAAGCGCGCACGGAGCTTATTTGGCTGGGCGGCGGCAGCGTCTTGCTGAACGTCCGGGGAACTGTTATCCTGATTGACCCGCTGCTTACCGGCTTTGATATGCCCCTGCTGTTCGACTGTCCCTTGCAGGTTTCAGATGTGCCCCGTGTGGACGGCGTGCTGGTGACCCACATCGACAACGACCATTTCAGCCGGGAGACCTGCACGGCCCTTGTACCGGTCTGCAAAAGCTTCCATGCGCCCCGGTACGTTGCGGAGGAAATGGGGAAATCGGGCGTGCCGGGTACAGGGCATGATATTGGCGAAGAATTTACCGTTGGGGACGTCAGGGTCAGGCTTACCCCCGCAAAGCATAACTGGCAGAGCGAGAGTCCGGAATTTTCATACCGGGTCTGGCGGGAGGAGGACTACTGCGGCTGCTGGCTGGACACCCCGGACGGCTCAATATGGCTGCCCGGCGACTCCCGCCTGATGGAAAGCCACCTGCATATGCCAAACCCGAAGGTGATTTTGTTTGACTTCTCGGACAACGACTGGCACATTGGGCTTGAGGGCGCGGCAAGCCTGGCCAACGCCTACCCGCTTGCAAAGCTGATTTGTATCCACTGGGGCACGGTGGACGCGCCGGAGATGTCGCCGTTCTGCGGGAATCCCGGCGAAATCAAAAAGCGCATTATTAACCCGGAGCGGCTTATAGTCCTAAACCCCGGGGAGCCGTTTATAGTTTAAATACTAAGGAGGAACCAAAATGGAAAACCTACGCAAGACCGACCCGGAATTTATGGAGCGCTTCGAGCACTTCGCCTTTGAGGAAGTGCCCAGCGAGGAGGGCCAGCAGCTGGACGAGCCCACCCGCTATATGGCAATTCTCGCCACCCTGCTGGGCTGCCAAGGGCTGGACGCTTTCAAACTTATGCTGCCCAAAGCTTTGGATGCAGGTTTGACCCCGGTGCAGGTGAAGGAGATTATTTATCAAGCCTTCGACTACCTGGGCATGGGCCGGGCGTGGCCCTTCCTGAACGCCGCAAACGAGACTCTTACCCAGCGGGGCGTAGAGCTGCCCCTGCCATCTCAGTCCACCACCACGATGGAAGACCGCCTGGAAAAGGGCATTGAAGCCCAGGCTGAAATCTTCGGCGGCCGCATGAAGGAAGCTTGGAAGGCCGGGCACGTGAACCGCTGGCTTGCGGCAAACTGTTTCGGCGACTACTACACCCGCACCGGCCTCACTTTGGCCCAGCGGGAAATGATTACCTTCTGCTTTCTTGCGGCCCAGGGCGGCTGCGAACCCCAGCTCACCTCCCACGCGAAGGGCAACATGAACATGGGCAACGACAAGGAGTTTCTTATAAGAGTGGTCAGCCAATGCCTGCCGTACATCGGCTACCCCCGCAGCCTGAACGCCATCGCCTGTGTGAATAAAGCGGCGGAACAGTAAGATGAAATCAAAAATAAAGTTATCGGTTGATATCATTATGAGCCTCTGCCTGCTGGGAGCAATGGGCTACCAGTTCTGGGGCGAGTTCGCCCATGAGGTTCTGGGCGCGGCGGCGTTTGTGCTGTTCATAGCTCACCATTTGCTCAACGGCAGTTGGCACAAAAACCTGTGCAAGGGGCGCTATACTCCTGCGAGAATGCTAATGCTTGCGGTAGACCTAGCCCTGCTCATTTTCATGCTGATTCAAGCCTACAGCGCGGCGGCCATGTCCAGGTATCTTTTCCCGTGGCTGCCAAGCCTGGGCGGGCTGTCTATAGCAAGAAAGCTGCATATTCTCGGGGCCAACTGGGGCTTTGTGCTGACAGCTCTGCATCTGGGACTGCACTGGGCTGGGATTATGTCGAGGCTGGGAAAGAGCGGCAGGAAAAGCACTCGGATATACTTTGCGGTTGCGCTGATAATCGCGGTATACGGTGCGTTCGCGTTCCTGCGCCGGGACTTCCCTGCCAATCTGCTCGCCCAAAACGAGTTCGTCTTTTTAGACTATGAGGAGCCGTTCGCGCTGTTTTATTTGGACTATCTGGCTGTTTGCGGGCTGTTCATTTTTCTGGCACACTATGGCAAAAAGCTACTGAGAAACAAAAAGGGAGCGGCGTAAACCGCTCCTTTTCCATATCTACGCGTCCAGCAGCTCCTGCAAGCACCCCAAAAACTTCTCCGCAGGTTTCGAGAGCATCTGAAACTTTTTCCAGATGATGTGGCAGGGCGCTTCCGGCGCGCCTGTCAGGGGACGGTAGCACAGGCCGTTGCCCGCCGTGTTCGCCAATTTCTCATAGCAGATGGCGCAGCCAAGCCCTTCCTCTACCAGCAGAGTGGCGTTGTAGACCAGGGTATACGTGGCCACTACATTCAGCTTCGCCGGGTCCCGGCTTATCCAGGAGAGCCCGCTGCCGCCCTCCCGCAGCTCGGAAACAGAGACAATCAGGGGCTGCTTGCGCAGGTCGGCAGGGGAGAGGGTTTCCTTTTGCGCCAGAGGGGAGTCCTCCCGCATGAGCACGGCAAAGCGGTTCTTTTCCGGCAGGGTCAGGGCGTTGAACTGAACCGGGTCCGCTTCGCCGTAGACCATGCCGAAGTCGATAAGCCCCTTGTCCAGCCGCTCCGTCACATACTCGAAATTCCCGCTGGAAATGTGGAAGTTGATACCGGGGTACTTCTCCTTCACCCGCCGCGCCGCCCGGGCCAGCACCCGGTTCAGCTCGGATTCCCCCGCGCCGATATACACGTCGCCGGTGGCCTGCTCGTCGGCCTTGGCAATCTCGTCCTCGGTCTGACGCATGAGCTGCACCATTTCCTCGGCCCGCTTGCGCAAAATCATGCCCTCGTCCGTGAGGGTGATTCCCCGGTTGCTGCGCACAAAAAGCTGTTTGCCCAGTTCGTCCTCCAGGTCTTTTAACTGGCGGGACAGGGTGGGCTGGGACAGGTGGAGATAGTCCGCCGCGCTGGTGAAGCTCTGCTCCCGGGCCACGGCGAGAAAGTATTGCAGGACACGTAATTCCATGAAAATGCCCCCTTCTGGGAGGAATTATAACATAGTGAGGTATGCCTGTCAAGCATGGAGACCGCTCAAGGTTTCCCAAAACACCTCCATGTCACCGCTCAAATTCCCAGCAGCAATCACCCCAAAGGGAATGGAAAAATCTTCCTCCAACGGCACCGCCGCCAGCGCCGGGTGCACCTGCCCCCAGCACTCCGGGGCCAGCAGCAGCGCTACGCTCTCGGTACAGCGGTTGAAGGTGTCCATATTGTAGACAGGCTGGATATCCTCAACAGCCGCGCCGGGCTGATTTTCCGTCAGCGCCGCCCTCATTTTATCATTGATTGGGCTGGTGCCCGGCTTCATAATCATCACCGTTTCGCCCCCCAAATCCCTAAATTTCAGAGATTTTTTCTTTGCAAACCGGTGCCCGCGCCCCATCAGCAGCACAAATTTGTAATGCCCGATAGGCATGAACCGGCACTTGTCCTGCATGGCGGGGTTGTCAAAAGGCCCCACGAGAAAGTCAAAGTCCTTGCCCAGGTGCTCATAGCGCCTGCGGTCATCGGAGAAGG
Organism: Clostridiaceae bacterium; assembly: GCA_021769555.1. Lineage (GTDB taxonomy): Bacteria > Bacillota > Clostridia > Oscillospirales > Acutalibacteraceae > Acutalibacter. The sequence goes on from JAETSR010000001.1 coordinate 489,805, forward strand.
GGACTATCTGGAACCGGAACCGCTCTGGCTCCTCCTGCCCCTGCCAAAATTCCAGAAAATCCTGGCAGGGCGACAGCGCCGAGGTGCCAACCCGCAGGGTCTTCTGCTCCGGCTGACCTGCCGTGCGCACGCGCTTTAACGCCTCCTGGGACAAGCGCATGAGCTCCACTGCCTCTTTATAGAAGACCTCCCCGGCGGGGGTCAGCCTTACCCCGTGGTTCGAGCGCTCCAGCAGGCGCACGCCCACCCGGCTCTCCAGGTTGTTCAGCTGTTTTATCACGGCCGTGTGGGTGATGTAAAGCCGTTCCGCCGCCTTGGAAAAGCTGCCGCAGTCCGCTGTGGCCTTGAAAATTTCCAGTACCTTGTCTACCATGTGAACCCCTCCTGTTGAAACCTTCGGTTTCAACCATTGTACCAAAGGTGAACTTCCCTGTCAAGCTGATATGCGCTATACTGAAACCAGAAAACACGGGAGGGATACACATGGAAAAGACAAAACGGCTATTCACAAACAAAGCCCTATTCGCGCTGATAATCCCGCTGGTAATCGAGCACGCCCTGAACCTCATTGTAGGCATGGTGGACTCCATCATGGTCTCAAGCGCGGGCGAGGCGGCAGTCTCCGGCGTGTCGCTTATCGACACGGTGATGGTGCTGGTAATCTACATCTTTTCGGCTATGGCGGCGGGCGGCGCGGTGGTAGCCGGGCAGTACTTGGGCAGTGGCGACAAAGCAAACGCTAAGAAAGCCGCAGGCGAGCTGGTCTGGATGAACGGCCTGGTCGCGGTGCTCGTCACGGCGCTGGTGTTTGCCCTATCCGGCTGGATAGTGGGCAGCCTGTTCGGCGATATCGCGGAGGACGTGGCGGCCTCGGCCCAGGACTACCTGTTCTACACGGCCTTCTCCATCCCAGCTATTGCGCTGTTCAATGCGGGCACTTCCATCTTCCGCACCATAGGCGATACGAAAACGACGATGAAACTCTCGCTGATGATGAACCTCATCAACTGCGCGGGCAACGCCGTCCTGATTTACGGCCTCTCGATGGGCGCGGCGGGCGCGGCTATCTCCACCCTCTTTTCCCGGTGGGTGGCGGCTATTTTCATCATCGCACTGCTCCTAAACCAGAAGCGGGAACTATCCATTGAAAAGACGCTTCGCCACAAATTCGACTGGCGCTTGGCTCGGCAAATTGCCCGGGTGGGCATCCCTGGGGGCATCGAAAACGGCATCTTCCAGGTGGGCAAAATCGCCCTGGTTGGACTCGCGGCCACCTTCGGCACCACCGCCATCACCGCCAACGCCGTCACCCAGACCCTCGCCGCCATCGAGACCATCCCCGGCGGGGCCATCCAGCTCGCCATCGTCACGGTCATCGCCCGGTGCGTGGGCGCGGGTGAGTTTGAGCAGGCGAAATACTACAACCGCAAGCTTATCCTGATTGCCACCATCGCCCACATCGGGCTGGGCGGGCTGATGTACCTGGGCCTGCCGCTGATTCTCAAACTGTACACCCTCAGCGCCGAGACCATGGCCCTGATTGGCTCCATGTTCCTGTGGCACACCATCGGCGCGGCGCTGTTGTGGCCTATGGCGTTTGTGCAGACCGCCTCGCTCCGTGCCGCCGGGGACGTGAAGTATCCGATGGTTATGTCAATCGTTTCAATGTGGGTGTTCCGGTTCGGCGGGGCGTATCTACTGTCAACGGTGATGGGGTTTGGCGCCGTGGGTATTTGGGTTTCCATGGCTATGCTGGACTGGGGGTTCAGAACAATTATTTACGTCCTGCGCTGGCGGGGCGGCAAGTGGCAGAACATGAAAGTTATATAAATTATTTTACAGGAGGATTTTACAATGAAAACACGTTTTATCGGCAACCTAGAGGTTTCACCTATCGGCATGGGCTGCATGGGCTTCTCCCACGGCTATGGGCAGGTGCCCGAAGAAAATTATTCTATCGAGGCCATCCGCAAGGCTTACGACTTCGGCTGCACCTTCTTCGACACCGCCGAAACTTATGGCAGGGAGCAGTTTTGGCCCGGCCACAATGAGCATCTGGTGGGCAAGGCCATTGAGCCTTTCCGCAAGGATGTTGTCCTGGCGACCAAGCTGCACCTGCCCCCGGAGGATGTCGAAAATGGTGACATTTATGCCGCCGTGAAGCGCCACCTTGAGGCGTCCATGAAGAACATGCGCACCGACTACATCGACCTGTACTACCTGCACCGGGTCAACGAGGCCGTGCCTGTGGAGGAGGTCGCTGGGGTTATGGGCAGGCTTATCCGCGAGGGGCTCATTCGCGGCTGGGGTATGTCTCAGGTGCACGTGCTGACGCTGGACAGGGCCCACAGCGTTACGCCGGTCACCGCCGTGCAGAACCTCTACAATATGCTGGAGCGGGACTGCGAGGACGGCATTTTCCCTTACTGTCTGGAGAACGGCATTGGTGTGGTGCCTTTTTCGCCTATTGCAAGTGGGTTTCTGTCGGGGAAAATCACTGCGGACACCAAGTTTGGGGAGAAGGACGACGTGCGCAACTGGGTGCCCCAGCTGCAAAAGGAGAACATTGCAGCTAACCAGCCTATTTTGGACGTGCTTGCGAAGTATTCGGCGGAGAAGAATGCCACCAGCGCACAGATTTCGCTTGCGTGGATGCTGCACAAATATCCAAACTGTGTGCCCATTCCCGGCTCCAAGAACCAGGAGAGGATTTTGGAGAACTTGGGTGGGTGGAATGTGGAGTTGACGGACACGGAGTTTGTGGAGTTGGAGCAGGCGTTGGATACTTGCACCGTTCATGGGCATAGGGGACATGTGGAGACGGAGGGAAATAGCTTTAGCAAGAATTGGCGAAAATGAGCGGAGCCGTCCGCGGCGATGATATCTTCGCTGGCGAACAGTCCAAACTGTACGATGGCAATTTCGCCGTTAATGCCAATCTGTGGTTCGCCTCCTTTAAACAAAGTTAGTGTTTACTAATTTTGGAACTGTACTTAATTTACTGCGACTAACTGCCGCTGTCAAGAGCTTTTACAAAAGGTTCTGCTAAGGGTTATTTCAAAATGTCCCGCACAAATTCCACCCAATTTCCTATAGGATTCCACCCGGATTCCAAAATCAAGGCGTATCCTATAGTCACCGTAAAGGTATCACATCAGCTTACGGAAAAACCAAGAAAGCAGGTACAGCAACATGAAAAAGACCATCACAAGAGCGGCGGCATCCATCATGGCGGCGGCAGTTTTAACGGCAGGCGGGGTATCCGCTATGGCGGCGGAGGACAGCTGCAGCTGCCAGTCCGGCAGGCAGCAGTATGAGAGCCGCCACAAGATATTCACCGAGGCGGCCCAGCAGATTGGCGACAGCGCCCGGGAGGCTTTCCTTGCCGCCAACGGCATCGGCGGGAACGGCCCCAACAGCGACAGCCCCCGGCTGGACGCGGAGAAGCTGGCTGAGGCCGGTGTTATCGACCAGGAGACAGCGGAGAAGATTGCCCAGTACGCTTCAGAGAAGCAGGCTGACCGCCACAGCCGTTACGCCGGGAAGTCGTCTATGTCAGCGGAGGAGCGCCACAGCTTCTACGACGGCATGAAGTCCGAGGACAGCGACCCTGTGGATGAACTGCTGGCAGCAGGCATCATCACCAAGGAGCAGGCGAAGGCCATCCAGGCGTATCTCAATTAAACCCATCCAGCGGCAAGGGGCGGCGTTTGCGGCCTCTTGCCTTTCTGGACTTGCTATTCGCCCGCGTTCCTGCTATACTGTGTCCCACAAGAAAGGGGGCCTATCTATGGCTAAAATCCTAATTGTAGACGATGAGCCGGACATCCACCGGCTGATACAGCGCTTCGCGGAGCATGAGGGCCATGAGACCCTGTGCGCCTCCAGCGGCGAGAAAGCCGTGGCCCTGTGCCGGGAGCGGGATTTCGACGTTATTATAATGGACATCATGATGCCTGGCATGGACGGTTTTGCCGCCAGCCGGGAGATACGCCGGGAAAAGGACATCCCCATTTTGATGCTCTCGGCCCGGGGCCAGGAGTACGACAAGCTCAAGGGTTTTGAGGCGGGGGTGGACGATTATGTGGTGAAGCCCTTCTCCGCCCGGGAGCTGATGGCCAGGGTGAACGTCATCGTCAACCGGCACAGGGCCCAAAGCCAGCCCAAAAGCGAAATTGTCTGGCGGGGGCTGCGCATAGATTTGCTGGGCCGGTGCGTGTTTGTGGACGGCGTGAAGACCGAGCTCACCGCAAAGGAGTACGGCATTTTGGCCTATCTGGCAGAGAACAGGGGCATTGCCCTGACCCGGGGGCAGATTTTGGACGCGGTGTGGGGCTATGACGCCATCGGTGACGACCGCACGGTGGATTGGCAGATAAAATTGCTGCGGGGCAAGCTGGGGGATTACCGGGGCTGCATCGTCACCATGCGGGGAATGGGGTATAAATTTGAAACAGCGGACGAATAGCTTTGGAAGAAAACTCTGGCTCTGCTTTATCGTGTTCGCCGCCCTGATTTTGGGAGCGCTGTGGCTCTTGCAGACCGTGTTTTTACAGAGTTTCTATGACGGCATGGCAATACGGAATACCCAGCGGCTGGCGGAGAAAATTGTAGAGCAGATAGACAGCAATGATTTTGAGAAGCGCTTAGACGCCTGGGCCTCGGAGGGCTCCATGCTGATTTTCCTCACCGACCGGGAGGGCGGCATCCTCTACAGCACAGATGAGCACAGCGCCGTCTATCAGAAGAAAGACGCGGGGCGCTCCGGCGGCTCCAACCCCTACCGGGAGCAGGAGGGGCTGAGCTGGCAGGAGGGCGCGCGGCACAATTTGCCCTCAGACTACCCCGGTTTTCTGATGCGTTTGGAGGAAAGCTCCACAGGCCAGGCAAGCTATAAGAGTGTAGACGGCGATGCATATATCTATGGGCAAGTTTTACCGGAATCTTCCCGCTTCGGGCAGGCTGTGCTGTACATGAGCACTCCCCTGGGCGGGGCCGGGGCGGCGGTAGGCATTCTGCGTGTGCAGCTGCTTTGGGTGACTTTCGCGTCCCTGGCCCTGGCCTCGGTGCTGGCGTGGCTGGTGGCCCGGCAGTTTGCCCGGCCCGTGGCGGCTATCACCCGTCAGGCAAGAAATCTGCCTGACGGAAACACAGAAGCCCCTTACGAAGCGGGCTTCTGTAAGGAGCTGGACGAGGTTTCCCGGGCGCTGACGGAGACCGCCGAGACCCTTCACAAGCTGGAAAACGCCCGGCGGGAACTGCTGGCCAACGTCTCCCACGATTTGCGCACGCCGCTCACCATGATAAAGGGTTACGCGGAGATGGTGCGGGAGATATCTTGGAATGACGAGGAAAAGCGTGAGCAGGACTTGAGTATCATCACGCGGGAGGCGGACAGGCTTACGGCTCTCGTGAACGATATTCTGGAATATTCCGCCGCCCAGTCCCAGGAGCCGGAACTGACGCGGGTTGATTTAAGCAGGCTGGCGAAGGAGGCCGTGGAGCAGTTTGCGCCCCTGGCCCAGCAAAAGGGATTGAAAATTGCGGGAGATATTACGCCGGGAGCGCAGGTTATGGCAGACGAAAAGTACATGGGCCGGGTGCTGTACAATCTCCTGGACAACGGACTGCGTTACGCCCAAAATCAACTGACCGTGCAGGTGAAAGCCCAAGAGAGTGCCGTCCGTGTAGAGGTTCGGGATGACGGCCCGGGCATCCCCCCGGAGGAACTGCCGCTGGTCTGGGAGCGGTATTTTACCTCGAAGCAGCGCGGTGGGCGCGGGAGTTCCGGGCTGGGGCTGGCCATCACCAAGGAGCTTTTAACGGCGCAAAAAGCCCGGTTCGGCGTGAGCAGCCGGGTGGGGGATGGGACGATTTTTTGGTTTGAGATGCCTAAACAAAAGAAAATCCCATGAAAAATCAATATTTCTTCTCCACCAAATAACCGCCATAGTCCCTCAACTCACCATCCACCGCCTCCGCAAGCCAGCCCGCCACCGACTGCCCCTGCTCCTCAAAAGGCAGCCATACAGCCGGAGCAGCGATAATGGTGTGGGCAGTCATATTCCTGGGGTCGTCATACCACGCCACACCGTCCCATATAAACAGACTCACGCCAATCTCCCGGAACTGGGGAATCGCCTCCCTCAGTATCCGCTGGAAGATATCTGCCTCTTTTTCCGACACATCCATCACGCCGGTGTCCAGATAATTCTGCACCTTCGCCAAATCACCGTCCCTTGTGGAGCAGTCAAACAAAAGATGAATACCGTCTCCGTATTTCTCACGCAGCGCGGACAGACAGTCCAGCGTAAGATTACTGCCGGTCAGCTTGCCAGCGATTTCCTCCGGGCACTGCCAAACATCTTCTGCGACAGTATGCCAATCATCATACAGCAGAAGCGACGCGTCCACTAGGACATTCTTGCTCTCCGCATTAGGGAAGTAATTGGTAAAAACATCATCCGAGAGAAGCGCGGCGGCAAATCCCCCTGCGCTGTACCCGGTTACAACAACAGCCTCCGGGTCAGTAATACCGGCAAGTTCTGACACTTTTTGCATGGCCTCGGTATAGTTCACATAGCCATTGTGATAGAGAATTTTCTCTTTTCCATCGTTGTCGATGTAGCGAAACTCCCCGGTTCCGGCATGAAAATCCCCGGTCGCATAGGGAAATAAGATGATGCTCCAATTTTTGAAGGGACTGCCCTCCACATCCGAAGCGAGGCCGCCCATATTCATGGTGACATTCGCCAGCATATCCGGCCAGACCATTTTGGTGTTGTAAGTATCGCCCCGTGCTGTCTCTTCATTTATGCTGACGCCGCCGCCCGCAAAGTAGACCATCACTTTATTTTCGCTGCCCTTTTTGAACAGGGCGTGGTAGCCGTTCCCTTCAGAGTCCTTCATCGCCGCGCTCTCCACGCGATACCATTTTCCCATGTCTGGGTTTTCCTTCAGATTGGGGTATCTCAGGACGAAAAAGTACACGAATAGGGCGGCGATAATCAGTACTAAAAGTAGAATCCCCAGAACTTTCAAGGTGATTTTTAGCGCTTTTGCCATCTAAAACTTCATTCCTTTCCATCGTTACGTGATTGACAACTTCACCGCGTTGTGTTAAGATGCTGGTGATATATCTGTCTCAGCGATACGATTGTATCATTAGATTATCCAAGTGTCAATAGGAGGCGGCAAAATGAAACAAATCCCCCAAAATGTATCACCGTTCAGCAATGAGGCGAGAAACGCCTATGTTAAGGAGCATATTACCCAGGCAATTCTGGAACTGCTCCGGGACAAGCCCATCGGGGAGATATCCGTCAGCGAACTCACTGCGCTTGCGGGAATCGGCAGGGCCTCATTTTACCGTAATTTTGAGAGCAAAGAGGACATCATAAGGGCGCATATCCGTCAGCTTTTCCAGGAGTGGACTTCCGAGGCAAACGGAAAAGAAAACAGGCCGTTGAGCGAGCTGCTCGGCCTGATGTTCGCGCATTTTGAAAAGCACAGGGATTTTTACGGACTGCTGAATGAGCGTGGGCTTACCTATCTTTTGAAGGATGTTATCACCGGGCTTTGCGGGCTGAAGCCCGGACTTCCAAAGGTGGACGCCTATGCAAAGGCTTATGCGGCCTACACATTGTACGGCTGGGTCGAGGTATGGTTCCAGCGGGGAATGGTCGATACAGCGGAGGAGATTGCGGAGATGTTCAGGGCGCGGGGGCTTTGAAAGGATATCCGCGATTATATCAAACTGAAATAAACTTACAAACCGTCCGTGTGCGCCGTCAAGGCACATGCGGGCGGTTTTGCATAATATGCACGGCTAACCTCTGAAATCGGGTGATAAATATTATTTTATGCCAACTGAATGTTTAAAATCATCGGCTTAATGACCAAATGCAGCGTCGAAACTTTAGGCGTTCTGTCGAATTTTGCTTTGAAATAAAATTTCATCTTGACAGCAGAGAAACTGAGTATTATAATCAAGCAAAAGGAGCGAAGGTATATTGTAATTACAATCTATCTGGATGTTAAATACAATATTCCACATTGGAATTAAAGCCGCATAATATTATGCGAAGGGTTTTTCCCGCAGTGAAAAACCATAGCAGGCTGTTCCGATGAAACAGGGAAAGGGTCCCGTGGGGCCTGTAACCGCTCCTATCCAAAACAGAAAGGACTGAGAGCCAGAAACCTATGAAAGCCCGACGGAGAAACGAAAACCAAAAAAATCAAGCAAACACAGGAGGCTTTTCAATGAAAATGAAGAAATTTGCCGCGTTATTCCTGGCACTGGCTCTGGTGCTCACCACCTTTGCGGCCTGCGGCGGCGATAAACAAAGCTCAACGTCAAGTAAGACTGGGGAGAGCTCCAAGACCGAAGACAGCTCCGCGGACGGCGGGTCCGAGGCCTCTGGCGAAGACGCAAACGCCGGGGACATCACCTGGGACACCGCGGACCTTAGCTGGAAGAAAACGACAGACCCTGTTACAATGACCTGCTACATAGACTTCGACTGGTATGCCTACGATACCTGGGGCAACGACGACGTCTCCCAGCTCATCACCGAGGAGACCGGCGTCACCCTGGACGTTACAAAGTCCTCCGACTTAAACCAGCTGCAGGTGCTGCTGGCGGCCGGCGAGCTCCCGGACCTGATATTCACCACAAACCAGGTCACCCGCTTTATGGACCCCGACCAGTGCTACCCCTATGACGAGCTGATAAACGAGTACTGCCCTGAGTTCATGAAGCTCATAGACCCTGTTGAGCTTGTAAACAACACCCAGGACGACGGCCACTTCTACACCCTCAGGTCCCACTACAGCAGCGCTTCCGACTTCGCTGACCCCCGCTGGGTGCCCTCCCCCGGAGACTCCGGCCTGTATCTCCGCACCGACCTTATGGAGGACATGGGCAAGGAAATGCCCGCTACCATTGAGGAGTTCAAGGCCCTTTTGGAGGAGGCCCATGCTAAGTACCCGGACCTGGCCGCCTATATGCCCCATCCCACCTGGGCCAACCCCCTTTGCGAGTTCTACGGCTTCACCTCCCCAACGGCTATAAGCTATGAGGGCGACGACGCCTTCATAGGCCTTTCGGACCCCAGCTTCAAGGATTGGCTAAAGTTCATGAACAGCCTGGTGCAGGACGGCCTGATGAGCGTTGAGGCCTACACCTACGAGCCCGAGCAGTTCTTCCAGATAGTGCGCTCCGCGGGCGTTTTCTCCGCCTCCTACAACACCAATCTGGCTTCGGACACAAACAAGAACTATTACGACGCAAATGATATCGACGCCCATCTTGAGCCCGTTGTGGCGGCTCTGACCCATGACGGCAAGGGCGAGTACGCTCCTCTTGATGCCGCTACCGGCTGGGCATACTTCTTCATCAGCAAGAACTGCAAGACCCCCGACAGGGCTATCAACCTGGTCGAGTACCTCAAGAGCCCCTATGGCGACCATCTGACACAGTGGGGCATTGAGGGCAAGCACTATGACCTCAATGAGGACGGCCTCTTAGTGCGCACCGACTATTACCTTGACAAGGTTGAGGCCGGCGAGAGCAGCACCCTGGGCATAGGCCCCTGGTACTTCATGGCCTCAGGCCTCGGCGAGGCAGTGGCTGTGAAATCCGGCTCCCTGGCATATCCCGAGTACGCCACAAGCGACCTGAACCTGCTGGAGTTCCGCAAGGAGCACTACAACCGCCAGCCCGCCCTGGCCTTCACAACCCCGGCCGCCGACACCGACGAGTTCATCATCAAGACCAAGCTCACCGAGCTCTGGAACAACTCCCAGGTGGGCCTGTACTCCGCCGAGGACTTTGAGAGCGCCTATAACGAGTTCGCCGCCAACTGCGAGCAGATTGGCATACAGAAGCTCAACGACTTCTACACCGAGAAGTTCCAGGCGGCACTGAAGAAATATGAGGACGCCGGCATAACCTTCTAAAAATTTCTGCTGATAATTATAGAGCTTACGGAAGTCCCCGCCTTGAAATATTTTTGCGAGGCGGGGATTCCATATTTTAAGGAGAAAACTATGAGCGAAAAGATAATGCTTGCAAAGCACGGCAAAACTGAGTTCCATATAGTCACAGCCCGGGATTCCATAGCATCCGAACGCCACGCGGCCGAAGAGCTCAAGCGCTTTCTCGGGGAGATTACCGGCGCGGACTACCCCATATTCTTCGACGACGAGCCAGCCTGTGAGACTGAGATACTGGTGGGGGACAGCGCCCGGGTGAGGGAGCTTCAGTGCGGCATAGACATATCCTCCCTTGGCCAGGAGGGCTTCACCATCAAAACAGTGGGCAAGCGCCTTGTGATTGCGGGCGGCAGGCCCCGGGGCACCCTCTACGGCGTGTACACCTTCCTTGAGAACTACCTTGGCTGCCGGTGGTTCACAAAGACAGTCAGCCGCATACCAAAGCGCTGCTGTGTTGAGCTGCCTGATATTGAGAACGACACCCAGGTGCCTGTCCTTGAGTACCGCGACCCCTTCTGCGCGGGGAACATGGACACGGACTGGCATGTGAGAAACAAGTCCAACAGCACAATGCTTGATGCGGGGGACGCATATGGCTACAAGATGGAGTACTTCCCCTTCGTGCACACCTTCGACCAGCTGGTGCCCGTTGCCGAGTACTATGATACCCACCCGGAGTACTTTGCCCTGGTGGACGGCAAGCGCTTAAAGGAGCGCACCCAGCTGTGCCTGACGAACCCCGAGGTGCTGGAAATATCCATAAACCGCGTTCGCCAGTGGCTGAAAGAGCACCCCAAGGCCCAGATAGTTTCCGTCTCCCAGAACGACTGCTTCGACCCCTGCCAGTGCGACGCCTGCAAGGCCATCGACGAGCGGGAGGGCAGCCACGCGGGGACGCTCATTGAGTTCGTAAACAAGGTGGCCGAGGCCATTGAGCCCGACTATCCCAACGTGATAATCGACACCCTGGCCTATACCTACACCCGCAAGGCCCCGAAGTTTATCCGGCCCCGGCATAATGTGGCTGTGCGCCTGTGCAGCATAGAGTGCTGCTTTGCCCACCCCCTCTCGGAGTGCGACCATGTGGCCTCCTTCGCCTCACGCTCCTGGGCCCGGGACGGCTTTGCCAACGACCTTAAAGACTGGGCAAAGGTCTGCGACCGCCTGCATATCTGGGACTACACCACCAACTTCGCCCACTACCTGAACCCCTTCCCGGACTTCAAGGTGATAGGCCCCAACATCAGGTTCTTTATCGAGAACCACGTGACCGGCATATTCGAGGAGGGCAACGCCTGCCGGGGCCGCAACGGCGAGCTCAATGAGCTGAGGCAGTATGTTGAGGCAAAGCTCCTCTGGGACCCGAGCCTTGATACCGACACTTTAGTCAACGAGTTTATCTCCGGGGTATACGGCATGGCGGCGGCCCCCATGAGGGAGTACTACGACCTTATGCACGCCCAGGTGGAGGATAAGGATGTGCATATGGGCATATACGACACCCCCCACAGCGCCTACCTGAACGGAGAATTTATTAAGAAAGCGGACGAGCTCTTCGACCGCGCGGAAATGCTGGCCGACGACAAGCGGGTGCTCAGTGAAGTGAGGCTCGCGAGGCTCTCCATCCGGTACTTAAAGCTCACCCATATCCCTGTTGAGGACCCCAATAGGGCCGCTCTCGTTGAGGAGTTCGCCCGGGACCTCAAGGCCTTCGGCTTCACGGAGATTCGGGAGGGAATGCCCCTTGAGGAGTCCCTTGATATCCTGCGCCGGGGCGAGCTGAAACTGGTGAACACCTGATAACAGTAAAGGAGGTGCCAAATTGGCAGCGAAAGTTAATAGGGCTCCAGGCGGTTCCGCAAACAGCGGTTCCGCTAATAGCGGGGCCTGGAAGCGCTTCAAATCACAGTTCACCCTGCAGGTCTTCGCCTGGATGGGAGTGGCGTTCCTGATAATATTCTGCTTCATCCCCATGTTCGGCATTATAATTGCCTTTAAGGACTATAAGCTGACCCAGGGCATACTGGGCTTCTTCACCAGCGACTGGGTGGGCCTCAAGTGGTTCTCCGAGTTCTACCACGACCTGGTGTTCTGGCCCACCATACGCAACACCATTTCAATGAGCCTCTTGAAGCTCGTCTTCACCTTCCCTGTGCCCATTATCTTCGCCCTGGCGGTGAACGAGGTGCGCATAAGCCCCATAAAGCGCACGGTGCAGACCATCAGCTATCTGCCCCACTTTATCTCCTGGGTTGTGGTCTCAGGCATGCTCTTCTCCTTCCTGAACGAGCAGAACGGCCTTCTGAACCAGGCGCTCTTGGGGATGGGCGTTATCGACAAGCCCATATCCTTCCTCTCCGGGCCCCAGTACTTTCTGCCCATAGTGGTTATAAGCGACATCTGGAAGGAAATGGGCTGGTGGGCCATAATCTTCCTGGCGGCCATCACCAGCGTGGACCTCTCCATGTACGAGGCCGCGAAGGTGGACGGCGCGGGGAGGCTCAAGCAGATATGGCATATCACCCTGCCCAGCATTAAGGGCACAATAGTGATAGTGCTCATCATGTCCATCGGCAACCTCTTCGGCGGAGGTATCAGCGGCTCGAACTTCGACCAGGCCTATATGCTGGGGAACGTGGCGAACAACAGCGTCTCGGAGATACTACAGACCTACACCTTAAAGATGGGCCTCTCACAGGGCCGCTTCTCCTACGCCACGGCAATAAGCCTTATGCAGTCCATAATCTCACTGATACTGGTGTCAACAAGCAACTGGATATCCAATAAGCTTACAGGCACCGGACTATTCTAAAGGAAGGAGGAGACAGGAATGAGCGCGAAAAATCCCAACAAGATACGCAGGACCAGGGAGGACTGGGCGGTGGATACCGTGGTATATATCATCATGGCCGTGGTGTTCCTTGCCTGCCTGTACCCCTTCTACTATTCCCTTGTCATCTCCTTCAACGAGGGCATAGACGCTTCCAGGGGCGGCATATTCTTCTGGCCCAGGAAGTTCACCCTTGAGAACTACCAGGCCGTGTTCAAGGACCAGAACCTCTTAAAGGCATACGGCGTCACTATTGCCCGCACCCTTATCGGCACTGTTTCAAGCGTGCTGTTCACGGCCCTTTTCTCCTACGCCCTGGCCCATAAGAACCTGATGGGCAGAAGGTTTTACTCAATGCTGCTGATAATCTCCATGTACTTCGGCGGCGGGCTGATACCGTACTTTATACTTATAAAGAAGATACAGCTGATGAACACCTTCTGGGTGTATATAATCCCAAGCCTCCTCAGTGCATTTAACGCCATAATCATGATGAACTTCTTCAGGGAGCTCCCTGCGGAATTGGAGGAGTCCGCGAAGATAGACGGCGCCAACGACGTGATGATATTCTTCCGGATAATCTTCCCAATCTCAAAGCCGGTGCTTGCCACTATAGCCCTCTTTAACGGCGTGGGCCACTGGAACGCATGGTTCGACTCAGCCTACTATGTCACCGACAAGAGCCTAAAGACAGTGGCGTTCCGGCTCATGGAGCTTGTGAACCAGGCGAACCTAACCTCTGTCTCCGGCGCCGACGCCATGTCCCAGCGGGCCGGCACCATGGCCGCCCAGACCTTCACCGCCGAGACCATACGCATGGCCACCATGATAGTGGTGGTAGTGCCTATCATACTGGTGTACCCCTTCCTGCAAAAATACTTTGTGAAGGGCATAATGATAGGCTCCGTGAAGGGCTGAGCAGTTCAAAAAAGTCAGGAGGCGGGAAGATGGAATCTGCACCAAAGTATCAGCTTATTTATCAGCACTATGTAAAGAAAATAGAATCCGGGGAGATGAAGGACGGCGAGCGGCTCCCCACGGAGGAGGAGCTCTGCCTTCTCTTTGACGCCAGCCGCACCACCGTGCGAAACGCCTTAAAGGAGCTGGCCTACAGGGGGTATATCGTCAAAAAGCACAGCAAGGGCTCCTTTGTCCGCAGCGGCGAGGCCTCCATGTCCCTGGACAGCTTACAGGGCTTCACCGACGAGATGGCAAGGCGGGGGCTCAAGACCAGCTCGAAGCTTCTGAGGGCCGACATGGAGAGCGCGGACCCATTGGTATCGGCAAAGCTAAATATAGCCGAGCTCTCAAAGGTCTTCGTGCTCAGGCGCCTTAGGATGGTGGAGGAGAAGCCCATGGCTATAGAGACGGTCCACCTGCCCTTCTTCCGCTGCCCGGACCTTTTGCAGCACGACCTCACCGGGTCCCTGTACAGCATACTTGAGAGGGATTACGGCCTTCGCACCTCCCAGGCGAACCAGGCTTTGGAGGCCTCCCTCGCCGGGAGGGATGAAGCGGAGCTTCTGGGGATAGAGCACGGCGCGCCGGTGCTTAGGATAGACCGCACCACCTATCTGGCCGACGCCAGCCCCGTTGAGTACTGCAACTCCGTGTACAGGGGGGACAAGTACAAGTTCTACGTCACCCTGAACAACCTGAACAAATAAAGCATTTTATCATAACAAGACGGGAGGAGTTTTGTGTGGATGGGAAGCTCTACCTCAGTGTGGACGGCGGCGGCACCAAGCTGCATACCCTGCTGTTCGACTCTGAGCTGAGACCCCTGGGCTCCGGAGTCAGCGGGGCCATAAATCCCAACTTCGCGCCCATGGACCTGGTGGAGCAGCATATGCTGGACAGCATTGACCAGGCCCTGGGCTCTGAGCGGGGCCGGACCGGCGTGGAGATAGAGGACGTGTGGATATCCATGCCCGGCCCCACGGACCTTTACGAGGACCTTTTGCGCCAGCGCTGCCATGTGGGGGGCTTTCACCGGCTCTCCGAGGGGGAGACGGCCATATACAGCGCCGGCCTCTCCACAGGCGTTCTGGTGCTCTGCGGCACAGGGGCCACCCTCTTCTATGTTAAGGAGGGAAAAGCCGTGCTCTTCCAGGGCGGCTGGGGGAGCCCCTTCGGCGACGAGGGCAGCGGAGCGGATATCGGCTGCATGGCAATAAAGGCGGCCCTGCGCTCCTACGACGGCTGGGGCCCAAAGACAGAGCTTGAGCCGGGGCTCTGCGAGTTCTTCGGCTATAGGACCATCCGGGAGTCCATGGCGGCCTTCTGGCGGAAAAAGGACGCCCGGGGGACCATAGCCAGCGTATGCCGCTTGGTGGGGGAGTGCGCCAAAAAAGGGGACCATACCGCCCGGAGCATTTTATATGAGGCCGGGAGGAAAGCCGCCGAGCAGACCATGGCCTTTATCCACCGGGAGTGCCTGCCCATGGAGGGCCCGATAGTCCTGGCGGGAGGGGCATGGAAGAGCGGGGAGGCAATGCTCTCAGCCTTTGTGAGCACCCTCTCCATGAGATACCCCATGGCCGAGATAGTCCCCGCGGCCTTCGACCCGGTCATAGGCCCGGTCATAAGGCTTGCCATGGGCGAGGGGGAGGGGCGGCTCTCCCACAAGGGCTTTGAAAGGCTTCGCTCCCTGTACCCGGAGTACACGGCAAAATGGCACGGGATACCCAAGGCCCCGTCGTCGCCTATGCCCGAGGGCGTGGGGAAGCTCTATGATATAGTGAGAGAAAAATAAAAATCCAAGAGAACGTACCGAAAGGAGCGTCCGATGAAAGCGCGGTATTTTGACGAGATACATAAGATACTTCGTCAGGTGGAAGAGACACAGTTCGACACAATGGGCCTGCTGGCCGAAAAGATGGCGGAGGCTATAAGGGCCCATAAAAATATCTTTGCCTTTGGCTGC
Organism: Clostridiaceae bacterium; assembly: GCA_021769555.1. Lineage (GTDB taxonomy): Bacteria > Bacillota > Clostridia > Oscillospirales > Acutalibacteraceae > Acutalibacter. Next base: position 505,557 of record JAETSR010000001.1, read on the forward strand.
AGCCACGCGGGAATCTTAGCCGAGGAGCTGTTCTACCGCACCGGCGGGCTCGCGGTCATAAACCCCATCCTGCCTCCGGGGCTCACCCTCACAGTGCGCCCCATAACCATGACAAGCCAGATAGAGCGCATTGACGGCTACGGCAGGATGGTTATCGAGAACTCCGGCATAGGGGAGGGGGACGTGCTCATAGTCCACTCGGTGTCCGGAAGGAACCCGGTGCCCGTGGAGGCGGCAATGGCCGCAAGGGAGAAGGGGGCCTTTGTAGCAGCCCTTACGAACCTCGCCTACTCCAAGTCCGTCACGTCCAGGGCCTCCTGCGGCAAAAGGCTGTTTGAGGTCTCCGACGTCACCATAGACAACTGCGGCGAGGTGGGCGACGCGGTATGCGCCATAGAGGGAATGCCCGAGAAGGTTGCGGCCTCCTCAACTGCCGTGGGCGCGGCCATACTGAACGCGGTTGTGGCCGACACGGTGGAGCTGCTGGTAAAGTCCGGCACGGTGCCCCCGGTGTTCATGAGCGCCAATGTGGAGGGCGGCGACAGCCATAACGAAGCCATGCTCAAAGAGTACAGGGACAATATAAAGTATATGTGATTATATAAAATCGGAGGTAATTATCATGCTTATGGACCGTTACGCCGAGGCCATGCTTGGCAAGCTCAGCGAGGTGCTTAACACCCAGAGGAAGAACATAGAGGACGCTGCGGAAATCATCGTGAACGCCGTTGAAAAGGGCAAGAACGTGCACGTGTACGACAGCGGCCATATCGTCAACAGCGAGCTCATAAACCGCGCGGGGGGCCTGGCCCTTTTGAAGGCCCTGAAGTACACCTTCACCGTTGAGGACCCGGTCCGGGAGATAGACCGGGAGGGCAGTGAGCCCAGCATTCTGGGCATAGGCAGGATTGTCATGAGCCACTCAAAGGCCGCCCCCGGGGACGTGCTCATAATGGGCTCGGTGTCCGGCAAGGCCCCGAACCTGGTGGACATAGCCCTTGCGGCAAAGGAGATGGGCCTGACCCTTATCGTCATAACCTCCTTACAGTACTCCGGCGCGGTAAACGCCGAGCACCCCTGCGGCAAGAAGATATACGAGCTTGCGGACCTGGTGATAGACAACTGCGCCCCCAAGGGCGACGCCATGCTGGAGGTGGAGGGGGCTACCAACAAGTTCGGCCCCGCCTCAGGGCTTACCGCCGCCTTTGCCATGTGGTGCGTCTCCGCCGAGGTCATCGACCGCATGATTGCCCGGGGAATGACTCCCACCCTCTTTAGAAGCATAAACTTCCCCGGCGGCTGGGACGACTACTATAAGATGTGCGATAAGTACAACGAGACCGGCAGGTAATTTGGGGTTATCTTATATCAAATAAAAACAAATAATATAATAATATATGAAGCTTATAACGCGCGCTAAAAACGCCGGGCTGAACGTCCTCTCGGGGGCGTACCTTCTGGGCCCGGAGACAGACTCCGTGTCCAGAAGGGGCATATTCATCCAGGCGCTCTGCTATAACGCCATATACAATGTGCTAAACGGCACATATCTTACGGGTTTCCTGCTGTCCTTCGGGGCCAGCGCAAACGATGTGAACCTGGCGGTGACGCTGCTGTCATTGTGCAATATGATACAGCTCATATCCCCCCTGTTTATCGAGCGCCTCCCCTCAAGCAAGACTTTACTCACAGCCCTGAGGGGCGCGGCCCACGGCATAAACATGGTGCTCCTGCCGCTTTTAGCTATGTCGAATATCCCGGAGGAGTGGCTGCTGCCGGTGGTGCTCCTGCTCATAAGCGTGAGCCAGAGCCTCTATGCCTTCGTGAGCCCCGGCATGGGAACCTGGCATATGCGGAGCATTCCCGAGAACATGCGCCTGGGGTTCTACAGCTTCTTTAATGTAATAAACATCGTCTCGGTGTTCGTCATGCTCTTTCTGGCGGGGGTCTTCGCGGACTTCTTCACCGGGCTTGTGGGCAGCTGGGCTGTGCCCCTTCTGAGGGTCACAATGGGCATTTTCGCCGTGATAGACATACTGGCCCTTAGGAAGATACACGAGTACCCGCCGAGCCCGGAGCCCCCTAAGAGCCTCGCCTCCTTTATAAAGGAGATGGTCCTGTGCATAAGGCACTGCCCCTCCTACGGCAGGATAATCGCCTGCGCGTCCCTGTGGAGCTTCTCGGCGAACCTCCCCAGCCAGTACTATACCGCCTACCTTTTGGAGGACCTGCATATGAGCTTTACGTTTATAAGCTTCATAGGCATGTTCAACGCCGCGGCGGTGATAGTGTTCACCCCCTTCTGGAAACGGCTCATACAGCGGCAGGGTCTTCGCAACGGCCTCTTTTTCTCCATCTTCCTCTACGCCCCCTACGCCCTGGGCCTGGCTTTCACCGGCGAGGGCACAATGTGGCTCTACCCGGTGTCGGTGATATACAGCCTGGTGCTGTATGTGGGCATAACCCTCAGCTTCTCCATAGCCCCCTATGAGGGCCTGCCCGAGGAACGCCGCACGGTGTACCTGGCGCTGTACAACGCCTTCTGCGCCCTGTCCAGCCTCTTAGGCGTTCTGGCTGGGAGGCTGGTGTTCACCATAGCCAGCGGCCTGGGGCCCATAGTCATATGGGGCGCGGATATAGCCCCCGCAAGGGTTCTCACAGGGGTATACAGCATAGCCCTGCTCCTGACGGCATTCTCCTGCCGGGCGCTGCTTAGGGAAAAGGAGGCAGGCGCCATCCAGACCGCCCCCGCAAAGCGCAGAACTCAGGGCAGGAATTTGTCCTGAGTCATGTCTATAGCGCATATCCAGAAACCTTGTCTGCGCCGGCATGGCCTGCGGCAGCTCAGCTACATGAAGGAGCTGGGCATGGGCAATGACCGGTATGTCCTCATTGACATTGATAATGGGGACGCTCATATCTGCTGCTGACCACTGGATTAAGCGTCTATTTGGCGAGACTTATCACAATTCAGGCATAAAAAGACAGACGGGATATTCTCTGCTTTTATCTCGTCTGTCTTTTTGTACCTGTTTTCAAACTTTTTAGCTCATTCAGGAAAATCAGAGTGTCAAACTCCAACGAGGAGCAGAGGGACAGCGCCGCCCAGCATATGTCGCCAATGCGCCCAAGGGGTATTTTATGCTCTCTCATCTGCGCGGCCACAGCCAGGGCCAGCACAATTGAGGCCCGGAGTTTGTGTGGAACGGAGCGGACACGGACCTTAACCGCCCCAATACAGAGGCTGGTGGGCAATATCCGCAAGCTGGACCTGGACAGGGATGTCCACCCCAGGATAGTCCCCGAGCAGATAGTCGCTTCTAAAGGAGCAGGCCCAGCTGAAATACTACCGAAGCCAGATAAACCCCCAGAACAACGTCCGGCCGCTATAACCTCAAGGTGCATATAAGCCCTGAAGACTACGACAGGAGGATGTAGAAAATGGTGCTCCAGCCGCTGATAGAAAATTCCATCAAGCACGGCTTCGCGGGCAAGCACGGCTTCGCGGGCAAGCACGGCTTCGCGGGCAAGCAGAGCGCTCGTCCGACGTTGAGCAGCCCGGACCCACTTTAGTATGGGCAAGACCCTACCTCAAAATTTGCGCCGCTAGGCGAACCGATGACCGCTCCATAAGGTTTACCTCATCATCAGACAGAACACAGGTAAATATATTCCGCTCTGTTCTTGCAGCCATCTCATTACCTTATCCTCTCCCTGCTCAATTGCTATTTCCACAACATGCTTAGCGTTCTCTAGCAATACCGCTGAACAGCTTACAACCCTACGGTCATTTCCCAATCAAGGCCGTAAACTCCGAGTCAAACTCTTTCATGCGCTTATCCTGGTTGAAGAAATGAAATCCCCATATCTTATAGTCGTTGTCATCCACAAATATAGTGATAGGCACAGCCTCTGTCTTTAACTGGAGCAGGAATTTTTCTTTCCATGCATCTTTTTCGAGAAGCTGCGTACCTTTCGGCTCGATAAAAATCTGGAGCTGTTCAAAGCCGTCTGCCTTATCTCTTTGAAGAAAGAGAACATAGTCTGGTTCAAAACGCTCACCGTCTTCAAACGAGTAAATATGGAATGCCCGCTCGTTTCTGACAAGGTAGATATGGCTATAAATTTTCCGCAAATCAGCAACATATCCACTGAAGAAAGCAACAAAAGCCTTCTCCTCTGATGTTCCGTAGTTATCAGTATAGACAAACCATTCTTCCGTGGATAGGTCTATTTTCCAATAGCTATTAACAGACGTATCATTCTGCGAGATGCCAATTCCGCCATCATGCGGATTAGTATAATTGACGGTTTTGTTTCGGAAGACATCCTTGATGCTCATTGCCTTAAATGTCTTTGTGCCTCTATAGGTTTCTTCAATGCCGGAAATAGAACTGGCAATTATGCCAAGTACATAGAAGGCCGCTGCATAAAGCGTTCCAATAGCAGGATGTTCGTCTTTGCTCTGAATGTCTATACGGACAGCACCGAGATACTCATCATCAGTGATAAACTGCCGTGTGGATGTGATATTTGGGAAATAGGAACGCAAGGTATTGAATTTGTAAATCGGGTATTTCATCAATGCCTTGTTCACAATGGCATAGTTGATTGCTGCGATTTCCTTAATTTTCATGTGCACCGTCTTCAAATCAGAAGTGATATCTGTACCCTGTATATATTCCGCCATGACGGCGTCAACACCGGAGACTCCGGCTGCCGCTTTGAAGCGGTATACAGTGTCCCGCACAGTCGGGTTAAGACCACACACATCCTTTCTGTCCTTTACCTCCCGGTCATTCAAAAAGATTTTATAAAGGATTACAGCAGTTTTTAGTGTTTCCTTAGCCATCTCAATTCTGTAATCAGAAAGTTCTCTCCATCTGGTATCAGGCATATAACTGTACCCCCTCGTTACGAATATTACGGTAGTATGGGAGCGCGTCCTGATAATTCTGAAAATCAGCGAAGGGAATGGCAGTGGTCGAAACCGTAATTCCATAAGTCAGGCTCAACTCCGAAGAAATCTCACCTAACCGCTCAAAAGCTTTGTGGAGAGTTTCCCGGGGACAGTCCACAAGAGCGGCCACATCCACATCAGATTCTTCATCAAAATCGCCACGGGCATAGGAACCGTATAAAATTATTTGCCGCAGAGAGCTTCCAAACAAACTGCGATATTCTGAAACCAAGTCGGCTGTCAGGCCATTCAACTGTTCGGCAGTACACATATGCGATTCCTCCTTTGCCTTAATCATCTCTAGTATACCATAGATTTGCGCTATATTCAAGTGGATTATGACAACTAGTCCAGAATCCAAAATGGGGTTTACAAAGGAAAAACAAACTGGTATACTTAGTACCTAGAAAGTGGCGGCAAATAAAGATAAGGAGAGGAACGGATGGAAAAATACTGGCTCGTATTCAAAAAGTCCCTAAAGTCCGAACTGACCTACCGCTCGGCAGCTCTATGGGGCATCATCAGCGCGACGCTCAGTTTCCTGATACAGATATTTCTATGGCGGGCGCTGCTGGGCACAGGGGTTCGCAACGACACCAGCTTTCCCGATATGCTGCTGTACGTGCTGCTCAATTCCTTCATCTCGCCGCTGACCCGCGCCAATGTGGCCGGAATGATTGAGAATGCCATGATAGACGGCACCATATCTATGGAATTGCTGCGTCCCATCTCCTATAAAGGCTATATGTTTTCGCAGACCATTGGCAAAAACATCTATGGCGTAGTGACCGCCACGGTTCCGGTCATGCTCATAAGCCTGCCGCTGCTCTCCGGGGCTGTTTTGCCGGACATGGTACATATCCTGCTGTTCTTCATGTCGGCGCTGCTGGGCATTGCCCTCACGTTTGAGGTGACCTATCTGGCCGGACTGCTGGCTTTCTGGCTCCAGCGCTGCTGGTTTATCCGTTTCTATCTGCACGGCCTGCGCAGCGTATTCGGCGGCACGATGGTGCCAATCTGGTTCTACCCGGAGATTTTGAAAAATCTTAGCTACTTCTTACCTTTCCGTTATATGACATTTGAACCCATCAATATCTTCCTGATGAAATCTTCTGTGGAACAAGCGTGGATATCCATACTTGCGGCATTTTTGTGGCTGATAGGGCTGAGCCTTGCGGGCAAGCTGGTATGGCGGGCGGCAATGAAAAAGCTGACCGTCAACGGCGGCTGAAAAGAGAGAGAACATGAGAGATTTTTGGAGGCTGTTCAGCAGCTTTTTCAAGGTGGCCCTGCGCCGGGAGATGGCCTACCGGGGCACGTTCCTGGCGGGGATTATCGGCCAGTGGATTAGCTATGGGGCGACATTTCTGGGCATATACATTATGGTTTCCAGCTTTGACATTCTGGGAGGCTGGAACGGCTCTGAGGTGCTCATGCTCTATGGGCTGTCGGTCATGTCCTACGCAATCGGGGCGTCGTTCTTTTATAATTTTTCTAATGGACTTGCAGGGCGTATCCGTTCCGGCGAGTTCGACGCATCACTGACAAAGCCCATCCACCCGTTTCTGCACGAGGTGTTTTCGGCAGGGTACAATGTGGGTTATATCAGTCATTTTACCGTTTCACTGGTTGTTATGGCTGCGGCCCTCTCCAGCACAAACTATAATCTCACTGTACAAAGTCTGATGTTCCTGATTTTGAGCGTGTTGGGCGCCTCGCTTATACAAGCCTCGGCGCTGATTGCCTCTTCTGTGATGAGTTTCTTTACAGTAGGTAACAATCCAATTGCAGATTTTCTGCTGTGGGATGTAAAGGAGTTCACCAACTATCCCATTACGGTTTTCCCCAAAGGGATACAGTTCGTGCTCACATTCATCCTGCCCTTTGCGTTCATGAATTTCTACCCGGCCGCTGCTCTGCTGGGAAAAGCTATTCCGGAGGGATATCCAGCCATACTGCCATATCTAAGCCCATTGGTAGGGGCACTGGTATTTGCGCTGAGTATCCTTCTTTGGAACTGGGGACTGAAAAATTATAAAAGTACAGGCTCTTGAGAGCCGTTCATAAGGAGGCCAAAATGAGTTTTATTGAAGTAACGGACTTGTGTAAAGATTACCGCATTGCCAAGCAGGAAAAGGGAATAGCAGGCGCGGTCAAGTCGCTTTTTCATCGTGAATATACCGTCAAAGAGGCGGTACGGAACGTATCTTTCTCGCTGGAAAAGGGCGAGGTGGTAGGCTATATCGGCCCCAACGGCGCGGGAAAATCCACAACCATCAAGATGCTCTCCGGGGTACTGCTGCCCACCAGCGGCGTGGCAAAAGTAGGGGATATTATCCCCTATGAGAACCGTAAGGAGAACGCCAAGCGCATTGGCGTGGTATTCGGCCAGCGCTCCCAGCTTTACTGGGACTTGCCTATCTCTGATACCTTTGATTTGTATGAAAGCCTGTATTCTGTCCCCAAGGAGCGGTTCCGCAAGAATTGTGACTTCTACACGGAACTGCTGGACATGAAAGACTTCCTTCATCAGCCTGTGCGCCAGTTGAGCCTGGGCCAGAAAATGAAGGCCAACATCGCCATTGCCCTGCTCCACGACCCGGAGGTGCTGTACCTGGACGAGCCCACCATCGGCCTGGACGTTACCAGCAAAAAGGTTTTGCGGGACGCGCTGAAAAGCATCAACGCCCAGCGGAACACGACCATTATTCTGACCACTCACGATATGGACGACATCGAGGCGGTGTGCCAGCGGCTTATTATGATTGACCAGGGGCAAAAGCTGTTTGACGGTACGCTGGAGGATTTCCGCTCCAAATATAACGATGGGTTTACTGTGAAATTGGAGTTTGATACTGTGCCGCCGCCCTGGCAGGAGAGCGGAGAGTATGAGCTTTTGGAGGGGGACGAGCGCCATTGGCTTATCAAGTCCAGGACAGAAATGACCGCCAAGGCCGCTATGATTGACCTGATTGGGAAGTATGACCCTACGAATCTCTATGTGCAGGAGGAGCGGATTGAGGATATTGTCCGGCGGGCGTATGCACTGGATGAAGTGGGATGTTGAGCCGTGTGAGGTATTTACGGCGATTTGTGAAGGGCAAAATAAGGGAATTTTCTTTCTGGAATCAGGAAAATTCCGGGCCAAGTTAGACTTGCCGAAGGCAACGTCTTTGGCAGAGGAAGAAGGGCTCGCCCCCAGCAAACGGTTTTAAATTAGATGCGGGAAACACATCAGTGGGCAAATACCAGCCAATTTTTCGCACAGTTAAGCCGTTTGTGTTCCCAAAACGTAAAGCCCCAAAAGTTTTGCTAATTTACTGATGATATACAAAAGTAAACCCAGAAAACCATTTACTTCCCCACAGCCTTAACCCCCTCTAACTTCCCACCCCCATCGTAAACCGTCACTAAACCGACATCTCCGCCTACAGTGGACCCCACGGAAAACACGCTGCCATCCGGACGCATATCGGCAAATCCGCTGACCATCCGGCCATTATAGCGAATGGTCCTCTGGCAGTTCTGTTCCTCATAAACCACCCCATAGGGCGCATACTTCTCCATACGCTCCGAAATAGTCTCCCCGGAGCCGTCGCCGGTACCCTCGGCAGCGGTAGCTTCGGCGTTTATGACAGCCCCGCTCTCCACAAAGCCTTTATCCTCCGCGCTCTCCCGCAGACCGGTGAGTTCGCCATTCCTATAGACCGCTTCCAAATTAAGCCCATCTGTGCCCAGGCTGTTGCAGACCCACAGCTGGCGCTCCGAGTCAAACAGGCTGCGCACGGCCCGGCCGTTCCAGGTCATTTTCAGCGAGCCGGTGCTTTGGCTCTGGTCGAACTCACATCGGAGCCCGAAAGGAGCATAGCGCTCCAACTCCCGGGCCGTGTGTTCCTCATCATACTGTATCTCCGCGCCCGTATATCTGTACCCCTCCAGCGCGTCCAGGAACATCTGCTCAGGCTCAAATTCCTCCAGGCGCACCAGCGGGCCCATTGGGTCGTAGCTGTTGTCGCCGTTAATAATTTTCTCCCGGACAGTATGCACATCTATACTGCCCTCCGGGTCGTAATGCTCGTACTGAGAAACCCAGCCGTCACCAAGCTCCGCGCCATCCACGAAAATGCGCACCCGCTGGCCGTTCCAGTATAGGTTGTTGTCGTCGTCATTGAAGGTCAGCCCGAAGCGATTGTAATCCTCGAACAGAGCGATATAGTCCACGCTGCCCTTTTCTACCATGCCGCCTTCCTCAACAGTAGTCGCCTGCATAGGTCCGCCGCTCATGAGCATGGTGTTCTCGTCGCCGTCCACGGACTTGGACACAAAATAGCCTTCCTCAATCTTTTTCAGGATTTCCTCATACTCGGCTATGGTCTCGTCCACCATCTCCCGGGTCCAGGTGAACCATCCGGTGCTGGGCGTCCAGCTTTTAGAGCCAATCATATCCTGCAAATTCTTCTTCTCTTCCTCAAGCCAGGCGGCGTATTCCTCGGCGGTCCACCACTCAACTCTCGGGGTGGGATAGGCGGCGGCGAACTCCTCGTCCGTCATGGCTGTCCAGGTTTCGCCGCCGTCGAAGCTGTAGTAGGTGTCGCCGTTCTCGTCAGTGTATGACATGAGGCTGTCTTTGCTTTCAACTGTATAGCTGGTTTGCGGCCCATTGCTGCCAGTGTTCTCCGCGCTGGCGGATGTGGCAAAAACAGTCGCGGTGCCGCCCACCAGAGAGAGGGCCAGAGCCAGGGCAATCATAGATTTTCTCTTAATAGTCATAATTGATTTTATCCTTTCTTCAATAGGAGTTTTGCTGAAATGATTTCCAATCAAAGCTGACCCGCTTCTGCGCTCCTCCATGCGGATAAGCGCCATGGCATATTCTGACCGAACAGCCCCCGCCCCCAGCACTGCCTCATCACAGGCCAGCTCGATGTCCCGGTTTGCAAAGAACAGCATAGCCCAGACCAGCGGGTTGAACCAGTGCGCGCAGAACGCGGCGGCCAGCGCCAGCTTCAAAAGCCCGTCGAACCGCCGGATATGCGTCAACTCGTGGGCCAGCACATAGCCTAAAGTTTCCCTGTCGTCCCAGTCTGTTGACTTGGGCAGGAGTATCACCGGGCGCAGAATGCCGTAGGTCAGCGGCGCGGCTATCCTGTCCGACTGACGAACAGTGACCGGGCGGCGGAGCCTATGCTCAAGGAGCCATGCGCTCACATAGTCATTGTGAACCGGCAGCGCCTCCCGAAACTCCCGGCGGCATTTTACATAGACTGCCACGAAGTACCAGGAGCAGACCAGGAACCCCGCCAGCCAGAGCGCGGCCCATGGGTCAACGCTTGTGACAGCACTGCCCGCAATGGCAGGAGTTTCAGTGACTTCTCCTGCCCAAGCGGAAGGGGAGAGGGGCGCTATTACTGGCCCGGGCTGGTGCACAGTAACCGGCGCGGGACTGCTTAAAAGCGAGTACACGCTGCATGGCGCGGGCAGTGAAAACGGCACCAGCAGCCGCACCAGCACCAGCGCCCACAGCGCCGGGAACAGTCTCTTGGGGAGCCTGTGCAGAGCCAGCGCCCGAACCAGCAGCACCGCAAAAATCATCGCCCCGCCTGAGAGGGACATCTGTACAAGGCTCATTGCTCCACCTCGTCCCCGACCAGCTGCTTCAGCCGCTCTATCTGCGCTGCCGAGAGCTTTTTGCGTCCCAGCAGCGCGGCAAAGAGCTTATCCACCGAGCCGTCATACAGCTTGCCGATGAGCTCATCGGTCTCGGCCTCCTGCACGGCCTCCTTAGGGATAAGCGCCCGGCACATAAAGCCCGGCTCGCTTCGCTCGATAGCCCCCTTGGCAATGCACTTCTTTATGACGGTATAGGTAGTGTTCATGTTCCAGCCGGTCTCGGCCTTGAGAATGTCTGAGATTTCCTTAGCAGTGCGGCCGCCGCCCCGCCAGAGGACGTTCATTACCTTCAGCTCAGAATCGAACAGTTTCATATTGGGTCAGTCCTTTCTTTGAAACTATTGCAATAGTTTACATGCTTATACTATCACAATAGTGTGGGGCTGTCAAGACTATTGCAGTAGTGTGAATGTAAAGAATTTGTGAATGGGGCGGCAGCTCTGCCAGGCTGCAGTGCCGGCCGGCTGCAAAACGATTTGGAGATTATCTTAAAATACCGATAAATATTTCACTGACGGAGTGAAATTGGTTAATTTGCTTAATATTGTGGGAATAAATAAAAGGATTGTTGCTGTTCTGAAAGGGATTTGAATGCTATACTTTTCTTGAATATTGGGGCCCGTCAATATATGAACGCTGCGGGCCCCCATAAAAAAAGAGGAGTGAAAAAATTATGGCGGTACGATTTAACCCAAATCCAATCAGAACGCAGGAGCCTCTGTTCCGGGTAAATTCCTGGGATGAGGTGGAGAGGTCGCCCTTGTATTCGGTAACGTGCGACGGGCGCCCGCAGGCGGTCTACCATACGGACAGCTTCGACTATGTTATCCCCGTGGTCAGGAGCGACGATTCCATCCAGGTGGAAATCCAGGTGTGCAGGCCTTTTAAAGAAGCGGTGGTCCGCCCCGCAAAAGCGGGAATAGTCCCAAAGCGGGAAGGGGACAAGCTGTCCTTTACCCTGGACCATCCCCAGAAGCTCACCCTGGAGCTGGACGGGGACCTGAAAACTCCCCTTTACATCCTGTGCTCCCACTGGGTGCCCAAGCCCGATAAGGTGGACCATTATTTTGAGAGCGGCAAGATTTACAATGTGGGCGTGCTGCATGTGAAAGCAGGGGAGACAGTCTATCTGGAAGAGGGGAGCATGGTCTTTGGGTGCATTGAGGCGTATATTGCCGACGGTATCCGGATTCTTGGAAACGGTATCCTGAACGGCTGCGTATGGCACCCGAAGGAGGAGAACGGCGGCAAGCCCATGATGCGCATAGTGCTGTGCAACAACGTCCGTATTCAGGGAGTTACCATGGTGGACGGCGGCTCCTGGCACCTGGTGCCCGGGGCCTGCCAGAATGTGGAGATTCAGGACGTGAACATCATGTCCCGGGTGTGTACGGGAGACGGCATTGACATTGTGGGCTGTGAGCACGTAACCATGAGGGATTCCTTCATCCGGGCCTCTGACGACTGCGTGTGCATTAAAGCCGCCAGCCATCCGGACCCTGCGGCCAACCGGAACGTAAAGGACATTCGGGTGGAGCACTGCGTGCTGTGGAATGCCGAGCCGGGCAACGCGGTGGAAATCGGATATGAAGTGCGCTGCGACGAGGTCTGCGACATCATCTTCAAGGATATCGACATTGTCCACTGCGAGTATGAGGGAAACCAATCGGGCGGCGTGCTTACCATACATAACGCGGACCGGCCCTATATCCACGATATCGTCTACGAGGATATCCGCATTGAGGACGCCCAGGAGAAATTCATTGATATCAAAGTGCTGGACTCTAAGTACTCTCTGGATAGAAAGCGGGGCCGGGTGGAGAAGATATACTTTAAGAACGTGGAAATTCTCAACGGCGCGTTCCCGGTTTCCATTATCCGGGGCTTTGAGATGGCAAACGAAATGAGCAGGCCTCAGGATTTCTATTTTGAAAACGTAGTGATTTTAGGCCAGGAAATGCATTCCCCCAATGAGATGCGCATGGTGGTGGAGCTGGCCCATAATCTGCATTTTGGCGGGAAAACCTATTCACAGAGAAATCCGTTTTAAGTAAAATGAAAGCAGGCAAAGCATTGGAAAAGGCAGGGGCCGGTTCTGATGTTTTGCCTTGCATTTGCCGGAAATTAAGGAAAGAAAGGTGAGAGGGCATGTGGAGAACAGTGATAGTCGACGACGAGCCTTGGGCGCTGGAGGGTTTGGCAGAGGTAATCGACTGGCGGGCTGCAGGATTTTCCATTGAGGGACGGTTTACCGACCCTCAGGAGGCCTTTGCGTTTCTATGTGAAAATCAGCCGGACGTAGTGTTTACCGATATCCGCATGCCGGAAATTTCCGGAGTGGAGCTGATATCCATGGCCCGCCAAAGGGGAATTGGCTGTAAGTTCGTTCTTATCAGCGCGTATGAGGATTTTAAAGCCGCCCAGCAGGCAATTCTGCTGGACGTATGCGGCTACGTGCTGAAGCCCTATGACCAGGAGGAGATTAACAAGGTGGCGGAGATTATCCGAAAGCACCTGGAAAAAGAAAACGGGGTACCCCAGCTGGACTGGCAGGATTCTCCGGAGCTTACCCTGGAGAAGGCCGCCGCATGGGAGCGGGAGCTGCGGCATTTTTCAGGCGGGTTTCTCTGCCTGCATGAGGAGCAGGGCAGGCGCCCGGAGCCCTTGGAGGGAGGCCGGCTGCTTTCTCTGCCGGTGAAAGGGGCGGGGAGCGGGTTTTTGGTCCTCTCCAATGACGCCCGCGCCGCCCGTGCCCTATTTTTGGATGGGGCGGACAGCGCCGGCTGGGGTGTAAGCCAAGCCCATGCTCCGGCGGACGAGGGGATACCGGCCATGCTTCGGGAAGCATGGTACTCGCTGCAATGCCGGTTTCACTATTCTGTCAGGGAGCTGGTGGGGGAAATTCAGCTGTATCTATGTGAAAACATGGGCAAAGACCTGATTTTAGGGCAGATAGCCCAGCACTACCATTTTTCGGAGCCCTATTTCTGCGTGCTGTTCAAGCGGGGAGCGGGAGTGCCGGTTATGCGCTTTATCCAGCTGGTGCGAATCAACTACGCGGCCTATTTAATCCGCACCACGGATAACCGGCTTCAGGATATTTCTGAGCAGGTGGGGTTTAACAATTACAGCTATTTTGGCAAGCTGTTCAAAAAATACCAGGGGGTCACTCCGGAAAGCTGCCGGGAGTAGAGAGCGGGTCAGAGGGACGATGGCGGATTTGAAACTGCACTGTCATGAAATGCCCCTGCATGGAGCGAATGGAAAAGCTAAACCCCTCCCCATAAAACAGCCGCATACGCTGGACCACATTATCCAGACCGATATGCTCGTTTTGAGCGGCGTTGCCTTTCTCAGCCAGGGCGCGGCGGAGCTGGAGCAGGTCCTCTTCGGACATTCCCATGCCGTTGTCCGTGACGGATAGGCGCAGGGAGCCGTCCGGATTTTTCCGGCCCTGTATCAAAATGATGCAGGGCCCTTTTTTTCGTATGAAGCCGTGGTGAATGGAGTTCTCAATTAAAGGCTGAAGTATCATTGAGAGGATGGTTTGGGCCCGGGCCTCATCGGAAACATGCACCCGCAGCTCATAGCGCTGAGGGGCCCTCATGTCCATTACCGTGAAATAGTGCCGGGTATGGGCCAGCTCCTTTTCCAGGGGCACGATGATTTCACTGTGCAGGCTGTAGCGGAAAAGGGCGGCCAGGGAGGTGAGCATTCCCTCCAGCATAGGCGCCTTATAGTGCCGGGCCATGCTGCGCATGCTCTCCAATGTGTTAAAGAGGAAATGTGGGTTAATCTGGTTGCGGTAGGCATTCAGCTGGGCCTGCTTCTGGGCCAGAGTTGTCTGATAAAGGCGCAGAAACATCTCCTGCTGGCGCCGGCTGGCCGCCTCCAGCACCTCCAGCGTTTCGTTTACGGTAAAAGCCACATAGCGTAGGTCCTTCGGCCCCGGCAGGGCCATGCGGCGTTTCTGCCCCTGCTGAATTTTCTGCATGTCGGTTACCAGCTGCTTGATGGGATTGGATATCTCATGTACAATCAGCTCGGTAAAAACCGCCAGCAGCAGACAAACCGCCAGCATTGCGGACAGCAGGATATTCCGTGTAGCATGAATGTCCCGGAGCAGGCTGTTTTTGGGAACCAGGTCTATCATGGTCAGCTTCATATCTTTGAGGGGAACCGCGTGGCGGATATATTCAACGTTTCCGGAAAAGAGCTTGCCCCGTCCATGCTCCTGGAGCATAGCCAGCTCTTCCGGGGAGGCGTCCCGGCTGGTGTATACCACGTCGTCTTGGTAGAGCAGTGCCTTGATTTCATTTTCATAGTCCCCCGCGCCCTTCAGGTTGATAAGCTGGTTCACGTCGATACGGGCCACGCCGATTGCGTATTCTTCCGGAAGGAATCCCCGGCGCTGGATACTGTTTACACGAAAGCAGTAGATAAGCCTGGGCAGGGGAGAGGAGTCATCGGGCAGCGTGCGAAATAACGGCCCGGAGAAGCTGGGGGATTCTTCTCGGATGGTCTCTGTCAGCTGCTTATACTGGCATTTCCCGGTTGAACCGGAAAAGAAAGAGTGGCCGGAAGGGCTGTCAATCATAATTTCAGTAATCAGAGGAGAGGACTGCTGGAGATAGTACAGCAGCTGGTTGCAGCCGGAGATATTTTGCAGGTAGACGATGGGGTCCTTGCTGAAGAGGATTTCCTGCGTGTTGGAGAAATAGGTGAACTGCAGGATGGATTTTTCGATGCCTTCAAACTGGGCGTCCAGCTGTGTTTCGATGTTTTGGGAAAAAGCCTGAAAGGATTTTGCAAACTGGACCTCAGAGAAGCGGTAAGCGAAGAGGAAAGTGACCGAGGACAGCGCGGTTACGAATATAAGCATCATTGCCAGAAAAATCCGAAGCATTTGCGTGGTGGAAAGCCCCCGCAGTTTTTTCCCCATAAGAATCCCTCCGTGAAATGAGCAGGATTTTTTATTCAGTATACAGGAAGACGGCTGAAAAGAAAAGAGACAAAATTATCGAAATACATAACAAATGAAGCAAAAAGAGGGAAATACATAGTGAAAATAAATTTTGTTATAGCAGAGCAAAACTTTGTTGCTGTGCAAAATGCTTGAACTCTGTTATCATAATGCTGTGAGTTTTAGGAAGAAGCAGAGCGGGCTTTGTATAAAGCTTATAATGGCTTCTCAAAAACAATAGAAAGGGGTTCTGGGAATGAAAGGCAGGGCGGAAACAGTAAAAAGGAAAGACTCGGTATTCAAGGAAATATGGAAAAACAAGGCGATATATATGATAATGCTGCCAGGCATAGCGTGGTTTATCATCTTTGCTTATGGACCTATGTCGGGCTTGCAGCTGGCGTTTAAAGAATACAGCACTAAGCTGGGAATATGGGGAAGCCCCTGGTGCGGCATGGAGAATTTTCAGTACGTGTTCCGGGACCCGTCGTTCCTGCGGTCGGTGGGCACAACCCTGTGGATAAACGCGGGAAGGCTTTTGTTTCAGTTTCCCGTTCCCATCATTCTGGCCCTGCTTTTCAATGAGCTGCGGCTGAAACGCTACAAAAAAATAGTACAGACTGTGCTCACTTTCCCCCAGTTCCTCTCCTGGGTCATCGTGGCCAGTATCGTAATCAATATTCTCTCCTATGACGGTCTGGTGAACAGCGTCATCGCGGCCTTCGGCGGGGAGACCGTCAACTTTATGGGCAGCGCGGGCATGTTCCAGCCACTTTTGTACATAACAGAGAATTGGAAGTCCGCGGGCTGGGGGGCAATCATATATATGGCGGCCATTTCCGGTATTGACGTGGACCAGTATGAGGCGGCGGACCTGGACGGGGCTTCCCGGCTGCAAAAGATTTTCCGCATTACCATTCCAAACATTCTGCCTACGATTTCCGTGATGTTTGTGCTGCAAATGGGCAACCTGATGTCCGGCGGATTTGACCAGGTGTTTAACCTGTCCAATCCCGCGGTGAAGGATGTTTCGGAGATTCTGGACATGTATATCTATAATATATCCTTTGGCTCTACGCCCGACTTTGGATTTTCCACCGCCGTAAGCCTGTTCCGTTCTGTTGTAAACTGCGTCTTTTTAGTGGCCGCAGACCGGGGCGCCAAAGCGTTGGGCGGCAGCGGATTGTTTGCATAAGAAAGGAGATTATCATGAAAGATATTGCAGGAAAAAAGCGGAAAATCGACGGGGTGGACATTTTCGTGTTCACGGTGCTGACTATATGGCTGCTGATTATCATTATTCCTTTTGTCAACGCGGTGGCAATCTCCTTTGCCACCCAGAAAGAGTATGTGGACAACCCCCTCATGCTGTTTCCCGCCAATCCCACTTTCCGCAGCTATGAAATGCTTTTGAACGACTACCGGATTTGGACGGGCTTTCGCACCTCTTTCCTGATTGTGCTGATGGGCGTGCCCCTGAATATGCTGCTCACTATGGTGCTGGCCTACGGCACCAGCCGGGGCAGTTATCCGGGCAAGAAAATCATCATCGGGGGCATATTGTTCACCATGCTCTTCAACGGCGGCATTATCCCCCTCTATTTACAGATGAAAGAGATGGGGCTGACAAACCATCTGTGGTCCGTGCTGCTGGCGGGGTCTGTAAACGTATTCTATTTCGTAATTATGCGCAGCTATTTTCAGTCGCTCCCTGACTCACTTATCGAGTCCGCCCGGCTGGACGGAGCGGGGGAGTGGCGGGTGCTCTTCCATATTATCCTGCCCCTCTCAAAGCCCATTATCGCCACCCTGACGCTGTTCTATCTGGTAGACCGGTGGAACGAATGGTATCATGCTTTGATTTTTATCCGCAACAGCGATTTGCAGCCTTTGCAGCTGGTTCTGCGGTCTATTGTGATGGAGTCCAGCATTGTCAACAATGTGACCAGCGCGGCGGCAATGGAGACAATGCAGAACTTTGACATGGGCGTAAAAATGGCGGCGGTCATTGTTACGATACTGCCGGTAATGTGCGTGTTCCCCTTCCTGCAAAAGCATTTCGCCCAGGGCGTAATGGTAGGCGCGGTGAAGGCTTAACAGCGGAAATTCCCTATTCTGAAAGGAGGTGGGGCCTGAAATTCAAAGAAATTTTGTGCAGAGAATACCGAGAAAATATGAAAGAAAGGACTAGAAAAATGAAACTTGCGAAACGAATTATCCCCATGCTTCTGGCGGGCCTTTTAGTGCTGAGCACGGCCGCCTGCGGCGGAAACAACAGCAGCGAGAGCAGCTCTTCCAAGGTATCATCATCTTCCCAGGAGAGCAGCTCAGAGGAGCCCGGCAGCGAGGCTTCAGAGCCGGAGACCAGCCAGAGCGGCTATGAGAACCAAGTGGAGCTGTCCTGGTACAAGGAAGGCATTACCGGCCAGGAGATTAACTATGACGGCGACGCCTGGGGCCAGTTCTGGCAGGACAAGTTCAACGTGAAGCTTGACCTGACCGCCGCCACCATGGACGACTCCGACTGGAACGAGCGCCTGCGCATTTGGATTAACTCCGGCGACATGCCCGACGTGGCCCACTGGGGCTTCAACTACGGCGAGCTGGCAGACTATGCCCGGCAGGAGGCCGTTTACCGCTTCCCCGACGACTGGAAAGAGCGCTGGCCCAACGTAGCCAAGACCCAGTCCTTTGTTCCCGGCGCGGCTGTGGCGGAGGAGAACCTGGGCGGCACCTATGTGCTGTTCCGCTCCATCTTTGTGAACAACCGTCCCGCCGAGCGCCTGAGCTACCACGCGCTGCTCTACATGCGCAAGGACTGGATGGAGGCCTGCGGCGTGGAGATTAAGGACACCTACAGCCCCTCCGAGCTGGAGGAGATTGCCAGGAAGTTCAAGGAGCAGGACCCCGGCAAGGTGGGCAGCCAGCTGGTACCCATCAGTATCCGGACCTATGACATACCTAAAATCTATCCCGGCACCGTGTTCCCCGAGGCCATCAACATCGGCGACGGCTACTACAAGGACGCGGACGGCAAGTTCCAGTGGGCTCCCGCGGACCCCCGCACTCTGGAGGGCCTGAAAAAGTACCAGAATCTATATAAGAGCGGCCTGCTGGACCCCGAGTTCTACACCCTGACCCGTTTTGAGGGTACCGAGAAATTCTACATCGGCGGCACCGCCGGCATTGTGCTGGACGACGGCATGGGCTACATGATTCAGAGCCGCATGCAGCATGGCCTGCAGAGCAACCTGGGCCTGGACCCTGAGAAAACCCTGCATATTGCCCAGCTGGTAGGCGAGGACGGCAAGTATTACTACCGCCAGGACATGAACTTCTACGGCTCTATCATCTTCTCCCCCAACATTACCGACGAGCAGTTCGAGCGCGCTATGGACATTCTGGACTTCTGCGCCACTCCCGAAGGCCAGGAAATCTGCAGCTTGGGCTTTGAAGGCGAGGACTGGGAGAGAGATGACGACGGAGAATATGTCAGCCTGCTGCCTAACGAGATTACCGGCAACGCCAAGTCCATTCTGGGCAGCAAGTATCCCAGCGCGGACACACAGTTCGGCGGCGTGATTCTGGGGGACGACTTCCAGTTCGTCACTCCCAACTACACCAAGGAAACCCGCGACACCATCAAAAAGTTCTACCAGCTGCGGGATGAAATCAGCGACGACAGCAGCCTGCTGCCCAGAGAGTACGACTACGAGTTCTTCAGCTCCCGGACCAAGACCCAGGCCAATATGAGCCTGGACGAGGAATATGCTCAGCTGATTCTCAAAGAGGGCGACCTGGAGGCCAACTGGAACGCCTGGGTGCAGGAAAAAATGAAACTGGTGCAGCCCCTCCTGGACGAGCTGAACGCCAGCTAAGGCATTGCAAATTTTGTCTTGGCGTGATATACTGACCAAAACAGAATAAACTGGGACAAGAGGTGTGAGCCGGCCCCTATGCGTGTTTGCGCAATATGGGCCGGCTTTCCCGGCGGTATCTTGCGTCAAGTTCAGAGGGACGCACATTTAGGAGGATTTGCGTATGGAACGAAAAAAGGCGATTGTTACCGGGGCCAGCCGGGGCATTGGCAGAGGAATTGCGAAAATTCTGGCGAGAGAGGGCTATGATTTGGCCATCTCCTATTCAACCAAGCGTGATGAGGGAGAGGCTGTGGCGGAGTCCATCAAAAAGGAGTACGGCGGAAAATGCTTTTGCTTTCAGGCTTCTTTAGAGCAGCCGGGAGCCGGGGCAGAGCTGATGGAAAAAAGCGTGGAGGCCCTGGGAGGACTGGACCTGCTGGTGAACAATGCCGGCGTCACCCGATTTGAGAACATTTTGGATATGACGCCGGAGGTGTTCGAGCTGCTGTTCCGTCTGGACTTCCAGAATTACATTCTGATGATGCAGGCTGCGGCCCGGCATATGGTGAAGCACCGGGTGCGGGGGAGCCTTGTGAACATCACCTCCACCCGGGGAGAGCGGGCCTATGCGGGAGATTTCCTCTATGGAGGGCTGAAGGCCGGGCTGAACCGGGCAATCCAGTCCATCGCTCTGGATTTGGCCCCATACGGTATCCGGGTGAACAATGTGGCTCCCGGCGCGACCCGGATTCGTACCAGAGAGGAGCTGGAGGCGCAGGGCAAACCAGATTTTTGGAGCGCCTTAGGGGAGAAAATCCCTCTGGGACGCTGCGGCACGCCGGAGGATATTGGAGAGGCTGTGGCCTTTTTGGCCTCGGAGAAAGCCTCCTACATCACCGGCATGACCATCAAGGTGGACGGCGGCTTGATTCTGCCCGGAATGCCTGAGCATGTGCCGGCAGGGGAGGACCCAGGCGGCTGGGGCAGAGCCGCGTCTGAATATGCGCAAAAAGTATTGGAGACAAACCAGAAAGGAGCAATATAATGGTAACAATTCGGAATATCAAAACCATTCTCACCGCTCCCCGGGGCATTGATTTGGTGGTTGTCAAGGTGGAGACCAGCGAGGCAGGGCTCTACGGCCTGGGCTGCGCTACTTTCACCCAGCGCTACGGGGCGGTGGCCGCGGCAGTGGACGAGTATCTCAAGCCTCTGCTGGAAGGCAGGAACGTGGAGGACATTGAGGACATCTGGCAGACGGCCATGGGCAGCTCCTATTGGCGAAACGGCCCTGTGCTGAATAACGCCCTCTCCGGAGTGGACGAGGCGCTATGGGACATCAAGGGCAAAATGGCGAACATGCCGGTGTACGACCTGTTCGGGGGAAAATGCCGTCAGGCCGCGGCGGTATACCGGCACACAGACGGCGCAACCCCGGAAGAGGTGGAGGAGAACGTCCGCAAATATATGGAGCAGGGTTACCGCTACCTCCGCTGCCAGATGGGGGTTTATGGGGGCCAGATGGGAAAGGGAAAGCAGCGAATCGTCTCCCCGGAGAACAGCAAGCCCGGCGCTTACTACGACGCCCGCCAGTACTGCGAAGGGGTGGTAAAGCTCTTCGCCCATCTGCGGGACAAGCTGGGATATGAGATTGAGCTGCTCCACGACGTCCACGAGCGGCTGACGCCAATACAGGCCATCGGCCTGGCAAAGCAGCTTGAGCCCTACCGGCTGTTCTTCCTGGAGGACGCCCTGCCCCCGGAGCAGATACAGTGGCTGAGAACCATGCGGACCCAGACGGCGGTGCCAATCGCTATAGGC
Organism: Clostridiaceae bacterium; assembly: GCA_021769555.1. GTDB lineage: Bacteria > Bacillota > Clostridia > Oscillospirales > Acutalibacteraceae > Acutalibacter. The sequence continues at coordinate 526,831 of JAETSR010000001.1, forward strand.
GAGCTGTTCAACAACCCGCTGGAGTGGCGAGGGCTTGTGGCCGAAGGGCTTATCGACTACATCCGGGTACACCTGAGCCAAATCGGCGGACTGACCCCGGCCCGGAAGCTGGCGGTTCTTTGCGAGGCTTTCGGGGTGCGCACAGCCTGGCACGGTCCGGGGGACCTGTCCCCGGTGGGGGCGGCGGCGCAGCTGCATTTGGACCTGGCAAGCCCCAATTTCGGCATTCAGGAGTTCGCAGGTTTCTCGGAGGAGGAGCAGGAGGTATTCCCCGGATGTCCGCAGGTGCGGGACGGCTACCTTTACGCCAACGACAAGCCGGGCCTGGGCGTGGACATCGACGAGGAAAAGGCGGCCAAATATCCCTGTTCCTATCGGGAACCGGGCTGGCTTCTGGCCAGAACCACCGACGGCACTGCCGTGCGGCCGTAACAGAAAAAAAGGAGGGTTCACAGTGGAAAGCTGGAAGAAAGCGGGAAAAGGCCGGGAGCTTGCCTGGACATGGCAAGGGGAGGAACCGGAAACAAAAAAGCCGCTGATAGTTTGTCTGGCGGAGAGCGAGGGGGCTGCGGAGCAGTGCCTAAAGCGGATGGCGGAGGGCAAGAGCGGAGCCATACTGTCGGCGGTGGTTCTGCCTGATGAGGACATGGACGCCTGGGAAGAGGAGCTGGGGGACCTGATTTTCGCCTGGAAGAACTGCGGGCAGGTGGAGGAAACTCGAATTTCCCTCACGGGCAGCGAGGCATGTGCGGACGCGGTCTGGCGGCTGGGCGCACATCTCCCCCAGTGGTTTTCAGCCGTCTGCGTGGTGGGAGGCCATACAGACCCCTATGAGGCCCGGCAGCTGAGCAGGACGCCTCTGCGAGCCTATGCTCCGGCGGGGCAGGACTGCCAGGTGCGGGACGGAAAGGTCCGCGCGGACGTGGAGCGCACGGTGATGGGAATCCGGGCGATTGGAGGGGAAAGCGTCTCCTGCCTGGACGTTCCGGAAGGGCTGGAAGGCCGGGCTGCCTGGGACTGGGCCTTTGCCGGCGGGGAAACCGTGAAATGGCTGGCGGAGCAGGACCGTAAGCGGCAGTTTCAGGTGTACAGCCTTCAGCCGGGCGTGTGGCGTATCGACGACTTTTTCACCTCCACCTGCTACCTGATTGAGGGAGGAGAAAAGGCGCTGCTCATAGATACCGGCATGGGGCAGGGGGACCTGCCCGGGCTTGTCCGACGGCTGACCCGCCTGCCCGTGGAGGTGGCGGTCACCCATCCCCATGGGGACCACATGTATAAAGCGGAGCGTTTTTCCAAAATTTATCTGCATAAAAACGACGTTGCCCGCCTTCGGGAGCACCCGGAGAAATTCCCGGCGGCGTTCAGCCAGGGGAGCAAATGGCCTGAGCTGGCCCCCATTGAGGAGGGGAGCAAGATTGACCTGGGCGGCGGGGTCGTTATCGAGACCTTGGAGCTAGGGGGGCACACTCCGGACTCCGTGGTATTCGCGGACGATTTCCACAAGCTGCTGTGTACCGGAGACGCCATCGGTTCCGGATATATTGCCCTGATGATTTGCCCGGAGGACCAGATACTTCCATATATCGAAACCTACCGGGACAACCTGGAGCGCTTTGCAAAGCACCTGCCAAGGCTCAAGGATTACGCCTGGCTGGGAGGCCACGCCCTTCAGGAAAATGGCTGTGATATGCGCCGCCAGCAGGACTTCAACGGTGGAAAATCCGCATACTTTAATCCGATACGCCCCAGAGTGGTGGATGACATGCGCACCCTCTGCCAGAAGATTCTCTCGGGGGAAATCAGCAAAGAGGAGATTATGTCGGCAAAAGAACACTATTGCAGCTATGGCAGCGCGGGAATGTACTTTGCGTTCAGAGCATAATGACTTTGCAATTTGAATACACACGCTAAAAAAGTGGGGCGCTTACCGCGTCCCACTTTTTCTGGTGTGGTGCACCAATACACAGTCTGTCATATTCATATCATAGAATGAAAACCACTTTAGCCCGCAAATCTGGTGAAAGCAGAGTGGCTCCATGCACCCCATCTAAGGACAATCCAATCTCACTATTCCTCCCCCTTAACCCTCTCGGTCAATGTGGTTCTGGTCACCATCCTAAATGAAACCTCCCCCGCAAGCCACCCGGCGGCGAACAGCAATACCAGCACCCCCACCGCAGGCAGAGATATCGCGGAAACTTTCACGTCAAATACCCGCGCCAGCAGCGCGTTGGATAAAGCTGACCCAACTACAAACGCCGCAAGTCCGAACACCCCGCCCACGCTGTTCTCGTACACCATCATCCTCCGAAGCTGCCCGCGGGTCATGCCCACGGTCTCAAGCATGGCGAACTCCCGCCGCCGCAGCACCGTGGAGGTGAGGGCGCTGTTCACCATGTTCATCAGCCCGATAAGGAAGATTATCCCGCAAAGGCTGTACCCGGTAAGCTGGATGGCCCCGAGCCTTTCCTGCAATTCTATCATGTCGGTGAGCCTGCCTCCCACAAGATACTCGAACCTGGTGTCCCCGGAGCCCACGCCGCGCCCCTCAATTAGGGTTTGCGTCTCTTTAAGAAGCGCATCTTCCATGCCCTCTTTCGCGTTCATAAGCACCTTGAACGCCGGGGCGTCCGGGAACTCCTTTTCAAAGACGCTTTCAGGCATCAGGAAGAGCACTTCTTCCACGCCGAAATGGTTTGCCATAGGACTTGAGCATATCTTTGCCAGCGCTGTCCAGAGGCCATAAGGCAGCTCCGGGGAGGCGACCTCATATTCTCTTTTTAAGCTGTTTGAGGAGAGCACCTCCCCGGGGGAAAACTTAAAAACCGGGAAAATCTGCGGCTCGACTTTCGTGGAAACGCACAGCACGTGCCGGCCGTCATACAGTTCCTCTCCGTCATAGTAAAGCGGCTTGGGCCTATCATCCTGGTACACAACAATATCCCGGCATAGCTCGTCGGGGATGGAGAGGATGGCGGCTTTTATTCTGCCGCTGTCAAGAATACCCTGATACTCCTTCCGCGCCCACTCATATTCTGTTTCTTGCGCCAGAAACGCGCGAAGACTCTCTTCCAGGCTGGGGGAAATATCCGCATCTACCTGTCCAAAGCGCAGAAACTGCATTTTCTCCAAATTGTCAGAGGCGGAAAGCTTCTCAATTATATCAGGCTCCACCGCCGCGAATTTTGAAATTTTTGTCAGCTCATCGGGGATAAGGCCGTTGCGGTCCCCATCCCACAGCCCAAGCTCCACGTCGAACATCCCGAACCTCTCGCCGCCCACCATGATGTCCGTTATCCCGCCCACCATCACAAACAGCAGCACGGACACCATCGCCGAAAGGGAAGTCACCAGCATCCGCCCCCGGCTTCGGCGCAGCCCCGCCATAGCAAGGCTCCTGGGGGAGGCAGGAGCCTCCCGCCGCTTTTCCTTTTTGGGAGCTTTGCTCTCCGGTTCAGCCGAGACCGACTGTATAGGCGTCATTTTCTTGATACGTGCCAGGGGCCGCAGGGCCGAGAAGAACAGCGTGAACAGAGTAAGCCCCCCGCTGAGCACGGCAATAATCGGGCTGAACCGGTTGGGCAGCACCTCCCCGCTCATGCTCATAAAGATAGGGGAGAGCAGCCGGAACCCAATGAAATATCCCAGCAGAAGCCCCACTGGCAGCACCCCGCAGGCGATGAGCCCGGTCTGCATAAGGGTCAGCTTTTTCATCTGCCGATGTGTCATGCCGATGACCTTCAATAGCCCGAAGGCGCGCATATCCTGGGTCAGGGCGATGGAATAGACGTTGTATATGAGCAGGAACGCCGCAAAAAACAGCACCGCGATAACCAAAAGTATCAGCAGGATGGTGCTCGGCTGAAAGAAGCCCTCCAGGTCGGCAATATTATACGAATAGTTCACCGCGGCCCGCCGCTTTTCCCCGGGGAGCTCCCACTGGGAGAGCCGCTCCGTCACCGCTTCCAGCCGCTGCCGGACGCCGAAGCTGCTGTGGAACAGTATCTCCACCTGGGCGGTGAGGCCCAGCTCCTCCACAAGCGCGTCCCCATACATCCCCATGGCTTCTACAGGCACGTCCGAGGCGCATTGATAGAATCCCGAGACGGTGAAGGTCTTTTCCACCGGGTCTATACCGAAAGAAAACGCCACGGGATCGCCGACGGAGAACTCTGGGAACAGCTCCCGGTCGAGGAGAATCTCGTCCGGAGTCTCAGGAAATTTACCTTCTGTAACTTTCATAAACAAATGAGGAAGAATCTGATCATTTTCGCTGAAGCCCACGGTCACGCCGTCGCCGTCCAGAATAGCGGGACCCGAGTAGATCAGGAACGTCTCCGAGACCTCCGGGGCGTTTTGTATCTCCCGGAGCAGTTCCTCCCCGGAGATGGAATAGCCCATATCCACGATTAAGCTGTGAAAATCCGCACCCACGGCCAGCATATTTGAGAGCTGTATGGAATCCAGCGTACACCAGGCGAAGCTGGTGACCGTCATATAAAGCACCGTCGTAAGCACCACCGCCACGGCAACGAACCCGGTGCGCAGCCGGTGGGCCCTTATCTGCAAGCGCGCAAGCCGAAAAATCATTTTGAGCCCTCCCCGCTATCAGAAATAATACGCCCGTCCTCGATGCGTATGCGCCTGGAGGTCATTTGCGCTAGTTCCTCGTTATGTGTAATCATCAAAATCGTCTGGGAGAGCTCCCGGTTCAGCTTCTCTAAAAGGAGCATGACCTCCAAGCCCGTCTTGCTGTCCAGGTTGCCGGTGGGCTCGTCGGCCAGGACGATATGGGGCTTTGCAGCCAGCGCCCGGGCGATAGCCACCCGCTGCTGCTGGCCCCCGGAGAGCTGGGAGGGCAGGGCGTAGCGCTTCTCGTAAATGCCCAAAGTGGAGAGCAGCCCCTTTATTTCCTCCGGGTCGGCTTTCAGCTTGTCCAGCCCCAGGGGCAGCACCACGTTCTCCCAGACGTTCAGCCCGGGGATAAGGTTATAGCTCTGGAACACAAAGCCGATATAGCGCCTGCGAAAGACCGTGAGAGGGTCGGGGGAGAGGGAGTAGAGGTCCGTGCCGTCGATAGTTACCGTCCCTTCGGTAGGCCGGTCAATGCCGCCAAGCAGGTGCAAAAGGGTGCTCTTGCCGCTGCCGCTGGAGCCTACCACGGAGACGAACGCGCCCCGCTCTATGGACAGGCTCACCCCATCCAGGGCCCGCAGGGCGTTGTCCCCGCTGCCGTAAATCTTTGTCAACTGATTCGCTTGTATGAGCATAGTTTTATATCCTTTCTTGGTTTTTGCTTATTATATCAAACGAATCTTTCGAGACGGTAACGAAATCTTTCAGTTTTGAAAGAATCTCAAAATTTTATTCAGCCGGCAGAAAAATACTGAACCGGCACCCGCCGCCCTCCCGGTTCTCACATAACACCCGCCCGCCCTGGGCCTGGACTATCATGCGGCATAGGGTCAGGCCGATACCAACGCCTGAGGCGTCTCGGACAGTCTTACCGCGGTAGAAGCGCTTCCATATCTCCGGCAGCTCCTCCTCGGGTATGCCGGGGCCCTCATCCAGTATATCCAGCCGTATATACCTGTCATACCGCTGGGCCGCAACCCTGATTTCAGAGCCCTCCGGGGCATATTTGACGGCGTTATCAAGGATAGTCCCCAGGGCCTCTGCAGTCCAGCGAGGGTCAAAGAGGGCCGTCAGCCCTTCGGGAATATCAGCGGAAAGGGAAATGCTCTTCATCCCCGCCCCGGGCACAACGGCTGACAGGGCCTGGGCCGCTAAAGTCTCTATGAAATTCTCAGCCGGGTGGACGTTTTCCTCAATGAGCCCGCCCTCACAGCGTGAGAGTTTCACCAGCGCGTCCAGGAGAAAGGCCAGCTTATCTGTCTGCTGGGCGATGGCCGCCGACTCTGGGGAGGCCGGCAGCAGCTCGGCGTACATCTTCGCGGCAGTCAGGGGCGTCTTGCACTGGTGGGCAATGTCGGAGACCAGGGCGGCCAGGCTTCGGTAGCTCTCCGTAACGCGCCGGTCCCTCGCCTCCTCCTCGCCGCGTTTGAGCCTGAGCTGCCGGGCCAGGGGGGCAATCTCGCTCTCCTCAACGGCAAAAAGGTCCCTGCCCTCAAGGACCTTCCGCACGTCGCTCAGCAGCCTCTGCCTTCGCTTTTTCTCATACAGCGCAAAGCCCACCGTGATACAGCCCGTAAGCAGCCCATAGCATATGGCCGGTAAGCTGCTGCCCACATACATGCTGTTCACAATGCAGAACCCGCCGGTCAGAACCAGCCAGGCTACAATAAAAAGCAATGTCATTACCTGTCACCTACCCACACATATCCAAGCCCATATATGGTGCTTATGCTTTTCTCTCCCAGATGTCCCCGCAGCCGGCTTACGGCGACGGACAGCGCGTTTTCGTTCAGCTCCTCGCCGCCCTCCCAGAGAGCGTCAGTCAGCGCCGCCCGGGAGAGCACATGGCCGGCATTTTTCACCAGCACCGCCAGCAGCCGGATTTCCGTGGCCCCCAGGGAGACCTTTTCACCGTCCGCGGAAAAGTCCAGCGCGGCAAAATCGAACCTATACCGCCGGTCCATATAAAAATCGCTCCGCTTTTCCCCCCGTTCCAGCAATGCGGCAATGCGCACCCTAAGGACCATCAGGGAAAAGGGCTTTTTCACGTAGTCGCAGGCCCCGGCGCGGAAGGCCGCCACCTCGTCGATTTCAGAGTCACGCACGGTCAGGAAAATTACCGGGACCGTCATTTTGCTCATGAGCTCCCGGCAGAAGTCAATGCCGTTTCCGTCGGGGAGGTTGCAGTCCAGGAGAATTAAATCAAAATGTTCTGCCTGTATGTGCCGTTTAGCAGATGTTAAATCTTCTGCACCTACTGTGTCCAAGGCATCCGAAGAGAGCGACCTGCACAGGCCTGTGCGGATAGCTTCGTTATCTTCAATGATTAGGATTTTTTTCATGCGCGCTTTCCTCCTTGCTCCTGTGCGGCGGATAATTCACTTTGCAAAAGCATATACCAAAATTATAACAATTTGCGAAAATAAAAGCAACGGTTTCCAGAGTTTCATCAAAAAAGCGTGCCGCAGATTTTACGTCTGCGGCACGCCTTTTGAAGCTAAGCTGACAATCACAACACAATTCTCACGGAGTGAAACCGTTGATAACTTTAATCATAACCTTTCTCGCGTCGTCAACACCGTTGGGGGAGCTTGTAACTATAGTTGTACGTATACCATTCAGGGAAACCGTTGCGACGCAGTAGCTGTCCCTGTCGCTATTATTTGGAAAGCTCTCCTTCACTATCACTGTCTCAAGTCCGTTGGGGGCAGAGTAGGGTTCCTCCTCCACTTCTGCACCTTCTTCTGCTGCTTCTTTACTCACATCATACCAAAGGTACGTGCCACGCACGTTCTCTTCTAATTCTAAGCTGCGGTCGGTAAAAATATGATAGCCCAAGCTAACGCTGACATCACCGGTCTGATAACCGCCATGGACAGAGATATTCCGCAAATCCCTGTCAGTCATAAGCGCAAACCGGCTGTCAAAGAACTGAACGTCAAGCTCCGAGTAAGGAATCTCGGCAGCGTAGGCGTCAAGCACCGGGTTGTTCATCAGGTCCAGCCCCACAAATTCCTCTACATCTTCCCATGAATCAAAGTATGTGTGGTTTTGAACGGGGTTGCCCTCTTCACCCTGACCCTCCAGAGCTTTGATACCATCAGCCAGACTGTCCACGGGGAAATAGGTAATCCCGTCGCCGGTCACCCGGAATAATCCGGCTGTCTCTTCCTTAACTCCCATTTTCTCCGTTTTGAATAACGCCGCAACCGCCGCCGCGCCTACAGTACATGCCATCAACAGTGCGGCCGCTGCCACACATACAGCAATCCTTTTCCAATTTTTCACAGGTCTTTCCCTCCTTCTGTCGTTCTGGAGGAGTTCTTCCAGAAGCGCTTTCTCCCTCTCTGGGCCGGGGGTCAGCGCATTGAACATCCTGTTCAGCTCATGTGGCTTCATAACCGTCTTCCTCCAGTTTCAATTTCAGTTTCTTTCGCGCCTGTACCAGCCTGGAACGCACGGTAGAGGAGTTTTCCCCTAAAATCCCGGCAATCTCCCCGGTGGTGTAGCCCTGGTAGTAATGCAGGTAGAGCACCAGCCGATGGGGCTTCGAGAGCGCCGCTACCTGGTCCCACACCTGCCGGTCCTCCGGCTGTTCCCAGGTGAGGGAGTCCAGCGCCTCGCTGTCAGTCCTCCGGCTGCGCCACCAGTGCTTGAGCTGGTTTCGGCACTCGTTCCGGGCAGTGACGATGAGCCATGCCTTCTCGTGCTCCGGATCACGGAACGGCTGGGTCTGCTCCATCGCCTTACGAAAGACATTCTGAGCGGCATCCTCCGCGTCAGGCGTATTCTTCATCATCAACAGACAAATCTGATAGACCATCCCGAAATGCCGCTCATAGAAGGCGGCCAATTCCTCCCGGGGAAATACGCTTGCCATGGGGATTACCTCCTTTTGCCTTTCTGTATACTACACAATCGGAAAGGGGGAATTGTTGATGTGTGAAAAAATATTTTTATTTTTGGGTCTTCATTATTGGTGACAAGATGGCAGGTGACGTCACAGCCTATGACCTCAAGGAAGCGTTACCCAAGATAGAAAAGTCCAATTTCATGCTGCCGCCTCATAAATGCATCCTCCGAACCGCATCGTCCCGCAGCTCCTTCCCCTTAAACAGCAGCACCCCCGCCAGCGCCACCAAGCTTATCCCCACGCATATCACCGAGGGGTATATCACCCCAACCACCCCGCACAGCAGCAGTACCAGGGGAATGAGCCCCGAGAGTATACAGACGCTCAGACAGAATAAATATTCCGCCGGGCGCATGGACAGGGCCAAGGCCACAATGACAGCGGCAAGCTGGGCGCAGGGGATAAAGATGGGCAGGACAAAATCAAGGGACCACCCTGCAAACCCGGTGCAGAGGTCCCAGGCGAAGGTGACGGCGGATATGGTCACAAGCTGCCAGACGATGGCCTTCATGGGGCTGCCCCGTTTCCGGACTGTCACGCCCAGCACCAGCCAGGTGCTGGCAAGGCCCGCAAGGACAAAAACGCTCCACCAGCCGGTCTTAGGCAGGCTGAAGTTTATGGCGCAGCAGGTGACGGCTACGACAACCGTGGCGAGAGCGGCCAGCCTGAGTATCAGCCGCAGGGGCTTTTTAGCAGGGGGGAGGGCAGGGTAGGCGTTCTCCTCCTTCTGCCCGGACAGGGGGCTCTGGCAGAGAGGGCAGCGCTGGAGCGACCCCCTCACGTGCACACCGCATTGCTCACAGAACAGCATTTTCATCATCCTCCTCATTCATGTTTGTAGTCAGCGTCACCGCCAGCCCCAGCCGGGAGAGCTCTTGAAAGAAGACCCGCTCTGTCTCCCGGGAGCGGTAGGGGCTGGCGAAGGTGATGACGAAATCGTCCCCAAAGGACACGGAGCAGGCCTGCAGGCACCCGGCGCAGGTGAGCACGCCAAACTGCCGGATATACTTCTCGAAACCCTCCGGCATGGTAAGCTTTCCAACATTGGAGAAGGAGACCGTGGCGGCCTGGGCGGCGATGCGGTTGGCGGCCCGGAGCACCAGGTCCTTCACAGGCAGGGGCACAATCCGTATGGGCAGATTGTGTTCCAGGGCGCAGAGGCTGTCCACATGGGCCTTGAGCTTATCCACGGCAAGCCTCTCCTGGAACTCACGCTTTACTTCTGCGAGGACAGCCTCCAGACTGGCGTCGCTTCTGCTGAAATCATAGCTTACATGAATAATAGCGAAGAAATTCCGCGAAGAAAAGGAGGGGAAATAATTTCTTAGATTTACGGGGACCGTGACCACCACCGGCCTTTTGCGGCTGCGGACAGACATGCCCTCATAGATGGAACAAAGGAGCACGGCGGTCAGCAGTTCCGTTATGGTAACGCCGCGGGCGCGGGCGCAGGCCAGCAGCTCCTTTACAGGGATACTTCCCTCCAGGATGCTCAGCTGGTTCTTTGGCAGGCGGTTTCCGGGTATCTGGTAGGCGGGAGGGGAGGAGGCCAGGCGGCGGGCAGGCTTCTCATAGTATTTCTGGAAACTGTCGGTCTCCTTCTGCCAGTCTGATATGCCCAAAACAGGCACGCGGTTTACAGAGAGCTCATCCTCCGGGTGCCGGATGCAGAGGTATTCATACACAAGGACCCGCAGAAAGTCCAGCGCCCCGGCCCCGTCGGAGAGGACATGGTATATCTCCAAACTGATGCGCCGTCGGTAGTGGAGCACACGGAAAAGCAGGCTGCGCTGGGGAGAGGGGTAGATGGGAAAGCACGGGGGCAACTCATCCGGGCGGGTCAGGGCGGGCAGAGGGCTCTCCTCCAGATAGTACCAGAACCAGCCCCGCCGGAGCACACAGCGGTAGATGGGGAACATCTCCATGGTTTTGTCAAGAGCGGCCTGCAAAGCGGCGGGGTCCACATCCTCCTTCAGCTCGCAGAAGAAACGGAACACCTTGGAATCATGGGCGGAGCTGGTGGAGGGGAAAATCTTGGCGGCGTTGTCCAGCCGCCACCAGGGCAGATAGTTCTTATCGCTCATAACCATCCTCCAGGAAGGAATTTATGATGGCATAGGTCTCTTTCACATGCTTGAACCACACGGGCAGAGAGAAGTAGCCGTGCAGAGCGTCAGGAATGCGGTGTATCTCCACATAGCTTCCCGCCTCACGCAGCTTTTCCCCATAGGCCTCGCCCTCGTCCCGCAGAGGGCAGAACTGGGCGGTGATAAGCAGGGTGTCCGGCTGTGACTCAAAGGACTCCGCTGTCAGCGGCGCAAGGTAGGGGTTCTCCCTGTCAGACCCGTCGGCGTCATATAGAGCAAAATACTCCTGCACCCGCTTAGAGGTAAGCAGGTACCCTGTTCCGTTTTCCCGCACAGAGGGGTAGGGCGAGCTCTCCGAATGGTCGCTGCCCACAGCAGGATAAATAAGAATTTGCCTCCGGGGCAGAAATTCTCCCCTGTCCCGGGCCATAAGGGAGACCGCGGCGGCCAGGTTTCCCCCGGCGCTGTCCCCTATAAGCACAACATTTTCGGGAAGGACGCTCAGCAGGCCGCTGTGCAGAAAGACCTCCCGGGCAGCTGCATAGCAGTCCTCCGCCGCTGCCGGGAAGGGGTGCTCTGGGGCCAGCCGGTAGTCCACAGAGGCAACGACACAGCCGGTCTGGGAGGCCATATCCCCGCATATCCCGTCATAGGAGTCGATAGAGCCGGTTACCCAGCCGCCCCCGTGAAAAAACAGCAGGACGCAGGGCTTCTTTTGCTGCTTGGGTGTAAAGATACGCATGGGGACCTGATATTCCCCAGAAGGAATACTGTGCTCCCATATCCGGTAGAGCCAGGGCTTTCTGGCCCGGCGGGCCGTCAGCTTTTGCAGCTTCCGCTCTACCGGGTATATCTTTTCTATGTTCAGGTCCGGATATGACAGCAGATTCAGCGCCGCCAGCATGGCTTTGTTGATGGGCATATGGGCTCCTTTTTGGTCAAGATTGTATACAGCCATTATACCCCTGCGAGGGAGGTTTGTCAAATTTGATGTTGGGTGTGAGCATTAGCGTGTGGGGGTGGTAAAGCGAGATGGAGGGAGAGGTTCGGAGCGTGCATTGCTTTTGAGCACTTTTGGAATAATACTAAGGGCGAGAGTGAGGAAATGGGAGAATATCCATTATGAGGGCCACGGAAAACGTGGCCCTCGCGCAAACATTGGATATTCAGAAATCTTTTTCTTGACATTCCTTCAAAGTGTAACTATAATAGTTACAAAAGGGGGAGATACTATGAGCGCCAACACCAGATTCCCAGTAGCGATTCACATCCTAGCTTTTGCTGCCATCTACCCGGGCCAGTGCTCCTCTGAGCGCATCGCTGAGAGCGCCAACACCAACCCCGTGGTCATCCGCAGGCTCAACGGTCAGCTGAAAAAAGCGGGTTTGCTGCGCATCCGCAACGGCGCGGCGGGTACGGAGCTTGCGAGGCCGCCGGAGGAAATCACGCTAAAAGAGGTGTACTCGGCGGTGAAGACGAAGGAGAGCTCCCACCTGTTCAGCACCCACCAGCGGCCCAACCCGGACTGCCCTGTGGGCGGGAATATCCTGGGCGCAATCCGGGAGCCGCTGGACGCGGCACAAGAAGCGGTTGAGTTGGCTCTGGACAAATACACTATCGCCGGGGTCGTTGAAATTATCAGAAAAGGAATTAAGGAGAGATAGTATGGCAAGTACAAATGAAAAAAGCATGGTCACCGACCTGACACAAGGCAGCGTATTCTCCAACCTGGTGCGGCTTGCGCTGCCGTTTATGCTGTCCAATCTATTGCAAATGCTGTACTCCATGATTGACATGATAGTGGTAGGGCAGTATGTGGGCAGCACCGGCCTCTCGGCGGTCACGGTGTCCTCCCAGGTCATCATGCTAATGACGACTATCGCAACGGGCTTTGCCTCGGCGGGGCAGGTGCTTATCTCCCAGCAGGTTGGCGCCGGGGACTCGGCGGGGCGGCAGAGGACTATCGGCACGCTGTTCTCCACGCTGCTGCTTATGGCAGCGCTCATGACCGTGGTAGGGCTCTCCCTTTACGGCCCCATGCTGCGGCTTTTGCAGGTGCCGGAGGAGTCCTTCCCCCAGGCGGCGGACTACATGCTGGTGTGCAGCGGCGGCATCGTGTTTACATACGGCTACAACTCCATCTCCGCCATTTTGCGGGGCATGGGAGACGGCAAGCGGCCCCTGGTCTTTATCGGCATTGCCTCTCTGGTGAACGTGGTGCTGGACATCCTGTTTGTTGGCCCCATGGGACTGCAGGCGGCGGGCGCGGCCTGGGCAACGATTATCGCTCAGGCAATATCATTCCTGATTTCTATCGCATATCTTTATAAGGAGCGGGAGGCCTTCGGCTTCGACTTCAAGCTCGGCAGCTTTCGTATTCACAAGAATATCCTTACGATACTCCTTCGTCTTGGCCTGCCCGCTGCCTTGCAGCACAGCGCTATCTCAATCTCCATGCTGTTTATAAACGGCTTTGTGAACGTCTACGGATTGGCAGCCTCGGCGGCCTTCGGCGTAGGGCGCAGGGTTGAGATGATACCCCACACCATGACAAACTCCGTGAGTATGGCTGTTTCCACGATGGTGGGACAGAATATGGCGGCGGGAGAGGTCAAGCGCTCCAAGCGCACAGTTTGGTACGCCTTTGGGGTAAATATGTCGGTCACGCTGATAGGATTTGTCTGCTTTGCCCTGTGGCCCCGGGGCGTGTTCGCCATCTTCACCCAGGACGAGTCAGTGCTGGAGCTCTCCGGCCTGCTGATGACCACCATCCTGATTGGTATGCCCGCCTTCCCCATCATGCAGGCGTTTAACCCATTCATCCAGGGCATCGGCAACGCTCGGCTGAGCCTTATCATCGGCCTGATGGACGGCGTGGTGGCCCGCATCGGCCTGTGCCTGCTCTTTGAGCGGGTGCTGGGCATGGGGCTGTTTGGGGTGCTGCTGGGGTATACTTTGGCGACTTATGTCACGGCTATCCCGGCGATGGTGTATTTCCTCTCGGGGGTGTGGAAGAAGCGGAAGCTGCTGGTATAGGACGAATATAGTTGTGATGGAGTTGTCACTTTGCACAACCCTCAAAAATTCCTGGATGTCCGATTTTCAAGCAGTAGAAAGAGTTGGGGTCGCGCCGCGTCCCCAACTCGGTTCCCAACGCCCGGCAACTCCGGTCGTTTCAAGAAATTTCGGGCTTCTTAGTGCAAAATCACAATAGGGGTTATAGTCCAAATTTTTGGCTGCGGTAAGCCAGACTTTAAGGAGTAACAAATGGCAGTGCAGACATTTTCAAAAAGCATCCCCAAAGAGGAGCAGGTAAATTCTGAAATAGGCAATTACACCTGAATACTTTTTGCAGACGGAAGGCCGCCCCAAAGTGGTCTTCCACTTTTTTTGCAATTACCCTTCAAACAAAACAGCCTCACCACTCTCACTCGACCGAAAACAAGCCTCCATCAATCGCAAAACACGCAGCGCGTGCTCCTGAGTCACAATCTGTTCCGCGGTACCAATACATACCTCCGCAAAATTCCTATAGAGAGTATTCCTGTCAAAGTCAAAGCGGGGGAGAGGCCGCTCCTCCACAGACTCGCCCACAGAGCGCGGGGCCATAGTCTTTGTCAGCCCGGCTCCGGCGGCAATGGGCTCGGCGTCCTTGTCCTCCCAGGAGGTCAGGCGGATAATTTTGCCGTCCAGCTGAAAATTATGTATTACCGCGGAGCCCTGGCCGCCGTAAATACACCACATTGGCTCGCTTACAAAGTGGCAGGTGCCAACCTCAATATCAACCGTGAGTCCGCTCTCGAATGTCATGTGCAGCTGGAAACCGTCCTCACATTCTTTGTTAGTAATATAGGTGCAGCTGCAAAACAGCTTTATGACCTTTTCCGGGACCATCTGCAAAATGCGGTCAATCAGATGCACTCCCCAGTCCAGCATCATTCCGCCGCCGCATTCCTTTATCCCCCGCCAATCGCCGGGGATGCCCCGGGAGCCTGTAAGGCGGCTCTTGATGTTAAATACGTTTCCCAGAAGCTTATCGTCGTATATCTTTTTGATAATAAGATAATCCTCGTCCCATTCTCTGTTCTGCCGGGGATAGAACACCCTGCCTGTCTCCCTGGATACCTGCATGGCCTCCACCAGGTCTTCGCTGGTTATCATAACAGGCTTTTCACAGAGAACATGCTTTCCGGCGCGCATTGCCGCGATAGACTGCTCCTTGTGAAGATGGTTCGGGGTGGCAATCAAAACAGCGTCTATATCCGGGTCGGCCAGCATGGCGTCATAGCTCTCATAGACAGGAATTTTACGCTCCTCTGCCCACTGCCTGCGCTCGGGCTTTATATCGAAAATGCCTTTCAGCCGCAGATATTTTGAAATATCCGTAGTAAGTGTTCCCGGGAATTTAGGGACGTCGTCCGTTTTTACCTTCCAGAGGGCGTTGCCGGTGCCGCTTTGAAGGGCAATCGCGTGCCCGCTTCCCATTCCTCCGCATCCGACGATTCCAATATTCAATATTTTTTCCATACTTTTTCCTCCTGAGATGAATACTAAAGGGCTGCCGCCCCAAAAGGGGAGAAGCCCTTCAGCTTGGATGATTCGGCTAAGAATACGTGTTTTTTTAGTTATCCCAGCTTATTCCCGTGTACTTTTTGAACGCCTCCATGCTCTTCTCAATGCTCACCAGCTGACTTTCCAGCCTGGTGGCGTCCTGCTCGAGAATTATATACTCGGCGTCGGTATACGTGTTTGCGGCGTCAATAATATCCTGAATGTGCATAATGCCCATGCCAATTTCCGTAAATGCGGTGCTGCGGATGCGACGGGCTTTTTTTGCGGCCTCGTCAGGCTCGGCATGGCCGCCGGTTCTTGCGTAGAAGCTGTTGCCGTCGGTGCCGGCGCCCTCTGCGGGCATGGCGCACTCCTCGGGGGTAAGGCCGCGCATGTTGAGAGGCTCCATGCTGTCCCAGGCGAAATCCTTCTGGTGCAGCAGCTTAACGCGCCTGCCAAAATGCTTGAGCTGCTCCACAGGATTAAGTCCGGCGCGCATTACCCAGAAGGTGTCCAGTTCCAGAGAGAGGTAGTCCGGGTCGGTATTCTCCATCATAAGGTCCATTACGGTTTTGCCGTTGATGGTATAGAACTCATGATAGTGGTTGTGATACAGATAGGTCATGCCGGCCTCTTTGCATATCTTGCCGGTCTTATTAAAGCGCTCGCACTGATACATCAGGTCGTCGTATGTAGTGAACCGCCCATTGGGACATACGATATTGTGGTTGCCCAGCACCTGGTTATACGCGATGACCTCCGGCAGATTGGCCTTTTCCATGGGGAAGATATGGGCGCTCACAACCTTGGAGCCAAACTTGTCAAAGGTGGATTTCAGCGTTTCAGCTGGAACATTGAAGCCGCACCCGGAGTCCTTGATTGCGTTATGGTTGCATACCTCAATGTTTTTGTAGCCCAGCTCCCCGACCTTTTCTACAGTGGCAATGGGGTCTTTTGCCATCTCCTCGCGGACAGAATACAGAATTAACCCTACTTTAATCATTTCAGTAAAAACCTCCTTCGTTTGTTACGGGCTCTATATGAAAATTATATCACGCCTGAAATAATTGACAATCCCATACGGATGGATAAAGCTCTCATTTTGTTGGGTTCTGCGGGAATGAAATTCCCTGCTTTTTTGAGAACACAAGATAAAAAACGATAGTAAGGGCTGTAACTCCTGCCATTGCCAGATACATGCCGCCATAGCCGGTCTCCTTTGCCAAAAGCCCGGAAACATAGGCCCCGAGGGAAAGCCCTATATCCCCCAAAACGTAATAGGTTCCGTTTGCCACGCCCCTCTTTTCCGGCGGCGCAGATTTTACGGATATCATCTGACTCATTGACATGACAGCGCCAAAGCCTATGCCGTAAAGCGCGCCGCCAATATATATCTGCCAAGGAGACGTGAGGTTTCCCAGCATTACAAATACCAGGCCCATCAATACCAGTCCGGGGATTATGAGAAAGCTGGGGTGAGTTTTGTCCGCAAATCTGCCCAGAACAGGCCGGAAGAGGATAAGCACAACTGAGTTTACAGTAAAAAACAGCCCTATCTGCGTCAGGTTTTGCTTAAAGCCGTAAATCGCCAGATAGTTTGAAATGGCGCTGTGCAGTATTCCCATAAACAGCAGAAGCATGGCTCCCAGCAGGGCGTCTTTATAGATGAATTTTTTCAAAAATCTGATTACAGGATTCCCGCCCTGAGCCCTGTCAACAGGCCTCTCCGAATTAACAGGCAGGGAGACCGGCGCGTCTTTAATGAGATGCAAAGCCGCAAAAGCACCCACGATAGTAACAAGAGCCAAAATAAAGGCGAGCCTATACTGTGACAGCTTCGCAAAATATGTCCCCAGCACAGGCGCAACACACTGGGCGAGAGAGCTTGCGAGACTGTACATGCCAATGCCCTCGCCCATGCGCTCCGGCGGCAGGTACTCTATGGCAAGAGTGCTCAAAACGGTAATAAGCGCGCCGTGTCCAATGCCCTGCAAAATTCGCGCCGCGGCAATCAGCCAAAAACCGTTTGCCGGCAGATAAAGGATGTAGGCCGCCATCATACATATCAGCGATATGCCCACAAGCCTTTTCTTGCTTTTGCTGTCAGACAGCCATCCCACGACCGCGCGTGCAATCATGGAGAAAAAGGTCGCCACCGCCACAATAGCCCCAATAAGGTCGGTGCCTATCCCAAAGCCCTCCGCATAGACCGGCAGCACAGGGTTAAACATGCCGTTTGCCATTGCCACAATAAATGAGACCAGCATGGCCAGGACAAAATTGCGGTTCCAGAGCTTAGGCTTTGGCTCTGCCTTTTTTTGTGTTCTGTTCATATACCCATTCCTTTCAAATAAAGAGTTTTATTCATATTAACAAAACATAGCAAAAATTTACACATCAAAACGTCGTCTAAAACTCTCAAAATGTTTGATTTAGGGATAAATGCGGCGATAAAAAATGGGAATAGTACGCCTATAGAACAAAAATCCAACATTTTGAGATATTTTCCCGACAGTTTGAGGTATCATTGCATAGGAAAATATGCTAAAATACTCTAAAATTTAGCCGAGTGGCTATGCAATATCCATCAAGAAATCAAAATCTGTGACTGGAGGGAAACACTTTGAAGAGAGTGGGTCGAGTACAAAAATGGGTTCAGTTTCTGCCGCTTTATCTGATGATGCTGCCGGGGCTCGCGTATCTGTTTATCAACAATTACATCCCCATGGCCGGAATTGTCGTAGCGTTCAAAAAGTACAACGTGAACGACGGGATATTCAGGAGTCCATGGAGCGGATTCGAGAATTTTGAGTATCTCTTTTCCACCAGCGATGCCGCTGTAATAATCCGCAACACTCTGCTCTATAACGTGGCGTTCATTATCATCAACATGGTGATAGGTGTCACGCTTGCAATCTTTATCACAGACGTGACGAATAAGGGGCTGCAAAAGCTGTATCAAAGCTCAATACTGCTCCCGTACCTTATTTCCATTGTTGTTGTAAGCTATATTGTCTTCGCGCTTTTAAGCCATGAGAACGGTATGCTGAACAACTCGCTTCTCCCGCTCTTTGGCAAGGAGCCTGTCCAGTGGTATCTTGAGGAGGGGCCGTGGCCGGTAATCCTGATAGTAACCAACTGCTGGAAGGGCGTGGGCTATGGAACGCTTATCTACATTGCCGGCATAGCGGGAATTGACAAGGCCTTCTATGAGGCCGCCGAGCTGGACGGAGCGAGCAAATGGCAGCAGATTACCAGAATTACGCTGCCCTGCCTTATTCCCTCTATCGTGACTCTCCTTATCCTTCATATCGGAAAGATTTTCTACTCCGACTTCGGGCTCTTCTATCAGGTGCCCCAAAATTCCGGCGCGATTTATAATGTGACAAATACTATTGACACCTATGTTTACCGGGCTTTGATGGCTGCCGGAGGAATAGGCCGCAGCGCGGCGGCGGGCATTATCCAGTCCGTAGTGGGCTTTGTGCTGGTAATGGTCTCAAACCTTGTTGTCCGGCGCATAAGCTCCGAGAACGCGATATTCTAAAACCAAAGGGGGATTTTCTGTGATTATGTCCAATGGCCGCAGAGCCTATCAGATAGTGATAAACATTATACTTATCCTGGTGGCGCTGGTAATGATACTGCCGCTGGTGCTCCTGTTCATGTCGTCAATTACAGACGAAAACATACTTATCACAAACGGCTACTCCTTCTTCCCGGAGAAATTCAGCCTGTACGCCTATCGCTACATCCTGCAAAACTATATGACTATCTTCAGGGCATACGGCATCACTATCCTGGCCACCCTGATTGGCACCACCGGCAGCATTGTGCTTGTCACAATGCTTGCTTACCCGCTTTCACTCAAGGAGCTGCCGGGCAAGAGGTTCTTCAACTTCTATGTGCTTTTCACCATGCTGTTCAACGGCGGGCTTGTCCCCTCGTATATCATGTGGACAAACACCTTTCACATCAAAAACACAATTTGGGCCTACATCTTTCCAAACCTGCTCCTGGGGGCGTTCAACATAATCCTTGCCCGCACATATTTCAAAAGCTCAATCCCGGAGGATATCTACGAGGCGGCCAAGATAGACGGCGCAAGCTACATGAAGATATACTGGAAGATGGTGCTCCCCCTTGGCAAGCCCATCATTGTTACCGTAGGGCTCTTCACCGGCCTTCACTACTGGAACGATTGGACGAACGGCCTCTATTACATCAATAAGTCCGAGATGCTGAGCATTCAGGCCCTGCTAAACAGGATGATACTGGACATCCAGGCGCTCAACGCCAACGCCGGTTCCGCTTCGGGTACTGACGTGCTTGCAATTCCCCAGGTCTCCATCCGCATGGCGATTTCCTTCGTGGCCGTGCTGCCAATTCTGGTGGTGTTCCCGTTCCTGCAAAAATATTTTGCAAGCGGCATTATGCTGGGCGCGGTAAAGGGATAATGAAGTCGCCCCTTCGCATTGAGAGAGACAGCTTTATGATGGCCTACGCCACACACCGGGTCATTCCCTTTGTGACCCATTGGCACCCATGCGTTGAAATTGTATACTGTGTGGACGGCAGCTTTGCCGTTCAGGCAGAGGACAAGGTATACCAAATGCAAGAGGACGACATCATCGTGGTGGGCTGCTGTGAAAACCACAATTTCAATTCAGTAACACGCCCGATAAGCTACTATTCCATGCTCTTTGACCCAGATATACTGCCCTTGCCGTCGGCCGCAGAGCGTTTTGGATTTAATCTGCAATTAAAGCACAGCTCAGACTGGCCAAAGGATTTGAAAGAGAAGATGAGGACTTATTTCTTAGGAATTTATGAGGAGTATACGCAGAAGAAATGCGGATACATGACGGCAATACTATCCACGCTTCTGAAAATGCAGGCATTGCTGATTAGGGCATTTCCCGGCTGCCTCGAATCAGACTACAGAAAGATTGGGAACAAGGGAGCGGAGATACTCAGGTATATGTCCGAGCACTATTTAGAGCCAATCACCCTGGGAAGCTGTGCGGACAGCATGAACTTTGGCCGCTCATACTTTTCACATCTCTTTAAGAAGGAGATTGGCGAGCCGTTCCATACGGCGCTTCTGAAGCTGCGGCTTTCAAAGGCGGAGTGGCTGCTGCTGTATACCTCAGAGCCGATAGCGTCGGTGGTCGATAAGTCAGGATTTCAAAACGAGAAGACCTTTTACCGGGTGTTCAGAAAGTTCTATGGAGTATCTCCCATAGAATTTAGGCGCACAGCCTCGGTAGACTCTAAGGACGGATAGAAAGGAGGTGATGGCAGAGGGGATAAAATATGGTCAGACGAAAATCAGATTTTATTTTTGAAAAACAGGAGGAACTTTCAAATGAGCAAGAAAATTTTATGTCTGATACTAGCTCTCGCGCTTTTAGCCACCTGCTTTGCGGGCTGCGCGGACAAGGGAGAATCAAAGAAGGAAAGCAGCTCCCAGCCGGAAAGCAGCGCCGCGGAATCATCCGAGACCCAGAGCAGCGATACCGGGAGCAAAACAGACGAGGAGCCCTATACCGTGCATTTCGCCTACTATATCGCAAAGGAAAGCCCCAATATGGGAGCCCTTTCAGACGCTGTCAATGAGCTCGCCATGAAGGAGCTGAATATGAAGGTGGACTTGCAGGCGCTGACCCAGGGCACCTATCATCAGCAAATACCCATGATGTTAGCGGCAGGCGAGCCGATGGACGTATTTATCAGCCGCGCCTCAGAGGTCGGCACCTTTATAGAGTCCCAGTACATTTTAGACTGCACCCCGTATCTGGACAAAATGGAAAACGCGAAAGCGGCTCTTGGGGACGACATCCAGGCCTGCTATATCGGCGATTTTCTGGCGGGCTTCGGCTCCATGGCCGAGCGGGCCACTCCCGGCGCAATGGTGGTGCGCAAGGATATCTTTGACGAGCTGGGCTTCAAGAAAGAGGATTTCGACTACACGCTCCCCAATATGGGCGTTCTGGACCAGATTACTGAGATGTACGCAAAGGTAAAGGAAAAATACCCCGACATGATATGCTTCGACGGCACAGCTGTGCCTGCCTCCTGCGCCTTCTGCTTTGTGGACAACCTGTCCAGTTCCTTTGGCGTCCTTGAGACCCCAGAGAGCACGACCGTTGTAAACTGGTTCGAGACCGACATGTACCGCCGGCTCTGCGAGGCCGCAATGGAGTGGTACAATAAGGGCTATAGCTCCAAGGACATTGCCGTGAACACAGACGGCGGCGACGTGAAAATGAAGGGCGGCAACTGCTTCTCCTATTTCCAGAGCTGGAAGCCCGGCGTGGAGACCGAGAAAAAGTCGCAGACCGGCTATGACGTTGAGATGATACAGCTCATAGACGCCCCCAAGACCAGCTATAACGTAAACACCCGCCTATGGAGCATTGCCAATTCCTCCGAAGACCCGGAGAAGGCGGCCCAGTTCCTGGACTGGACTTATAAGAGCGGAGAGTTTACAGACCTTATCAACTGGGGCGTGCCCGGAACGGACTGGGTGCTGAATGACGACGGCCAGGCCGATTATCCCGAGGGAATCACTGCGGCAACAGTTGGCTACCACAACGACAAGGGCTTCTCCTATCCGAACCAGTTCAACGGCACTCTCTGGGCAGGAGCCCCCAAGGACCAGTGGGAGCAGTATGAGACTTGGCACGCCACCTTGAAGGAGTCCGCGGCCTTTGGATTTGCCTTCAACTCCATGTCAGTGGCCACAGAGATGGCTACACTTCAGACCGTGTACGACAAGTATCAGAAGACCGTGGGCTTTGGCACCCTGCCGGACTTGGACGCCGCCATTCAGGAGTTCAACGACGCGCTGTATGAGGCTGGTCTGCAGAAGGTTCTGGACGAAAAGCAGAAGCAGCTGGACGAGTGGCTTGCAAATAAATAAAATATTAACTATAATATAAAATTATTTTGAAAGGGCATGATTACTATGAAGCACAAGATAGGTATTGTGGGCTGCGGGGGCATTGCCCATCAGAAGCACTTTCCCGCGCTGAACAATGTGAAGGACAGGGTGGAGGTAATAGCCCTCTGCGACATCATCCCCGAGAGGGCCGAAAAGGCCGTTTCGGAGGTGGGGGAGCCTGACGCCAAGGTGTACACCGATTACCACGACCTTGTCAATAACCCCGATGTGGAGATAGTCTACGTACTGACGCCAAATGTGGCCCATTGTGAGATATCCGTGGCGGCGCTGGAGGCGGGCAAGCATGTGCTGTGTGAGAAGCCCATGGCCGCGAATGTGTTTGACGCCCAGCGCATGATGGACGCCTATAAAAAGAGCGGCAAGCTGTTTACAATAGGCTATCAGAACCGCTACCGCGCGGACAGCCAGACCCTGAAGACCCTCTGCGACGAGGGGGCCCTGGGCGAGATTTACTATGCCCAGGCACATGCCCTGCGCCGCCGCGGCGTGCCCACCTGGGGCGTTTTCACAGACAAGTCCAAGCAGGGGGGAGGCCCGCTTATTGACATCGGCACCCATTCCCTGGATTTGACTCTATGGTTCATGAACAACTACGAGCCCGCGGCAGTTACCGGCGTGACCTTCGCCAAGCTGGGGCCCACCCTGCCGAAGAATATGCAGGGCAACCCCATGGGCGCCTGGGACCCGGCCACATATGAGGTGGAGGACGCGGCCTTTGCCTTTGTCACCATGAAGGACGGCTCCCTGATTACAATAGACGCCACCTGGATAATAAACTCCACGGAGGAGCGCTGCGCGGCCGCGTATCTCTGCGGAACCAAGGCCGGCGCTGAGCTCACCGGCGTGGGCGGGGCCAATGACCATAAGCTGTACTTAAACCAGATTATGGGAAACAAGCAGGTGCAGAGCGAGGTAAATACCTCTGCCGGCGGCGTGGACCTCTTCCCCGGAAAATCCGTAAAGCCGGGGGATATTGAGTGCAAGGTGTGGCTTGACGCCATTGAAGGCAAGGGCGAGCTTGTTGTAAAGCCCGAGCAGGCTTTCATAGTCACAAAGATTCTGGACGCGGTCTATCAGTCGGCAAAAGAGGGCAGACAGATAGTTTTCTAAAGGCAATACAATGAAGAAAGCCTGACGGCGCAAACCGTCAGGCTAATTGTATCTTGAGCGGGGTGAATTATATGCCGAAGCTCCCATTGGGGTGCGGAGCATCCAACTATCAGCCGAGAGATATCGATGAAAAATTTCCCATTGAAATGGCGGTCATGGACGGCTCAGAAGCCTTCCTGTATCATTGGCACGAGGCGGTAGAGATACTGCTGGGCCTGGAGGGCAAGACGGTTGTGGGCATAAGAAACGGCGGCGTCACCCTTAGCCCCGGAAAGATATTGATAATAAGCTCCAAGGAGAGCCACTCCATACTTCCCGGAAACAGAAACGCGAAAAGGCTTGCCATAAATTTTTCAGTCACTCTTTTGCGGGATGAGAGGCTGAATAGCGAAGAGCTGGCCGAGGCTTTCAGCAGAATAGAGGGCTTCAGCGACAGCTGGAGCACCGCTGACGTAGAAATAATATGGGGCTGCGCCTTCAAAATATGGCAGGAGTATATGGAAAGACAGGCCGGGTGGCGGGAAATGTGCCTTGCGGCGCTTTTAGATATAGCGATTTGTGCTTACCGAAGCATTCCAAAGCGTATGATGACGGCAAATGAGGAAACAGGAATGCTGCGGGAAACTCTAGCGTACCTGTCCGCACACTATCTGGAGGATATCAGCCTTGACAGCTGTGCCAAAGAGCTGTGTTTCAACAGAACGTACCTCTCCCATCAGTTTAAGAAGGAGACGGGAGTGTCCTTTCACAGATACGTGGTAAATATGCGCCTCAGAAGAGCCGAAAAGCTGCTAAAAAGCACAGACATGCCCGTTACCATGGTTTCAAGGGAATCGGGGTTTCAAAGCGAGAAGTCATTCTATAGAGTGTTCAGAGAGCGGTATGGAGTATCGCCGGGGGCGTATAGGATAAAAGTGCGTTCTTCAGACAGTTAGTTCAGGGGGCACTAAGATTATATGTATGCCGAATAAATAAAGAAAGAGGTTTTCAAAAGCCTTTAATCGAACCGATGACCAGTGTGAATGTACGGTGAAGCATCTTGTATTATACGGAGATGCACTTGATTTTTTCTCTTTTATAAGTATAATAGGAATAGATGTACCTTATAGGATTGATAAGCGGAAAAACGTTTTTAAAGAGAGGAGGATGGAAAGGCAATGTATAAAATCATGATTGCAGAGGACGAGGTCTTCGCCCGCATTGGGTTGGAACAATCCATAAACTGGGCGGACCTGCACCTGAAGCTTATCCCATCCGCCTCTAACGGCAGGGAGGCTTTAGAGCTTTACCATAAATATCATCCGGAAATCATCATAGCGGACATCAAAATGCCTGAAATGAATGGCCTGGAACTTATCAGGTCTGTACGGGCGGAGGACAAGGATGTTCGGTTCATAATCCTTTCAAGTGTGGAGGATTATCAGACGGCAAAGGCGGCACTTAACCTCTCGGTGTCCCACTATTACAACAAGTACGATTTGGATATACATGACCTGGAATCCTATTTGCGGGAAGTCGTTGATGAGCTTTCTGCCCACTCCAGCTGTGAAGACTTTCGTGGTGAAGCGGAGCCCCCTGAGAGCCAGGAGCAGCTTTGGGTGGATTTTTTCTTTAATGGAGGCACGTCCTGTTCGCAAAAGCTTCTGTCCGCAGAAGGCATACCGAATGAGGGGAGTTTTTTCCTGGTATTGCTAGACTTAGCCTTTCCTGATGCCATGCAGGAAGACCCATATTACCGTTCTTCTGTACTGCGTCTCCTTCGGGAAATCGTTCAGAAACAGCAAAAAACTATTGAAGTACCATTTTTAGCGTTCATTTTCTCTTTTCTCTCCAAAGAAAGCCGTCTATAATAGGTTGTAGAAGAGCAATCTATACATAGGCGGCTTTTCGTATCACAAAAAGAAGGCGTATGTACCAACCGCCGGATGGAATACAGCGTCCGAAACCAGGACCACAGGTTATGAATACGGTTTCTTTTTAGGAAAGAAGTGTGTTAAATGAAAAAGAGTACATCGGTCCGAAAAAAGAAGAAATGGAGCAAGGACCAGAAATACCTTTTGCTGCTAGTTTCACCCTTTATCCTATTTTTAATTATTTTCTGCTACATCCCCCTTGTGGGCTGGGTCCTTGCCTTTGTGAACTATAAGCCCGGGATACCGCTCTTTAAATCACAATTTGTGGGGCTGCAAAACTTCAAATACCTGTTTATGTTCAGCGACGATATTCTCAACGCTTTGAAGAATACGCTGATTATGAGCGGCCTGGGTATATTAAGTTCAGTTCTGCCTGTAATATTTGCAATTATGCTAACCGAAATACCAGCCCACCGCTACACTAAAATGGTGCAGACACTTACCACCATCCCAAATTTCATCAGTTGGGTCATCGTGTTTTCCTTCGCGTTTTCGCTGTTTTCCCGGGAAGGCGCGATTAATACAATCCTGATGAACCTGGGAATCATCTCTGAACCCACCAACGTATTGGCAAACAACGATGCGGTCTGGTACTTCCAAACCGGGCTCGGCATATGGAAAAGCCTGGGGTGGAATTTCATCAGGTCAAATGAAAAAGAAACGTCCGGAAAAGAGAAAAGATAAGGAAATGCAGGAGAAAATGCCAGTGGAGCAGGAGATTGAAATGGTACGGGGGGTGTTGACGCAGTACCCACTGACCGATGTCATCGAACTTATTATACCGGAAGGCGGAGTGGATGGGGAACCTATGCCCTGGAAGGCACGCTGCGAAGCATCAAGCAAATCTGGCGGGTATGGAGCCAGAGGGAGAAGCTGCTTGAAGGCTTTCCCAATAAAGAAATGCAGGTGGGGCTTTATGTTACCTGCCGTGAAACGCTGCGTGTGGCGAAAGAGCTTATGAACCGGATATTCCCGGCTGAGCTGACTTACACCTTCCTGCCGTCCCATGGCGCCAAAGCGGTAGCAGATACGATATCATATATGGATTTTTCCAAAGAGGACCTGCAGAGGAGCCTGCTCTATTCCTGGATAGAATTTGACGGAAATATGTATTTGCAGCAGAACAGCTGCGGCGGCATCCAGCAGCTCATGGAGGTTTGCCGGGATATTTCACCCGACTCGATTTACGGGGTCTGCTATAACCACTGGCGGAACGCTGAGAACAGCTTGACCATATCCTACGCGGCGGAAACCTCCCGCAGCTATGTATCGGCGCAGGATTATTACAGGCAGTATTCCAGAGATTTCCACATAGGAAAGGAAGATGCTTTTGTTGAACAGATGTCTGTTCTTGAGCAGCTGGACACCTATAACAGGGATAATCTATTTAACATCGGCTTCTGCTACCTGGGCTGCTGGCTGGCTCCAAAGGGGCTGGGCTGGATACGGAACTGGAAGCCGGAATCCATAGAACACAGCATCGGCACATACCAACGCCTGGCCAAAGGACTCACCCAATGCTTAGATGGGACCGTTTGTCCCGAGGGAATCGGAATGCTGCGCCTGTGGATAAACCGATGCGAGTGCAGTATCAAGCACCTACACTCCATCCGAGAGCTGAGCCGTACAGCCGGGAGTACCAGAGGCTCCACCGCCGGACACCATGTTTTTACAGTGACAGGGAGGAAAGCGTATGCGTGAATATTGCAACCCGCTGGATATAAGCTATAAATTCCAGCACTACCGACAGAACGCCCATCGTGAGGCGGCAGACCCCACTCTGGTGTATTTCAAGGGGAGATACTATCTGTTTGCCAGTATGAGCATGGGGTTTTACCACTCAGATGACCTTGTCCACTGGCAGTGGCACGAAAACCAGCTTGAGCCCTATGGGTACGCCCCTGACGTGCGGCAAAAGGGAGAATATCTTTATTTCTGTTCCTCGGGGGGAAATCCGTCGCTGATATGGAGGACAAAGGACCCCATTGAAGGCCGCTTTGAGCAGGTCAGCGCCCCTTTGGGATTTTGGGACCCGGATGTCTTCTTTGACGATGACGGAAAAGCATATCTCTTTTGGGGAAGCAGCGACCGGTCCCCTATCTACGGCGTGGAGTTGGATTCGGAAACCATGATGCCCGTTGGAGAACCCCAGCCCGTCTTGGCTCAAGATATTTCTGCCCACGGCTGGGAGCGGAACAACGATTGGGAGGACTTTGACAATAAATACGCCGTGTTCCCCGACACACTGGAAACATACGCAAAAACCAAGTGGAAAACCTCATTCCTAGAGGGAGCATATCTCACAAAGTACAACGGCCGGTACTACCTGCAGTATGCCGCCCCGGGCACAGAGCTGTCTGTGTATGGCGACGGTTACCACGTAGCCGAGCACCCCCTGGGGCCATACACCTTTGCGCCCAACACCCCTTTCAGCCTAAAGCCCTCCGGCTTTATAACCGGAGCAGGACATGGCAGCACGATTGCTGACGCTTACGGGAACCTTTGGCACGCCTCCACAATGTGTATCAACGTGCACGCGCCCTTTGAGCGGCGGGTGGGGCTTTTCCCTGCCGGTGTCAGTATCGCCCCGCTGCCGGATTATGACGGCGGGGCTGCTGGGATGTCCTTTGCCCTGTTCTGCTGTCCTGCTGAGCAGGCGCTGGAGCGGATAGGCCTTATTGAAGAGGGCGAGGGCCTTCCCCATCCAATGATTGACGGGGAATGGGCAAAGACCTCTCGGAAGGCCATGGGGGCATACCTGATTGCGGAGTTTGGCACGGGGAACCTTCAGAAGATGCTGGAATACACCAAGCGGGCCGGGCTCACCCGCCTGTATCACCCCGAGCCGTTCAAGGATTGGGGCCACTTCACTCTGCGGCCAGAGGACTTTCCACAGGGAGATGTATCTGCGGAAGACACAGAGCTGCGGGTTATTGGCACAGCACTGTTTGAAACCTCCACATCCCTTCAGACAGTTAGGGTCGAGGAGGAGCTTGTAACATATCAAACGACGCAGGATGGAAGGCTGACCGGGTGCCAGAGAGGAGCCTTTGGCACAAGGCCCGCCGCGCACGCTGCCGGCAGCGAGGCCTTCCTTCTGTGCGACTACCCATACAAAGTGTTTTCCCGGATATTGCCCTACAGGACGCCTATACCGGCGAGGACTGGTACGCCTGTAACCGCTTTGTAAGCCAGTGCTGGGAGCATTGGCGCAATCTGTTCCCGCGTATGCTGGGGTGGTTCTTGATACGTCTGGCGGACCGGAAGTTTGAAGCCACCAGTCTGCAGGACGTGGAATGGGCCCTGTCGAATGGGCCCTGTCTATGTCAGCCGGATTTGACGCGGGTTATGCCTTGTCAACCAGCGAGCGGGTACTGGACACCCTGGGGTGCGCTGATGAAATTTTGGACGCAGTGCGCCGCTGGGAGCAGCTCCGGCTGTCCGGGGTGCTGCCGGAGGCTCTTAGAGAGCAGCTTAGGGACCCAAAAACAGAGTGGCACTTGGAGGAAGACGCAGACTCATGGCTGCTCTACCCGCTGCACATATCAGAGCCCTTGGTCTGCGACCTGCTTGAGATGCAGCCGGGTCAGCCCGGCGGCTCTGATTGGACAGCAGACAATCCCTTTGCGGAGCAGGTTTTTGAGATGAGCCTGCGGGTAGCGGGGGCTGGGAAAATACTTTCTCCGTCCCTCTATAATTCCAAGGGGATGCTGAAGTTTTCAGGCGCCATCCCCGGCGGGCAGTACCTGATGTACCGCAAGGGGAAGGCCGTGCGCACCGACCGCAACTACAATATTTTGGAGGAGGTGCCGGTAACCGGGAGCGGAATCCTCACAAACGGGCCTCAGCACCTGGGCTTTGCCTGTGACTTTGAGGGTGATGAGGGTCCAGAGGTGACGGTGCGGCTGACGGCCTGCGGCCAGCCTGTGAGGATTTGTAAGCGTGGCATGGCATAAGCTAATTAGTAGTTGAGTAGATATAGAAAGGAAATGTATCATGTATAATTCATACAATGCTTCCACTTTTTATGTATCTCAAGAATGCGGCGATGCTAGATATTCCGGCCTTACCATGGAGCCGGACAGTAACGGCAATGGGCCTCTCCCATCTATTGAGCAAGCACTGGGGAAGGTAAAGGAGCTTCGCCGCGGCGGAATGAAACAGCCGGTGTCTGTTCAGGTCATGGATGAATTTTATGTCCTGGAAGATACTCTGCGTATAGACGAGTGTGTTTCTGCCGTTACAGTAGAGCCGTTTGGCGAAAAGACTGTCACGATAAGCGGGGGCAAGAGAATATCTGGCTTCAAGAAATCAGTGTTCCAGGGGACAGAGTGCTTTGCCGCGTTTATTCCCGAGGTCAAAGAGGGAAAATGGAGCTTTACCGACTTGTATGTAGATGGGAAGCGGGCAGACCTGACCCGATACCCGGAAACCGGGTTTTTAATCCCCCAGGAGGTTGAGCGTGACGGCGGGGGACTATTCGATGGTTCCAAGTGGTTCGTTCCCAAGAAGGGGGACCTGCCGGAAGATATTTACTGCCCGGAGAATATGCTTGTGAGCTTTACCCATTATTGGATTGACGAGCATACGCCAGTAGAAAGCTATGACCCCGCAACCGGCAAAATGGTGTTAAAATATCAGTCCCGCTTCGCTGTCACGACTCAACCGGGGAATAAGGCCACCATGGAATACTATCTTGAAAATCTGGCCGAGCAATTCCACAAGCCGAACCAGTGGTATTTGGACCGCCCCAATGGGATGCTCTATTATGTGCCGCATGACAGCTCACAGGAGCCGGATAACATTAACGTGTTCGCGCCGGTCCTTACAACGCTGGTTTCGGTGAAAGGCGGGAACTCCCCGGTCCAGGGAGTCAGGCTGAGAAACCTTACATTTGCGTACTCCCGCGGAGATTACAGCAGTCCGGCACTGGCGAATCCAGGGGAGCCTTTAGGGGAATGCGGCGTGGGTGCAGCGAGTGCCGTATCATAGGCAGCCATTTCGTGGAGGGCGGTGCCGGAGGGGTCCGGATAACCGGCGGGAATGACCCCTTTTCCCCCCAGCACCATACCCACGGAAATCATATCTGCGACAACACAATCATCCATATGGGGCGCCGGTATCTGGCAGGCTGCGGTATCCTGCTGATGGATGCTTACGAAAATGAGATATCTCATAATGAGATTGCCGACCTCTACTATACTGGAATCTCGGTAGGCTGGGTATGGGGGTATGCAGACAGCATTACCCGGGATAACCGTATTGAAAAGAACCATATTCATCATATCGGCCAGGGGCTGCTGTCCGATATGGGCGGCATCTATTTATTAGGGCTGCAGCCCGGAACAGTAGTGAGCGGCAATGTGATACACGACATCCAGGCGCGTTTCTATGGCGGCTGGGCACTGTATACTGACGAGGGCAGCAGTTATATCACACTGGAGAATAATATCTGCTACAGGACGTCTGAAACCTCATATCATCAGCATTACGGCTGCATGAATACAGTCAGGAACAACATCTTTGCATTTTCCAAGGAGTTTATGCTCCGGCTGAGCCGCCCGGAGCTGCACCTGGGACTGATATTTGAAAGAAACATCATTTTAGCGGATAACGTACCGATTTACGGCAGCGACTTTGACGGATATCCGCCCAGGTGCTGTGCGGCACATGATAATCTAATATATGATATCAGTAATCAAGAGCCCGTATTTTTCAAATACCATGATGATGGCCGAGTATTGTACCATGAGGATATGAAAGCTCAATATGATATGGAGAGCGGGAGCAGGGTCGCCAATCCATGCTTTACTGACTTGGAGCATGATGATTTTTCACTTCGCCCTGAATCCCCCGCATTTAGAATGGGCTTTCATCCAATCGACTCCAAGGATGTGGGGCCTCGAAAATCATTTTCATGAGATATGCTTTCTTTTTACAAATAGCAGCATTGTTTTGAGTTATACTCCTTGA
The DNA here is from genome assembly GCA_021769555.1 of Clostridiaceae bacterium. GTDB lineage: Bacteria > Bacillota > Clostridia > Oscillospirales > Acutalibacteraceae > Acutalibacter. The sequence goes on from JAETSR010000001.1 coordinate 557,983, forward strand.
TTTTTCAAGTCATTTAGATTTGTTTCCCAGCAGTTATGCACGAATCGGTATAAGCAGGGCGATTGTTTTTGCGTATAGCAATATCCTTGTGAAAACTTTACCTAGAGGGCACAGCTATGTGCTCTCTGATTTTTTTTTGCTAGTAATGCGTCAGAAAGTCTTTGTACCATAATTTTATCTTCAAACCGCCAATGTGATGATATTACCGATTTTGAGGCACACATATGCCAGAATATAGCCAAAAAACAAGCGCCGTAGACCAAAACATCTACGGCGCATTGGCAGGGGCAGAAGGGCTCGAACCCTCGGCACGCGGTTTGGAGTGGATGTGGGAAAAGCATTAGTAGGCATACACCAGCCAGTTTTCCGCGCCGTTGAGCCGTTTGTGTTTCCAGAACCCACGTCCCAAAAGATTTTGATGCTTTATTGATGATATTGGATTTTTTCAGCCCCCCAAAAGGGCTTTTTCTTTCTGCTTTTCAGATAAACTCGCATAAAGCTCAATAGATAATGCCATGCGCATAACTCATTGTCAAGAGTTCGACAACTCAAAATTTGCGCCGCTTAACAAAGAAAAGCACAGAGGCGCTCCCCCGACCAGGAGGACATACCATCCACGCCAAAAGCCCAACTATACGCCCAGCAGGGGTTAGGGCTGAAGAAAAGAACTCCGTACCCTCTCCAAAAATACTTCTGCCGCATCCGAGAACACCTGATACCTTTTCCAAACCAAGCTAAGCCCCGACTCTAATTTTGGCTCCAGCGGCCTAAAACACAAAACACTCTCCGCAGACGTATCCAGCCGCCGCCCTATGGTCACCAGATATCCCATCCCCGCCTCCACCAGCAGGGTGGCGTTGTAAAAAAGGTTGAAGGTGGCGGCGACGTGCAGCCCTTCAAAATCCTCCCCGAACCACCGGCGGTACTCGTTATTCCCGCCCTCCTCCATGGCTTGGCGGGAGAAAATCAGCGGCTTATCCAGAAGGTCTTCCTTGCGGATGGCCGCTTTCTCCGCAAGGGGACTGTCCTTGCGCATGAGCACCCACCAGCGCTCTTTTTCCGGCAGGGGCAGACTCTCGTAGCGGGATAGGTCATAGGGCTCTACCAGCAGGCCAAAGTCCAAAAGACCCTTGTCCAGCCTTTCCGTGACTTCCTCGGCGTTGCCGCTGTACAGGTGGAACCTGACCCCCGGGCACTCCCGGCCCAGGTCAGCGGCGGTCTTTGCAAGCAGATGGAAGGCGTGGGCCTCCGCGCAGCCAATGTATACGTCACCTTCCAAATCCCTTCCCATGCTGGCAAACTCCCCCTGGGCCTTGTCCACCAAGCCGACAATTTCCTCGGCCCGCTTTCTTAAAAGCCTGCCCTCCCTTGTCAGGGTGATTTTGTGGGTGCCCCGCTCCAGCAGCTTCTTGCCAAGCTCCCTTTCCAAATCCCGTATCTGCCGGGACAGGGTGGGCTGGGTCATATGCAGTGCCTGCGCCGCTCCGGAGATAGTCTCCTCCCTTGCTACAGTGAGAAAGTACCGCAAAACTCGAATCTCCATAAATTCCCTCCTTTTGGGCCTATTATAGCACTTTCACCTATGCTTTTCAAGCATAGGCGGTATAAAAACTAAGTATTTGATTTTCTGAATCTCCGGGTGTATGCTTATATCAACGAAACCCAAAGGAGAGGATTTAGATGGAAAATACCATTACCTTAACGTCCAATAACGAACGGCGGGCCTTTAACCGGCGGCTGTTCTCGATGGTGCTGCCCCTGGCGTTCCAGGGCTTCATGACGGCGGCGGTCAGCGCCTCGGACGCCATCATGCTGGGATTTTTGGAGCAGGAGGCCCTGTCGGCAGTGTCCCTGGCGGGGCAGGTGACCTTCGTGCTGAACCTGTGCATCACGGTGCTGGTGCAGGGCACGACCATGCTCGCCGCCCAGTATTGGGGCAAAGGGGACAGGAGCACGGTCGAGAAAGTCCTGGGCCTGTCCATGCGCTATGTCATAGCGGTGACGGCGGTGTTCCTGAGTGCGGCGCTTATCTGCCCGCAGCTTTTGATGCGAGTCTTCACAAATGAGCAGGCCCTAGTAGAGCGCGGCGCTGACTATCTCCGTATCGCAGGGCTGTCCTATTTGCCGCTGGGTGTTTCTCAACTCTATCTCTGTATCATGAAGAACAGCGGAAAAACGGCAAAAAGCACGGTCATTGGCTCGTCTGCCATGCTGCTGAACGTGGGGTTGAACGCCCTGTTTATCTTCGGGCTGAACATGGGAATACAAGGCGCGGCGCTGGCGACTGTCCTTGCCATGCTGGTGCAGGCCGCATGGACGCTTGCCCAAATTGTGAAAAGGGACAGCGTCAAGATTCGCCGCAGCTACCTCATGAAAACCGACCGTGCCCTGCGCAGGGATTTCCTCCACTACACCTGGCCCATCATGGGCAACTATTTCTTCTGGGGCGGCGGCATGACTATCTTCGCCTCTATCATCGGGCACCTGGGCAGTGACGCGGTGGCAGCCAACTCCGTGGCCTCTATCGTCCGCAACATGAGCACCTGCGCGGCCACCGGCATGGGCACAGCCGGGGCAATCTTAGTGGGCAACGAGCTGGGCAGGAACGAGATAGAGCGGGCGAAGGTCTACGCAAAGCGGGTGCTCTGGCTGGCGGGAGGGCTGGGCCTTTGCGCGGGACTGCTGCTCCTCTGCCTGCGGCCTGTGATACTCAACGTCATTACCCTGACCCCCGGCGCAAAGGAGAATCTCTCCGGTATGCTGGTAATCTGCAGCTACTATGTGGTCGCCGCGGCGGTTTCCAGCGCGGCAATCGGCGGCATCTTCTGCGCGGGCGGGAAGTCCCGCTTCGGGTGTATCTGCGACGGCGTGGTGCTCTGGGGAATCGTCGCGCCGATGGCGTTTGCTGCGGCGTTCTGGCTGCACCTGCCCACTCTGGCGGTGTATTTCATCATCATGCTGGACGATGTGATAAAGGTGCCTGTGGCCCTGTGGTATTTCCGAAAGTACAGCTGGGCGCAGAACTTGACGCGGTAAATATGTTCAGGGCAAATTATACTATGTGGAGGTCATGATATGACAAAAAGGCTTATACTCCTTATTTTATCTGCGGCCTTACTGCTTACAAGCTCAGCCTGCTCTGCCGCCGGGGAATCGGTCTCGGAGAATAGCCGGGATTTGACTCTCTCCAGCGCCATAGAGACAGCGGAGAGGAAACAGGAGGCAGAAAGTCAGCCTATATCTGACCATGAAATTGCGGGATTTACCGATGTGAACCCCGGCGACTGGTTTTACCCCGCCGTGACGTATTGCCAAACAAATGGGCTTGTATCCGGCAAGGGGGATAACAGGTTTGCGCCAAACGACAGCATGACCCGCGCGGAACTGTCTACCATCTTTTACCGTTTTGCGGGGAAGCCCGTGCCCGGGACAGACAGCGCATTTACAGATGTAAAGCCCGGCAGCTGGTATGCGGATGCCGCAGCCTGGGCGCAGGAAAACGGCATCATCTCCGGCTATGGCAACGGTAAATTCGGTACAAACGACAACATTCGCCGGGAGGATATCGCAACTATTTTCTGGCGGTACGCGGGCAGTCCTGTTGCCGGTAAAGACGCGGAGTTTGCGGATATGGCAGAGGTCAGCGCATACGCGCTTGAGGCCGTGGACTGGGCAAGGGCCAACGGTATCATCAGCGGCAAGGGAAACAATCGGTTCGACCCGAAAGGGTATGCCACTCGTGCGGAGGTAGCGACTATGCTGATGAATTTTTCAAATTATGACCCGGATGTGCCGCCAAGCCCCGCACCATCCCCGGAACCAAGCCTCCCCTATGACGGCGTTTTTCCCCAGCATGAGCCTATGGGCACAGGCGTTGGCGCCATGCCGGGCCGGGTGGTCTGGGCATATGACCCGGTATCCGTAAACTGGGATAGCAGCGGCTATTGGTGGGAGCTCTCACACTTTGACGAGACAGCTATACAGAGCATGGTGGACGAAAGCATTGCGTCTTTGGGCGGCAAAAGTACCGCGAAAGAGGGTTGGCAGGAGCTGTTCGCCTATAAGAGCGAGGGCGGCTATAAGCCCGGGGAGAAAATAGCGATAAAGGCCAATATCAACGGCTCAGGGGTGATGGACGACGATACCTCTGGTCAGACCGCCATGAGCTATACCAACCCGGTGCTTTTGAAAGCTCTGCTCACCTCTCTTGTGAGGGACGGCGGTGTGGCTCTCGGTGATATTACCGTGTACGACGTGTCACGCCTGTTCCCGGACTATATGGTGGAGCTGTGCACCCAGGGCGATTTGGCGGGGGTAAACTTTGTCGGCAGAAACAACGGCGTGGCTGACGAGAGCGCGCCCATCGTCTGGTCACATGAGTTCAGCGGGCGGGTGAATTATCTGCCCACCTGCGTGACAGAGGCTAAGTATGTAATTAACTTCGCCAATCTCAAGGGCCACAGTTATGGAATTACACTGTGCGGGAAAAATCATTTCGGCAGCTTCATCAACGGCAACATGATGCGCCCGCCTGAGGGTGCCAATCTCCACCAGTGGCTGACCCGGGACGAAATGGGCATTTACAGCCCGCTTGTAGACTTGATGGCCAACGCCGACCTGGGCGGCAAGACTGTGCTCTATATGCTGGACGCGCTGATATGCGCTCCCAGCGAGGGGGCGTCTATCACCAAGGAAAACTCTACTTGGCAGCAGGCTCCATTCAACGGCGGCTTTACCGCCAGCGTGTTTGTCAGCCAAGACCCGGTGGCTATAGACAGTGTGGGGGCGGATTTTTTGAGCAACGAGCCTACAGTTACCCAGTATAACTGGGCCGCTGCCAGCGCCAATAATGAGAATTACCTGCATGAGGCCGGGATGGTGAGCAGCACTCCATCCGGCACAGTTCATACGGACAGCCAGGGGCATACGGTCGCGAATTTGGGGGTGCATGAGCATTGGAATAACAGCACGGAGAAAAAGTATAGCCGAAATGTGGGGAAGGATGAGGGGATTGAATTGATACAAATCCTCAAGTGAGATAGAATGGCGGCACTATAAAACCACTCTGTGACTCGCATCCTTCCCGGCAGAAGGGCCGGTTCCCGCTCGTTGTTGCACGGACGGCGTTTGTTAAGCGGAATCATGTGGTCGCGATATCTTCCCAGCGGAAACCGATATGCTGATAGACAGCAAGTACTGCACAAATGCGGGCAATATGGATATGCTCCGGGTATACAATTCGGGATAGGGTTAATGATTGAAATTTGGTGGACGGGCCTATATTTTGCACAACAGATATAGATTCTCAGAGGGGCGATTTTTAAGCAGATTAAAGCGCGGGGTGCTGGTCGCCAGTGGCGACCGTCAAGCACCGACCGAGCCGACAGGCGAGACCTACCGCGCGGTTGACATCGGACAGCAGAGCCGACCGTTAGGGCAAAATGAGGGCTTTTTCTTTCTGTAAATCATATCCGACAGAGCTGGAGGACGGCTCTTGGCTCTGCGTCTATTTTGACGACTATCTGGCATGGACGTGGACGGACACTTATCCGACTGGCTATGTCCGCTATACCACCACCGAAGAGCGCCGGATGTTGAACTGCGAGGTTTGACCCCGTTTATATGTTGGATATGTACCAGCATGGAAAAGTAAACAGGATTGCTGGATGTTCTGCTCCGGCTTGCCGTGTGCGTGGCCGACGTCGTGATTGTGTGGGGTATCAAAAGGCTGTTTCAAAATGCAAGCTTCCCACCCGTGGCAAGTGAGCCAAAAGCGCAGACAAGGCGGCGCGAGCTATGCTAACTCACTTTATTTACGTTTGGCCCATTCTTTGGGACAAAATGTCCCAAAGTTGGATAAGCAAAACACTAATAGATTGAAAATTGAAAGTATTGGAGGGGAAAAATATGGAACTTCAAGTTATTCCCCGAGAAAAGGAAATTCCAGTCATGTCCACTATAAAAGACCGAGTGCGGCACGTTTCCCGCAGGACGTATATGTCTGCCGAAGGCATACTTCTTTGTCTTAATTGTGATACCATTTAGTGTGAACATGCTCTGGAAACTGTAAATACATAGCAGCTTTTTACGTATGAAAAACTCCGCTTAATAGACAAGGAAAATTGCGCTAAAGCCGATTTAAAATCCCGGAAAATAATTGACGAGAGGGTTCAAATTTGCTATAATATAACTACAATCTTGCGATGCTTTGAGGGGGCCCGCGACTGCGCCGCACAGCCGGAAGCCCTTTGACAGAGCATACAAAAATGAATTATTATAAAGGGCTATCGGGGGATACAAAAATGAAAAGAATTGCAATTATCGGTACGGGCGGAATCGCCAACAGCGTCCATATGCCCAGCTTGCGGGATATTTCGGATGCTCAGGTGTGTGCGGTCTGCGATTTGCGGCCGGGCCGTGCAAAGGCGGCGTCGGAGTATTTCGGCGGTGTGCCCTATTATGACAATTACTACACCATGCTGGAGGAAAGCCAGCCGGAGGGCGTCTTTGTGCTGGTTCAGCCGGACCAGACCTTCCGTATTTCCGTGGACTGCATGGCTGCCGGCGCAGATGTCTTTTGCGAAAAGCCCGCGGGAATTACACGGTTCCAGCTGGAAAGCCTGGCGAGAGTACAGCAGCAGACCGGCGCCATTTTGCAGATTGGCTTTAATCGGCAATATATTCCGCTGGTGAAAACGGTGCTAGATAGAATGCGGGAACTGGGTCCCATCAACCAGGTCAACGGGCATTTCTTCAAGAATGGGGATGCTTCCTTTTACGGCGGCTGTGCAAGTTCTTTAGAGTGCGACGTAATCCATGTGGCGGACCTTTTATGTTCCTTTGCCGGCTGCGATGTGGCGAAGGTTCAGGCATTGGCGTCCAGGATAGACAGCCCGGTGGACAATATCTGGAACGCTTCCCTTGTGTTTGAAAACGGCGTGCAGGGCTCTATCCGCTCCAATTACAAAACCGGCGGACGTACCCATGCCTTTGAAATTCATGGCCCTGCTGCCAGCGCGTATATTGATTTGGGCTTTGGGGAAGCAAGCTGTCAGGCGGATATCATCTACTTTGGCGGGCAGGCAAGCTTTTCCCTGGCTTCTACCGGGACTCAGGACCGGAATATCGAGCATTTTGATGGACAGAAATTGGCAGGCAGCGACGAGTATTACCGATACTACGGCTATTATGCGGAGGACGAAGCTTTTATCTGCAGCATGGAAACCAGGGAGGAGCCGGTTTCCAACATCCATACAGCCATCCGTGCGATGAAACTGATTGACGGCATCCGGACCAGTTCCAGCTTAGCTGAATAATCGGGGCATTACCAGTCGGGATAAATATTTGACAGAGAACCTCTGCTCACACAAAAATGGGCAGAGGTTCTTTGCTTTTCCGGAAGCTCTGGTATGGGCCGGAATGCACAAAACGGAAACGGCTGCCCCGAGACAGGACAGCCGTTTTCATTGAAGTGTGCAAACACTATTTTTTAGAAAGTTTATGTCATCATGTTTTGACAATCAAGCAATCACTACACATACTTCTGCATGATTTCTACCATTTCAGCAGAACCCATGTTGTCCAGCTCTTGCAGGTAGGTGTCCCATTCAGCGTCAATGTCGCGGACACCGGTGATGAACTCTACCCAAGTCTGCTTTTCGTAGTCAATAAGCACAGCCTTGATGTCGGTGACGCGGGTATTATCTGCGTCGTCCATCAAAATCAGGGGCAGGAACATGTCTTCGGACAGGGCATAGGGAGCGGAGTTCTTATCAGTGGTATAGAAGTTAAAAATCTCATTAAAGGAATCGTTAGAGGTCACAGCTTCCAGCAGGGAAGAATCAAAGGTATCCAGGAACTCCTTTACAGTCTCATAATCCTTTGCCTGCTCGCCCAGACGAAAATCAGAGTTACGGAACATCAGATGGTGCTGGTCCCATGTAGTGTTGACAGGAGAGGTCATGTAAGTCTGAAGTACCTTATACAAGGGAGCTTCGCCTTGCAGGGACAGAGTGTTCGCATCCGGTTCATCCCAGCCAGTGCCCTTGGGCCCCAGATAGCCGTTCAGGGCAACTTCAGGATTCAGGAAGTAGTTGTACAGCGCCAGGGCAGCTTCGGGGTTCTCGCACTTGTCGGTGATGCACATGCCGGTAGCAACTACCGACCTGGGGCTCTTATTGCCGGAGTATCCGTGGCCGTTGGGACCCTCCATGGGGGGGAGCACCATATTTTGATGCCACCTGTCAGAGCCCTTGGTGAAAGCAGTGTTGCTCCAGGTGCAGAACTGCATTCCCAGAACAGGGTCGCCGGGATTCTCACCGATGGACAGCAGCTCGTCAGTAGACATTGTGAAGGATTCTTTCAGGATTAAGTCCTCGTCATACAGCTCTTTCATATATTTGAGGGCTTGCTTGAACTCGTCAGACTTGTACTGCTCGGTAATTTTTCCGTCTGCCATGGCGATGCCGGGGGTGCCATCATCCGAATCCACCCAGGGCAGGAACCACTTGGCGATGGTGGAAATGAAGTTCGTGGTGCTCTCAGAGTTGAATGCCAAGGGGACTTCATCATTCTGGCCGTTGCCGTTGGGGTCACCGTCCCGCAGATAGGTAAGATATTCCTTAAATTCCTCGGTGGTCTTGGGGAGCTCTTTGCCGCTGTCCCGCAGGAAGGGAGCATAGTAAAAGGCTCTGCCGCCGGAATACACGCAGTGGTAGCAGTCGTTTACACTGGGAAGAGCATACATGTTTCCGTCATTGGAGGTAAAGGTCTCCTTGGTTGCGGGATACTCATCAAAAATCTGCTGGATTTTGGGATAAGCGTCCAGGTTCAGCTCATTTACAGGAATGAAGATACCCTGTTTTCCGTAGTAGTCCACATCGGAATAGCTCAGGGCCCAGCTGCCCAGCATGATATCGGGATAGTCGCCGGTATTGAGCAGCATGTTCTGCTTTTCCTTCAAATCCGCAGCTGTAGCTGTGACGAACTCCAGCTTGAGCCCGGTTTCGTCCATGACCTGCTTAGTGAAAAGGTTGTCATCGTAGTCAAAGCTGGTGACGATGTTGTTGGTTCCGGGCATAAACAGGCTGAGGGTGACTTCTTCCCCTTCTTTTACGATTGGGAGCTCACCGGGAGCGTTTAAGGGACCAGTATCGCCTGTGGCGCCGTCATTGGCGCTGTCCGTGGCAGATGTTTTGCTTTCGCCGGTGTCGGGAGACTTTGAACCGGAGCTGGTGTCTTTGCCGCCGCAGGCTGTAGTGCCCAGAAGCAGGGCGCCGGCCAGCAGAACAGCTATGATGCGTTTCTTCATGATTTTGTTTTCCTCCATTCATTTTGTTGGATAATATAATCATCAGGGAGATTTCCTGATTGACTATTACGGTTAGTCAGGAGACAGGAGGCGAGAGCTGCCTGTCACTCTTTCAAGGAGCCAATCATCATGCCCTTGATAAAGAACTTCTGCACAAAGGGATAGGCGACCATCATGGGGAGAGCGCCCACTACCAGCACGGCATAGCGCAGCTGCTGATAAATGTCAGTCAGGCTGGCGGTTTTGCTGGGGTCCAGGCTAGCGCTCATTTCCGGGGGCATCTGTGCCACAAACAGTATGTCGCGCAGCACCATTTGCAGAGGGTACATGGCAGGGTCGCTGGTATACAGCATGGCGTTCATATAGCTGTTCCAAATTCCCACCATATTAAAGAGCACCATCACTGCAATGACGGGCTTTGCCAGGGGGATTGCCATGGTAAAAAAGAAGCGCAGGTCGTTGCACCCGTCAATATGGGCGGCATCCAAAATGCCTTGCGGCAGGCTGCTGGAAAAATAAGATTTTACAATCACCATGTTATAGCATGAAAAGCTGAAAGCGATAATCAGGGACCAGCGGGTGTTCATAATGCCAAGGTCGTTCACCAGCATGTAGTTGGGAATCATGCCGCCGTTGAAGAACATAGTTACCATGAAAAACACCAGGAAGAACTTCCGACCGGGCATATCGGGGCGGGACATGGGGTACGCACCAAGCAACAGCAGGCAAACCGCAAAAAGCGTGCCCGCCGAGGCATATAAAAGCGAATTTAAGAAGCCGCTGACAATCAGACTGTAATCCAGGACAGCCTTGTAGGATTCTAATGTGAATTCTACAGGCCAAAGGATGACCCGGTTTTGAATGATGGCTTCTGTGGAGCTAAAGGAACAGGCTACCGCATAGAGCATAGGCAGCAGGACAATCAACCCAGCAAAAACAAGCATCACAGTGTTGATAATGTGAAAGCTCAAATCGCTGCCGGAAGGCTTAGGAGCGTTTTTCTTTTTGACGGACTTCAAAGTTGCGGTTGACATAGGGTAACTTCTCCTTTTCCCAAATATTATCCGGCCCTAAAACAGGCCCTCGCCTGAAATTTTATTGGAGATGCCGTTTATCAGCAATGTTAAGGTAACGCCTACCAAATTTTGGAACAGGCCAATAGCTGTACCAAAGGAATAGTCTGGGCGGCTGGCCTTGAGACTGACGCTATAAACATAAGTAGAAATGACCGAAGAGGTGGACATGTTCAGAGAATTCTGCATAAGATAAATCTTCTCAAAGCCGATATTCAAAATGCTTCCAACGCCCAAGATTAGCAGCAGTACGATGGTGGGGCGAATCAAGACTAAATCTATGCGCCATATCCTCTGCCAGATAGACGCGCCGTCAATCATGGCGGCTTCATGATAAGTGGGGTCAATGCCGGCCAGCGCGGAAATATAGATGATTGCGGAATAGCCGGTTCCCTGCCAGATGCCGGACCACACATAAATATGGTCAAAGGCCCGGGGGTTCCCCATGAAATCGATGGGGGTAACGCCGATGGCGCTCAAGAAGTGGTTGACGACGCCGTTGCGCACGCTCAGCAGCTGAGACATCAGACCTACAAGCAAAACAGCTGATAAAAAGTAGGGCATAAAGGTGATGGACTGTACAGACCTTTTCAATGGGGACCAGCGGCAATAGTTTATCCCAAGAGCCAAAATAATTGGGAAGGGGAAGCTTGCAATCATGCTGTACAGACTGATGCGTATGGTGTTCCAAAGAATATTCAGGCATTGAGGGGAGGAGAAGAAGCGCTGGAAATTATAAAGCCCTATCCATTCGCTGCCCATAATTCCCAAGCTTGGTGTGAACCTCTTGAACGCCATAATGACACCGTACATGGGAACGTAATTAAAAATGAAAACATAAACGACTGGGATTAGAAGCAAAAGGTATAGATACTTTGCCTTTTTCACGCGGACCCACAGAGAGCTGCTTGGCTGCAACTTCGATGGCTTTTGGGGGGCGCGCCTTGCTTTTCGTTTTGATAGGGATTGTGATATAGCCGCCATAATCTCAAATCCTTCCTTTCTTCTTCATTGAATTACTGCATTCCGGTTGAAGCCCAAATACTAAACATGTATACTATATTTGAAGGGGGAATTGGCGCTTATCCCTGTGAACATGCTCAGCTTGTATTTATCTTAGTACATTTCATGGCGTTTGTCAATAGGATTATTCAAACTTGTAACATATGGCAGAATTTGGACACAAAATATTGTATAAATTCACGGCGCGTACAAAGAGCTTTAGTGATTCTGCTAGAATTTGCTCGAGCAGATATAGCTAATACGGGGAAAATACTTATTTCGGCTGGGACGCTTGACGTAGGTTTTTGTTTGTGCTAAACTATACATGTTCTAAAACAATTTCAGCTGAACTTGTTTACTATATTGTAAACATGCAGTCCACATGTGTAAGGAGGAAGTTCCCATGAATAAGTCAATAAAATTTTCTGTGTTCACCAAGCCCTGGAAGGATATCTCCCTGGAGCAGCTTGCCGGCAAGGTAGCGGAAATGGGCTTCGACGCCATTGAGTACCCTTTGCGGGACGGATACCAGGTGCAGCCGTCCGACGGCGTCGTAGGCATGAAGAAGCTGGGAAGGGTCTTTAAGGAATACAGCCTGGAAATCGGAAGCGTCGCCGCCGGAATGGACGTCCGCTTTGTAGAGGGCAGCAATGAGGTCATCGGCGTGGATGAAGCCCTCTTTGAAGGCGTGCGGGAAGCAGGTTCAAAAATTATCCGTATCTGTCAGAACATGAACGGCGCCCTGGGCTTTCACAAGAATATCGAATCCATCCGCCGCACCTATGACGCCATGCTGCCCTTCTGCGAGAAGTACGGCGTGACCTTGGGCGTGCAGATGCATTACGGAGAAAGCATTTCCAACTCCGCCGAAACCTACATCCTGTTAAAAGACTACGACCCGAAATTCATTGCCGCAGTTTGGGATTCCGGACACAGCGGGTTGGCGGGCAGCGACCCCCGCATTGCGCTGGATACAATTTGGAACCAGCTGTGCATGGTGAACTTCAAGGCTTCTTACCGCATCCGCACCAATGGTCCTGAGGCGGAAGAAGCAGCCTGGCACGAGTACTGGACTACCGGCCGCCACGCCTGCGGTTCCTGGAAGGCTGCTGCCGAGTACCTGAAGCAGCGGGGCTACGAGGGAATCATCTGTATGCCTGCGGAATATGACGATATAGAGCATGTAGAGGAGTATACCCTGGAAGATTTGGATTATATAAAAAAGCTGATGGCTCAGTGAGCAATTTATAAAAAATCAAGGGAGACTGGTTGACATCCTCCCTGCATTCCATCTATAATATAATTTTGAGAGGAAGATAATTTTGGATAAGAAATTAAGACTTGCAATGATTGGCGCCGGAAACCGGGCAAACCAGGTGATTTATCCTGCTTTTAATTCCCTGGACAATGTGGAATTTGCGGGCATCTGCGACATTGATGCCAAACGCTTGAAGGACACTGGGGACAAGTACAACATCCAGAACCGTTACGGCGAGCGCGGGGTGTATGATTACCAGCGGATGATATGGGAGCAGAAACCAGACGCTGTGTCTGTTATTGGCGACCCGGACGTGATGTATCCCATTTGGAAATGGTGCCTGGAGCAGAAGCTGAACCTATACGTGGAAAAGCCCCTGGCATTGACCATTCATCAGGCAAGGTCCCTGGCGGAGCTGGCCCGCCGGGGCGGCTGCGTGACCCAGGTAAGTTTGCAGCGCCGGTATACTCCCATGGTGCAGCAGCTCAAGGCGAAGTGCCTGGAGCGCGGCGAGATTGTACACGCTGTCTGCGAGTTTTATAAATGCGAGATTAAAGACCGCTTTGACGCCCGGGACCATATGATGGATGACTGCGTCCACGCCATTGACACCCTGCGCTGGATGTTCGACGATTCTGAAGTGGTAGGTATCGACAGCACATGCCGCAGGGTCCAGACCGCTGATATCAACTTCATTTCCGCTGTGCTGCATTTTGCAAATGGCGGCGTCGGCCATCTGCTCAACAGCTGGTCCAGCGGCAAGCGTACCTTCCGGGTGGAAATGCATGCTCCAGGCATCTTTGTGGATGCGGAGCATGAGGAGAAGGGCTATTTATATGCAGATGGAGACTTGGTGCCCGAGGTCTATGACAGCCGTGAAATTGCGGGAAGCGACGAGTTCCATGCCTTTACAGGCGTAAAAAACGCAGCTGCTGACTTTGCAAACGCCTGCTTGACCGGCGGCCAGCCGGCCTGCAACTTCGCGAACGCTGTACACACCATGGAGGTTGCGGAGAAAATTCTGGCCAAGGCCTTGCTCGCCGGGGAATGATTTCTGGCGCGGGTACGACACGGGCTTTCCTGCTGTAAATTCCGGCGGGGTCACAAAAGTGGACATGCCGAAAAGGAGATTTCAGATTATGCTGATGAACATCCCGCAAAGCTTTACACCGGACCTATTGGAGCTTTTGATGAAAATGGGGCATGGGGAAAAGCTCCTGATTTCCGACGGGAACTTTCCCCAGAGCTCTGCTGTGAACGGGGCTGCCGACCGCATTTACATAACCGGGTTTACAGTGGCTGAGCTGCTGGAATCTGTCCTCAAATTTTTCCCGCTGGACCAAGCGGTGGAATCGGCGGCGGTGGTCATGGAGTCCGCCAAGGAGGGAGACGCCTATGAACGCTATGCGGCCATTATCGGGAGCGCGCCCACACATACCAGGCTGGATACGGTTTCCCGGTTTGATTTCTACGAGCTGGCCCATACTGCAGTAGGCGTCATTGTGACCTCGGATACCGTTAAGGGCGGTAATATTTTAATTGCAAAAGGTGTGGTGAGAGATTGATGGGTACCGGAACTGATGAAATTGTGCGTGATAAAGGGATACCTGTTTACCGGCAGATTTACACTATTCTGAACCAGGAATTGCAGAATGGCGAGTATGACCGCAGCGAGACCCTTCCCAGCGAAAAGGAGATGTGCCAACGCTTCGGCGTAGAGCGCAATACCGTGCGCAAAGCGCTGCAGCTTTTGGTCAATGAGGGGCTTGTGGAGAAGGTCCCAGGCTATGGAACCCGGATTCTGCGGAACACCCCTGATTCTGCTCCGGAAAGCAGGACGCCAGTTCCGCTCAAGGGCACCATTCTAATGATTACCGGAGACGTGGACCCATCGGGAAGCCCGGCGCAGTATCTTCATTTACCGCTGATGCAGATACTGGAGCAGAAATTCTCTCGTATGGGGTACAGTCTCATCTATAAAACATGGAGAACAGACGACAAAAACCTAAAGGAAACCTTGGAGTATATCCGTCCCTCAGCTGTGATATTCGACAGCTATATTAAATCGGATTATTACCGTTTGGTGTTGGAGGGGGAAATTCCCTGTATCTCCGTAAACCACTACACGCCGTTGCTGACCAGTGTAATCAACAACAATTTTGACGCAGCCTATCAGGTGGCAAAGCTGCTGACCGGCGCCGGACACAGAAGGATTGCGCTGATAACCGGCAAGCCCGGCTATGAAACCACTAGAGAGCGGTTGGCCGGGTTTGAAAGCAGGTATATACAAAAGCAGCTGACGCTGGACCAAAAGTATGTGTTTCACGGAGATTACATGTTTGATTCCGGCGCGGAAGCTGGGGAAAAAATTGCGGCGATGCCGGCCGGGGAAAGGCCTACAGCGATTTTTGCCTTTAATGACGATATGGCTTACGGATGCCTGAAATCTCTGGAGAATCATGGTATCCATGTGCCGGAGGATATCAGCTTGGTGGGCTTTGACGGCACCACACAGTATGAAGGAATAATGCAGCCAGTTACCACAGTGAATATCAATGTGGACGCCATCGTCCAGTATATTTGCTGGTATTTGGGCGACCGGCTGGCTGGTAATCCGTCCAAGGCCATTGCCAAAATCCAGGTTGAAGCCAACATTGTTGACCGAGGAACAGTGAAAAAGCTGGAATATAAGTTTTAAAAATGTTCCGCGCTGTGAACAAAAAATATCATTGACAGATGTTCTGCCAAAATTTGATAAAACTTTCGGCACAGGCACCAATGCTGTTATCACCCACGAGTGCGTCTTTTCACATGGACTATGTCCGCACCTTCCTACTCTCAGCGAAAAATTTTACGCATTGGCTTACCCTTGGGCGGGCTGAGGCTTTCCAAGCGAAAAAGGGGTTGTGGGAGTAACTCACGGGGCTGGAAGTGGAATCCTGTCGGGTGGACTCGGCGTGTGCCATTCAATAGGGATTTCCACGGGATGTTCTTCAATTTAATTATACTATGTTATAATTTCAGATAATCGATTTTAAGGGGTGAATATAAGCGTGAAGAAAAACATAGTCGGTAATTCTAAGATTGAAATCAATGCCTTGGGCATGGGCTGCTGGTCCTACGGCGGCGGCAGCTACTGGGGCGACCAGGCCCAGCAGGATGTCAACGACATTGTAGCGCTGGCACTGGACCAGGGCATCAACTATTTTGACACTGCGGAGGTTTACAACAATGGCGCTTCCGAGACCTCCCTGGGCATTGCTTTGAAGGGGCGGCGGCAGGAGGCTGTCGTCGGCTCCAAGGTAAGCACTTCCAACGTGCAGCCCAAGGTCCTTCGGGAGCACTGCGAAAACAGCTTGAGAAGGCTCCAAACAGACTATATCGACATTTACATGCTCCACTGGCCGGTGAATCCCAAGGCCATAGAGCATTTCTCCGATGACCGGTCCCTGATTGAGAATCCACCCAGCGTAGATGAGACCTTCCACACCCTGATGGAATTGAAAAAGGAAGGGAAAATTCGAGAAATCGGCATCAGCAACCATGGGGTGGAGCAGATGAAGGAGGTGTTGGCTGCCTGTCCGGATATTGCGGTGAACGAGCTGCCATATAATCTGATATCCCGGGCTATTGAGGAAAAAATCCTGCCCTTCTGTGTGGAAAAAAGCATCGGAGTGCTTGGATATATGGCCTACCAGCAGGGTATTCTAACCGGATGCTTTGACGATGTGAGCAAGGTCCCCGCGCCCCAGGCCCATTCCCGGCACTTCCACTTCAGCCGGGGCGGCGAGCTTTCCCGCCATACTGAGCCAGGAGCGGAAGCTGAAATCCAGGCACTGCTCCAGGTGATTGACCGGCTTGCAAAGGAATTTAGCGTAACGCCTGCTGCTATCTCCCTTTCTTGGGCAATGATGAAAAACGGAATTTCCAATACCATTGTGGGCTCCCGGAATCGTGAGGAACTGCTCAGCAATATCAAGGCCGCTGAATTTGTACTGCCCGCCGGCGCCTATGAAGAGTTGAACCGCGCTTCTCAGCCTGTGCTGGACGTGCTGGGGGACAACCCGGATTTCTACCAGGACCGGGAAGAATCACGCATTTGGTGAGGGAAAACTCACCGAAAAGCCCGAGCAAAATCAGGAGGAAATTGTTATGAAAAATAGAGAAGCAGCCATTGTGAGCTTGAGCTTCCGTGAGCGTCCAACAAGGGAAATTCTGGGCATTGTTGAGGAGGAAGCCAAAAAGGGCTGCGACCTCATTGCCCTTCCCGAAACCTGGACAGGGGACAGCACCGAGACCCTGGAAGGCGGCACCACGGCGAACTTGCAGGAAATCGCCAAAAAGTATGGCGTTTACATTGTGAACTCCGTGGCCCTGGAAACTCCGGAGCATCCTAGGACAAACTCTGCCATTCTGATTGACCGGAACGGGGAAATCTCGGGCATATACAATAAGATGTACCCCTATTGGGGAGAGTACGATTTAGAGCCCGCCGTGTTTGTTGGGGAGGACGCCCCTGTTTTTGAAACGGATTTCGGCAGGGTGGGTATGGCCATCTGCTTTGATGCAAACTTCAATGAGGTTTGGGAGCGGCTTTCCAATAATGGGGCCGATTTGGTCATCTGGCCCAGCGCCTATTCCGCCGGCACCTCCCTGCAGGCCCATGCGCTGAACTATAATTATGCCATTGTTTCCTCCACGCTTTGGGGCGACTGTGCGGCCTATGACATTAATGGGGATGAAATTTTTTATCAGAAGGCGGACGGTGATGAGGTACTGGTTTCTCGGGTGACCATTAACACGAACCGGGCCATCTTCCATGAGAATTTCAATATGGATAAGATGGACAAGCTGCTCAAGGATTACGAAGGCAAGGTTACGCTGGAAAAAGCCATGCCCAGGGAGCAGTGGTATTTGCTGAAGGGCTCAGAGGAGATCCAAATCAAGGAGCTGGCAAAAAAATACGGCATGGAGGAGCTGAGCGCCTACAAGCGGCGCAGCCGGGACGCTATCAACAAAATGCGGGCAGAGCAGAAATAAATGCGGCTGACATCAAGAGGTGAACAGAGCATGTCAATTTTGGAACAGGTACGGAAACACCGAATTGTCGCTGCCATGCGGGGTGTACCTTGGGAAAAAGCCGGCCTGACGGCGGAAGCCCTGTATCAGGGCGGAATTAGGATGGTAGAGGTCACCTTTGACCAGAAGAACCGCCAACGCTTGACGGAAACTGCAGCTGCGATTCGGGAAATCAAACAGAAAATGAGGGACTCCATGGCCGTAGGCGCCGGGACGGTCCTGACGCCGGAGGAGGTTCGGGCTGCGAAGAATGCGGGCGCTGCGTTTATTCTGGCCCCAAATGTGGATGAGGACGTGATACGCTGCGCCAAGGAACTGGGCATGGGCGTAATCCCGGGCGCATTTACCCCAACAGAGGTGGCGGGCGCTTACCGCCTTGGCGCGGACCTTGTCAAACTGTTCCCTGCCGACAATTTTGGAATCGGGTACATTAAGGCGCTCAAGGCTCCGTTAGGCCATATCCCGCTGCTGGCCATGGGCGGCGTGAAGCGGGACAATTTGCAGGACTTTTTATCTGTGGCGGACGGTGTGGGAATCGGGGCCAGCATTGTTAATTTAAGCTTGATACGGGAGGAGCGGTTTGACGAATTGGCACAGTTGGCAAGCAGCTACACTTCGCTGCTGTAAAGCAATAGAAATACAATCAAAGATAACAGGTGATTATCATGAAAATTACAAATATGACCATGTACAAGGTGCCCCCGCGGTGGCTGTTTTTGAAAATTGAAACGGACGAGGGAATTACCGGCTGGGGCGAGCCTGTGATTGAGGGCAGAGCCGACACGGTCCGGACTGCGGTTGAGGAGTTTCGGAACTATCTCATCAGCAAGGACCCCATGCGCATTGAAGACCATTGGCAGGTAATGTACCGCACAGGCTTCTACCGGGGCGGCCCGGAGGTCATGAGTGCCATTTCCGGCATTGACCAGGCCCTGTGGGACATCAAGGGAAAATATTATAACGCTCCGGTGTACGACCTGCTGGGGGGTTCCTGCAGGGATAAGCTGAAGGTGTACCGTTGGATTGGCGGTGACCGCCCCTCTGACATCCGCAATGCCGCTCTGGAAGCCCATCAGCAAGGGTACAGCGCCATAAAAATGAACGGCACGGAAGAAGTGCATTATATTGACAGTTTTGAGAAAATCCAGGCGGTCTGCGACCGTGTGGCTGCCATCCGGGACGCTCTGGGCATGAAGCTGGATATCGCTGTGGACTTCCATGGCCGGGTCCATAAATCCATGGCAAAGGTCCTGGCAAAAGAGCTGGACCAGTTCCATTTGATGTTCATTGAGGAACCTGTGCTCAGCCAGAACAACGAAGCCCTGCGGGAGATTGCCCGGTACACCTCCACGCCCATTGCCACCGGCGAGAGAATGTTCAGCCGCTGGGAATTCAAGAACCTGCTGCAAGACGGCTTTGTGGATATCATCCAGCCCGACCTTTCCCACGCCGGCGGTATCAGCGAATGCAAGAAAATTGCCGCCATGGCGGAAGCCTACGATGTGGCGGTGGCCCCCCACTGTCCTTTGGGACCGGTGGCCTTGGGAGCTTGCATCCAATTGGACATCTGTACCCCCAACGCCTTTATCCAGGAGCAGAGCCTGGGAATCCATTACAACAAGGGCGGCGACCTGCTGGATTACATTAAGGACGCTTCCATCTACCACTACAAGGATGGGTTCCTGGAAATCTCCAATGCTCCCGGCCTGGGCGTGGAGGTAAACGAAGAGGTGCTGAAGGAGCGGGCTAAAGACGCTCCTACCTGGAAGAACCCTATTTGGCGCAATTTCGACGGCACTGTGGCAGAATGGTAAGGTGTTGGATATGAGCTGCGTAATCACGCTGGATGTGGGCACTACTAACACGCGGGCCCTCCTGTGGCGGGACGGGAAGAAGCTGATTTCTGAGCGGAAGTCTGAGACGGGCGCAGCCTTTACCGCGGCGGACGGAAACAACAATCGCCTGAAAGCAGCTGTCAGGGACTGTATCAACAGGCTGCTGGGGGATGGGGGAATCTGTGAGCAGGACGTGGAATGCGTCTTGGCCAGCGGCATGGTCACCTCCAATGTGGGGCTTTACGAGGTGCCTCATCTCACCGCCCCGGTGGGGCTTTCCGATTTGGCGGCAGGAGTGCGGAGAGTGTCATTGCCCGATGTTTCACCAATTCCATTCTGGATGATTCCCGGTATGAAAAACCGAGTGGAGTCCATCACCCCGGACAATTTTGAGTCTATGGACATGATGCGAGGTGAAGAGGTGGAAGCTGTGGCGCTTTTGGAGGAAATTCCTGCGGGCGCTTCCTGCCTGATAATTCTGCCCGGGTCCCACACAAAATTTGTGGCTGTGGAAGAGGGGAAGCTCACCGCATGCCTGACCACATTGACCGGAGAGCTTCTAAGCGCGCTGTCTTTGCAGACGATTTTGGCGGATACGGTGGAGCGGAGGTTTACAAAGCCGGAAACCTATCATGGCGATATGCTGAAGCTGGGGTACAGAATTGCCCAGAAGAGCGGCCTGGCCAGGGCAGCCTTTGCCGCCAGGGTCTTAAAGCAGCAGGCCGGGTACAGCGCAGAGCAGATGGCCAGCTATTTGCTGGGCGCTGTATTAGAGCAGGATATCCGCGCAGTACGAAATTCCAACGCTTTACATGTGGATAAGGATACCCATATTCTGATTAGCGGCAAGGATGTATTCTGCCGGGCGTTTTCCGATGTGATGGCTTTGCAGGATGATTTCAAGCATGTGTCCGTGTTTGAGCCAAAGGAACAAAGGCTCTCCGCAATGGGTGCGCTGAAAATCTATCAGGCCGTGAAAAGCGTTACCTCTCTTAAGGAGGAGCAGTAATGGGTGCAATCAAGCAGGAGCTTTTGGAGGAGCTGCGGGGGCTGCCCGTCATTGACGCTCATGAGCATCTGGCGGAGCCCGCTGCGCTTCCCACGGCAGATTTTCTTTCCACCGGAGTGGGATTGTCATATTTTGGGCAGGACCTGGCTGTGGCCGGGTGGCACTGGGACCGCTATGAGGAGGTCATGGATTCCAGTATCCCTGTCCTGGACAGATGGAGAATTTTAGAACCCTATTGGCAGAATGCCCGGAATACAGGGTATGGCCAGTGCGTGGAGCGTTCTGCCAGGGAACTCTATGGTGTGGACCGGGTGGATTCCGGAACCATAGAGGAGCTGAACCGGCGGTTTGTGGAAGCCAACAGCCGCCCGGACCATTACCGGGAAGTGCTCAAGGACCACTGCAAAATCGAGTACAGCGTCAACGATAAGATAAATGGCATGGAGTATACGGACAATCCACTGTTTGTATACGTGGAGAGAGTCGATTCCTTGGTGGAGCCCAGGAGCCAACAGGACTTGGGGAATATTGGCGCAGTCAGCGGCGTTCCGATAAACAGCTTAGGGGACTTTGAGGAAGCCTGTATTGCCACGCAAGCTTGCAGCAGGGCCATGCGGGTTTGTTTTTGCAGATTCACACAGGGCTTCAGGCTGGCGCGGGAATGGTGACTGACACTATTCCTATGCTGCTCAACGGTTTGATTTTGCAGTATCCCAATATCCGGTTTGACCTGTTCCATTTGGGATATCCTTAAAGGAATGGCTGGCGTTTCTCCCTGTGAACCGGATAATCGGCTTTGGGGGCGACAGCTGCTCTGTGGATAACGTGGTTGGACATCTGCGCATGGCCCAGGAAAATATCGCCGAAGCCCTGGCCTTCCATGTGGAAAACGGGCTGTTTTCTCTGCAGGAAGCCAAGCGTGTGGGGAGATGCCTGCTGTATGAGAACGGCAAGAGCTGGTATGGAAGATAGAGAACGGCAGCTAATGGGTGCTGCTGCGCTGATTTAGGAAAAGAGCGTTTTTACACAGCATGATTGAGGAACCGGAAGCTTTGAAGCGTGTGGTCCCCATGGCGCACCGCCCACGATAAGAAGGAAGGCATTGCCACGATGGTATTTTGGGGACAGGCAGCAGAAGAGGAAGAGTAATGGGCACGGACATTTACGGAGGAGCTATGAAGCGTTTTGCAGGACTGTTTCTTATTATGGCTATATGCTGCGGAGCTGCCGGATGCTCTGTGCAGGATGAGTATGGGCCCAGTCTGGGGGCTCCTCCCGCACAGTCGGAAAACATGCGGGAGGAATCTTCTTCGGTGAAATCTGAATCGGATGAAGAGGCGGAGACGCTGGACATTTACTTTTTTCACAACACCCCCTGCGCCAGCTGCAACGGGGAGGAAGAGTTTTACGAGATTTACCGGGAAGCCCTACAGGACGTGGACCGGGAGAAATACCCCAATGAGGTGCTGAGCTACAATACCTTTCAAACCGGCGGCCAGGAGAAGCTGGAGGAAATTGCCTCTGCCTGGGGAATACCCCTGGATGACATCCAAGAACCGTCTGTGCTGATAAACGGCAGAGTCTTTAACGGCCTGGAGGCCATTGGTAAGAATTTGAAAGAGCAGTACCTCCTTGCCTGGGAGGACGGGGACCCCACTGTTAACGCGGCTGCCGTCCAAAAAGAAAACCGCTTGACTGAGGAACAACTCTTCGACGACTGGGAGGCGGAGAAAGACCATTTGACCGTGGTGTATTTCTATCGCACTACCTGCGGGGAATGTATCGAAACAAAGCCCTTCCTGGATGAAATACCGGAAACCATAGATATAAACGGTCAGCCGGTAAAAATCGATTTGATACAGCTCAACACCAGGGAAGGGAAAAACGGACAGCGAATCAGCATGTTCTTCCAAACATATCAGGTACCAGAAGAGGACCAAATGGTGCCCATCGTATTTTTCACAGACAGCTATCTGGCTGGAATCAAGCAGATTGGCCCGGGGCTGGCGGAAAAATTGGAGCAGGGCGCAGGGATGGGGTTTGATTGGCCGGGAAGTTCTACAGGATAGATTTTCTGCGCGTAGAAATTCATTTCACAGATTGACCCCAAATTATAGCAGGAAAACAGGGTGCTAAAGTATGGCAGAGGAAAGAGAAGGGGGCACAGACAAGTAATTTGCACATAATTTGCGCCGCACAACAAAGAAAAGCCCTCAATTGCTTTCCCTGTGAAGTGCGGAATTGTTGCCGTTTCGATGCTTGATTGATGTACAATAAATATGCTATAATATACGTCAAAGGTGAGTTTTGACTTAATAAAAATACTGATAGTAGAAGACGAAAAACACATATCCAGCTTGGTCCGTATCAGCCTGTCCAAGGCCGAGTACAACTGCGCCTGTGCCTTTGACGGCGTCGAGAGGAGGAAGGTCGGCTGAGAGAACTGTCTTCGGGCGGTAAACGGGGTCGGCTACAGGCTGGAGGTGCCTGATTGAAATTTCATCTGAAAATAACCTGTGCCATGCAATGGGCTGGAGCATTTTCTTGACGAGGAAGCCCTCTCTCAAACTATGGAGCAAATCTATAA
>JAETSR010000039.1 GCA_021769555.1 Clostridiaceae bacterium
GCAGGCCGGTCAAAATTATTTTGATGTTGGTTGCATACAAACGTGCAACTTTCAGCCGCAAACACGCATGGTTGAGGGATGTCGTTTGACATTTTTGGGACTGTCAAGCGCACGGCGGGGCCGCTGTCCCGCAGGGGCTTTTGTCTCAAGTGAAAAGGAGGGTCGAGTATGGAAAGAGCTAGGGAGCAGTTTCTTGATTCTAAGCCGAACTGGGAAGCTGTAATTGAGCTTCGGGAGTTGGAAAAGACGGGTTACAGCCGTCTGCGTGTGCTCATGGAGGAGGGCCGCTACAGTGAGAGCTGTCAAGTGCTGGATGTGCTCAAGGCGGTGGGCATCATTTGACAACGGAATATCTTGTGTGGCGGGAGATGGAGCACGTTCTAGCGGCGCTCACTCCCGCCAATCGTCTGGTTTGCCGGGTGTGTGTGGCAACTGGTTTGCGTGTCGGTGATGTGGTGTCGCTCCGTTCGGCGGCACTGGCCCGGCAATTCTGGATTACGGAGCAGAAAACCGGGAAGCGTCGGCGGGTCAATTTGACGGATGAGCTTCTATCCCACCTTCAGGCACAGGCGGGGCCTGTCTGGGTGTTCTCCAGCCCAAAGGATCCGCAGAAGCATAGGACCCGGCAGGCAGTATGGTGGGACGTTAAGAGGGCCGCAAAGGCATTTAGATTGCCGCAGAACGTTGCCCCGCACTCACTGAGGAAATTATACGCCGTTGACCTCTTGAACCGCTGTGGCGGCAATCTAGGCCGGGTACAGAGGGCTTTGAACCATAGTGACGCCGCTACAACCATGATTTACGCTATGTCATGGCAGTTGTACCAGTCGAAATACGGACAATCGAATAGGGAGCGGAACGAGAAGTGATGAGAGGACAGGCCAAGCGGGGGCCTGTCCTTTTTTCGTCCTATGGCCCGCAGGCCATCAGAGGGAGCGGAGCGACCGAACTCACCCCCGATACCCGTACAAGGTCGCAGAGGGCGTCAGCTGTCGGGTTTGAAGTCGTGTCCAGGTTACCCAGGGAGCCACTTTCAAAACCGAAATCCCGGCCCCGCAGGGCCACGCCCCGACACGCAGAGCGGCCCGAGGGGGAGGGCGGGGGCGCAACTGGGCGGCGGCGGCAAGGACGCCGCCGACGCCCGCCGAGGAGGCCCGTAGGGCCGACGAAGCCCGGAGCGAAGCGGAGGGGCCCCCAGGCCCGGGAGCAGGAGGGGCCAACCCCGCACACGGCCCCGAAAGGGTGGGCACCACTTAATACTTCCCAGGGCACGCACAAGTGTTGTTTCGGCGCTGAAAAATGGGGGGGTACTACGACACCCCCCCAGGGGTGACGTGTGACGAGTGACAGAATCGGTGGCCGACGGTTCTGTTATGGTAAAAAAAGATTGACAAAGAATCTGATTGGAGCTAGAATGTTCTGGGAGGTGGTTTTATGGAAAAAGGGGTAAAAATTCAGATTACGCTTGCCCCTCCGATATTTGAAAAGCTGGACGAATACTGCCGAAAAAAAGGATTGAAACGCTCTGCGGCGGTGGCATTTGCACTTAATGAGTTGTGGAGGGAGGAACGAACCGACGAAAAATAATAGACGGCTACCCACCCGGCCAGGTCGTGGTAACCGTCTATAGACAGAAATGTCGGTATCATTATATCATGGCTGAAAAGAATGTCAAGAAACGTAATTGGGCAATGGTTTTGTACCCGGAGAGTGCTCCGGAGGATTGGCGGGAGCAGTTGCGGCTTTCTGGGTTGCAGGTGGCAATTAGCCCGTTGCACGATAAGGATGTAAATGCGGATGGGGAGCCGAAAAAGGCTCACCATCATGTCATATTGGTGTACGGGAGTCCGACCACGTATAACAACGTGAAAGCTCTGTGTGATAGGCTCAACCAGCCAATCCCGCAACCTTTGGAACAGGTACGGGGTTACTATCGGTATTTAACCCATGAGGACAACCCGGAGAAAGCGCAGTACAGCAAGGCTGATATTCAGACGCTGAACGGCTTTGATATTCGGGAGTTTGTAGAGTTGACAAAGAGCGAGGTCACCAAGGCAAAGCGGGAGATACTCCAGCTTATCCGGGACAACGGTATCACGGAGTATGCCGACCTCATTGATATCCTTATGGATGGCGGTGAGGGTACAGCTGATATGTTTGATGTGGCCAGCAATAATACGCTGTTCTTCAAGGCGTACTTAACGAGCCAGTGGCGGCGGCAGGCCGCGCCGGGACGGCCCCCGGAGAACGAGGAGGGATAAGGGCCGACCGGAGGGAGTGCCCCCCGACGAGAGAACCGGGAGCCGCCCCGGTAAGAGCGGCCAGAGCAGGCCGGTCAAAATTATTTTGATGTTGGTTGCATACAAACGTGCAACTTTCAGCCGCAAACACGCATGGTTGAGGGATGTCGTTTGACATTTTTGGGACTGTCAAGCGCACGGC
>JAETSR010000024.1 GCA_021769555.1 Clostridiaceae bacterium
TGCAAAAACTGTTTGCAGACTATGGACTTACGATGAACTTTGAGCAGTATGTTTTAGTGGGCAGCACCGTGCGCTCTTACTTGGCTTGGCTGAAGGATAGCGGCAGGGTGAATGCTCTGTTTGAAAAGAATATGCTTCTTTGGCAACAGAAAAAAGCAGCAGATTCAAAATAAATCTGCTGCTTAGACTATATGCAATCAATAGAGCGATAATTTTATTATATTATACTCTAAATGTTGCTTTATTGCTTTGTCACCCATTTCAATGCGTTCAAAATTACCTTTTGATACGCCGGGAAATTAATGGCAAACGCGTTATGCCCAGGCGTCAGGATACAGACCCGGCCCTCTCCTATGGTCCTGCACAGCCCGGCGGGATATGTACCCGCGTCGGAGCTGGTTTCAGCAAAGACCTCCAAGTCCTCCGCCAGCACGTCCAGGGTATAGTGCTCATCCTGGGGCAGGGTGAAATCCTCCACTCCGGCCATAATCGGGTGGGCGGAATTGGCCACGTGGAAACGGACCGGGCACTGTGGCGGATGACCCTTGAACTGCACGCCCTGGAACTCCACCATTGCCGGGCAGCGCTCTTTTCGGAAGGTAATGCCGGCGTGCATGAACAGGATGGCGCCGCCTTCCTGCACATATTCCTTATATCCTTCGGGGCTGACCCAGGTAATGCCCTCCTCAAACCAGGGGGCCTGGCAGTTGGCGGCGTTCAGACAGTCGCCCTTGGCAATAATCAGCGCGTCAAACTGCCGGAGCATTTCCGGGGTGACAATGTCCTTGGGGTCCATCACGGTCTGCAGGGCGTGGCCCTCCTCTGTAAGAAAATTCAGGCCAAAACGGACAGTCTCTCCAGGGTGCCACAGGTCGTCACAAATCAACAGAATGTTCAAGTTCTTTTCCTCCTTTTACTATTTTGCGCAGTCCTAATCTTTGTACAGTCGGACGCCTTACCAGGGTATCTCTATTCCCATCCAGTCCCGCATTACCAGCCGGTTCTCGTCAGAATGCTTGTAGGATTCCGGCTCATTGCTGCGATTGCGGGTGAAGTACTCAACGGCAAATTCCCCGGCCCTGTCAGGGGCCGCCTCCGGGTCTTTGCAGTACATCCGAAAAGTGAACCCCTCGGGACGCAGGCCGTTGAAAAGCTGGTTCATGGCCATATTTAAGGGGGCTTTCGATACGTGGCCGGGGAAATCGGTAAAATCCCGGGTACAGTTGTTGCTGGCGGCTGATGAGGTCACCGCGCAGATACGCTTGCCCTCCCCTTCTTTAAGCAGGGGCAGGAACGCCTCGATGGCCCGCAAGGGCCCGATGGAGTTATACTCATAGGCATGTATCATCCCGTCATAGTCCGGATGGTCCAGAATTGACTTGGCGTCCCGCACAGGGCAGCAGTCATAATTCAACACCAGCATATCCACGGTTCTGCACTGTTCCCGTACAGCCGCGGCGGCCCTGTCGGCCGAGTCCTGGCTTAGGGGGTCAATTTCCAGGGGCTGGGCGCCCTCTATCTGGCAGGGCTTCTGGCCGGTCAGGCAGGCGGCAAACACTTTATACCCCTTCTTTAGAAAGTCCTTTGCCAGCCTGGCCCCGGCAGGGTCGCCCGCGCCCGCGATTACAACAGTTTTTTCCATTTGTTTTCTCTCCTTTCTTAGAACGGCCACGCCGCGCCTTCATTGTCTATAAGAACCAGCCGGTCCTCCCAGTCCCGGTCCTCGATAAACTGCTCCGCGGCCGACGCCGCGGTCTCCCAGGGCCAGAACTTGCCCATAAGCTTTCCGTCCACCTCGAAGGTGGGCACAGGGTCCCCGGGCTTTTCAACCCGCGCTGAGCGGACCCAGCCCGGATGGTACAGCCGGAAGGTATATCCCATGGGCTGCAGCTGGTTGAACATCAGGCGCAGGGCCATGTTCAGGGCCGTTTTTGACATACAGTAGCTGGAAACCTCCGTGCGGTGGGCCACGGAAACTACCCCCGCCTCTGAGGAGACAAAGCAAAGCCGCTTGATATCGCTGTCCTTCATCAGGGGCAGGAAGCCGTTCACCAGCCGCATGGCCCCCAGGGCGTTGATATTATAGGGGACCGCAAAGGTGGAGTAGTCCGTCCGCTCCCCCTTCTGCCCGCTGTGGTCGCCAAACCCGGCGGCGTTGTGAATGAGCATATCCACCCGGCCGGCCTCTTTTGCCACTTGCTCCGCCGCGGCCAGAACGCTTTCCTCCTTGGAGACGTCCATAGGGACAATAGAGAGGGCCTCCGGATATTTCTCCTTTAATTCGTCCAGCAGCGGCAGCTCCATCAGGAACCTGCCCGCGAACACCCGCCAGCCCCTGTTTAGAAACTGCTTGGCAAGCTCCAGGCCGATGTTCCGGTCCGCGCCGCTGATTACCACATTTTTCATGTTGTTTTCACTTTCCTTTCTGTTTATTTTTCCTTCCCTATGCCCTGGCCTGAGGCCGGACATTTGCAAGCTTCCGGTAAATCCAGAATACAACCGTAGAGCCGACGGTTACCCCCATTCCAATCCAATACATGGGGCGGTAACCCAGATTGTCAATCATCCACCCGCTGGCCATATTGCCCACAATGCCGCTAAGCCCAAAATAGACAGAATAGGCTGCCGTCTGGTAAGTGGTGCGTATGTCCGGCGGGGCAATGGAATCCATATAGTACAGCACCCCGATGGTGAACAGCGCAAAGGAAGGGCCGTCCATCAGGCAAGCGAGCACCACGTGCACAGGCGTGCGGGCAAAGCTGAGGAACAGGTGCCAGAGGGCGAACGCAAAGGATGAGGCCATCACAAGAACCTCGGGCCGGACCTTCTTCAGCATTTTCTTTGACAGGAACATGATTACTGCTTCAGAGACGAACATCAGCGCGCTGGCGTATCCCACCAGGGAATTTTCACCGCCCAGCTGTTTTATAAGCAGGGGATAGAATGTAAAGTTCCCTCTGTGGGCCAGCTGCATGAAGAAAGCGTAGCAGAGGAAAATCAGGAACCGCTTATCCTTCAGCACCCGGCCCAGCTGCATTTCCCTCAGGGACGACGCCTTTGCCGGCGCGCCCTCCGTCCTCACAAAGAACAGGACTATCCCAAGGCCCAGCAGCATTCCGGAAAACACTGGAATGATTGCGCTGGTGGAGTATCTGCTGATAAACAAGCCGGAGACCACGCTGCTAAGGGAAAAGCCGATACATCCCCACATCTTCACCGGCCCCATGCCGTTGGGGTCCCCCGCGCTCTTTATGCTGGTCAGGGCCCAGGTATCCATCAGCGGCCCCTCTGAGGAGGAGAAGGATGTATAGACGATAAACGCGCCGGCAATCAGGAACATGTCGCTGGCTATCAGCAGGGACATGGCGAAGACCGCCTGGAAAAGCACGCAGATGATAAGGGTCTTCCGGGTAGACTGTATCTTGTCGGACACAATGCCCCACACTGGCTGGGACAGGATAATAACAAAGGAATTAATGCCTGTAATCAGGCCAATCTGCTCCGCAGAGAGGCCCTTTTCCTCCAGATAAAGGGTGATAAAGGGTCCGAACACTGCCCTTGCCAGCATGAAGAAGAAATAGATTGCGGCAAAGGTGATTTTCACCCGGCGCAGGCGTGCCCGGTCCGCCGGCCCTGCCTGGGGTTGGACCGTTTGGTTCATTTGCTCCCTCCTTTTGAGTCAAGATTACGGTATTCATTTGGCGTCATACCGTTTTCCTTTCTAAACACCTTAGAGAAGTAGGAGCTGCTGCTGAACCCGGAGCGGGCCGCCACCTCCGCGATGGCCAGCCTCCTGTCCTCCCGAAGAAGCCGCCGGGCCTCTTTCATGCGCAGTTCGCCGATGCTTTCCGCAACGCTCTTCATCGCGTACCGCTTATACAGCTTTCCGGTATATGCGGTAGAGAGGCCCACGGCCCCTGCAATGCTGTCAAGGCAGCAGTCCGGGTTTTTATAGCTCTCCTGTATGATATCCGTGATTTTCTGTACGAGAATGGAATGATACCCGTTCCGTTTGTTTTCCAGCACCCTGATTAGCTGGCGGACCATCTCATCCAGCCGGGCGCATACCCCATCGATTGAATCCTCCTCCGTCAGGTGGATAGTTGGGAACGGGCGGACGTCTTCTATCAGGCTGCTGCTGCGCAGGTCCTCTTCCACGCCCAGCAGGGCCAGCGTCAGCCGGGAAATCACCATGTTGGCCACGGAAAAAGCGTACTGCTCCGTTTCGCGGATGATTTCATGCATAACCGCGCAGGCCTGTTCCTCCTGCAGGGCAAGAATCATTTCCAGCATCTGCGTCTCCCGCTCTGATGGATAAACGTAATGGCGGGCGTTCTTAGCCATCACCTGCCGCGCCCAGAGGACCTTCCCGGGAGGGCAGAACATCTGGTGCCTGTCCGCCTCCCGCACCGTGCGGTAGGCCAGCTCAATATCCTTGAACGGGAACGGGTCGCTGGCCGTCCAGCTGGTCCTGATATGCAGAAGCTCCTCAAGCTGCAGGGAGGACTTTTCCAGGCAGGCCGTCAGTTCATCCTGCCACTCGCCCTCATTCGGGGCCGCCAGCAGCAGGGCCAGATACCTTCCTCCCAGGTCTATGCCCTGGGTACGGAACCTTTCCCCGCAGATTTCAGCCGCCACATTGCCGACGCCGTACCTTGTCAGGCTCAGATGGTCGCTGCCGCTCCCCGGGAGAAGCGTGTCGCTGCCGCGCAGGCGTATCAGCACCAGAAGGCAGCTTTGGCGCTCGCTGCTCAGGCGAAGATTGTCCAGGACGCCCTGCCGGAGCACATACCCCGGGGACTGCGCCCCATACAGCAGATTTCTCAACAGCTCCTGCCGGTAGCTCTGGCGTGTGTTCCTGCCCTCCGCCTCCAGGCGCTCCACCTGCTGGTAGATATCGCCCACCGGCTTGCGCACCGCGCGGGCAAAGAGATAGGCCACAGCCACGCCGAGAACCACAATGGCGGCGCTGATAGCGATAAGGTTGCGTATCCCCCGGTCTACCTCGCCCAGGACCACCTGGTACGGAGTAAACCGCAGGTACTGCCAGGGGAAGTCCTCCAGGCACATGTACGAAATTAAGGTCTGCTCTCCGTGGACGTCCGTGATAAAATACCCTTCTCCACGGCACTCCTGAATCTTCCGGAAGAAATCCTCTCCCGAGACGTCCCTCAGGGGGGCGTACTCCCCACAGCCGCTGACTACCACGCCCTGTTTGTCCAGAATCATGGTGCGGCCGGACGAGCTCTGGTTGCTTTTGACCACGCTGTCCAGGTATTCGCTGGTCCAGTTCACAAACACGGTGCTCTGCACCTGTCCGGCGGGAAGAAAATCACTGGTAAGACTGGTGTAGTAGATAAATTCCTCCCCGTTATAGCTTACAAGCCGGGGGGCCGGCATTGCTGCATAGCGCCTGCCGTTTTCCATCAGAAGCACAGCCTCCGCGTCGAAAAAGGGGTCCCCGCCCTGCAGGGGCGCGTCATAGGTGCCAAAGCGGTTTGAGCTGACCGTTACGGAGTCCAGATATTTGTTATAGATGTAAATCGAGTCGATATATGGGTTGGTGATACGGTAATTGTTCAGCTGGCTGATGGCGACGCACAGCTTGTTCGGGTCAAACTGGCCGGAATACAGCAGATACGCCACCTGATTGTCATTATACACCTGCTGGCCCAGGGCCATGGTGGTCTGCCGCATGTTCTCCACCGCGGCGGATACCTGGCGGAGATTGCCTACGTCAGCCTGGCAGGTGCGTTCCAGCAGCACCTGCCTGCTGACTGCGTAGAATACGGCGCAGGTCCCTATGGTTACGAAAAGCATTAAGATGATGGCGGTGCGCCGCATGAGGCGTGTAAGCTCATGTTTGCGATAGCCCATTGTTTCCTCACTCTTTCCTGGTGTTTATCACTGATAGGTAGTTATGGGTTATTGTACCACCTTTTTCGCCTTTTTGCCACACCGCCTTTCCTTCGGACCGGCCTATTTTACCGTGACGGGCTGGATATTGTGCTCTTCCACATAGGCCAGCCACTGCTTTTTATACTCCTCCCGAATCTTGTCAAGGCCTGCAACCTTTGCCTTTTCCAAAAATTCCGCAATGGCGGCGTCCACATCGTCCACCAGGCCAGCCTGGATTGGCGGCAGGTATTCGGTGATTACATTGGCCAGGGCGGCTTTCTCGGACTGATATGGCGTGGTGTCCTCGGCAAAGCCGGTCCAGATGTTGGGGTAGGTATAGGTTTCAAACTCCGCGTTCAGCTCGCTGAGAATCTTTGCGGTCGCTTCGGGGTACAGCATGAACTCTGTGTTCCGGGTGGACCACAGGCTGCCGGCCTCCCGGGGGAACCCGGCTGTGGTGGAATCCCCGATGGCCTCGTAGTAGCCCTCGTCGGAGATATTGTAGTCAACGCCCTCCTCGCCGTACTGGGACAGGCGGAAGTACTCCTCGTCCAGCACCAGCTTTTCCAGCAGCAGCACGCCGCGCTCAGGCTCGTTGGCGCTGTTGGGAATGCTCATGCCATTTTGGGTGGCGTGGTTGGGGGTTGCCAGGTTCTTGACCCGGTAGTGAGGCTGCCAGCCCAGCTCCCAGTCAGGATGGGAGGCCGCCACGCGGGACACCAGGTTCGCGTAGCCGGAGGGAGAGTTGAAGGCCAGGTCACAGGCAATCTTCCCAGCCTCAAAGGCGTTCTGCTTGGACTCGGTATTGGCAAGGGAGCTGCGGGACCAATACCCTGCGTCCGCCCAGCGCTTGAACATCTTCATATCCTCGGCGAACTCCTCGGTCTCCCACCAGTCAATCACCTTCGTGGGGTCCTGATAATCGATGTACAGGCCATATGGCACGCGGAAGTCCGCCCACTTATACTTGCGGTCCAAAAACTCCCAGGTGGTGAAGTGAGAGCCAATGGAGCCATAGGTTGAGACCACCTCTCCGGTCACCTGCATGTCAGGCTCATTCTGCTTTATGCCCTCCATGTATGCCTCTATCGTCGAGATATCATCGGTGATTTCAGGCAGGTTATACTTTTTGCGCAGGTCCTCGCGCCACAGGAACCCATAGGGGACCCATTCGGGCCACATGCAGGGCACCATGTAGATTGTGCCGTTGACCCGGGCCGCGTCCCACATTTCGTCGGACACATACTCGTCCAGGGCCGGGGAGACCCCGGGCAAAAACTCATCCAGGGGCCGGAAGGCGTCTTTCGCGGCATAGACGGCATAGTTCTGATAGTTTGCCGTGTAGATAAGGTCTATCGGCTCCCCGGAGGAGAGCAGCAGGTTCAGCTTTGCCGTGTCCACAAAGCGGTTCCACTCCAAGTCGGCGTTTAAATCCCTTTCTGTCAGGGCGCTGAGCTTTTCCACTATTCGGTTATGGTCCCTAGAGGGCGTGCCGGGTGACCACATAATCAGATGGGACTTTTTCGAGAGGTCCACTGTGCCGCCGGTCTCGCCGGCGCTGGCTTCTCCGGAGTCTTCTCCGGATTCGGACGAGCCGGATTTGCTGCTTTCAGCCTTAGAGCTGCTGCCGCTGCTGCCGTTCCCGCCGCAGGCGGTGAGCAGCGACAGGCACATAACCGCTGCCAGAAGCAGGCATACCATACGTTTTTTCATTGTCAGCCTCCTAAATAAAATAGTTTGGTTTTTATCCTTTCACAGAGCCGATGGCAATGCCGGCCACGAAGTATTTCTGCACAAAGGGATACAGGAAGATTATGGGCCCCGTCACCACGACCACCATAGCCATTTTGATGGATTCGCTGGGCAGCTCGCGGTCGCCCAGATACATTCCCATCTCCTGGGCAAACCGGGAGCTGTTGAGCATATCATAGAGATAATATTGCAGGCTGTACATCTCGCGGTCGGTGATAAACAGGGAGGTCAGGTACCATTCGTTCCAGTAGGCCAGCGCCAGAAATAACCCCACAGTGGCAAGCCCCGGTCCAATGATTGGCAGTACAATAGAGATAAATATCTTGAAGTCCCCCGCGCCGTCAATTTTAGCGGACTCTATCACGGCTGCGGGACAGGAAGAGGAGATAAAGGTGCGCATAAGGATTATAAGAAAGGGCGTCATCAAAAGCGGGAACACCCGCGCAACGTAGGAATTGTTCAGATGCAGGTACTGAGAGAGCAGAATATACCAGGGCACCATGCCTCCGCCAAATATCGTGGTGAAATATATCAGGAATGAGACCCGGTTGCGGTATAGGAAATCCTTGCGCTGCAGCACATATCCCGTCATGCTCATCACAAAAAGCCCCAGGGCCGTACCGATAATCGTGCACAGGATGGTGCTCCCGTAGGCCCGGATAATGCCCTCCGGGTACTTAAAGAGCTCCGCGTAGGCGTCGGTGGAAAAGGCGGCAGGGACCAGACGGTAGCCCTCGCGCACCAGAATGCTGTTTTGTGTGAAGGAGCCGGACACAATCAGCACCAAGGGGAAGACGCAGACAATGGAGAGCAGCAGGACAAATGTGTAAGCAATGATGTTGAAAGTAATGGTAGACGGAGTTCTGCGAATCTTTTTTTGTACAGAAGCGGTTTGAACCATGATAGAGTATCCTCCATTTCACGCGTATGGTTTTTATTGGCAGGCTCAGAACAGGGCCTGGTCCGGATGGTTCCGCTTAATCAGGGTGTTTGTCGCCATGATTACAATGAACCCGAACACCGACTGATAGAGCCCCGCCGCCGTACTCATGCCAATATCAAAGTCCTGCTTCAGGGACCGGTACACAAAGGTGTCCATAATGTCCGTCACATTGTACAGGACGCCGTTGTTTCCCACCACCTGGTAGAAAAGGTCGAACTGGCCCTTCATAATGCTGCCCAGGCTGAACAGCAGCAGGGTGATGAACGTAGGCACCAGCAGCGGCACAGTGATATAGCGAATCTGCTGGAACACGTTGGCCCCGTCGATTTCCGCCGCCTCGTACAGCTCGGGGCTGATGCTGGTAATTGTGGCAAGATATATCACCGTGCCATAGCCCACCTGCTTCCACAGGTAGAAAATAACCATCAGCGCCGGCCAAATTCCCGGAGTGTTGTAAGCGTCGAAGGGGGCGCCGCCCATGGAGCGGATGACGCCGTTGATAAAGCCCACGTCATAGTTGAACAGGTTGTAGACAATAACGTTCAGTATAACGTAAGAGACAAAATAGGGCAGGAACATGACGGACTGGGTAATTTTTTTGAAATACTTGCTGCCTATCCGGCTGAGCAGTATGGCGCATACGATTTGCAAAGTATTTCCGCAGACGATAAAGGCGATATTATAGCAGACCGTGTTCACCGTCAGCATGGCCAGTTTCCCCGACTCCCACAGGAATCGGAAGTTTTCCATTCCGCAGAAAGGACTTCCGAACAGTCCCCCGGAGAAGTTGAACTTGGTAAAGGCGAAGTAAATGCCCACAATCGGGAGGTAATTATTTACGAAGAAATACAGAACCGCCGGAATAAGCATGAGGAAAAGCACGCGGTTAGTCTTCAGCTCTTTGAAGAACCTGCCCTTCTCCTTCTTCTTTCTGCTCTGCGGCCCAGCGCCTGTATCCGCGCTGGTGGATTTTCCTTTCACTTTGCATCGCTCCTTTGCTTTTGTATAGGTTTTTGTATGGGTAAATTGAGCCAGCCCGCCACGGCCCGGGTCTATGTGCGCCGGCCTGTGGCGTTAGCAAAAGCATAACCGTTCATCCGCGGTTTGTCCATAAAAACATCCTGTACATTTTGTCAAAACACCGGTTTTGACGTGGTAAAATCCGGGCTTTTTTGTGTTTTTCAGCAGACCGGCTGAGTTATTTCCGGGTAAAAAGCCTCAAATTGCCAAAAAAGAATAAAAACCGGCCCATTATCATCCCCTTTTTTCCAGGTCAATTTCCGGGTCATCCGGAGGACCGGGCCCGCCTCTCCCCGGCATACAGGCAGCTTTACAGCGCGCCGCCGGCAAACTGTGGCGGGAATGGCAAAAAAGCCGGGTATCTACTATAGATTTCCCGCCGCCTTCCCTATATAATGGAAACCAGCTGAAATATTCAAAGGAGGAATGCGGCTTGAACGTAAACGCAGCAAAAAAGAAAGGGGCCTGCGGCGGCATAGACATGACCGCGGGCAGCCCTATGGAAAAGATAATTCAGTTTTCTGTTCCTCTGCTGCTGGGCAATATTCTCCAGCAGCTCTATAACACAGTGGACTCCATTGTGGTGGGGCAATACGTAGGCAGCGGCGCCCTGGCCGCGGTTGGGGCCAGCGGGCCGGTCATCAATCTACTGGTCTCCTTCTTTCTGGGCATATCTGTGGGTACCGGAATAGTGATATCCCAGGCCTATGGGGCCAAGGACTATCCAAAGCTGAAATCCGCCGCCGGGACGGTCTGCACCATCACCGTGCTCACCGGCATATTACTGATGGCGGCGGGAATACCCGCGAGTCCGCTATTGCTAAAGCTGGTGAATACCCCCGTGGACATTATGGAGCAGTCCGTCACCTATATGCAGATAACCTTTGCCGGGGTGCTGTTTCTCATGCTCTTCAATATGTTCAACGGCATTTTCCAGGGCGTTGGGGATTCCGTCTCCCCTTTTTTATTTCTGGCTGTCTCCTGCGCCATCAACATCGTGCTGGATTTGGTTTTCGTGGCCTGCCTGAGCTGGGGCGTGGCGGGCGTGGCCTGGGCGACCCTGCTGGCGCAGCTCTGTTCGGTGGTATTTGCCGCCTTCTGGCTGGCCCGCCCTGCCTCTCCCATACATATAAACCGCAAAGATTTTAGGATATCCCCGCCCCTGCTCAAAGAGGTTGTCCGGCTGGGTATCCCTTCCGGGTTTCAAAACTCCCTTTCTTCCATTGGAAACATGATTGTGCAGACCGTGCTGAACAGTTTTGGCACCACTGTAATTGCCGCCAACATCGCCGTTATCAAAATCGACTCCTTCTGCACCATGCCCATGATGACATTCGGGTCCGCCATCTCTGTCTTCGCGGGCCAAAACACCGGCGCGGCTAAGCCCGAACGCCTGCGCAAGGGCGTCCGCAGCACTTTGATTGTCTCCACCGTCATCTCCGCCCTTATCTCTATTTTCCTCTTCTTCTGGGGCGATATCCCCCTGCGGCTGTTTACCAGGGAGGAGGCTGTCGTGCAGGCGGGAATGGATAAATTCCGCATTGTGGCGCCGTTTTATCTGATGATGGGCATATTCGGCATTCTCAGCGGCACAGTGCGCGGCTGCGGACACCCCCGGTTCCCAATGCTTGTGGGGATACTGTCCATGTTTTTGGGAAGGGTCCCGGCCGCCCTGCTGCTCTCAAGGTTCATAGGCGCGAACGGCGTGCACTGGTCGCTTTCCATCTGCTGGACGCTGGAGGCGGCGGCTATGGCTGTTTATTACATTTTTGGACATTGGCGGCCGCGCTCTGCGGATTCTGAAGCAGAATAGAATATCGAAACGCCCAGCAGACTGGGAAATAAAAGGGCCAATGTTGACGCACTCATTCATTAAGCCTGATATAAGCCTGATTATGCAGCTCTGCCCCGCACTGAGCGGCGTCAGTCAGCCCCCTGCTGCTGATACAGCATTTTATGAACTCCCAGGCAAGCTCCGGGTCTTCACAGCTGGAGGTCACTACCAGTTGCATGTTTATTAACATATACTACCGGCAGGGCAAAGCCAAATGGGATAATGCTACGTTTGCCGTCCACCATGCAGGCGTCGAGAACCGGCATGAAAAAGCCGCCGTCATTCATGTCCCGCTCCCAAAATTCCCGCAAATCGGTAAAAACACCGCTGTGCGACATGGAATATAGGTTCATTCTCGAAACGCCGTAGAGAATGTCTGCCGCATCTCCGCTAATAATCTTTACTTGCGTTGAGGCAAGACAGCTGTCATAACGCTGGTCCTCCTGGCTGAGAGACATCATCTCACTTACATCCATATCATAATCCGAAGTGATTCCGATATCATAAGGGTGCGCTTTTCGTGTGCCGGTTTCACTTCGCTTTCTGATGGATTGGAGGGCTTAGCAGCTTTAGAACTGCCTGCCACCGTGTTCCCAACCTCTTGCATGTCCTATGGCCTTAACCGCAAGGGACACCCGGACAAGAACCTGATTTTCGTCAAGGCGCTTATCACCATTTGTAGATAAGTCATGAAATTAGCGGTTGAACAACCGGCCGGCTTATGATATACTATAAATCAGTGAAACTTCCCGCTTATTTTCCGAAAGAGTCGGAACAAGCCGAAAAAACAGGTTCAAAGGAAAGGAGCCCCTATGCCCGCAGAAAACGAAAAGACTGAATTATTTGAACGCACCCCCATTCCCAAGGCCGTCATGACCCTGGCCATCCCCACCGTCCTCAGCTCCCTGGTGATGGTGCTCTACCATCTTGCGGACACCTTCTTTGTGGGGATGCTGGACGACCCCATCCAAAACGCGGCCCTCACCCTCTCTGGGCCCGTGCTGCTGGCCTTCAACGCGGTGAACAACCTCTTCGGCGTGGGCACCTCCTCCATGATGAGCCGGGCCCTGGGGGTGAAGGACTATGATACCGTATACAGAAGCTCCGCCTTTGGGTTTTACGGCTCCCTGATAAGCGGGGTGCTGTTTTCCGTTGCCTTCACTGTCTTCCGTGGGCCGCTGCTGGGGGTGATGGGCACAGGGCAGAGCACCCTCTCCGCTACCAGCGACTACCTCTTGTGGACCGTGACTTTTGGAGCGGCTCCCGCCATCCTCAACGTGGTGCTGGCCTATCTGGTGCGCTCGGAGGGGGCGTCCCTCCACGCCAGTATCGGCACCATGAGCGGGTGTCTCCTGAACATACTCCTGGACCCTGTCTTTATTCTGCCCTGGGGGCTGAATATGGGCG
Organism: Clostridiaceae bacterium; assembly: GCA_021769555.1. GTDB lineage: Bacteria > Bacillota > Clostridia > Oscillospirales > Acutalibacteraceae > Acutalibacter. The sequence goes on from JAETSR010000024.1 coordinate 12,855, forward strand.
CGGCGGGCGCGGGCCTTGCCACCTTCCTCTCCAACTGCGCGGCCTGCCTGTACTTTTTCGTGCTGCTGTTTGTGCGCCGGGGGAGGACCTTCGTGTGCGTGAAGCCCTCCATGTTCGGGTTCAAGCCGGCCATTGTGCTGGGCATTCTCGGGGTAGGCGTGCCGGCCTCCATTCAAAACCTGCTTAACGTGACCAGCCGCATGGTGCTCAACAACTTCACCGCCGCCTACGGCCCGGACGCGGTGGCGGCAATGGGCATTGCCAGCACCATCAGCTCAGTGGCCATGCAGATTGCCATGGGCGGCTCCCAGGGCATAATGCCCCTGATTGGCTACAACTACGCCAGCGGCAACGTGAAGCGCATGAAGGAGACCGTCATCTTTTTGACAGAGATTGCCCTGGGCTTTATGGCCGTGGCCACGGGGGCCATGTTCTTCGGGGCCCGGTGGTTCACCCTGCTGTTCATACAGAACTCTTCGGTGGTCGCCTTCGGCGCGGCGTTCCTTAGGGGGCTCTGCCTGGCCCAGCCATTTTTGTGCATTGACTTCACCGCCGTGGGGGTGTTCCAGTCCTGCGGCATGGGCAGGCGGGCCCTGCTGTTCGCGGTGCTGAGAAAAATAGTGCTGGAGATACCCGCGCTGATTCTGCTGGACAAGCTCTTCCCGCCCTACGGGCTGGCCTATTCCCAGCTGGTGGCGGAGGCCGTCCTGTCGGCGGCGGCGGTCATCATGCTGCTGCGTATCTTCCGGGCCCTGGAAAAGAAAAAATCCCCCTTGGAGGGAGGCGGCAAAGCGTGAGCTTTCGGGACGAGGTATATGAGCTGGTTAGCCGTATCCCCGCAGGGAAGCTGGCTACATACGGACAGCTGGCGGCGCTGTGCGGCAGTCCCCGGGCCTCGCGTATCGTAGGCGCGGCCATGCTCCACGCGCCGGAGGGACTGCCCTGCCACCGGGTGGTCTACCGGGACGGGACCCTCTGCTGTGACCAGGCCTTTGGGGGCAGGGAAATTCAGCGGCAGATGCTGGAGGGGGAGGGGGTCCCTTTCCTGCCGGACGGTCGGGCCGATTTGCGGGTTTGCCAGTGGGAGGGGGCGGAGGCAAGCGGCAATCTCATAGCCGCCCTCCTGCCTGGGCCTGACGATACCCGGAACTAAAATGCCGTAATGAACTGCGCTCCCAGCCAGTAAGGGAAAACTTGCGTTTTGAGGTGCAAAAAACCGCTCAAACCTTAAGTTTAAGCGGTTTTGAAGTGGTGGGGATAACAGGACTCGAACCTGTGACCTCCTACGTGTGAAGCAGGCGCTCTAACCAGCTGAGCTATACCCCCACGACCCCTTTATTATATCAGGTAATCTCCGGAAAGTCAACACTTTTTTGCAAAGCTCAGGCTGTTTTTTGCTAAAGCTCAGCCGCGCCGTATTTTCACCTCGCCGCCGGGGGATATCTCAACAAAGGTCACCTCCTGGTCCGTCACCAGGACGAAGTCTGAATAGAGGCTCTGGGCGGCTTCATCGGGGGAGGCGCCCTCGTCGCACATGAAGAGGGTGAGCGCTGTTTCTGCCTGGGGCAGGGAGCTGCCGGTTATGAGCAGGTCACATGTCTCATTCAGTGAGCTGTCCTCGGAAAGAATAAGCTTTTTGCCGTTAGCCCATACACGCAGGGTCTGACCGCCGGATTGGACCGGTATGCCGGGCAGGGCTTGGTACATGCCGTTTTCCGGCAGCTCGCTGAGGGTGACCCCGGGATAGCGGAGGTCCTTTCCCGCGGGTCCGCTGAGCAGGACAGTGTCCGGGCGGCAGTTTGCCAGCAGGTCCCGGGCCATGGACTTTGAGCTGTAGTCCCCGCCGGTGACAAGAATGCTGTCGAGGCTGTGTATATTCTCCTGGGTGATTATCTGCCTGGCAAGGCCGCTGTTGAAGGTGCCCATGCTCAGCACGGCGGCGCTCCTGTCCTGCATGAGCACCACGCAGGAGGACTCCCCGCTGCCGCTGACCGCCAGGGTGACCGTGCCCTCCTTCGCGCCGCTCTCGAGGACGGGCACGAATACTGCTAAGGTGAGGAGCAGGGCCGCAAGTGCCGGCCTGGGCTTAAAGCGCTTTGTAAGGGAGAGGGCCAGGGCCGTGAGCAGGAGCATTAGCGAGAGGGTGGCGGCGGGGCTTGTGAGGCTCAGATATATCCCCGGAATGCCCGCAAGCAGGCGGGAGAGCTTTAACAGCGCCCTGCACAGAAGTCCGCAGAGGAGCACGAAGGGCTGTATGAGCGCGCCGGAGGGGGAGAGCATGGCGAGTATGAGAAGGGGCAGGGCGGCATATAGAGCGGCCGAGAACAGGGGCAGCAGAAGAAGGTTCGATATAAGCGTCAGCAGGGGCAGGCCCTTGAACACGGCTATCTGCACCGGCAGGGTAAAAAGGGTGGCGGCTGTGGAGGCGCATATGGTGCCGGCGGCCCAGCGCAGAATGGGGCCCTTGGGCCCGGGACAGAGCTTTTCCTCAAGGGGCCGGGCCAGCAGGGCCATGCCCGCCGTCGCAAGTACGGACAGCACGAAGCCCAGGCTGCCGCCGGCGAAGGGGTCAAAAAGGCATATCAGCGTCACCGCCGCGCCCAGGGAATTGAAGGCGTCGGGCATTTGCCGAAGGGCCTCTCCAAGGGAGCAGATGGCGAACATTATGAAGCTCCTCAGTGCGGACACGGGAAAGCCTGTAAGCGTCAGGTAGCAGGCCAGGATAAGCACGCTTACCACAGGCCTCAGCCGGCGGGAGAGGGGCGTAAGGCCAAGGAGCAGGTTCAGGAATGTGCCGACCATGGTCATATGCAGCCCGGAGACAGCCAGCATATGGGAGCAGCCCGTCAGGCGGAAATCCGTCTGTATGCTTTCGGACAGCTCGGAGCGCCGGCCAAGCAAAGCCGCCTGAAGCAGGCCGGCCTCATCCCCCGGGAGGCAGCGGTCCAGCGCCCGGGCGCTGTAGTGCCTAAGCGCCGGCAGTATCCGGCCCGGGGCCTCTGAGTCCGGGAGGCGCGCATAGGTGAAGGCCCCATAGCCCACAGGAAACGCCCCCAGCACGCTGCCCTCCGCCAGCCGCGAGGAGCTGGGGGAGAACAGGCCGCCGGAGGCGAAGGTATAAAACTGCAGGCGGCAGAGCACCTGGTCCATGGGCTCGCAGTCCAGGGCCTCGGTGCAGGAGAGCCGCACCTGGAAGGGCTCGACGGGCTCGCCGTCTACCTCAAGTATTCTGACAGGATAGTAGAACTTCCCGTAGCGCTGGGAGGGGTAGTCCAGTGGCTCAAAGCGCGCCTGGGCCTGGAGCTGTCCGAGCTCCAGTGCCGGGGATACCCTGGCGGCGTATCTGTCCGCGTACAGTCCGAAGGCAAGCCCTGCCGCCAGCAGCAGAAGGGCGCAGTGGAACAGGGCAAACCGGATGTCCCGGCGCCTATCCCTGTCCTCTACCAGCCCGCACAGCGCGCCGCAGGCAAACGCGCATAAAGCAAGGCCCCCGAGGGCCAGGGACAAAGTTCCGACCGTACCGGGGGCCAGCAAAGGCGCGGCTGCTGCCGCGGCAAATACAGACATGCCTATCCAGGAAAAGGGCAGATATGACATTACTTGAAGAAAAGGGGCAGGGGCTCAAGGTAGATGATGTCCTCCCGGTCCTTGGCGTCCCCCTCGGCCAGCACACAGGCCCTGCCGACCACCCGGCCGCCGATGGAATGCAGCAGCTCCTCAATGGCCGCGAGGGATTCGCCGGTGGAGATAACGTCGTCCACTATAAGTATGCGCTTGCCCTTCAGGTTCTCACAGTCCGCTTTGGAGAGGTACAGCTTCTGCACATGGTCTGTGGTGATGGACTTCACCTCTACGTGTATCGGGTCCTCCATATAGGCCTTAACGCCCTTGCGGGCCACAACATAGTTCCTGCAGCCAATGCGGGCCATCTCATAGGCAAGAGGTATGCCCTTGCTCTCGGCGGTGACTATCACGTCGTGCTCAGGGCACTTCTCCATAAGCGCCCTAGCCGAGGCCTCGGTGACCTCAACATCTCCGAACATGACAAAACCAGCTATGTCCATATGCTCGTTTATAGGGCAGATTGGCAGCTCCCTCTGGCACCCTGCAATAGTCATTTTATACACGCTCACTGGAAACACTTCCTTATTGAGTATTTGTGGAAATTTCAGGTCATGATATTAACTTTTCCGCTGGCTGGGTTCCCTGAAAATTATACCATAAAAGCGGCGGGAGTGCAACAGGGTCTTTTATTAATTTTACTCCCCGGCATACGGCGGCCACCCCATCTTCTTCCCGCCCAGCATATGGAAGTGCAGGTGCCGGACGCTCTGCATACCGTCCTCGCCGCAGTTATTGACAATGCGGAAGCCGTTCTCAAGGCCCAGCTCACCCGCGAGCTTCGCCGCCACCTCAAATATGTGGGCCACCACGGCGCTGTTTTCCGGGGTGATGTCGGCGGCTGAGGCTATATGCTCCTTTGGGATTATGAGCACGTGTACCGGAGCCTGGGGGTCCAGGTCCTTAAAGGCCAGGACGGCGTCGTCCTCGTATACCTTTGTGCTGGGTATCTCCCCGGCGGCTATCTTACAGAAAATGCAGTCCATATTTTATCCTCCTATCTGTTCCCTGACAAGCCCCGGCACAGCCGCCAGAGCCTCGTCCAGCTTAGTCTGGTCCTTGGCCCCGGCCATGGCGAAGTCGGGCTTGCCGCCGCCGTTGCCGCCGGTAATCTGGGCCACGGCCTTTACCAGGAGCCCGGCTTTAAGGCCCTTCTCCTGGGCGGGCTTATTGCAGGCCGCGGTCAGTACGGCCTTGCCCCCGCTGACCCCGGCGAATACCGCCGCCACAGGCTCGTCCGCCTCCCTGGCCTTGTCGCAGAGGGCCCTTAAAGCGTCGGGCCCGGTGCCGGATAGGAGGGCAAAGACCACCTTAACGCCGTCCACATCCTGTGCCTCCCGGAACACGCCCTCAAGGTTCATGGAGGCTATTTTGGCGTTCAGTGACTCTATCTGCCTGTCCTTCTCCTTGAGCTCGGCCATCACCTGCTTTGCCCTTGCGGGCAGCTCGATGGGGTTCATCACCTTCATGAGCCTTGCGGTCTCGTTCATGGCCTCGATATGCTTTGTGAGCTCAGCCAGCACGTTCCTGCCGGTGACAGCCTCAATGCGCCGCACGCCCGCGGCTACTGAGGACTCGGAGACTATCTTGAAAAGGCCCAGCTTCGCGGTATTGTCCATATGGGTGCCCCCGCAGAGCTCCATTGAGAAGCCGTCGGTGACAGAGACAACCCTTACAACGTCCCCATACTTCTCCCCGAACAGGGCCATGGCCCCCAGCTTTCTGGCCTCATCAATGGGCATTTCTTTTGTTTCAACAGGCACGGCCTTGAGCACCTCAAGGTTCACAAACCGTTCCACCTGCATGAGCTCTTCGGGAGTCACTGCCGAAAAATGGGTGAAGTCAAAGCGCACCCTGTCGCCGTTCACAAGCTGGCCAGCCTGCTCCACGTGCTCGCCCAGCACCTTTCTCAGGGCCGCCTGCAGCAGGTGGGCGGCGGTGTGGTTGCGCATGATGTCTGCTCTCAGCACCGGGTCCACGGCGGCGCTTACCTGGTCGCCCACATTGAGGGTGCCGTCGCCGATAACGGCCCTGTGCAGGAACACGCCCTCGTGCCTGGTCACGTCCACCACGTCCACGGTCACGCCCTCGGCCTCAAGAGTGCCCGCGTCCGCGGCCTGGCCGCCGCTCTCCCCGTAGAAGGGCGTGCGGTCCAGGACTATAGACACCTCAGCCCCGCTCCCGGCGCTCTCAACGCGCTTTCCGCTCTCGATTATTGCCAGCACCTTCGAGGCGCTTTTTAGCTCAGTATAGCCCAAAAACTCCGTCTGTGGCAGGCCGGATACAGCCCCGCCCTCGCCCTTCCAGGCGTCAGCACCGGCGTCCTTGCGGGCAGAGCGGGCCCGCTCCTTCTGCTGGCGCATGAGCTCCAAAAAGCGGCCCTCGTCCACCTCCATGCCCCGCTCGGCAAGAATCTCCTTGGTAAGGTCCAGGGGGAAGCCGAAGGTGTCGTTGAGGGTGAAGGCGCTCTCCCCGGAGAAGGTCTTTGAGTCGGCCTTGTCTATGAAATCGTTCAGCATGGCCATGCCCTGGTCGATGGTACGGCTGAAGCTCTCCTCCTCGTGGGCGATGACCTTCTTGATGGTGCCAAGCTTCTCCCGGAGTTCCGGGTATGCCCCGCCGTTCTCCTGTACGACTGTGTCCACAAGCTCCGAGAGGAAGACGTTATGGGCCCCCAGGAGCCTGCCGTGCCGGGCGGCTCTTCTCAGCAGACGCCTGAGCACATACCCCCGGCCCTCGTTTGAGGGCAGCACGCCGTCGCCTATCATGAAGACGGTGGAGCGGATATGGTCGGTGATTATCCGAAGGGAGATATCCGTCTTCTTGTCAGCGCCGTAAGCCACGCCGGTGAGCTCGCTTATCTTCTTCATGATGTTCTGCATGGTGTCAACCAAAAACAGGTTGTCCACCCCCTGCATAACGCAGGCCAGGCGCTCAAGGCCCATGCCCGTGTCTATATTCTTCTGTATGAGCTCGGTATAGTTCCCCTGCCCGTCGTTGTTGAACTGGGAGAACACCAGGTTCCATACCTCCACATACCTGTCGCAGTCGCAGCCGACGCCGCACGTGGGCTTCCCGCAGCCGTGCTCCGCGCCCCGGTCGAAGTATATCTCAGAGCTGGGCCCGCAGGGGCCCTGGCCGTGCTCCCAGAAGTTGTCCTCCCGGCCCATGCGCTTCATATGGCTCTCCTTGACGCCTATCTCCTTTGTCCAGATATCCCAGGCCTCGTCGTCTGTCTCAAAGACGGTAACGTACAGCTTCTCCTCAGGTATCTCCAGCACCTTTGTGAAGAACTCCCAGGCCCAGGAGATGGCCTCCCTCTTGAAATAGTCCCCAAAGGAGAAGTTCCCCAGCATTTCAAAGAATGTGCCGTGCCGGTCGGTTATGCCCACGCTGTCGATGTCGGGGGTGCGTATGCACTTCTGGCAGGTAGTCACCCTGTGGCGGGGGGGCTCCACCTCCCCTGTGAAGTACTTCTTCATGGGGGCCATGCCCGCGCCGATAAGCAGGAGGCTGTTGTCCCCCTTGGGTATCAGCGAGAAGCTGGGGAGCCGCAGGTGCTCCTTCGACTCGAAGAATTTAAGGTAGCTCTCCCGGAGCTCGTTCAGTCCTGTCCATTTCATTTTTATCTCTCCTTGATAATAATTTACATAGTAATAAAAAGCGGTAAAATATTAAAAGCGGACCTATCCTCCCAAAATGGGACGGATAAATCCGCGGTACCACCCAAATTGCGCGACTTGGCCGTAAGGACAATGTCAACGCCATCTCAAATCCCGCTAACGCCGGGGTTACGCCGGTACTCCTCGCACCGGAGCGCTTTTGCCCGCCCTAAATGGACGGATGAAGTTGGCCCGCGCTCCCTGTACCTGACGGCTTGCACCACCCGCCGCCTCTCTCTGAGGACATGGGAGCTTGTCTGCTTCGCGCTACTTTTCGTATTCTGCCAGGCAACAGTATAACCTATTATGAGGGGTTTGTCAACTGTTTTGAAAGTCTTTCCCGAAGATAATCTCAATATCCCCGGGCTCCCTGTGGTAATAGTACTGCCCGAGCTTAAAGGCGCTGTCCGCGTCCCAGAGCCAGCGGCTGTTGTCATAGGCAGGGACTGTCACCTTCTCTGCTCCTGAGGCCACGGCCCCGGAGAGTATCTCAGAGCGCCGGAGCTCTGTCCTATGGATGGGGATAAAGACACAGAAGCACACGGCCAGCACTGCAATAGAGAGCGCCGCCGGGACCAGCCAGGCAACAGGCTTTGGCAGCCCTTCCGGTTTCAGGGCCTTTAGGATGCTGCCCGCCGCCGCCAGCATGAACACGTAGGACATCAAAAGGCACCTTGGCCCGATGGGGTTCACCACCAGCAGGGGGGCGGCGGCAATGACGGCCCCTGTGAGGAAGAAGAGGGTCCGCGCGCGGCTTTGCCTGTCGGGGAGCCAGAGGTACAGCGCCGCAAAAAGTGCCAGGCCCCATATAAGGGCGGCGGTGATACGGTGGGCAGGGAGAAACGCCAGGGCAGGGCACCCTGCCGCAAGCACCAGTTTCAGCACAAGGTTCAGCCTCCCCCGGAGCCTCAGGCCCAGCAGGAGTGTCAGCGCCGTCAGGGACAGGTACAGCACCGGGCAGTCCAGGATAAAGTACCGGGCGATGGCGGGCAGGTTCCTCATGGCGCTCTGGAAGAGCCCCGCGAGCCCCCCGGTGAGGCCGGTCTTATAGTAGTCCGTGCCGCCGGAGCCTATGAGCCGGTATGAGGGGGAGGCGAACAGCAGGGCCGCCCCCAGCAGGGAGCCTGTGAGCATGAGCCCCAGGGAGGGGGACCATTTTTTCCGCTCGAGCCTGTACCATATGAGCAGCCCAAAAGCGGCGCATATGCCGAAGAGGGCGCTGTGCTCCGCGCCAAGCTCCTGTAAAAATCCCATGGCCAAAAGCGCCGCCCACCGGGGCCGGGTCTCCCTGAGCTCATCCCCGTCTATCACCGGCAGAACTATCCCAATGCAGCCCAGGGCCAGCACCGTTGGGGGCACGAACACGAAGAAGCCCGCCGCCCAGGAGTGTATCTGGGCGAAGATGGGCAGGGGCAGGGCCAGCACCGCCGCCGTCCAGAGCATGAGCCCCCGGGGGCCGCCTATCCCTGTCACCTTCCCAAGCAGCGCTATAAGGGCCAGGGTGAAGGAGGCCTGATACAGCTCCCGGAGCAGGGGCCTGCTGCCGGCGGAGAAGGCCAGGATGTTGGCAAATATCCTGCTGTTGGTGGTGGACCAGCGGTATGCTGTCTCCCGGATAAGGTCCAAGGGGCTGTGGATACCGGCTCCCAGGGCCTCCCTGTACCAGTCGTCGCCCACTAAGGGGAACAGCCTGCACAGCAGGAACAGTATAATAAACAGGACGCAAAGGCAGAGAACGGCCTGCCGCTGCTCCCCCTTGAGTTTAATGCGCATAATTATCATTTCTCCTTCCCGAAGGCCGGGCCCACAGTTGAAGTTTTCCCCGAAACAGGCTATAATTACCTGAAGAAAGGACGGTGCTGCAAATGGCAGATATAATAAAGATAGAGGACTTCGGCGCCCCGGAGCTGGACGTGTACGCAAGGCTCACGGAAAACCAGCTTGTGAACAGGGCGGACCCTGCAAACGGCCTGTTCATCGGGGAGAGCCCCCTGGTGATAGGCAGAGCCCTGGACGCGGGCTGCGTGCCGGTGTCCTTCCTGATGGAGGAAAAGCACGCTTTCGGCAAGGGCCGGGAGCTCATTGAAAGGTGCCCGGAGGCGCCGGTATTTGTGGCAAAGGAGCAGGTGCTCTGTGAGCTCACCGGCTTTCACCTCACCCGGGGAATGCTCGCGGCAATGCGGCGGCCGGCCCTCAGGGGACCGGAGGAGGTCTGCCGGGGGGCCGGACGCGTGGCAGTGCTTGAGAATGTGATGAACCCCACGAACCTGGGGGCTGTTTTCAGAAGCGCCGCCGCCCTGGGCATAGACGCGGTGCTCATGACCTCAAAGGGCAGCGACCCGTTATACAGGCGCTCCCTGAGGGTGAGCATGGGCAACGTGTTCCTGGTGCCCTGGGCGTACCTCCCAATGGAGGAGCCAGGGGAGTGGACGGCCTTCCTCCGGGGCCTCGGCTTCAAAACGGCGGCAATGGCACTTTTGGACGACTCCCTGGACATAGGGGACCCGCGCCTCAAAAGGCAGGAGCGCCTTGCCATAGTCCTGGGCACAGAGGGGGAGGGTCTTATGAGGGAGACCATCGCGCACTGCGACTACACCGTGCGCATACCCATGTCCCGGGGGGTGGACTCCCTGAACGTGGCCGCCGCCAGCGCCGTGGCCTTCTATGAGCTCACCAAAAGGTGAGTCTGAGCGTCAGGCCGGAAAGCGGCGGGCTTACTTACTGGCCTCGTATATGGCAAGGGCTCTCTCAGCCACCTTCTGACGGAGCTCCGGGGGAGAGCTTATGGCGGCCTCCGGGCCCAGGGCCAGGAGCTTATTCACAAGGGCGGCGTCTATTGGCATATCCCGGCGCAGCTCCAAACCGCCGTCCTTGCGGCGGTTTATGTTCGTGCAGTCGAAGGCGGCGAAGACCTCAGAGGCCATATGGGCCGGGAACTTCACCACCACCCGCACGGCGGGCCCAGCCTCGGCCGGGGCCTCCTCAGGGAAGGACATGGGCTCGAAGCTATCCACTGTGGGCTTCCACTTGAGCATATGTGAAAGGGGCATTACGCGGTACTCCCCCTCCTCAGGGCAGTAGGCCCGAAGGCAGAGGCCGTCCTCCCGGCAGCAGACCTGCAGGGGCAGGACCCGTATGCGGTAGGGCCCGTCGGCCCTGTCCGCCATGGTGAGCACAACGGCGTGGCGCTGGACCACGGCCCGGCGCAAAAACTCTATGCGGTCGTTGGGGCTGGGGGACTGGCCGCCGCAGGGGAGGCAGGGCTCCAGCCACTCGTCCGCGGGCAGGTCGAAGAGCTCCGCGAGCTTCTGAAGGGGCTCGTCGCCGCCGGCCTTCACCGCCCGGAGTATGCTCTCCCGCTCCTCCCGGGACAGCACGGCCCGGTCCATGACGAAGCCCTTCATCAGGCATATGCCGCCGTGGCGGCCGGTCTCGGCGTAGACGGGTATGCCCGCGGCGTTGAGGGCCTCGACGTCCCTGTAGACTGTGCGCACGGACACGCCAAATTCCCCGGCAATAATGCCGGCAGTGCTTTGGCCTCTCTCTAAAAGATGGCATAACAGTTGAAAAAGTCGGCTCTTACGCATATTCTTCTCCTTTGCATGTTACGTCTCGTGTGTTTTAGTTTTGTTTTCCGGCCCGGGGCTCAGGAGCAGGCAGCAGAGCATTACGACCGCGAATGCCGCTGCCGACAGCAGCCCGGCCCTCATGCCCCTGCCCGCGGCCACAAGCCCCACCATAGTCGGCCCGCCCGAGCAGCCTATGTCGCCGGCAAGGGCCAGAAGGGCGAACATGGCAGTGCCCCCGGCGCGAAGGTCCCGGGAGGCCCTGCTGAGGGTGCCCGGCCACATTATCCCCACGGAGAACCCGCACAGCCCGCAGCCCAGAAGGTTCACGGCGGGAACGGGTGGCAGGGCGGCCAGAAGGTACGACAGGACACAGAGCCCGGCCCCAAGCTTCATCACGGGGCCCGGCCTGAGCCTGCCGCCGAAGTGGCCGTACAGGGCCCGGGAGAGCCCCATCAGGGCGGCAAAGGACATGGGGCCCATAAGGTCCCCGGCGGCCTTGGAGATATGGAGCCCCTGCTCGGCAAAGGCCGAGGCCCACTGGCTCACCGCCTGCTCGCAGGCCCCGGCGCAGAGCATCATCACAAACAGCCGCCAGAAAGCCCTGCTTTTAAAGAGCCCCCTAAAGCCCATGCCGCTCTCGCCCTCTGAAAGCAGGGGGGCAATGGGGGCGAAGGCGAAGACCAGGCTGTTCGCTGCCGGCAGCACGGCCCAGATAAGGGCCAGCATACGCCAGTTTTCTATGCCGGCAAGCTGAAAGAACAACGTGGAGGCCAGCACCACGCCCACATGGCCCCAGCAGTAGAAGGAGTGCAGAAGGCTCATGGCGGTCTCCTTATTGTCCGTGGGGCAGCTCTCCGCTATGGGGCTGATTATGACCTCTATGAGCCCGCCCCCAAGGGCGTAGACCGTTACGGACAGCAGTATGCCCGCAAAGGGGTCCATGAGCCCGGGCAGCACCGTGAGCAGCACGAGCCCCGCCGCGGCCAGCAGCTGGGCCGCCACCACGGACGGCCTGTAGCCTATCCTGTCAACGAACCTTGCCGCCAGCATATCCACTATCAGCTGAACCCCGAAGTTCACTGTGACCAGAAGGGTTATCTTACTAAGGGGGATATTATAATCCTGCTGGAAGGTGATAAACAGCAGGGGCACGAAGTTGTTGACGACGGCGTGGGCGATATAGCTCATGAAGCAGGCCCGCATGGTAGTCCTGAAGGTGAATCTCATAGCCTCTCCTTTTGGGGATGTGATGATAACATAATATGGCGGGAGGCTGTGACTGGTACCACCGGCGGGGCCCTGTACCATTATAATATCAGGGGCGGGCTAGGAAGTCAATAGCCCTTTTTTTGTTGCGTTTAGTTTCAGGCTGTGGTATACTTTACCAGGATAAAACAAAATTTATAAAAAGGAGCTGAAGCTGAGTTTATGCGCAGAAAGGACAGGGAAATGCCCTGGGATTTTGCATTGGCGACAGCGGACAAATGCCCCTGGGCGGTGCTGAGCCTTACGGGAGAGGATGGCTGGCCCTACGGCGTGCCGGTGAGCATAGCGCGGGACGGGGACAGGATATACTTCCACAGCGCCGTGTCCGGGACAAAGACGGACTGTATGCGCCGGGACAGCCGGGTGTCCCTCACATGCGTGGGGGAGGCGCGGGCGGTGCCGGAGGAGTACACCGTTAAGTATGAGTCGGCGGTAATAAGGGGCCGGGCCTTAGAGGTCACGGACGAGGGGGAGAAGGTCCGGGCGCTGGGCCTGATATGCGAAAAGTACGCGCCGGGGCATATGGACAGGTTTCAGGAGACTGTGGACAAGAGCCTCAGAGGCACGGCGGTGTGGAGAGTGGACATAAGCGAGGCTTCGGGAAAGCGGAACAAATAATTTAAATTATTATTTATTTGGAGGAAACATAAAATGAACAGAGAGTTTTTAAAGGAATTACTGAACACCCCGTCGGTCAGCGGCCACGAGGAGCATATCCAGAGAAAGGCCCTGGATTTCGGAAAGGGCTTTGCCCGGGCCCAGCTCACAGACCCCAGCGGCAACGCCGTGTCTGTTGTGAACCCGGAGGCGAAAAACAAAATACTGCTCTGCGGGCATATCGACGAGATAGGCTTCCAGGTGACGTATATAGACAGCTCCGGAAGGCTCAGGCTCATGAAGGACGGCGGGGTGAGCCCCAAGCTATATATCGGCTCGCCGGTGCAGGTCTGCCATAAGGGCGAGAAGGTACCGGGGGTCATCGCCACTTCAAGTGACCTGCTTGAGAAGGAGAAGGTGAAGGACACGGACCTATTGGTAGACATCGGGGCCGGCTCTAAGGAGGAGGCGGAGAAGCTGGTGTCAGTGGGGGACCCGGTATGCGCGGACACGGAGGTGAGAGAGCTGATGAACGGCCTTTTCACCTGCCGGGCGCTGGACGACAAGACCGGGGCCTTCGTGGTGCTGGAGGCTGCCAAGCTGGCCGCGGAGAAGGGGGCGAATATGGGAATTTACGCCGCCACTACAGTGGGCGAGGAGACAAGCGGCAGGGGCGCTTACTATGCCGCCGGGCGCATAAAGCCCGACTGCTGCATAGCGCCCTTTTGGAGGAGACGGCTGAGGAGCTGGGTATAAAGGTCCAGTTTGAGGTGGCCGCCGGGCATACCGGCACGGACGGCGACACGGTGAACCGCACAATGGAGGGCGTGCCCATGGCATTGGTGTCCATACCCCTGAGGTATATGCACAGCTCGGTGGAGGTGGGGAGCTGGAAGGATATTGAGGAGTGCATAGAGCTTTTGGCCGGGTTTATTGTGAAGCTCTCGGGGGAGATGGAGAAGGGGTTTGACTTTTGTACGGTGACAGTGTGAGACAGAGGGTATAAAAGCAAAAGTACCGGAGAAATCCGGTGCTTTT
>JAETSR010000025.1 GCA_021769555.1 Clostridiaceae bacterium
TTTCTGAGGCCCTCGTAATAGCCCCGGTATGAAGCTCCCCAGCAGGCGAAGAGTATGGCCGGGACCAGCGCCAGCATTGGAAAGATGGCGTGCTCCGTGCCGATTATCCTCTCACAGTACACCGGGGCAAACAGCGTCATACCCACCGCCCCCACTACGCCGAAGCCCAAAAACAGCGGGCCCGCCACGGCCTTTACCTGGCGCACGTCGTTCCAGCGGCCCAAAGAGGCGTTCTCGCTCACAAGCCGGGATACCGCCACCGGGAAGCCTGCCGTGGCGAGGCTGAATATTGGGCCGTAGAAATTATAGGCCACGTTGAAAAGGCCCATGCCGTATTCCCCAATGAAATGCTGCAGGGGTATCTTGAACACCGCCCCAATGACCTTTACTACGGCCATTCCTGCGGTGAGAATAAATGCTCCATAGAGAAAACTCTGCTTTTTCAATGCCTCATCTCCATATGCCGCCAAAAAAGCTGCAGGATGTTAAAAATATGTTTCATAGCTCGTCTCTAATGTATATTGCTTTTTGGGCCGTAATCATGTATAATCAAGATAAAATTTGCACGAAAGAAAGGATTGGACTTATGGACGCGGAAAAAAGACAGTCCCTTGCGCTCACAGCAGCCAAGGTACGCGCTGGTATCATTGAGGGCGTTTACAACGCCAAGTCCGGCCACCCGGGAGGTTCCCTCTCCTCTGCCGACATTTTTACCTATCTATACTTTGAAAAACTCAATATCGACCCTCAAAACCCCAAATGCCCTGACAGGGACCGCTTTGTTCTCTCAAAGGGCCACTGCGCCCCCGGGCTCTATGCCGCCCTGGCGCTGAGAGGGTATTTCTCCCCCGACGAGCTGAAAAAGCTTCGGCATATCGGGTCAATGCTTCAGGGACACCCGGACATGAAGGGCACGCCCGGCGTTGATATGAGCACCGGCTCTCTTGGCCAGGGCATTTCCGCCGCTGTCGGCATGGCGCTCGCTGCCAAGATGGACGGCAGGGATTATAAAGTCTACTGCCTTTTGGGCGACGGCGAGATACAGGAGGGCCAGGTCTGGGAGGCTGTTATGTTCGCCGCCCACCATAAGCTGGACAACCTCTGCCTGATACTGGACTATAACGGCCTGCAGATTGACGGCGACGTGGAGAAGGTGGCCGGTATAGAGCCCGTCGACGATAAGTTCCGCTCCTTCGGCTGTGAGGTCACTGTTGCAGACGGCCATGATTTCAACAGCCTTGAGGAAGCCTTTAACGCTGCCGGCAAATGCTCAGGCAGGCCTTTCGCCATCATTGCCAAGACCACCAAGGGTAAGGGCGTGAGCTTTATGGAAAATCAGGCCGGCTGGCACGGAAAGGCCCCCAGCGCCGAACAGTATGCCCAGGCTGTAGATGAGCTGAACGCAGCCATTGCCAGCCTGTCATAATACAGAGAGGGCGGAAATATGAAGCTTCGCTGTATAAATATAGTTTCCCAGGTTCCGGAGAGCATGACCGCTTTTTACGAGCGGGTATTTGCCCTGAAGGCCGTTGAACTGGTTCCCGGAAGGTGGGAGCTTAAAATCGGAGACATAACGCTGGTGTTTACCCACACCTGCGATAAGGTCGTTGTTCCCGCCGACAGCTGCGGCCTGGAGTTCGAGGTTGAGAACGTTGACAGAGAGTATGAACGGGTGCTGGCCGCCGGCATTGAGACGTCTGGGCCTCCGGTCACATATCCGTGGAAATGGCGCGCCTTTGCCGTTAAAGACCCTGATGGGAATAATTTAGACTTTGTACAATATGTCGGTGAATGACCTAATACAAGTTGAAAACAGAAAGGAAGGCTGTTTGTATATGGCTGAGATTGTAAAAAAGGCTACCAGGGAGAGCTTTGGCGAAGCCCTGGTCGAGCTTGGCAGGACCAACCCCGACATCGTGGTGCTGGTGGCCGACCTGGCCGACGCCACAAAGGTTGAGAACTTTGGCAAGGCATATCCTGACAGATTTATTGAGTGCGGCATTGCCGAGGGCAACATGGTAGGCGTGGCCGCGGGCCTTGCGTCCTGTGGAAAAATACCCTTCGCCACCTCCTTTGCCATGTTCTCGGCAGGCCGTGCCTTTGAGCAGGTGCGCAATTCTGTGGGCTATCCGCATCTTAACGTGAAAATCGTGGGCTCCCACGCGGGTATATCCGTAGGCGAGGACGGCGCCACACACCAGTGCTGTGAGGATATCGCCCTTATGCGCACTATACCGGGTATGGTGGTTTTGAACCCCGCCGACCACTATGAGATGAAGGCAGCTGTAAAGGCGGCTGTGGAGTATAACGGCCCGGTGTACATCCGGCTTGGCCGCCTGGCCGTGGAGAGCTGCAATAATAACGACGACTACAGCTTTGAGATTGGCAAGGGGATTACCCTGCGCGATGGCTCGGATATCACTGTTATCGCTACCGGCCTGATGGTTGGCGAGGCCATAAAAGCAGTGGATTCCCTGGCGGCTCAAGGTATAAACGCAAGGCTTATCGACATGCACACGGTGAAGCCTCTGGACCAGGAGCTGGTTATCAAGGCCGCCAAGGAGACAGGGCATATTCTGACCGTTGAGGAGCATAACATCATCGGCGGTCTGGGAGAGGCTGTAGCCGCCTGCCTTTGCGAGAACTTCCCCGCTCCCCTGACCCGCATGGGTGTCAAGGACGTATACGGCCATTCAGGCCCGGCGGCGGACCTGCTCAAGGAGTTCGGGCTCTGTGCTGAGAATATTGAGGCCGCTGTAAAGAGCATACTCAAATGACGATACGCGACGCTGTCATTAGTGACGCTCCCGCGCTACACCGGCTGAACTGTGGCTCTATGGGCTATGATTATCCCGAAGAAAAGACTGCCGCCCAGCTTGAAAAACTGCTGAACAGTGGTCGTGACAAGATTCTTGTGGCTGAGACTGACGGTCAGGTTGTTGGGTATCTGCACCTTGTGGACTATGATTTGCTTTATGCTGGGCCCATGAAGAATATTATGGGCATTGCCGTGGACCCGGAGCATAGGCGTATGGGTATTGGCAGGGCTCTGCTTGAGGCTGGTGAGGAGTGGGCCGTGGTGAGCGGAGCGGAAGGGATTAGGCTGGTGTCCGGCGAGAAGAGGACCGGCGCCCATGCGTTTTATCGGGCTTTGGGGTATGAAGGTAGTAAGATGCAGCTTAATCTTAAAAAGATGTTCTAAATAAGAAGTCCCCTGGCTTTGCCGGGGGACTTCTCATTTAGAACTGCCTTCGGCAAAGGCCAGGGGCGCTGCCCCTGAAACCCTGCAACCTTTGAAAAGGTTGACGAAACTTTTAATTTATCTTTAGTTTCAGGCGGGCGACTGCGTGCTTCTTTATTATAAAGTAGCATATGCCGCCGATTAGCGAGGCAATGACCCATGTTACCGGATATGACACAAACAGCACTTCCCACTGGGGCCATGCCGCAAATACCGTGTATATCCAGACCACCCTCAGCACGCACACGCTGAACACCGTATTGAGCATTGGCACCATGGACGACCCCAGCCCTCTCATGCCGCCCACAAATATGCCCATCGCCCCGCAGGTGAAGTACGGCACACTGATAGCCAGCATTCGCGCCTTACCGTACTCAATGACCGCCGGGTCCGAGGAATAAATGCCCAGGAGAGGCTTTGCGGCCAGATAGGCGCCCACGCCCAGCACCAGCCCGACGCCGGTCACCAAAATCATGCACTGCCACATAACCTTGCCGACCCGGTCTATCTTTTTCGCCCCGTAGTTCTGCCCCACAAAGCTCTGAGTGGCCTGGGTGAACGCGTCCATCGCCGTCCAGACAAATCCCTCAATATTCCCCGCGGCAGTACTGCCGGCCATGGCCACGGAGCCAAAGGAATTGATGGTGGACTGTATCAGCACATTGGAGATTGAGAACATGGAGCCCTGGATTCCGGCAGGGATTCCAATGCGGGCCATTTCCTTCAGCTTATGCCTGTAAATGCGGAGCTCCTTCAGGTTCAGGCGGTACACTCCCTCGCTGCGTACAAGGCAGAGGATTACCAGCACCGCCGACACGCACTGGGATATGACAGTGGCTGTCGCAACCCCGGCCACGCCCATATGCAGGACTATAACGAAGAATAGGTTTAACAATACGTTTATTACTCCTGCCGTCAGCAGAAAATAGAGCGGGCGCTGAGTATCCCCCACGGCACGGAGTATGGCCGCGCCGAAGTTATAGAGCATACTTGCGGGCATACCGGCAAAGATTATGCGCATATACAGCACCGAATGGTCGATAACGTCTGCCGGCGTCTCCATTATCTGAAGCAGCGGCCGGGAGAGGCCCATGCCGAGAAAAATCAGCACAACGCCGCTTATAGCCGCGGTGAGCATAGATGTGTGTACTGTCTCGTATAGGTCCCGCGTCTGGCCCGCGCCGTAGTACCGCGCGACCAGCACGTTCACGCCAATGGAAAGTCCGATAAAAAGATTTACTATAAGGTTATTGAGGGCGCTGGTAGAGCCCACCGCGGCCAATGACTGATTTCCTGCAAAGCGCCCGACCACCACTACGTCTGCGGCGTTAAACAGCAGCTGCAGCACCCCCGAAAGCGCCAGCGGCAGGGAAAAACGCACAAGCTTGCCCAGGAGCGGACCCTCGGTCATGTTGATTTCGTATGTACCCCGGCGCACGCGGGGCCTCAGCCTGAATTTCATTTATGAAGCCTACCCTTCTGATATAAATCACTCTAAAGGTATATTATACTACTTATACTCCACTCCACGCAAGTACTTTTGACAAAAAACTTAAAAAGAGCCCGGACCTTTCGGCCCGGACCCTTTTTGTTTCTGTCTAAGCAGATATAAAAATCTTACTTGTTGAGCTTGTAAACGTCGTACTCCGCGCTGTAAGCGTCGAAGCCCTGCATTTTGATGTTCTCGTCGTACTTCTTCTGCCACTCAGTCAGGACGTCGGCCAGCTTGTTCTTAGAGGCGAAATCCTGCAGGTCAGCAACCAGCTTATCGAACTGCTCCTCGCTCTCAGCAGCCATGATTTTCGGAATCTCAGCAGCGCACTGGTCCTGAATGGTCTTCAGAGCAATGCCCAGGTCGGTAGTAGAATCTATAACATTGTTAAGGCCGGTGAGCTGGTCAGTCCTGAACTTCTGACCAACCTGCGGGTTCTCCTCATCATAGGTGCAGAGGTTAGCCTGGATGGAAACAACCCAGTTCTTGACCCCGGAGCGCTCGTTTACGCCAAACTTGAAGGCGTCAACATAGTCGGCGTGAGCGGGCTGAGTCCACAGCCATGCGCCGGCAGCGTCCTGCTCCTTGGAGGTAATCTTGCCGTAGTCGATTTCCAGTATGGCGTTGCCTTCATCGTCATGCTCGCCGTTCCAGATGGGGCCATCAGGACCGCCCAGAACCTGATACTCGGAACCTTCCTTGGAAATCATCCAAGTGAACAGGTCGAATATACGCTGGGGGTTCTTAGCCTTGGTGGTGATAACGTTCACGTTCCAGCCGGGAGAGCCAGCCTCGTCGCCGTAGGTGATGGTGTCAGCAGATACAGGAGCGAACTGGGGGAAGGAAGCTAAGTCAGCGTAGGAGGGGTCGCCGATAACCTCATAGGAGGTTACGTCGTCGGCCTCAGTGGACTTCTCGACGCAGACGCGGCGGAAGTTGTTGGTGTCGTCCTGAGAGAAGTCATAGAAAGCCAGGGCCGGACGGCCGTTGGTGAACTTCTCAGTGAGCTGGTCGCCGTTGTCGGTGTAGATATCCTGAGTCCACAGACCCTCGCGGTACCACTTGTTGGCCTCGCGGAGAGCCTCTACGTAGAGAGGAGTATTTACACAGAGGTCCAGCTTGCCGTCTTCCTGGGTGAACCAGGACTCCGCCACGTTACGGCCGCCGAAGGAGCGATAGAAGCCCTTGGTGATACGGAAACCGGTGCCCTCGTTGGTGGAGTAGAAGGGGATGATGTCCATGCCGCTGTAAGCCTTCAGGCCGCCCTCAGACAGCTCCTTGGCCTTCAGGGCATACTGGTGCAGGTCCTCCAGGGTGTTCAGGGCGGGCTTGCCGGCCGCCTCGTAAACCTTGGTGTTGACAATCCACTGCTCGTTGCCGCCGGTAGAAGCAATACCAGGAGCGCGGGGCCAGTTGGGTATGCCGTACAGCTTGCCGTCGCGGCACTTGAGCAGCTCGCGGGTATCGGGACCTACGTCCTCTTCAAATGTACACCCGTCATACATAAACTGCTCGATTTCAACCAGAGCCTTGGCCTGGACAGCGTTCTCAAGAACGCGGCCGCGGTCGAGGACCATGGCGTCGGGCAGGTCGCCGCCGGTGAGCATCAGCTGCAGCTTGGAGTCGGAGTCGGCGTCAGGCTTGGAGAAGGTGATGCCAACGTTGAACTTGTCAGCCATGAACTTGGAGAAAGCGTCAGCGCCCCACTCCTTCAGCTGCTGCCAGTCATAGTAGTAATACAGGGTAAAATCGTAGTGCTCGTCAGTGGGGTCAGCCCCAGTGGACTTTGCAGCGGGCTCGGAATCCTCGCCGCTGTTGTCGCCGCCACTAGCGGTGGAGTTGTCGCCTCCGCCGCTGGAATTGTTCCCGCCATCGCCGCAGGCCGCGAACACGCCCACAATCATGACAAGAGCCAGCAGCAAGGCCAGAATCTTCTTGCTCATTGTTTTCGTCCTCCTAGACAAAATTTATTTTCATTCAGGCTGTGGGCAGGGGACAAAGCGTCCCCCTCCCCGCCCGTAATGACTGAACGCTAAAGGCCTAAGATAAATCTTAACCCTTGATGGAGCCCACCATAATGCCCTTGAGGAAGTAGCGCTGCAGGAAGGGATAAATTGCAACGATGGGCACGATAGAGGTAATCATGGTAGCCATTGTAATAGAACGCACGTTGGTCTGCTTGCCCTTTGCCGCGTCGCCTACGAACGCGCCGGCGCCGGCAGCTGCCATGCGCTCTGCGAAAGCGGCCTCACTGATTATGCTCAACAGCACCGAGGTCATGGGCTTGAGGTCCTGGTTGGTGATGTAGATATTGGGCATAAACCAATCGTTCCAGTGGAACACGCCGAAATACAGGGCGATAGTCGCTATGATAGGCGTGGAAACAGGCCAGTAGATTTTGAAGAAGATGGTGACATAGTTTGCGCCGTCAATGCGCGAGGACTCCTCGAGGGCGTCCGGCACGGACTGGAAATAGGAACGCATGAGTATCATGTTCCAGATATTCACAAGGTTGGGGATTATGTACACCAGGAAGTTGTTGCGAAGGCCCAGAGTCTGGATAAGGAAGTAGGTGGGTATCAGGCCGCCGCCGAAGTACATGGGTATCAGGCAGAAGAAGGTGTAGAACTTCCTGAACACCAGGTTCTTGCGGGAGAGGCCGAACGCCAGAGCGCCGGTGACCACTAGGCCGCTGGCCGCGCCGAGGATGGTCCTGGCAAAGGTTATGCCGTACGCCTTCCAGATGGTGGGGTTGGTGAATATCTGCTTATAGTTTGCGATAGTGGGCACACGCGGGAAGATGGTGATACCGCCAAGGATGGTGTCGTCCGCGTGGTTTAAGGAGATTGCCAGAGAGTTAAGGAAGGGATAAAGGGTAGTCACAAACACCACGGTCATAATTACGACCATAGATATAATTATGACATAATCGCTTACCACTTTCTTTTCTTTCATTCTATGTTTGGATTCTTTGATGCCAGTCATTATGGGGTTCCCCCTTTCTCTTTATTATGAATCAGAACAGCGCGTTCTCGCCGGCCTTGTCTGCTATGGTGTTGGCAACCAGCAGCAGGATGAAATTGATAACTGACTTGAGAAGGCCCGCGGCAGTACCGAAGGACACACGTCCCTGAGATATACCGACATTGAAAATATAGGTGTCGATAACATTCGCGGTTTCCTTCAGAGCGCCGATGGACATCTGCTTTGTGAGCATCATTATCTGGTCGAAGTTCGCGTTCAGAATGCCGCCCACGTTCATAATGAAGAGAAGGACAATGGTAGGCTTAATAGCTTTGATTGTGATATGCCACATCTTCTGTGCGCGGGTAGCGCCGTCGATGTCGGCAGCCTCGTACATCTCTGCGTCAACGCCTGCCATGGCGGAGATGTAGATGATGGAGTTCCAGCCCAGCTCCTTCCATGTGTCGGTCACAAGGGCCAGCCCCCAGAAGTACTTGCCGTCCTGGAAGAAGCCTATAGGCTTGTCGATAAGTCCCGCGGCCATCAGCATTTCATTGACAGCGCCGCCGTCTGTGGACAAAAAGTCGAACATCAGCAGAGCGCATACGGTCCAGGAAATAAAGTGGGGCAGATAGCTTACGGTCTGGATAGTCTTCTTAATGCCCTGGTTCTTCATCTCGTTAAGCATAACGGCGAAAATTATGGGGCATACAAAACCGATAGTCAGCTTCAAAACGCTGATTGCAATTGTGTTGCGGAGAACGCCGGGTACGGCGCTGTCAGTAAAGAGATAGGTGAACTGCTTTAAGCCCACCCACTCGCTCTGACCGGGGAAGTCGCCGACGCGGAACTCCTGGAAGGCCATTACAAGGCCGTAGATTGGTATGTAGCTGAACACGAACAGCAGCAGTATGCCGGGCAGTACCAGTACCTGAAGGTCCCACTGCTCCAACGCCTTCAAAAAACTGTTCTTTTTCTTTTTCGGTGTTTCCGCTACCTTTGGATTAGTCAATGCTCATCACTCCCATTGGCTTTCCCGATGGGAAAGCCATTTTTGATTGTGGGGGCATGCCCCCAAAAAAAATCGTTCCGGACGTACTGAAAAATCCTTTGCTCTCCCTCCCTATGTTAAAGTAGTTGGCTGGACACAAGGAGAGAAAACCTCTCCGGAATCATGCAATATAACAAAAACGTGCGGGTATATAGCAATCTTCCGTAGCTATAATAACATATCGCCTATTAAAATGCAAGCACAATTTGAAATTTATATTAAAAAATTGTGAAACTTGCCCTGAGGCCCGAACATGATAGCCGAAACTCCGAAAAACTCCCGTGAATTTTAGGATTATTGCCAATTTCACAGACCCGCCCGCCCTTCATAAAGCGCTTAGGCAGATTTTACCAAATTGCCTCAATCCGCTTGCTATTTTGGCGGTTTTAGAGTATACTGGCATTGTTTGGCAGGCCCATACTAAAATATAGCAAAGAGAGGACAGATGAATATGCCATTTATCGATGTAAAAGCCAGCTGTGAGATTACCGCCGGCCAGGAGCTCCGCCTGAAGGAGGGCCTGGGAGAAGCCATCACCAAGATTCCGGGCAAGAGCGAAGAGAGGCTGATGCTCTGTTTCCAGGGAAATCAGCATATGTGGTACGCCGGAAAGTCCGACGGGCCCACTGTCATGGTGCACACTGCCATCTACGGCACCACAACCCCTGAGGCTGTTGACGCCTTCGGAGAGGCCGCTGTGAGCCTGATGCGCCAGGTGCTGGGAGCTGAGAACGTCTACCTGCGCATGTCTCAGGGCACCGACTGGGCCTTTTGACCGCGCCGGTTTTAGACGTTTCACATAATACCATAAATCATTTCATTTTGACAGTTACAAAATTGATACAATTTCCGGATTTTCCCAAATTTTGAAAGGATGTGCCAAAATGCCAGTGAAAAAAGCAGCAATTATCATGGGCAGCGACAGCGATATCCCCGCCGTTGCCCCGGCCAAAAAGCGCCTTGAATCCCTGGGCATACCGGTCGAGGCCCATGTTTTTTCAGCCCACCGCACCCCTGCCGCCGCCGCGGAGTTCTCAAGGAACGCCCGTAAAAACGGTTTCGGCGTTATTATTGCCGCCGCCGGGAAAGCCGCCCACCTGGCCGGAGCGCTCGCCGCCCAGACGACTCTGCCGGTCATAGGAATACCCATCAAGTCGTCAACTCTCGACGGCCTGGACGCCCTGCTGTCCACTGTACAAATGCCCTCAGGCGTGCCTGTTGCCACCGTAGCAATAGACGGCGCGGACAATGCCGCCCTCCTTGCCGCACAGATACTGGCTGTCGGTGACGATGAGCTCTCCGAAAAGCTCATGCAGCTTAAAGAAGAGATGGCCCGGGTTGTGGCGGAGAAGGACGAGGCCCTGCAGAACAGAGAATGGTAACATATTTTTAGAAAGGACGGAATTTCCCCCTATGAAAAAAACTATCATGAGGAAGTACGCGAAGCTTGCCGTACAGAAGGGCGTAAACCTTCAGAAGGGCCAGGGGTGCATTGTAAGTGCCAGCGTAAGCGAGCATGAGTTCGCCGAGATGGTGGTGGAGGAGGCATACCGTGCCGGGGCAAAATGGGTGCGGGTGGACTGGAGCGACCAGGCCGCTGCCAAGCTGCACTACCGCCACCAGAGCCTTACCCAGCTCTCCCGGGTCGAGGACTGGGAGCTTGAGAAGCTGAAATTCTCCGCAAAAGAGCTTCCCTGCATGATACACATCGCCTCTGCCGACCCTGACGGCATGAAGGGCGTAAACATCGCAAAAATGCAGAAGAGCCGTATGGCTGTAAGTAAAGTGATGAAGCCCATTTCCGACCAGATGGAGAACAAGTATCAGTGGACGATAGTGGCCGTGCCCTCCCCAAAATGGGCTAAGAAGGTCTTTCCCGGTGAGCGCACCAGCGCCGCCGTTGAGAAGCTCTGGACCGAGATACTCAGCGCCGTGCGGGTCACAGAGGACAATGACCCTGTGGCCGAATGGAGCGCCCATAATAAGCGGCTCAGCGAGAAGTGCGAAAAGCTCAACTCCCTCGATTTGGAGTATCTGCACTATAAGGCCCCCAACGGCACCGACTTCACCTGCTGGCTGATTCCGGGCTCCCGGTGGGTGGGCGGCTCTGAGACCCTTCAAAGCGGCGTGGAGTTCAACCCAAACATGCCCAGTGAGGAGGTCTTCACCACCCCCATGCGCGGCAAATGCGAGGGCAGATTGGTTGCTAC
Source organism: Clostridiaceae bacterium (assembly GCA_021769555.1). Taxonomy (GTDB): domain Bacteria; phylum Bacillota; class Clostridia; order Oscillospirales; family Acutalibacteraceae; genus Acutalibacter. The sequence continues at coordinate 10,959 of JAETSR010000025.1, forward strand.
CCTCCCACTCTCCTATCAGGGCGTGCTGATAAACAGCTTTTCTCTGGACTTCAAGGACGGCAAGGCTGTGGCTGTCCACGCGGACGAGCACGAGGAGCTTTTGGAGCGCATGATAGCCATGGATGAGGGCGCCTGTATGCTGGGCGAGCTGGCCCTTGTTCCCGCCGACTCCCCCATCTCCAACTCCGGCGTGCTGTTCTATAACACCCTTTTCGACGAGAACGCCGCCTGCCATGTGGCCCTTGGCCGTGGCTTTAACGAGACCCTGAACGGCTATGCGGACATGACCAAGGATGAGATTAAGGAGTCCGGGGTCAACGATTCTATGATACATGTGGACTTCATGATAGGCTGTAAGGAGCTGAACATAACCGGGCACACCCGGGACGGCAGAGACGTTGACATCTTTAGGGATGGCAGCTGGGCCATTTGATTGGGGGTATATTATGGAAAACAATTTAGCAAAGCCCCAGGAGGGCCATCTGAAAAGCTACAGCGACAGCTACGCCGCCGCCGGCGTGGACGTGACCGCAGGGTATGAGTCGGTGGAGCTGATGAAGAAGCACGTTGCCCGCACGATGATACCCGGAGTTGTGTCCGGCATTGGGGGCTTCGGGGGACTGTTTAAGCCGGAGCTTACTGGGATGGAGGAGCCCATTCTGGTGTCCGGCACGGACGGCGTTGGCACGAAGCTCAAGATAGCCATGCTCCTTGACAAGCACGGCACCATCGGCATAGACGCCGTTGCCATGTGCGTCAACGACATAGTCTGCTGCGGGGCAAAGCCTCTGTTCTTCCTGGACTATATAGCCTGCGGTAAGAACTATCCGGAGAAGATAGCCGAAATTGTCTCCGGTGTGGCCGAGGGCTGCGTGCAGGCAGGGTGCGCCCTCATAGGTGGCGAGACCGCCGAGCACCCCGGCATGATGCCCCTTGACGACTATGACATCGCCGGGTTTACAGTTGGTATTGTGGACAAGCCCAAGATGATAGACGGCAGCAGGCTTGCCCCGGGGGATGTGCTGATTGGGGTCAAATCCTCGGGCGTGCACTCCAATGGGTTTTCACTGGTGAGAAAGGTCTTTGGCATAGGCAAGATGGAGGACAGCGGCGAGTCTTTGGTTGGCGCGGCCATGGGGCTTGCGGTTTCCGTTGCCAAAATGATGAAAAATGATAAAGAGATAGTGAACAGGCACTATGATGAGCTGGGCTGTACCCTGGGCGAGGCCCTGCTGACCCCCACCCGCATTTACGTAAAGCCGGCCCTGGCAGCTATAGAGAGCGCCGATATCAAGGCAATAAGCCATATCACCGGCGGCGGGTTCTATGAAAATATACCGCGTATGCTCACGCCGGGGCTCACCGCCAAGATAGAGCGGTCCGCCGTGCCGGTGCTGCCCATCTTCGATTTAATTCAGAAGACCGGCAATATCCCTGAGCACGACATGTTCAATACCTTTAATATGGGCATAGGCCTATGTATGGCTGTATCTCCCGAGACAGCGGACAAGGCGGTTGAGTCTTTGAAGGCTGCCGGTGAGGACGCCGTTATACTGGGAGAGGTGGTCTCCGGAGACGAGGGGGTGCTGTTATGGTGAGGATAGGCGTGCTGGTATCAGGCGGCGGCACCAATCTTCAGCAGCTGATTGACGCTCAGGCGGCGGGAAATCTTGGCGGCGGGGAGATAGTCACCGTCATATCCAGTAAGCCCGAGGTATTCGCCCTGGAGCGGGCGCGCAGGGCAGGCATTGAGGCGGTCACCCTGAGCCGGAAGGAGTACCCCGACGTTGAGGCGTACAGTCAGGCGCTTATCTTGGCGCTGAAGGAGCGGGAGGTCGAGCTGGTGGTGCTCTCGGGATTCTTGACTATCACCAGCGACAGCTTTGTGCAAGCCTTCCCCGACCGCATCATGAACGTGCACCCGGCGCTGCTCCCGGCCTTTGGGGGCAAGGGGTACTATGGGCTGCACGTGCATGAGGCCGTGCTGAAAAGGGGCGTGAAGCTCACCGGCGCAACGGTGCACTTTGCCAACGAGGTCTGCGACGGCGGGCCAATCATCCTGCAGAAGGCCGTGGAGGTGAAGGAGGGCGATACGCCTGAGATTTTGCAGAAGCGGGTGATGGAGGAGGCCGAGTGGAAGCTGCTGCCAAGGGCGGTGGAACTGTACTGCGAGGGGCGGCTGAGCGTTCGGGATGGAATAGTGCATATCTCAGATTAGAGGAACTGATTTGTGAAAGGAGCAAATATATGAAGCCAATTTGTATCTATGAGGATTTGAAGGGAAACACCTACCCCGGCCGGGGCATTGTTATTGGCCGGAGCGAGGACAACAAGTGCGCTGTCACGGCCTATTTTATCATGGGCAGGAGCGTCAACAGCCGCAACAGGGTGTTTGTGGCCGAGGGGGAGAATATGCGCACTCAGGCCCATGACCCGGCCCTGCTCACCGACCCCAGCTTGGTGATTTACTACCCCGTGCGCGCCTTTGACGGCGGGCTGATAGTCACCAACGGCGACCAGACCGACACTATCTACAATCTGATAAGCGCCCATCCCGACTGTACTGCGCCCGGTTACTTTGTCCGCGCTCTGCTCACCCGCACCTTCGAGCCTGACCCGCCCCTCTATACCCCCAGGATTTCCGGCATTATCGACTATAAGAGCGGCGGCTATTGGCTGTCCATATTAAAGAGCACCGACGGCGACCCTGCCGCCGCCCAGCGGCAGTTCTTCTCCTATGAGCCCAAGGCGGGGCTGGGACACTTTATCCATACCTACAAATACGACGGCGACCCGGTGCCCTCCTTTGAGGGCGAGCCCAAGCCTGTCACTATCTCCGGGGACATCGACTCCTTTACAGACGGCCTATGGGAGAGCCTTAACGAGGATAATAAGGTCTCTCTCTTTGTCAGGTATATTGATTTGGAGAGCGGCAAGGCTGAAACCAGAATCGTCAACAAAAACAAGTAAATTACTTTATTAAAAAGAAAGGTCGTAAAATATGGCTAAGGAAATCTCTCTTAAATATGGCTGTAACCCCAATCAGGTCCCCTCACGGATATTCATGCAGGAGGGCGAGCTGCCGGTACAGGTCTTAAACGGCCGCCCCGGGTACATCAATTTCCTGGACGCCTTCAACAGCTGGCAGCTGGTCCGGGAGCTGAAAATAGCTACCGGCCTGCCGGCAGCGGCTTCCTTCAAGCATGTGAGCCCCGCAGGGGCCGCTGTGTATGTGCCGCTGTCTGACACACTCAAGAAGATATACTTTGTGGACGATTTAGAGCTCTCCCCCATCGCCAGCGCCTATGCCGCCGCCCGGGGCGCAGACCGCATGTCCTCCTACGGCGACTGGGCCGCGCTGTCTGACGTGTGCGACAAGGAGACGGCCACCCTGCTCGCCCGGGAGGTATCGGACGGAATCATTGCCCCCGGTTACACTGAGGAGGCCCTGGCTATCCTCAAGACCAAGCGCAAGGGTAATTACAATGTTGTGCAGATGGACGAGAGCTATGTGCCCGCGCCTATTGAGCACAAGGATGTGTTCGGGGTCACCTTTGAGCAGGGCAGGAATGAGCTCAAGATAGACGGAAGTTTGCTTGAGACTCTGCCCACTGCCAATAAGAATCTGACCGAGGAGGCCAAGCGCGACCTTATCGTGTCCCTTATCACCTTGAAGTACACTCAGTCCAACTCTGTCTGCTATGTGAAGAACGGTCAGGCCATCGGCGTGGGCGCGGGCCAGCAGAGCAGGGTGCACTGCACAAGGCTTGCCGGTAATAAGGCAGACAACTGGTATCTGCGTCAGTCCCCCCAGGTGCTGAACCTGCCCTTTAAGCCCGACATCCGCAGGCCCGACAGGGACAATACCATAGACGTGTATATCTCTGACGACTATATGGACGTGCTCGCGGACGGTCAGTGGGAGAACTTCTTCACCGAGAAGCCCGAGCCCTTCACAAGAGAGCAGCGCCGGGAGTGGCTGGACGGCATGACAGGCGTGGCCCTTGGCAGCGACGCCTTCTTCCCCTTCGGCGACAATATCGAGCGGGCCCATAAGTCCGGCGTAGAGTTCATTGCCCAGCCCGGGGGCTCCATCCGGGACGACAACGTTATTGAGGTCTGCGACAAGTACGGCATAGCCATGGCCTTCACTGGCATTCGGCTGTTCCACCACTAATGCGCTGGGCTATATTCTGGGACTTTGACGGCACCCTCACCACCGGGGAGCCCAGTTGGCGCTCCTGCCTCGTAATGGCGCTGGGGCCGCTGGCAGAGCTATACGGCGTGACTGAGGATAAGGTTCGTCCATTTCTGAAAAGCGGGTTCCCCTGGCACCCGGACGGCGACAGCAGCCTTACCGGGGAGGACTTTTGGCGGGTGCTCTTTGAAAAGTTTTCGGCGGCGTTTGTTGCTCTGGGCGTGCCAAAGCATGAGTCCGAGGAGGCCGCACGGCGGGTGAGGGATATCGTCCTGGACAAGAGCCTATATCATGTGAGGCCCGACGCGGCGGCGGTTTTGGCAGTGTGCGCCTTTAAGGGGTACAAAAATTATATACTCACTAACAACTTCCCCGAGTGGGAGAGCCTTTTTGCCAAGCTGGGCCTGGGACAGTTTTTCTCTGGAATAATCAACTCAGGCACAGTGGGCGCATGTAAGCCCCAGGAGAAGATTTTCCGCATTGCCGAGCGGGCCGCAAGCTTTCCATCGCTTATCTGGATGGTGGGCGATAACCCTGTAGCGGACATTGAGGGCGCTAAAAACGCCGGGTGGCACACGGTGTATATTACAAGCCCCGGGACAAAGAACTCCGGGGCCGAGGTCACCGTCACGTCGCTGAGCGAGGTGCTCAGATTTCTGTAACCTTTGAAAGGAATGATAACTATGGATATTTTGGTGATTGGCAGCGGTGGCAGGGAGCATACCATCGTCCGCAAGCTTCGGGAGAGCCCCCGGGTGGGTAAGCTCTACTGCGCCCCCGGAAACGGCGGCATCTCTGCCGACGCGGAGTGCTGCAATGTGGACGCCATGGACAAGGAGGGTATGCTCGCCCTCGCGAAGGAGAAGAAGGTTGACTTGGTGTTCGTGGCCCCGGACGACCCGCTGGGGGCAGGGATGGTGGACTATCTTGAGGCGGGCGGCTTTACCTGCTTTGGGCCCAACCAGAAGGCCGCTGAGATTGAGAGCAGCAAGGTGTTCTCTAAGAATCTCATGAAGAAGTACGGCATACCCACGGCTGACTATGAGGTGTTCACCTCCCCCACTGAGGCGCTGGACTATATCAAGCGGCAGGGCAAATACCCGGCGGTCATCAAGGCCGACGGCCTCGCGGTGGGCAAGGGGGTCACTCTCGCCCAGAACGAGCAGGAGGCCGCAGAGGCACTGCACTCTTTGATGGAGGAGAAGAAGTTTGGTTCCTCTGGGGACAGGGTAGTGGTGGAGGAATACCTCACCGGGCCCGAGGTTACCGTGCTTGCCTTTACGGACGGCCACGCCATGTGCCCCATGGTGAGCTCCATGGACCATAAGCGGGCGTTTGACAACGATATGGGCCCCAATACCGGCGGCATGGGCACCATCAGCCCCAGCCCCTTCTACACTGACGAGATTGCAAAAGTTTGCATGGACACTATCTTCCTGCCCACCATGAACGCCATGAACGCCGAGGGGCGCAGGTTCAAGGGCTGCCTATACTTTGGCCTGATGCTCACTCCCGACGGCCCCAAGGTAATTGAGTACAACTCCCGCTTCGGCGACCCTGAGACCCAGGTGGTCCTCCCCCGGCTTGAGACGGATTTTGCGGACATTATAGAGGCCGTTGCCAGAGAGAAGCTGAGTGACCTTGACATCAAGTGGTCCGACGGCGCCAGCGCCTGCGTGATAATGGCAAGCGGCGGGTATCCTGGCAGCTACGAGAAGGGCAAGCTTATCACCGGCTTGGACGAGAGCGGCCAGCTTGAGGGCGCGACTGTCATACATGCGGGCACGAAGCTCGAAAACGGCAAGTTCTACACCTCCGGCGGGCGGGTGCTGGGAATTACGGCCAAGGGCGCGGACCTCCGGGAGGCGCTGGATAAGGCTTATGCGGCGGTGGAGAAGGTGTCCTTTGAAGGGGCGTTTTACCGAAAAGACATAGGGAGGGCTTGCTTTCCCTCGGAATAAGGAGGTCAGATATGACGTGGCAAATCGTTAAAATAATCGCCATTGTTTCGATGACCCTGGACCACGCGGAAAAAACATTCCTTACCCAGTCCTTCCTCATAGACCGGCTGGGGATGGACATGGCCGTTTCTTTCAGAGTCGGGCGTATTATGAGCTCTCTCGGGCGCATAGCCTTTCCCCTCTACGCCTTCGGCATTGCCCAGGGGTGTACATACACAAAAAACCGCAAAAAGTTTCTCCTGCGGCTGCTGGTGTTCGCGGTGCTGTCAGAGGTACCGTTCCTGCTGGCCTTTAATGGCTCTTTGAGCTTCAGGCTTCTTCCCATCACCAATGTGCTCTTTACACTACTTATCGGTTCTCTCTGCTGCTTTATGTGGGACTTTTTCAGCAGGAAGAAGATGGCCTGGGCGGCCATCTTCCCCATCGCCGCCCTGATACTGCTGGCGGACCGCTGCCATACTGACTACGGCGGGTTCGGGGTGATTACCGTATTCGCCCTCTATGTGCTGCCAAAGAAAAGCTGGAAGCTCCTGGCGCTGTCTGTCCTTCTTACATGGCTGTATGGTCTGCCCTGTGTGATGTCGATGTTCTATGGCAGCTACTCTTTCTATTCTCTGCTGAAATGGCTCTGCGCCCTCTCCGCCGTTGGCATCCTGGCCCTCTATAACGGTCAGGAGGGGCGGCACAATAAGCTTTCGCAGTATTTCTTTTACGCCTACTATCCCCTGCATTTGCTCTTGTTCTATGGGCTGAGCCGGTGGATAGGGCCCATTGAGACAGACTGGTCTGCTTTTGAATAAAACTATACTTGAAAGGAAAATAACGCTATGAACGCACCTATAACATTCGCCATCGCCGGCTTCGGCGACCGGGGCAGCACCTACGCCTCCATGCAGAAGCTTTTCCCCGACCGCATGAAGGTGGTGGCTGTGGCTGATTTAAATCCCAATAAGGTGAAAAAGGCCCGGGAGCTCTATGATATTCCCGAGGAAAACTGTTTTGAAAGCGCCGAGGAGATGTTCAAAAAGGGGCGGCTTGCCGACGTATGCGTGGTGTCCACCATGGACCGGCAGCACGTTGGCCACGCCATACCCGCGCTGGAGCTGGGATACCATGTGCTCATGGAGAAGCCCATCTCCCCCGACCTTGATAAGTGCCGGGAGATACTTGAGGTGTCAAAGAAGCACCCGGACCAGCATATTATACTCTGCCATGTTTTGAGGTACACCAACTTCTATAATACGCTCAAGGACATTATCGGCAGCGGGAAAATCGGCGAGGTCGTGTCCATCTGCGCCAACGAGAACGTGGGCTATTGGCACCAGGCCCACTCCTTTGTGCGCGGCAACTGGCGCAACTCCGATGAGACCAGCCCCATGATTTTACAGAAGTCCTGCCACGATATGGATATACTCACCTGGCTGGTGGGCAAGAAGTGCAAGTCCGTATCGTCTGTTGGCGGCATACATTTGTTTAAGAAGGAGTGCGCCCCGGAGGGCTCCACCGACTACTGCCTGGGCGGCTGCAAGGTGAAGGACGAGTGCATATTTGACGCCGAGAAGATATACATCACCGGAGAGAAAACCGGGCTTATGCACGGCGGCAACTGGATAAGCTCTGTGCTCAGCGTGGAGAATACCGTAGACTCCACCTATGAGGCACTGCGCCACGGTCCCTACGGCCGGTGTGTTTACCACTGCGACAATAATGTGGTGGACCATCAGCAGACAAACCTGCTCATGGAGGACGGAACAACCATACAGTTCACCATGTGCGCCTTCACTGAGGACTGCTACCGCTATTTCAAGGCCATGGGCACCAAGGGTGAAATCGAGGCCGATATGAAGTCCAATGTCATCCGCGTGCGTGTCTTCGGCGAGGGTGAAGAGGTCATCGACCTGAAGACCATGGCAAGCGACTTGAAAGGCCACGGCGGCGGCGACAGCGGCATTATCGAGGACTTCCTCAGTATGCTTATCGAGGGCGCCGAGCCTACGGAGCGCACCACCACTTTGGAGCACTCCATGGAAAGCCATTATGTGGCGCTGGCGGCAGAGGCCTCGCGGCTCAGAGGCGGGGAGCTGATTGAGCTGGATGAGTTCAGGAAAAATTGAGTTCTGTTCTCCGCATATTTATTAGGAAAACACCCCGGTTCCCCGGGGTGTTTTCTTTGGAGGTAAAGCCCTAAATATCCGTTTCCTATGATAGGTTATCGTCTTAGTGCCTCCCGGCAGGGAATGAATTTTATTATAAAAGAGGCTTTTTTTGAAAAATTTGAAAAAAGGGCTTGCTTTTTCGAGATGACTGGTGTATAATAAAAAAGTCCCGGGCGCTTAGCTCAGCTGGCTAGAGCACCTGCTTGACGTGCAGGGGGTCAGCGGTTCAAGTCCGTTAGCGCCCACCATAGAAATCCCTAGAAACTGCAAGGTTTCTGGGGTTTTTGCTTTGCCTGGTAACACAATTTATAACACACCTGTCAGTAACCGGTGTGTTATCGCTAAATTTCTCTGGCTTTTTGGAATGAGGCTGTAAGTCGAGTTGAAGGACGCAGAGCTGGCTTTAAAGAACCCTACATCAGTTTTAACATTCGTTGAAAGTATGATAAAGTAAAAAATAAGCTCCCAGGAACAAGTCTGTTTCCGGGAGCTCTTTTACGCCTAGTCCTTTATACCATCTGCCGCTACAATTTGTTCAAACAGTCCATTTATCTTCTCAGCCGTCCGGGTGTCTTCCCCTACCAACGCATGTCCATACACCCCAAAGGTGTCCATGCTCTGAGAGTGGCCTACTAAGCTCTTGACCTCCCCGGCAGGCAGGGTCTTTGCTACAGAGACAAAGGTGTGCCGCAGCTCATAAGGGGTTGTCCGGGTCATGCTATTGGATTCGCAATACTTCTGCCAGCGCTCACGGTAGGCGGTGGGCGACGGCAGGTCAAACACATATCCACTGGAGCTCGGATACTCCAATAGCTGAGCCTCAATCTCCTTCAGCGCCAACTCTGATAACACAAAGCTGCGCACCGCGTTTGCGTTCTTGCCCTTCGTTTCCTCTCCGAAGACATTTATCGACCGCCGCACAAACACCCTCCCGCCGTCAATGTCCTCCCAGCGCAGCCCGCGGAGTTCCCCGGGGCGCAGGCCGGTAAGCACCTGGAAACGGTAGGCGTGGATATACTCCTCCTTGACCCGCATACCCTTGTAGATAGTCGTATCTACCGACAGCAGAGTTGCAAGGTCATTGGGTTGTAACACACGCTTTCCTTTGAGCCTTGCCGAGGTGGGAATATGAACGTCGTCCGGCCTGTAGGCGGTCTTCCTGTTGCGGCGACACCACTTTAGAAAACGGTTGATAATGCCGTTTATATCCTGGATTGTCTTCTTGGAGCGCCCCATGGCGGCGGCCTTGTCGAGAATACGCTGGATATCTCCATCGCAGAGGTCGGCTATTTTGCGCTTACCAATGTATGGCTCTACCCATACGCGGCCTATGGTGTCGATATGGTTATACTCCGTTGTGCTCACCACTGCCTGTGATTCCTCCTGGAAAGACTTATATACGTCCCAGGCTTTTTCGCTGATAGGGTTAATGCCAGTGTCCAGCCAAGCGTCGGCTTTGGCGTTGGCCTCGCGCTGGCCGGTGCGGCCGGGAGTAAAGCTATAGAAGCTTCGGCGCTTGCCGTCCCTCTGGACATTTATCTGCCAGCGCTTGAGCTTGTCGCTCCATACGGCAGTATTAATGCGTTTACCCAAATGAATCTCTCCTCTCTGATATTATAAAGAAAGCCTCCCTGCCGCTTGGGAAAGGAGGCTCAGTAGGGTTTATGCTTTAACTTGCTTGCATGAACTTACTGCGAATCTGGAAACTTCCCGGCTTTGCAGAGGGCTCATCTTCTTCCATGAAGTAGTCCAGCCACTGCTCCCGGGGGATATCAAGAAGCTACCCGATTGCCTTTATCTCTGCTGTATTCCAGGGCGCTTTGCCGTTCATTCTCGCAGCGATATAGGCAATCTTGCGGCCTATAATTGGCTCAAGGTCAATCTGTCGGATATCCAATTTAAACATGAGAGACTTCAGTTTCGCATACTTGCGTTTTGCCATTGTCAGGTTCCTCCTCAATGATATTTGTACTAGCCGTTGCTGTACCCTTCGGCCTGATACCCTCCAGGTAGCTTGTGGGGTTGTTCTCTCCGGGCTTGCGTCTTCGGGTCTTACGTGCTCCAAGGATTCCTATAGCCACATTTCCAAAGAGTTCCCCAAAACGGTTCACTGCTATAGGCGACACCTTTTCCTCGTAAAGTGCGTGGGCATCTGACATAAACACTCCCTCCTCTGAATAGGGAGCAGACTCATAATTATCCAGTAGGAACGCTTGAATCACGGGTCGAATGTCTACCGATACATTTTCGGAGCCATCTACAAGGAAGGAACCACTATTGATTTCATAGCTGCCAGAAAAGCGATAACTGCGCTCTCTGAGCTGCCAGAAAGCTCGTATTGCCTTGCTTGCTACAGCATCTTTCTCCTGTAATAGGCTCTCCAGCAGATTGATGTCCTGAGCTTCTGGAGGGACAGTAAATGGGAATGGGATAGCCATCAGTCTGTCCCAGAACGCGTCATCATTTGGGCTTGCAGTGACTTGATGGTTGCTTACCAGTACAAGTTTCCCGCCAAAGCGGAACTGCCTGTTTGACATGTGCTTTTTGGGGGCTGAAATCAGGTCGTTGCCGGATAGCTTTTTTATATTGCCTACAACACGGTTGTTAAGCTGTTCCTGCGGCATATCCGATGACACGCAGAGCATCTTGCCCTCCAGCTCGGATAGTGCGAATTGTTGGGAAAAATCATGGACATCAAGGGCAGAGACAACGTTTTGGGGGAAAAATGATTCCAGGTAGTTGCATAGGAGTGACTTCCCGCTATGCTTTCTGCCTTGTAGGACAAAGCCAGTTTTTCCACCGATATCCGGCACTAGGCAGTATCCAATAGCCTCCCGGATGCGCATTTTTATTCCGGCATCCCCACCGCTGATGTCTTCGAGCAGCTTGTCAAACAGCGGAGACATCATCTTGCCCGTGTCTGAGATGTAGTTGCATTGAAGGGTATAGGTGGTAAATACGTTGGGCGTATGGCGGCTAAATTCGCCAGTATCAATGTCCAGATTCCCGTTTTGAAATGTCAGTATCCGTCGGTTTTGCACGTCATCATAAAGCTGTATGGATGGCTCTGATAGGATAAAATTGATAGCTCCTGTAACGATGTCATACCGGCCATACTCGTTCAATTCTGCCCAACAGACCGCTGATATCAGTTGCTTGAGCGCAGAGATGTCTAAAGCTTGGTAGCACCTTCCATCAAAAATATATGCAATGCCACGCTTTACCACCATACGGTAACAAGAAAGCACCTTGTTTTTGAGCCCAGCGGCGGTAATTTTGGTGCGGTTGCTTTCCCTATACTTAGGAGCGGCAACTATATCAGATGGTAAAGTGGGTAAAGGAGACACCGAGCGAGGCCTTATATTTGGCAGAAGACTGTTTGGCTCAAGCTCAACTCGATTTAACGCTTCTATCGCCTTTGCCAAGTCAATCTCCATCTTATTGTTTTGCGGTCGACTACTTAACAATGAACTTTTGCTGTCTTCCTCCGGGGGTGCGCCGGAATATCCGGGCAATTTTTCCGGATAGCGTTCCATGGCTTCGCCAATTTGTGAATATGGAATATTGTCCATATATTCCATATAGGCTAACGCTTCTTCCGGGGTTTTGAAAGGTATAAATGCTTCTACTTGTTCATCTTTTTTGTTCATGTGAACGCCTCCTAATAACAAAGTATGTAGGAGTTGGCCAACATCCTATAATGATTATAGCACATGACCTTTTATCGTGCCTGGAGAAAAAACTGACCTCGTGATACACTTATGTAAACTTACGGCTATTTACCCTTTCCTTTCACAGAATTTCTATATTTACCCAAATCATATGAGTCTTCTTCTGAATCAAACGCTGCCAATTTATAGAAAGAGCGTATATTATTGCATGCTTTTTCAGACCAATCTTTTGGTGTTTCCATTCTGAGCGAAACATGCTCATCAATAATAGGGTACTTTTCCCTAAAGAAAAGCTCGGCCCACTTATAATAATCTGCCTCCCATGACCTAGCTTTATGTATATTGAAAACATCTATGGAGTTTAATTTGTATAGCATCAAGTTAGTTAAGGCTCTTACGACATACACCCTATCACGATTCAATAAAAATGTTTCCCAATCAACCCCTGTAGCGTACTTCATCATTATGTCATTACACAACGGGTCTTGAAATCTATGCTCATATTTATATTCTTCATCGAGTTGAGATTCATGACTTCTACTCCAATACATCGAAGTGTTACCGATGGCTGTTTTTATATCGGCCAATTCTGAATGCTCAATTCCTAAAGCCAGGCATGCAGCTACCATATGATAAAAAGATGTTTCTAAAGTATGTAGCATGACTGCCGTTGAAACATATGTCCGGGAATCTTTTTCTTTCTTGGCTTTTTGTATTCCCTGGAAATAGGTCAAATGAAAAGAAACGTCCGGAAAATGATGAAAAATGCAAGAGAAAGTTCCGGAAAGAAGAGAAAAGCTGTAGAATTGGAAATAGTGCAGAGGAAACGTCCAATTTTACAGAAAGCAGGCGGTAGTAGATGGAAGGCAAAAGGAAGCATCTGACACTTGCGGACAGGATCCAGATAGAAAGAGGACTGGACAGTAACAAAAATTTCACGGAGATCGGAAAGGAAATCGGAAAAGACCCGACCACTGTTTCAAAGGAAGTACGCAAGCACATCCACGCTAAGATAAGGTATATGCCAGCTCCATGGTCGGCGACCTGTACGGCAAACGCAGACAGGTCAGCTTTATGCAGCCGCAGACATGTGTGCGGAAATATGTCCTGTGTGCAGTTATGCAGGATGTGCAGAAAATATCACTGTAATGAAATATGCCCGGACTATACACCGCGAGAGTGTGAGAAACTGAAAAAGCCCCCTTATGTATGCAACGGCTGCGAAACACAAGGGAGCTGCCCGTTGGAAAAGGTGGTGTACTCCGCGAAGTACGCAAACGACTGCTATCGAGACCTTCTTACTTCCTGCCGGCAGGGGATCAACCAAACGCCGGAGACGCTTCAGAGGATGGATCGGTTAGTCACGCCATTGATTGTGGACAAGAAACAGTCCATTGCACACATTTATGCCACCCACGCACGGGAACTTGGCTGCTCTCGGCGGACACTGTACAACTACATTGATAAGGGCGTTTTCGCGGTAAGAAATATCGACCTGCGCCGGGCAGTGAGGTACAAAAAGCGGAAAAAGCCAAC
>JAETSR010000040.1 GCA_021769555.1 Clostridiaceae bacterium
CAATCTTCATAGTGCAGAAACTTCCGTCTCCTTAGAAAGGAGGTGATCCAGCCGCAGGTTCTCCTACGGCTACCTTGTTACGACTTCACCCCAGTCATTGGTTTCACCTTAGGCAGCCTATCTACTAGCCGACTTCGGGCGCCCCCAACTTCCATGGTGTGACGGGCGGTGTGTACAAGACCCGGGAACGCATTCACCGCAGCATTCTGATCTGCGATTACTAGCAACTCCGACTTCATGCAGGCGAGTTGCAGCCTGCAATCCGAACTGGGATCGGTTTTTGAGTTTTGCTCCGCTTCACAGCCTCGCTTCTCTTTGTACCGACCATTGTAGCACGTGTGTAGCCCAGGACATAAGGGGCATGATGATTTGACGTCATCCCCACCTTCCTCCGTGTTATCCACGGCAGTCTCATTAGAGTCCTCATCTTACTGTTAGCAACTAACGACAAGGGTTGCGCTCGTTGCGGGACTTAACCCAACATCTCACGACACGAGCTGACGACAACCATGCACCACCTGTCTCCTCTGTCCGTAGAACAGACCGATTAAGATCCTGTCAGAGGGATGTCAAGCCCTGGTAAGGTTCTTCGCGTTGCTTCGAATTAAACCACATGCTCCGCTGCTTGTGCGGGTCCCCGTCAATTCCTTTGAGTTTCACACTTGCGTGCGTACTCCCCAGGCGGAGCACTTATTGCGTTAACTCCGGCACCGAAGCCTTGCGGCCCCGACACCTAGTGCTCATCGTTTACGGCGTGGACTACCAGGGTATCTAATCCTGTTTGCTCCCCACGCTTTCGTACCTCAGCGTCAGTTTTCGTCCAGAAAGCCGCCTTCGCCACTGGTGTTCCTCCTAATATCTACGCATTTCACCGCTACACTAGGAATTCCGCTTTCCTCTCCGATACTCAAGTCCCCCAGTTCACAGGGCGAACGATAGTTAAGCTATCGCCTTAAACCCTGCGCTTAAAGAACCGCCTACGTACTCTTTACGCCCAATAATTCCGGATAACGCTTGCCCCCTACGTATTACCGCGGCTGCTGGCACGTAGTTAGCCGGGGCTTCCTCCTAAGGTACCGTCACTTCCTTCTTCCCTTAGGACAGAGCTTTACGACCCAAAGGCCTTCTTCGCTCACGCGGCGTTGCTGCATCAGGCTTTCGCCCATTGTGCAAGATTCCCCACTGCTGCCTCCCGTAGGAGTTTGGACCGTGTCTCAGTTCCAATGTGGCCGATCACCCTCTCAGGTCGGCTACTGATCGTCGCCTTGGTAGGCCGTTACCCCACCAACTAACTAATCAGACGCAGGCCCATCCTCTGCCGATAAATCTTTGGCCAAAAGCCCATGCGGGCTCTCAGTATCATGAGGTTTTAATCCCGGTTTCCCGAGGCTATCCCTCTGCAAAGGGCAGGTTGCCTACGCGTTACTCACCCGTCCGCCGCTTTCCGCAAGAAACTTCAACCGAAATCTCCGTCCCTTGTTTCTCGCTCGACTTGCATGTGTTAGGCACGCCGCCAGCGTTCATCCTGAGCCAGGATCAAACTCTTTTTGAAATGGTATAAAAGCATTCCTTACGGAATGGTTCTATCTGATTCTTTACTCAGTTTCACGCTTTCGCGTCTTATTTCGCTGTTTACGAAATTATTGTTTCTTCAGAAATTGTCGGAAACGCTCGTACAATCCGATTAACCTTCTTGTATGATTGTTTCTTCCTTATATCTCTCAGAAGCATCTCTGCTCCTGTTTGACTTCATTTCTACACTATGAATTTGTTAAGGTTCTTGGGAGCTTCGCTCCCGCTCGCTTTCGCAAGCTTTTTTATTCTATCTCATTCAGCTTTGTTTGTCAAGCCCTTTTTTTGACTTTTTTCAAACCTTTTGGCTCTCGCCTTCTGCCCTTTGAGACAGCTTATTCAGTTTAGCATACCTTCTCTTCTTTGTCCAGTACTTTTTTCGCTTTTTTTCGACCTGCTTCCTGTTTCCTCGCCGCCCTCCCGGACAGCTTGTTCATATTACCAAATCTTGGGGCGTTTGTGGTGGGGCGGGGGTTGTGTTGGGGGGGTGTTTGTGGGGGGGGTTGTGGGGGGGGGGGGGGCGGTGGGGGGTGGTGTGGGGTGTTTGGGCTGTGTGGGGGGGGTTTGGGAGGGTGGGGATGGGTGCCGGCGGGTGGGCGGGGTGGTGGAGTTCAGGGC
>JAETSR010000026.1 GCA_021769555.1 Clostridiaceae bacterium
CAGGGGAATCGGCCCAAAAGCTCTGACTGCCTTTATGGATTATTATCGGGGTTTAGGTGAGCGCCGGTTCATTCTGGAAACTTGGAGCGGCAATAAGCGGATGCTGGGGTGCGCCGAGAAATAGCGAGCACTAAATAAATCAACACACTTCAGTTGAGAAACGTAAAGCTGCGCAAACTAATACTGTGTCTGCTGCAAAAGTTCTGTAACAACAAATCCGAGACCGAGGGCCTTGCGCCAAAAACGATTGTGAACCTCAATCTGTTTTTGCACAAGGCCCTTTTATTTGCAGTAGAAGACCCGGGCGTGTAAGCAGGTTATCTGTACATACGCCGCACGATGAACCGTCTGAAAAAGAAAACCGTGCAACAGCTCTTGAAGTTCACTGTCACGCCCGATGAAACCTCTCAAAAACCTCCCTAAAAGTCGCCCCGCCCCTAAACGCCTCCCGGGACAGCTCTTCCATTTTTGAGAGCTCGCTGACCTTCTGTGCGGCCTCGTCGAGAATCTCTATAGGGATAACAATAACCCCGTCAACGTCCCCAAAAATCCAGTCCCCCGGGCGCACCAGCACCGAGCTTGTCAGAGTGCCTGTCATATAGATAGGTATCTGTGTCTCCCTGGGCCGCCAGCGGCTTTTGGACTCGATGGGGGAGGTGTACCGGGCAAAGCAGCTCCAGTTATCTATCTCAAGTATTCCCGCGCAGTCTCTGGTGCCGCCGTCAATGACCGCACCCACAGCGCCGGCGGCCCGGGCCCCATAGCTCATCATCTCTCCCCAGTGGCCGACCACCTGGTCCTTCTCGCAGTTTAGCGTGACCACACAGCCGGGGTATATGCGGTCGAACAGGGCGTGATTGTCAAAGTCCGGCCGGGGGAGGTCCGCGTCATACCGGGGCTCCCTTATGCCCCAGATGGTGAAGGCCGGGCCCGCAACCTTGTCCTTGTGGGCAAGGGGCGCGATGGACAGGTCCAGGCACTGGTTCGGATACCCCATTTTGTCCAGCACATCGTACAGGTCCGCGGAGTACCCTTTCAGCAGGAGCCCGCGGTATTTTTGTATCTCCTCAAATTTCATGCTTTATCGTCCTCTCTCAAATTATTTTGTCTCTTTTTGAGCCGCTTCCATCAGGCCCTTCATATAGCCCACGGCGAACAGGTTGCCCAGCACAGAGTATCCCGGGTGGTCGTTTGTCTCCCCCGGCATGGCGGGGACATGGTCCGGGCGTATGCAGCAGTCGAGCCCATACTCATAGTAGAGCTTCATGCACCTGTACATATCCGTCTGCCCGTCGTCATGAAAGGTCTCCCGGAAATCCTCCGCGGTGCCGCGGATATCCCTGAAATGGCTGAAGAATATCTTCTTTTTCTCCGCAAACATCCTCACGGCCCCGGGCACGTCGGCGCCCATGGCGGCGAAGCTGCCCTGGCACATGGTTATGCCGCTGCACTCGCTGGGATACAGCTCAGTCACCTTCATAAGGGCCTCAGGGGAGATAAGTATTCTGGATATGCCCCGAAGGGAGCGCACCGGCGGGTCGTCCGGGTGGACGGCCAGGCGTATGCCGCGCCGCTGGGCCTCGGGGATAACGGCGCTCAGAAAGTACCTTAGGCTGTCCCAGAGCCGTTCCTCAGTGACAACTCCGAACTCTGTAAGGGGAGCGTCCTCCATGTCCTTGTGACAGTACCCTGTGACGGCGGCCCCTCCCCGGGCGGGTATCTGAGTCCGGGAACGGAACCAGCCGATGACAGGCATCCAGTTATAGCACAGGGTCCTGATATCCAGCTCGTCCATGACCTCCAAAAGCCTTATAAACGTCTCAATCTCCCGGTCGCGCCCGGGAAGGCCCAGCTTTGTCCTCTCAAGGGGTGTAGGCCCCTCTATCACCTCAGGCTTTATGCCCGCCCGCTGAAAGGACGCGGCCTTCTCCCGAAGGGGCCCGAAGTCCCAGCCCTCATCGGGCAGGGGCGTTTTTTGGCTGCACACATTGATAACCGCCCGGTCCACCCCCAGCTGCAGGGACAGAGGTATCTTTTCCTCATGGCCGGGATAAAAATACGCCATTGCCAGCTTCACGCTGTATTCACTCCTTTATGCTAAAATATTAGCTCAGTCTATCTTCTCAAGAGATACCCGCCGTCCACAACTATTGTGGAGCCGGTGATATACCCCGCCGCCGGGGAGCAGAGGAATACCGCCGCCCCGCCTATGTCCTCCGGGTCCCCAATGCGCCCGAGGGGTATCTTGGGGCTGAACTCCGCTATCTTCTCCGGGGTGAAATGGGGGTTCATATCAGTGAGCACCGCTCCCGGGGCAACGGAGTTTACCCTAACGCCAAAGGGAGCCAGCTCCGAAGCCAGAGACTTCATCATCGACTCAAGGGCGGCCTTGGTAGACGAGTACGCCGCCTGACCGGGCAGGGGAGAGAGGGCGTTTATGGAGGTAATAAAGACAATGCTTCCGGGTATTTCATGCTCTCTCATCTGCGCGGCCACAGCCTGGGCCAGCATAATTGAGGCCCGGTAGTTTGTGTGGAACAGGGCGGCCATGGTCTCGGGAGAAGTCTCGGTGGGCTTCTTATAGGCGGTAAACGCCGCGTTATTCACGTAGCAGTCAATGGGCCCCTGCTCTCCCGCCCAGCCTATAAGCCGCTCCACCTCCTTCATATCGCTCAAGTCGGCGGCAAAGCACTCACAGGAAACTCCCAGCTCCCTCACCTGAGCGCGCACCTCCTTAAGCAGCTCCATATTCCTGGCAGTGAGCAGGACCCTAGCCCCCTGCTCTGCAAAGGCCATAGCTATAGCGCGCCCAATGCCCCGGCTGGCCCCGGTAATAAGCGCGGTCTTCCCGTCCAAGCGGAACATATCACTCATTGTTGTCATCCCTCTCTATGCTAAAGCTCAGTATCTTATGTGGCGTGACGCAGAGCCCCTCTGTGCCGCCCTCAAGGGGATTCCCCAGAAGGTCCGTCTGCCCGCTGACACTGCCGAAGCCTGAGGAAAGGCTGAGCCTTCCGTCCTCCCCCTTATACTCATAGAACCGGGCAATAACCCTGCCGTCCTCCGGATAGAGGGCGCTGAGCAGGATATTTTCAGAGCAGTCCGCGCTGATAAATGCAACGCTGTCCTGCCAGGGGCCCCGCTGGTTCTCTTCCACAGGATGAACGCCAACAGGGAAGGCATAAGCAAGCGCCCGGCAGTGCAGGCCCTTTTCCTGCCACGCCCCTGTGAAGGGCAGTATGGCGAACTGGTGGCGATAGCTGCCGTACAGCATTCGCGCGCCCCACACATAGTCGTTGGCATATGCCAGGGGAACGGACAGCCCGGCGTCCTCCCTTATAAGGCACATAGAGCCCATATTGAAGCAGGCGGCCCCTATTTCACCATCCGAGCAGGCGGTCCAGTAGTTCCCCTGGATATATTTGTCCTTGGTCTCCTCAATGACGAAGGGCAGGTCCCGCACGCCCTCCGCATTATGGGAGAGCTGAATTGGCAGCAGGAAGCGGAGCTTCTCCTCGTGCCTGAAGCCGTTGGTATTGAGCTTAAACTCAGCCGCCGGTATACTCCTGCCTATCTTCTCGCCGTGGTGGGTAAACTCAGCGTCACAGCGCATGAGGCCGTCTCCCCGGAGGGCCAGCGTGAACCTAATGCCGATGGAGCCTATAAAGCCGTTATACTCTCCCACAGCCTCGCTGCCGGTCTCCACGACCCGCCATGCTCCCTCAGAGAACCGCTCCGCGCCGTCGATAACTCCCGCAAACAGCCGGCCCTCATCAAGGTCGAAGAAAACTTTATCTTTTACTTTCAGAGAGCGTATGCCACCCTTATCCAGCTCCAGGGTAAGCCCGCCGCACTGCAGCTTTTCCGCCGTCCGGGGCTCAACCCTGCGGGCCAGCCCGCCCTTTACAGGCCGCACCTCATAGCAGCATATGCCCATTGGCGCCGGGCGCGAGGTGAACCGCACCTGAGCCCTAGTGATTCTCTTGTCTTTATAGTCCAGCACTGTGTACTCGCAGGGAATTTCCTGTCCGGCGTGCCACAGAGATATTCCCTCCCCGCCGCCTCCCCGGGGGAACGCCGCCTGGAAGGAGACAGCCTGCTCCGCAGGGAAGGAGAGGGGGTTATAGGCCATGAACCAGCTGCCCTCACCTGTGGTAAACTGCTTTGCGAGATAGTCCAGGGACTCCCTCATGACCTTCGCTGAGCATTCAAGGGACTGGCCGGTATATAGGGCGGCGTCGTCCAGCAGGCCGCATATCTGGATATCGTGGTGCTGTGACACCAGCAGGGCCTTCCAGCTCTCCTCAAGCTCATGCTGCCGGGATTCTCCCCCCGCCAGAACAGCCCATGCGTTCAGCCTCTCGGCTGTGAGAACATTCAGCTCACACTGACGGCAGCGGTTGAAGATAAGATTGCCGCAATAGCCCCAGGGCATTCTCACAACGAAGTCATTGGCTCCCGGGGCAAATACCTCCCCGGCCGGGCCGAACAGCCCGGGTATCTCCTCAAGCAATATCCACTGGAACTGGTCCCGGCGCTCCTCCACATAGGCTGTAAGGGCCTCACAGCGGAGCACTATGTCGTCATACCGGGAGGCCAGCAGCGGGTCGATATGGGGGAAGGCGTCCCTGTAATCCTCAAGGGACTGGGAGGTCTGGTCCGGCCAGCGGGTAAGGGTCCAGTTGTCCATGGTGGTTATGGCGAACTCGGCGCCCTCTCCCGGATAGGTGGGGACGGCGGGCACCCTCGTGCCGTCGTCCCCCTGCCAGAGCACATAGGGCGCGTTGCAGGTGGGGTTATAGCCGTACATCATAAAGTGGGTGCGAAGCAGCGCCGCCTCATAGCCCGCCCCGGCGATAAGCTGGGGTATCTGGCTGTGCAGGGCGTGCTCGCTTATGGCAAATACCTTGGGAGTCTGGCCGAAGTGGCTGAGGTTGGTGCGTATGGCATAGGTGAGCTGCCGCACATTGGACTCCTCGTTTATAAAGACAGACAGAGGCTGTCCATAGGTGCTCGAGCCGATGGCAAAGCGCCCTTTAAAGCGTTCAAGCTTTTCCCGAAGATACTCCATCATCTCCGGCTGGGTCTTCTCATATTCGTCATAGGCGAAGGCCTCGTTGTCAAGGCCAAGCTTGAAGGAGGGGTATTTCTCAAGCCAGTCCACCGCGCTTTCCAGGCGCTCCTGAAAGTGCGGGCCCCATAGGATATAGCCGCCGTGGTCGTATGTCAGGAGGTACATGGGTCGTTTTTCTTGCATATATGCTCTCAGCTCCTTTACCGGGGCGCTTGCCGCACCCCAAACGTACCTTTAGTGTATCATATAAAAGAGAGCGGGGAAAGTAGTATTTTTCGGTGGTTTTGAATTATTTTCGGATAGTGATTTCTCTGCGGTTTGTTTCATGTGAAAGCTGAAAATACTGAAAATTGGTACAAATATAATGCTATACAGCAATGGGGATTTAGGCTATAATTGAGACAGAAATCAAAACGAAGGAGGGGTCATTCCAATGGCGGCGACCCGTAAAAAAGCTTCCGCCGGCGCTCCTGCACAAAGAAGCCTGTGGAAACGGATACTGATGAACTGGCAGATATATGTCCTGCTGCTGCCGGGGCTCATATGGTACATAGTGTTCTGTTACTTTCCCATGGGAGGGCTGAGCCTGGCGTTCAAAACGTATAAGGCGAACCTTGGCATATGGGGCAGTCCCTGGGCGGGGCTCACCAATTATAATTTCGTATTCAGGGACCCGGAGTTCTTCAGGGCCCTGGGCAATACTATAGTTATTAGCCTCAGCAGGCTGGTTTTCCAGTTCCCGGTGCCGGTGGTGCTGGCCCTGCTCCTTAACGAGCTGAGGGGCTCCCGCACACAGAGGGTATTGCAGACCATTTACACCTTCCCCCATTTCCTCTCCTGGGTCATTGTAGCCAGCGTCATGCTGAACCTGCTGGGGAATAACGGCACTGTAAACGCCGCCCTGGGAGCCGCCGGGCTTGAGCCGGTAAACTTCCTTGGGGACGAAAAGCTCTTCAGGCCCATACTCTATATCTCGGAAAACTGGAAGTCCGCGGGCTGGAGCGCCATCATCTACATGGCGGCCATAGCGGGCATAGACACCGAGCAGTACGAGGCCGCCACCATAGACGGGGCGGGGCGGCTTCAAAAGATGCTGTACATCACCCTTCCGGGTGTTAAGGCAACTGTAGTCGTGATGTTCATCCTGGCGGTGGGCGGCATAATGAACGCCGGCTTCGACCAGATATTCAACCTGAGCAACCCGGTGGTCCGGAACGTATCGGATATTCTCGACACCTATATCTACCGCATAACCTTCCAGTCCTCTGCGGACTTCTCCTTCTCAACGGCCATAGCCCTGTTTAAGTCCGTGATAAACTTTATCTTCCTAATCTCCTGCGACCGCATTTCCAAGCTGGTGGGAGAGAGCGGGCTGTTCGCCTGAAAGGAGGCCAAAGCATGAAAGCATTAGGCAAAAAGAAAACGGTATCCCTAGCGCCGGGAGAGAAGAGCATAGACGCCTTTTTGATAGTCACCTATATCGTTCTGATACTGCTGGCCCTGGCTATCGTGGTGCCCTTTTTAAATGTATTTGTAATAAGCATAACCTCTGAGGGGGAGTATGTGCGGAGCCCCTTCATGCTCTTTCCCACAGAGCCGACCTTCGACTCGTATAAGGCCCTGTTCGCGGACGGGCGCATATGGATAGGCTACCGCACCACCCTGATTATCCTCGGCCTGGGGCTGCCTGTGAATATGGTGCTGACTGTGTGCACAGCCTACGCGCTGTCAAGGCCGGGCTATCCCGGAAGAAAGTTCTTCATGCTCTTCGCCCTGTTTACCATGTTCTTCTCCGGCGGCATTATCCCGCTGTATCTGCTGGTGAAGTCCCTGGCCCTTACCAATAGTATCTGGTCGGTAATATTAGTATCGGGCATAAATACTTTCTATCTTATCATAATGCGCAACTACTTTATGGCCCTGCCCGACGCCCTGATAGAGTCGGCGAAGATAGACGGAGCCAACGAGTGGACGATTCTGTTCCGGATTATCCTGCCGATATCAGCGCCGATACTGGCAACAGTCACACTTTTTTACGCCGTGGACCGCTGGAACGAGTGGTTCAACGCAATGATTTTCATCCGGGACACTCAGATGACCCCCCTGCAGCTGGTGCTGCGCTCCATTGTTATCGACGCCCAGATGATAGATTCCTCGGTGCTGGGAAGCTCCTCTGCCGCCAGCGACAGCATGGTGCGCTTTGCCCAGGGAATGAAGATGGCGGCTGTGTTCGTGACAATGGCGCCAATCATGGTTGTCTATCCGTTTTTGCAGAAGTACTTCGTCAAGGGAGTGCTGGTGGGGGCCATCAAGGCCTGAGATACGGGAACAGGCGGTAAAATCCGCTTAATAAATATAGTTCCAACTTTAGTTACAGGAGGTAAAAAAATGAAACTGGCAAAAAGACTATGGGCGCTCATGCTGGCAGTGCTGCTGGCGGCGGCAATGACAGCCTGCGGCGGCACCCCGTCCTCTTCCACAGAGGAGAGCAAGCCCTCGTCCTCCGGCAAGGAGGAGAGCAGCGAGGCCTCGGTATCAGAGGAAGCCTCTGAGCCTGAGAGCGAAGAGTCGGATTACAGCGAGCCTATGACAATCTCCTATGCGGCGGTTGCGATGGTTGAGGGCGTGGACTACAACGCCGACGACCTCTCCAAGCACTTCCAGGAGAAGTTCAACATCACCTGGGAGCCCATTGCCCTGACCTGGGACAACTGGTCGGACAAGACCCGTATCTGGATAAACTCCAACGATATGCCCGACTTCGTCATGTGGGACTTCAACTACGGCGACTACATCAACTACTCCGAGCAGGGCCTTATCCGCCAGCTGCCCGATGGCTGGAAGGAGCGCTGGCCCAATATGGCCAAGGTCTATGAAAACACCGGCATAGGCGAGGCCCTTGAGGAAAAGCTGGGCGCGGCATACATGATTCCCCGGGTCATCTACTTCGACAAGCCCACCGACCCCCTGGTGAGCCATACGAACCTCTGGATACGCCAGGACTGGGCCAGGGACGTAGGCTTTGAGGTAAAGGACAAGTACAGCCCCTCCGAGATAATCGAGTACGCCCGTCTGCTGAAGGAGGCTGACCCCGTGGGCAACGGCAAGACCCTGCCCATCGACATGAGCCCGGACAACCTGGCCACAGTTTTCCTCACGCCCTATAACGTGAACAACAGCGGCTTCTATAAGGGCGGCGACGGCAAATACCACTGGGGCGCCGCCGACGAGAGCACCCTTGAGGGCCTGAAGCTCTACTCCCAGGCCTACCGCGAGGGCCTCATCAACCAGGACTTCTTCGCCCTGAAGAACAACGAGGAGGTCTCCCACTATGAGTCCGGAATTTCCGGCGTCATATACCAGCAGGGCTTCGGCCGCAGCATGAAGCTCACCTCCGAGCGCTACGCCACAAATTCCGGCGGCGACCCCAAGACCGATATCCACATGGCATATCTTGTGGACGACGAGGGCCACTTCCGCGCCAAGGAGAACACCAACTTCTGGACTGCCTCAATCTTCTCCCCCAATATGGAGGAGGCAAAGTTTGAAAGGCTGATGGACCTTTTGGAGTACTCCGCCTCTGAGGAGGGCCAGAACCTCATACGCATGGGCTTCGAGGGCAAGGAGTGGGAGCGTGACGCCGACGGCAATATCACCATCACCCGCGAGAAGAACGAGGATGGCAACTTCATCAATCTCGACACCATCTATCCCTCTCTGAACCCCCTCTACAACAACCTCTCCATTCTGCCCGACGACTTCGGACTCCATGACCCCGGCCTTGACAAGGACATCGTGGAGATAGTCGACGCCCGGTTTGCAGGAAAGCAGAAGGACGGCTGCGACGCCGGCACGGTGGAGCCCATCGACTGGGACCTGTACTTCTTCACCTCTCCCAGCTTTGAGAAGACCAAGTACAGCTACGGCGAGGAGTACGCCAAGCTCATAGTTATGGACGGCGATATCGAGGCCAACTGGAGAGCCTGGGTGGAGGAGAAAATGCCTCAGGTCTCAATAGTCCTGGACGAGATAAACGAACAGCTTGCAAAGTAAATTACACTCAGGGGATAGCCGCCCGGCAGGGGCGGCTGTTCCTGCTGTTTTAGTAAAGGCGGTGAATAGATGAAAAAACCTGCTCTAAAGCGGACCCTGCGCACTATCCCCAGATACCTCACCCTGCTCTCTCTGGCCCTGCTGACAAGCTTCGGGATACTGTTCTTTTACCTGACAAACCTCCTGGGACAAAAGCGCTCCCTGGACTTCTTCGACGGCATGTCCTCAAAGGGCGGGCAGAGCGTGAGCTCCTATCTGGACGAGATAGAGCGCATGGCTAACCTTGCCGCCTACTCCCGGAGCGTTCAGGAGTACCTCTTTGAGAGCACTCCCTATAAGCGGGCCCAGGCCCAGCGTGCGGCCACAGACCTTATCACAAATATCATGTCCTTCTCGCCAAGTATCTGTGAGATAGCTTTCTATAAGCGGGACGGCTCGCTTTTGCAGATGGGAGGGGAATATGCCACCCTTATCCGGACGGCCGCCGAGGAGCAGGAGCTGAACCTGAGGGAGAAGGGGGAGAAGGGCTTTTTCTCCCAGGTCGTATATAATGTTTCGATACCGTCGGACGTTCAGACCCCGTACTTCCTGTTCGTATACCCGATATACTCAGTCATAGAGGGGGAATTTTCAGCCGAGCCCAACGCCACATGCCTGGTGCTGGCCAGGGTGAAGGACTTAGTGGACAGGCATATGGAGGGCATGGACGCGGCGGGGACCTTCGCGGCGCTGATGGAGGGGGAGAAGCTGGTTTTCTCAAGCCGGCCCCTGGACGATTACGGAGAGGAACAGCTCACCGGTGCCCCGGAGGGTGGGAGCGTGCTCATGCTAAACGGCGAGAAGTCCCTCGCCTTCAGGCACCACCTGGACGGCACGCCCTGGAACGCTGTGATAATAGCGTCGGAGGCGGAGCTGTCCCGGGACCTTATCCCCATAAAAATAGTGATTTCAGTATATATCCTGTTGGGGATAATAATGCAGTGCGTGCTGCTGAGCCTCGGCACAAGGCAGATAACCGCCCCGATACAGAGGCTGGTGGGCAATATCCGCAAGCTGGACCTTGACAGGGATATCCACCCCAGGATAGTCCCCGAGCAGATAGAGGAGATTGAGCTGCTGTGCGGCAGCATAAACGAGCTTCTGGACAGGCTGGACCAGATGGAGCACGAGCAGGAGGAGACCAGAAACAAGCTCTACCAGGCGTCGCTCCTAAAGGAGCAGGCCCAGCTGAAATACTACCGGAGCCAGATAAACCCCCATTTTCTCTATAACACCCTGGAATGTATCTCGTCCATGGCGCGGCTCTCCCGGATAGACGCGGTCCAGCAGATGTGCACTTCAATGGCGGACCTGTTCCGTTACTCCGTAAGCGACAGCGCCTGGGTCACAGTCCGTCAGGAGGTCGCCCATGCGGAAAACTACTATAACGTGATTGCCCAGAGAACAACGTCCGGCCGCTATAACCTCAAGGTGCATATAAGCCCCGAAGACTGCGACAGGAGAATGCAGAAAATGGTGCTTCAGCCGCTGATAGAAAATTCCATCAAGCACGGCTTCGCGGGGAAGGAGGCCCCCTGCAATATCCTGATACGCCTTAGAGGGGAAAACGGCGGTGTCTGCCTGCTGGTAGCCGATAACGGCTTTGGCATACCTCCCGCAAGGCTAAAAAAGCTCAACCAGCGCCTGCAGTCCCGGGAGGAGGAGGGGGCGGCGGAGACCGGGGAGAGCGTGGACAGCATAGGCCTCTTTAACATCCACCGGCGGCTGCGCCTGGCCAGCGGAGGGAAGAGCCGTATGCAGCTTGAGTCCCGATACGGATATTATACCTGTGTAAAAATATGGCTTCCGGCAGAGGAGGAATGGAACTGATGGAGGGGAAAAAGCTATACACCGTGCTGCTTCTGGACGACGAGGAGTGGATAATAAGAGGGCTTGCGGAGATGCTGGACTGGGAGGAGCAGGGGTTCACCGTTGTGGGACAGTATACCGACCCGGAGCTGGCGCTGCAGAAAATGCGTGAGTCCGAGCCGGACCTTCTGCTTTTGGATATCCACATGCCAAAGCTAAACGGCGATGTTGTAATCGACATGATACGCGAGGAGGGAATGCCCACAGAGTTCATAATCCTGAGCGGCTACAGCGACTTCTCCGTGGCCCAGAAGGCCATCGAGCACGGGGCCTATGGATATCTCTTAAAGCCCTTAAAGCGCGGCGAGCTTGAGGCGGCGCTGCAGAGGGTGAGAAAGTCCCTTGAGGAGCGGGACAGGAGCGAGACGGGCATACCCATAGACCCCATGAATTACGAGGCCTTCTACCAGCACGCCTGGGCAGGGGAAAAGGAGCCCGCTGGGGAGAGCCGCCGCTATCAGCTGATACTTGCCGAGAGCATGCCCGACTCCGGCAGCCCGCCCGTTGGAAACGGCACGCTCTCAAGGCCTGTGCACATATACGGCGGCCGTATGCTCTGGATGGCGGAATCAACGGACAGGGAGGAGCCTGCCTCATTGGAGGCTCTGCGCCGCTGGAGCCGGGAGAACAGGGTCGCGGCGGGGCTCAGCCGCCCGGGGGCCTCCCTCAACGAGTACCACAGCCTGTACCGCCAGGCAAACTGCGCCCTATGCTGCGCCCGCCTGCAAAGCCGCGCGGACTGCTACCTCTATACGCCCCCGAACCTCACTGAGGTGGAGCATTGGCTGGACACCCTGCAAAGGCTCTACAGGGAGAAAGACACGGAGAAAATACACTGGGAGCTCTCAAGGCTCGCGGACGACTGGAAGCTTCAGGGGAACCCCGCGTCGGTGCTTATGCTCCTGTCCCAGCTGACCTGGGCGGTGGTCTCCGGAGACGCCTCAGAGGGCAGGCAGCGGGAGATAAACATGGAAAAATTCCTATACGACGATATCTCATCAAAATTCTCAAACGTCACCGAGATATTTGACTACCTCAAGCTCCTTCTGAGCGGCTCCGACCAGGAAGAGCTCATACAGATACCCAAGACCGTCTCCGACATGAAGGAATACCTCACCGCCCACTACGACGAGGAGCTGAACCTGAACCGCCTCTCAAGAGAATTTTATCTCAGCCCCGCCTACCTCTGCGAAATATTCAAGCGCTTCTCCGGCTGCACCATAACCGGCTATCTCCTAAAGCTGCGCATGGAAAAGGCGAGCGTTCTGCTTCTCAAAACAGACAAGCCCCTTGTGGACATCGCCCAGCAGGTGGGCTACAGCGACTACAATTATTTCTGCCGGCTGTTTAAGCGGTATTTCAGTGTTTCGCCAAATGCTTATCGGAAGCAGCGGCGGGGGAAGTAGGTATACTGGTGACCTGCCTGCGGGGGTGAAAATAGCCGGCACAAAAGAAGAGAGATGTCAAAAGAAAAAGCACACCCAAGAGGGTGTGCTTTTGTGTGCTGGAATATCACGTCAAAGCCTTTGTTCTCTTTTCTTCCTCCCCGCCCCAGCCGCCACCGGCACCAGGAACAGCGCGGGCAGCAACAGGAAGGCAGTACAGATAAGTCCCCAGAGCACAGATACCTGCTGAGCTACCAGCCCTACAATGGGTCCGCCAATAATCTGCCCGAAAGAGTCCAGCTGTCCGCTGGTGGAAAAGACCGTGGCGCGCATTTTCTCCTCCACATGGTCGTTCATCCAAGCAGTAAGCACCGGCTCCTTGATAGTACGCATGAGTCCGGCCATGAGGAACACCGCCAGCATGAACCAGAAGCTCCGGCCCACGGCAAACAGTACCAAGCATAAGATATACCCGGCGCTGGCGAACATCACCACACTGGTGCGGCTGACCGTTCCCTTTTTCTCCATGCGGGAGATAAGTACCTGGGAGGTCAAGATACCCAAGCCGCTGCCAATCAGGCTGATAACGCCGAACCAAGTAACATTGTTCAGAGGCCCGATAACGGGCATCACCGTATCATCCAGGAAATGAGCGGTAGAAAGCCGGTCAAAGCCCTCGCTGGCAAGGCCCCCACACAGGGTGATTGCCAGTAGAGCCAGCAGCACGGGCGCACCCTTCACGAAACTCAGGTTGAGTTTGAACAGGCTCAGAAAGTCCTTGAACAGCCCCTGCCGCTCCTCAATGGCGGGAGAAAAGTTGGTCTCAGGCATGACGCGCACCAGCGCCAGCCCCAGCAGCAGGCACAGAACGCCCGCCAGGATAATAGGCAGCTGCAGGTTTATGTTCCCCAGCAGGGTGCCAAGCACCACGCCCAAAATGCCGCCAATTTGTCCCATCTGGCCTCCCCGCAGGAACACTTTGTCCATGGGCTTGCCGCTTTCCTCCGAGGCTATCCACGCCTCCAAAGCGCCGGTGATAAAGGTGTCGCCACAGCCCCAGACCACCTGGGCCAGCAGCACCGCCCCGAACCAGGGCAGCGCGCCCTCCATCAGAAAACCCAGGCCATAGAGGAACATCCCGATGAGCACCGAGCGACGGCGGCTGTACAAATCGGCTACCACGCCGGTGGGTATCTCGAACAGAAAGCAGGAGGTCTCCAAGACCGTCCCCACCAGCACAAGCTGGAAAGCGTCAAGGTGAACCACTTCCAGGTGGTACACGATAGAAAGCACCGTGGCCATAGAAAAAGCCAGGGAAAAGACGAACCGAAACAGCAGATAGACAGAATATGCCTTTGATTTTTTAGCAAACATGAAGTTACATTCTCCTTTACGAATCAGTGGGTTTTAGTTTCTCCTTTGAAACAAGCCCGACTGCCGCGCGGGAAGGGCGAACTTCTCAGCCCTTTCTAACGATGATTTTTAGAAAAGGCCTCCTGAAGTACCCAGAGCGCCGTTAGAAGACTTGTCTCCGTTTTTGCAGACTGACATGTGAATACCTCCGATACTGGAATTTGGAACAGCCGTAGGGCTGTTCCTCTTTGGAGTATTATAGCAAATGGGCTTTGTGTTGTCAACGAAAAAGGGCCGTGATTATGCACAACCGGCACAGGTTCTCCGATGGTCGATTTTTAAGCAGGTTAAAGCGCGGGGTTTACCGCGCAGATAACATCGGACGGCAGAGCCGACCGTTGGGGCAAAATAAAGGATTTTTCTTTCTGCAAATCAGGGGTCGGTCAAGCAGGAGAGCATTAGGGGCGAAAATGGAAAAATTATGCGTTTCTTGATATGCTCTCAAGAAAGTGTCCTACAAAACTCCTCCCTTTTGGGGAGGGCAAGCAGAGCGCTCGTCCAACGTTGGGCACAGTTACCGGGCAGCAGCCCGGACCCACTTTTCCAAGGGTAAGACCATGCCTCAAAATTTGCGCCGCTAAACAAAGAAAGGAATTTTTCAAAGCAACAAGAAAAGAAAAGTAAGAAAAATGTCAGTGGACTTTCCCGGCAAGGTGTGGTATTGTGGTGTGTTGAGAAAGGAGGGCTGACAGATGGCTCAGAAGAAATTGTTGACAAACGGAAAAGCCTTTAAGCGAACCGACGACCGATGGGGCGGCACCGTGTGGTACATGGATGAGCGAGGAGAGCGTAAGCGCAAATCCTTCTCTGGCACGACCAAAGCAGAGGCTACCAAGAAAATGACAGATTACGTTGCGGCCTTTAACGATGCCTTACAGGACTCGGAGGAATCCCGCAAGACGCTCAAGGAGAGCATGACCCACTGGCTCCAGGTGTTCAAATTCCCCTCGGTAGAGCGCACAACTTACGACCGTTGCGAATGCACGTTAGAGCATCAAATTTTTCCTCTGCTGGGGGATAAGGTGGTAGGTGACATCACAGCCGCCGACCTCAAGGAAGTACTTAACTACTGGATGAACGAGGGTTACGCCTACACCACGGTAAAGAAAGTTTACATTGTCCTCAATGAGTATTTTCGCTACCTGACCCAGCAGGAAATTCTGGCCAAGAATCCCATGAACAGCGTACCCATGATAAAGAAATCTAACTTCATGGCTGCGCAGAACAAGGAAGATTTACCTACACAGGAAACGGTAACGGTGTTCACGCCGGAAGAAATCGAGAAATTCAAGGCCGAGGCATTCAGCAAATTCAGTAACGGCAAGCCCAAATACCAGCAGCCAGCCGCCTACATCCTCATGCTGAATACCGGATTGCGCACTGGTGAGCTGCTGGGTTTGCTCAACAGCGACATCAATCTGGAGGGCAGATACCTTGAGGTACGCCAGAACGTGAAGGAGGTGTGTAGGCGCGAGGGGACGGATTACGTTCCAGGTAATAAAGGTCGGCAAGACGAAAACAGCCACCAGCAAGCGCCGTGTGCCCCTAAATCAGGCCGCAGTGGCCGCGATAGAGGAACTACGCACCGAACGCGATTTTGGGCCAAATTCGCCCCTTGTGAGCGACGAGAAAGGCGACTACACCAGGCCGGTGAACTTCCGCAAAAGGTACTACCGAATTCTCAAGGCAGCAGGCATAGAGCAGAAAGGACTCCACAGCCTTAGACACACTTTTGGAAGTTCGCTAGTGAACGGAATCCGTTAGCCAGACGGAACCCTCATGGCGCTTTCGCCCCGCCAAGTAGCCGATCTGCTGGGCCACAGCACCTCTCAGATAACTGAAATGTACTATGTCAAAAAAGATACCACCCGCCTACAAGGAATCACAGACGGGTTCAATTTTTGACCAGGACCAACAAAACAGGAGAGAGCACCCTGAAATTTTGATGAGTTATTGATGATGTGCCAGACGGAAAGTTTAGAAACGGATGCGACCAGATGCGAAAAAACGACAAAATACACGCCCGTGGGAGCGGCAATCCAGACCGCATACCACTACCCCAAAACACAAGAAAAGCCCGGAATTCCAAGGAATTCCGGGCCATGTCAGACTTGCCGGAGGCAACGTCTTTGTGAACGCACGACCAAAAAGATATTTTTGCCAAATCAGTGTGCGTATCCGAACTCTCACATCAAACTGATATCGTCTGCTCAACCTCCAGCCCTCCCGCAAAAATCACTTTGATTCTCTCCTTAGACTCCACCACTACGCACTCCAGCACCTGCCGCACAAGCCTGTCATCGATGATTCGCCAGCCCATCCAGGATAGTAAAAATCTCATCCAGCCGCGATTCTGTGTTCTCTTTTTCCTGCTTTATATTGTCATACTGAGCCAATTGTTGCTCCAGACTGTTTTTCTCAGCCATAAGTACCGTGGCCCTCTGCTCATCAAAATCTTCAACCGTATCCGTAGCTATGGCCTGGAGCATAGCCTTGAATTCCGCATCGATTTCTGCTATCCTTATCTGGATATCCAAGCTGTTATCTTCGCCATCATCTTTCTTCAGCCCCATGCCGATGTGAAGTTTCAAGGTGCCCAGCACATCGGCACTCTGTTTCGCCATACGCATGATCGCCGCCATGACGGCCTCCTGCAACACACTCTCATCCATGGTAGGCGAGTGATGGCAGTATTTTTGCCGAAGTCCAGCCGGTTGATGCATCGCCAGACCGGTTTCTTTTCACCTTTGACCGTCCAGGTGCATCGGCGATAGGGCGTACCGCACTCACCACAGACCAGCAGTTCTGTCAGGGCATACTTGCTGGAGTAACGTCCTTGCTCTGTTTTGGTGCCCTTTTGCTTGACTTTCCGTTTTCGGGTGCGGCGAGCTAGTTCTTCCTGCACACGTCCAAAGGTGGCAGAGTCGATAATCGCCGGGTGATTATTCTCCACATAATACTTGGGCCGGGCCTGCCCATCGTTGCGCTTAACCTTCTTGCTCAGGCAGTCGACCACATAGGTTTTGTTGATGATTGCATCACCTTTGTACCGTTCATTTTTGATAACATAGTCAATCGTAGTGTGATGCCATTTTTGCTGACCGTATCGCCGGGGAACACCCTCTGCGTTGAGAATATTCGCAATATTTTGCTTACCCACGCCTTGCAGGTATAGGCCGAAAATGCGGCGGATAACCTTGGCCTCGTCCTCTTTGACAACCATCTGTCCATCCACTATCTCGAAACCATAGGCAGGTGTGTTACAGTTAAACTCGCCGGACTCCATGCGCATCTGATAGCTTCTTCGAAGGTGGTCTGAGATGTTCACACTCTCCTGCTGAGCCGCCATGCCGGGGAAGGTCACCAGCATTTCCATGTTCATCTTGTCGCTGTCGATTCCCTGTTCCTCGAAGTAGATGCTCACGCCCAACTCTTTCAGGGTGCGCAGGGCTACCAGTAATTCTTGCGTATTTCTTGCGAACCGTGATACGGATTTGGTAATAACACGGTCGATCTTGCCCAGCTTGCAGTCACGGATAAGCCGATTTTGCTCGTCACGTTTTTTCATGTCCGTGCCGCTCAAGCCCTCGTCTGCTGATGTCAAGCCCAGACTAAGAAAAATTTTGTAATTTTCAGAGATTGATATCAGATTTCGTCATGAAATCGTCGGCATAGTTCCACTCAATGACCATACGCCCTCTGGGAAACACTCTTACCACCTTCAGCAAGTCCCTTAACATATCGTCCGGGACATCGCCTGCTTCAAAAAAGTCTTTGAATTTCTCAATAAAAACATCATCCCTTTCTTCAGCCTTTGAATCAACCTTTCCTTGCAACTTTGTAATCTGCACAGCAAGTTCATCTTTCTTCTTCATGAGTACAGATTTTTGAGCGAGATAATCAGCTTTGTCCACATATCCCAAGGCGAAGGATTCGTACAGCTCCCGGCTTTCTCTGGCGTACTGCTCCTGCGTTTCATGCAAAGCCGCCAACTGGTTTTGAGTGGACTTTGCTTCTTGCTGTACCGCCCTGCACCGCTTTGTCAGGAGTTTCTCCTGGTCCACCGCAATGGCAGCTTGAATACGCAGGCTTTCCCAAATTGCGCTTTGCAGTTCTTTTTCGGATATATGGACCTCAATACACTCCACATTCTCCAAAAGTTTATGCGTCATACAGTAGTAATTCCGCTCTTTCCTGCCAGAGCGGGTCAGAACATGCCCGCAAATACCGTAGCGGACTTTGCGTACCAATGGGTGGCTGTCCACATGCCCATCACACTCACGAAACGCCCGCATAGCCGCCTGTGCCCGGACAAATTCCTCCCGGGTCACAATGGCCTCATGCGTATTCGCAACCGTCACCCAACCCTCCCGGCTGACCTTGACCGTGTGGGTATTGCCCACACGGTCCCGGACGCGCTTGCCGTAAATATTTATGCCGGTATAGCGCTCGTCCCGCAGGATTTTTGTCACCATGCTTTTTGTCCAAAAATTGCTTTCACTGACGCTGGGCCAGCGAGTGCGCGAGCAGCCAGTTTCCCGTTTGTGAAGCATAGGAGTTGGTACTGATTCGCCGTTCATCATCCGGGCAATTTCAGTAGTGCTGTGTCCTTCGGCGGCAAGGCGGAAAATGCGCCGCACGGTTTCAGCCGCCTGGGGGTCCGGGACCAGCAGATTGTGATTCTCCGGGGATTTCATGTAGCCGTATGGGGCAAAGGGAGATAAAAAGTCACCCCGCTGTGCCCGCACCTTTTTTGCGCTCTTGATTTTTCTGGAGAGGTCCCGGCTGTAGAGGTCATAGAGCAGAGCCTTAAATGAGGTGTCCAGGCTGTCCACACTACCCGGGCGGGAACTGTCAATGCCGTCGTTTATAGCAATGAACCGCACTCCCAGAAAAGGGAATACCTTGCCGACATAGTATCCGACCGTGAGATAATCGCGTCCAAAGCGGGAGAGGTCCTTCACGATGATACACTGTATTTTCCCCTGCCTGACCTGCTCCAGCATATCCCGAACGCTGGGGCGTTCAAAATTCTTGCCGCTCCAGCCATCGTCACAGAACTCCACGATTTCAGCGCCGGTAAATTCGTCATGCTGGCTGATATAAGCATTCAGGAGATTCCGCTGATTACCCACACTGTCCGATTCATCCTTGCCGGTCGTTCTCAGGTCCCTGTCCTCGTCGGAGATACGCAGATATTTTGCGATAGTCATGTTGCCACCGCCTTATCCGCGACCCCCAGGAGCCGTGCCAGCTCCTCATATTCGTCCCGGTATTTCAGCCTGATTTCCAGGCGGTTATCGCTGTGGACCTCCACACGCTCAATAAGCGCGTGGGACAGCTCGTCCGTCAGCTCCATTTCCTCCCGAAAGCCCGAAAAGGCTTTCAGCCAGGGGTTATTGACCGTTTGCCGTTTCTGTTCGGACTGCTGTTGTTCAAGCTCCCTGATAGCAGCCTGTGCCCGCTCTATCTCAGCCCGGTACTGGCTTTTCAAGTCCATATACTCCCGCTCATCCATCAGGCTGTCAACGTAATTTTGATATAAACTGCCGTACAGAGATTTGGCGCGGGCCAGCGCCTGTTTTGCACCGGTTAGTTTGCGTTCCTGCGAGTTGTACTGACGGACAGCCGCAGGAGAGCGTGAGTATTCCTTTATCAGCTTTTGTGTGTCCGTGCACAGTTCTATTTCATGGCACAAAGCGGACAGCAGGGCCCTTTTCAGCTCAGTTTCATGAATATACTTCTTTGGGCAAGCGGTGATGTCCGTACTGTGGGTGGGGCAGATATATACATAGTACCGATTTGTGCCCTTATTTGTAACGCTTTTGTAACGGACAAGCGGCCTGCCGCAGTCAGCGCAAAAAATCAGGCCGCGCAAGATATTCGGGGTCGTGCCAAGATGGTCATGCTTGCCAAGGTTCGCATTATAGCTTTTGCTTGCCTGCTCCGACATGGCTTGTACCGCCCGAAAGGTATCTTCATCGATCAGCGGTTCATGGGTATTCTCTACAATTACCCAATCGGACTTTTGTGTGTGCTGCTGCTTCTGTCCCTGGCATAACCCCGATTTCTTTCTTCCCTGCACCGTGTGGCCCAGGTAAACCGGGTTGTTTAAGATACTTTTAATTACCTGGGGCTTCCACTGGCTTTGATTATACTTTTTGGTTTTTATCAGGCCAATTTGGTACAAATACCTGGAAGGAGTTATAATCCCATCATCATTTAACCGCTTTGCGATTTTGTTATAGCTCATTTTCTCCAACCGCCACATGAAAATATCTCTTACAACAGGTGCAGTGTCCGGGTTCGGCTCCACTCTGTGCTTGTCCTCCGCACATTTGCGGTAGCCGTATGCCGCCCAGGAACCGATAAACTCCCCTGCTTTTTGCTTTACAGCTAGGGCGCTACTCACTTTGCGGGAAATGTCCTTGCTGTATGCGTCGTTGATGATATTTTTCAGTGTGACAATGTAGCCGTCGCTCCCACGCTCGGCGGTTAGGGTATCAAAATTTTCGTTGATTGCCACAAACCGAACGCCCAGGAAAGGGAATACCTGCTCCAGATAGTTGCCGGTTTCGATATAGTTCCTGCCAAACCTGGACAGGTCTTTTACCACAATGCAGTCGATTTTCCCGGCGCGCACATCTTCCATTAACCGCTCAAACCCCGGCCTTTGAAAGTTTGTCCCTGTGCGTCCGTTATCACGGTAGAGGTGACACAGGTTCATATCAGGCTGGGCGGCGATATAGTGTTCTATCCACTCTTGCTGGACTTCAATGGTATCGGGGTCTTTCTTCCCGCTATCCTCAACGGAAAGACGGACATATCCGCCCACATTATAAATACGCGGCAGGGGAGCAGCCTGCTCCGCAACGGGAACCAATGGATTGACTTTTCTCTTTGTCCGTGCCATCAGCCCGCCCTCCTTTCGGAGAGCGCCTGCTCTACGAGCTCAGTTTGTAGTATAAACTCGTCCTGCCAACGGTAGACTATCTCCACACGCCGGTCGCGGAAAATCAGCACCCGCTCAATAAGCGAAACCACCAAACGCCGGTCCAAAGCGGTGATACTGCCCTGTCTGCTGAAATGCTCCATCCAGTCATGGGGCCGCAGTTCCATATTCATTTCTTTCTGCAATAGCTCAATTTGCCCTTCGGCTTCGTCCCTCTGCCGCTGGTAGGTCTTTTTCCATTCCAGGTAATCTTCACGGTCGATGATACCATCCGAAAGGCTTTCAAACAGGGAGCGCAGAAGGGTTTGGCAGCGGTCAATTTCCTGCTGTTTCCGTTCAATCCTGGTTCGTAGCTTCGCCGCTTTTGCCTGCTGTAAGCGGGCTGCATCGGCTAGTTTCAGCAGTTCCGCAAGGTCGATAACCTCCCGGATATGCTGCCCAAGCGACTTTAACACAATATCACTTAGTGCCTCAGTGCGCAGGCTGTGGGCATAACATGATTTCTGGTTCTTGTGGGCGGCACAGACATAATACACATATTTCTTGTTCCCGGAAGGGACTGTTTTGCGTATCATCGGCCCACCGCACTCGCCGCAGTATACCATGCCGAAAAACAGGTCTACCGGCTGACCCGCCTCGGCTGTGCGGGTGTCCATGGCGAGGACGCGCTGGGCAGTTTTAAAGTCAAATGTGTCAATAATCGGTTCGTGGCAATCCTCTACCACGGCCCACTGGTCCCGAGGCTTTTGGACGAGGCGTTTTACACGGTAGCTGGGTGTTGTCACCCGGCCCTGTTCCAACACGCCGGTATATACCGGGTTTTTGAGTATGCGCAGCACCATTCCGGCGCTCCACTCTGAGCGCTCCTTTATACGGAAAGCGGTGGTATAGCGCATACCTTGGGACAGCTTGTAATCCATGGGCGTGGGGATTCCGCTGGTGGTCAGCCGGGTGGCAATGTCAATGGCGCTGATACCGTCCAGTTTCCAGTTGAAAATATCCCGCACCACATCGGCGGCGAACTCGTCAATCACCAGCTTATGATGATCGCCGGGGTCCTTTTTGTAGCCGAAAACGGCAAAGGAGCCAATGAAATCCCCGCGCTGGCGTTTGATTTCAAGCTGGCTCCGAATTTTTATGGATGTGTCCCGGCAGTATGCCTCATTTATTAGGTTCTTAAAAGGGACGATAATTTCATCGGATTCAGCGTGGATGTTCATACTGTCATAGTTGTCGTTGATGGCGATGAAACGCACACCGAGAAACGGAAAAAGCCGCTCGATGTACTCTCCTGCCTCCAGGTGGTCGCGCCCAAACCTGGATAAATCTTTGACAATTATGCAGTTTATCTTCTTGGCCCTGACAAGCTCCATCATAGATTGAAAACCGGGCCTTTGAAAATTGGAGCCTGTGAATCCGTCGTCCACCTTCATGCCGCACTCCCGGAGCTCCGGGTGGTGCGACAAATAGTCCCGAATCAAGTCCTTCTGACCCGTGACGCTGTTGCTTTCCTCTTTGTCGCCGTCCTCCTTGGACAAGCGAACATAGCCGCAGGCGTTCCACACCTGGGTTGTCATTTCTAGCATAATTCTCTCTCCTAACTGTTTAAGTGAATCAAGGAGACACCTAACAGCGGAGAGCACTGATTTGTCCTGGCTCCATCGTATCATAAGTGCTCTGGCCTGTCAAGTGCCTTTTTCCTCAACATTTTGAGCGGAGGTACGCCAAAAGGCAGTCCTCCAATGTCCTTTCGCTGTTTGAGAAGCTGACCTTTACCGCATATTTGCCACAGCGGTAACAATATGGGTTACCAATTTGCTGAAGGTAGGATTGTATTCGTTCTTCCTTCGGCAGAGCCTGATTGACCGTGACCTCCTGTATGTCCTGCAAGCTGGCAGGGTCGATAGTTCGTATGTCAGTATTCCTCATAGCTGAAAGTTCTTCATGAGTATAACTTAGCTGTTCCATATAGCCTCCGTCATTTTTTGAAACGGTCGGGCAGCATTTTAGCGCCCTGTTCGTTGTACTTCTTGCGTATCAGGCGGGCATAGCGCACGGCGGGGCGGTCCACATGGGTGAGCTGGGCTATCTCTGCCGGGTCCGTTTCCGACAACCGCCGGATAAACTCATGGTCTGTCAGCTCATTCTCATGGGTCTTGAGAAACAGCGTCATGCCCGATATCATGTCAGATTTTAACGAGGTCTGTGTACCGTGCCATGTCCCAGCCATAAGGC
>JAETSR010000027.1 GCA_021769555.1 Clostridiaceae bacterium
TGGGCTAATAAAACATATAATGTTACCTTTAATTTGAACAATGGTTTATATAATGGTGCTAATACCCCACCTACCGCTATTACAGTTGCATTTGGCGGTAAATATACCCTGCCAACCCCTGACCCCACAAGGGATGGTTATGAATTTGCTGGCTGGTACACAGCTGCCACTGGTGGTACAAAGATAACATCGAATACAACCGTAGGTGACCCCGCACCAACAGCACTTCATGCTCAATGGCTGAAAAAAGTCAATATTACCTTGGACTACGATTATGACGGTGCTCCTAATCCGCAAACCCTTACTCTAACTGAAGGTAAGCAATTTTCTCTACCATCAAGAAGTAGGCCTGGGTATACATTTGAAGGATGGTTTTCTTCCAAAAATGGAGGAGGTACACAATTAACGACTTCCACTGATATAAAAAATATAAACAATAATGCAACTTATTATGCAAAATGGACCGCCAGTAAATGTACAATATCATTTAACGCGAATGGCGGTAAGTTTGCACCTGTTCCACAAGATATAGTGGTTGATTATGGCACTCGATTCGCTGATGTTACACCCAAACCTTCTCCGAATCGTGACGGATATACTCAAGATGGATGGTCGACATCTTCCACTGGCCCCAAATTAGCTGATGAAGCTATTGTAACTGGAAACCAAACTCTTTATGCCGTTTGGTCTGGTACTACAAAGAATATCACTTTAAAATATAACTTTCCTAGCGCATACCCTTCAAACTTGCCCTCTAGTGACGGAACACTCTCCGTCACATACGGCAAACCAATCACCGGCCTTGCTACCCCCTCCCCACTGCCCCAGTACAGTGACACCGATAAGACAAAGTACGGCTTTGCAGGCTGGTACACAGAAGCAAAAGATGATGAATATGACCCGAATTACCCGGATAAAAAATTAACTCTTGGTGAATTAATCGAAGATGGGTACGTTTATGAAGGTGAATTTTCTGAGCTCCACGCCCGCTGGACATACGAAGTAACCCTCGACCCCAAAGACGGCACTGTAACCCCAGCGAAAGCAACGCTCACCACTGGTACAGCGGTTGGGGGACTGCCTAAGCCGACGAAGGATGGGTATGAGTTTGAGGGGTGGTTTACTGATTCAAGCTACACTGCCGGAAATGAAGTTACTGACGAGAGTATTGCTGATTCTGCTAATAAGACGTTTTATGCTAAGTGGAAGGCAAAGACATATGATGTGACTTTGGAGCTTTGCGGTGGAGATTTGGCTGATGATAAGAAAACTGTTAGCGTTACTTTCGGTCAGAATTATCCGGCTTTGCCATCTAGTAGCGATATAACCCGCACCGGCTACGAGTTTAAGGGCTGGTTCAAATCTCAGAACCCTGCTGAGGGCGAAAATGCCGTTGATAATAGCACCCCAGTTAAGGAGACCGGGCCGCATAAGCTTTATGCGCTCTGGAAACCGATGGCCGTTACAGTTTCCATAAACTACTCATTCCCTGATGGCTTTGACCATTCCACATACAAGGGGCCAAGTTTAACCAAAAATCAATTAAACCTCGAGGAGGAGTTCAGCGAAGTTGGCCTACCTTCAAACCCACCTTCGTTCACCCACGATGGCGTGACATACACCTTTGCAAGCTGGTACACGACTCAAACTGACGAAAAGGAAGTTGGCAAGCAGGTCAATTTCGCTACTCCTCTGACGGCAGATATGGTAAAGCAGAGCAGCAATCTCCTCAAAGTGGATTTGTATGCCCGCTGGAGGTTCAATGTGAGCTTCTATGAACTGCCCACTGCCACATCGTACACGAAGCAGGATACTTTTGTCACCGGGAGCGCCTATGGAAACAAGCTGTATACTCCTGTACGCAATGGCTTCTCGTTTAAGGGGTGGTACACTAAGCCTGTCGCGGACAACGCAACTCCCGACACTGCTCGCGTTCTTGAGACCGATATCGCGTCCTCAGATAATTTGAAGCTCTATGCCGCCTGGTCTACAAGCAAATACTCAGTCTTCCCCAATGCCAACGGCGGTAAGTTCAGCGCCTCACAGACCATTCCCTGGGGCTTTAATCACGGCGACAAATATGGCAGCTATGTCACCGAGCCCGAATACATCCCCAAAGCCCCCGACGGCTACACCTTCGACGGATGGTACACAGAGAAAGAGGGTGGCGTCAAGATTCAGGCTACTGATACGGTTACAAAAGGCGGCGAAATCTTCGCCCACTGGAAAGCCAACCAATTCAAGCTCACCCTAAAGCTGAACTACGAGGGCGCTGCGGATATTGTGAAGTCGGTGGACTATGATACCGAGCTCTCAAAGGTCCTGCCGAGCCCCGAGCCGGACCGGGCGGGGTATGCCTTTGAGGGGTGGTTCAAGGATAAGGCCTGCACGGAGAAAATCGATTCAAAGCTGAAAATCACTGATGACGTGACTATCTATGCCAAGTGGAAGGAGGCTAAGAAGGTCGATTTGGATGTGAACGGCGGCAAGCTGCCGGACGGGCACCCGGGGTATGTCTATGTGTACCAGGGCGGCACCTATGAGAAACTGCCTACTCCCACCTGGCCCGGGAGCATATTTAAGGGGTGGTACACTACCGCTAAGACCGGGGGCAAGGAGGTCAAGCAGGGCGATACCATACTGACGTCCGGCTCCATACCCGAGAAGCTCTACGCCCGCTGGGAGTCCAAGAAGATAACGGTGCATCTGGACTATAACGGCGCGCCCAATGACCCTGGCAGGACCATCACCTGCAGCGTTGGCGATACCTATAAGAGCCTGCCCGCATACCTCTCCTGGGCCGGGCATGAGTTCATGGGCTGGTATACCAAGGAGGTTGGCGGCGAGAAGGTTGAGAAGACAACCGTCGTTTCCGTGGCCTCCGATGATGTTGAGGAAATTACTCTCTATGCCCACTGGGGCTATACCGTAGTCTTTGAGCCCGGCGAGGGTTCAGGCGATATGGAGCCTGTCGCCGCTGAGATGGACCAGCCCTTTACCCTCCCCGAGTGCGCCTTCACTGCCCCGGACGGTATGCGCTTTGGCGGCTGGGCCATAGGCACTCCCGACGGGCCCAAGCAGGCCAGCGGTTCACAGTATACTGTGGTGCGCAACCTGGCCCTCTATGCCACCTGGACCGACAAGCCCATCACCGTCACGGTGACCTGCACCTCCGGAGGCTCACTGGCCACCCTGGACGGCAAGACCAATAAGGTGGAGGCTGAGCGCGGCACGGACGTCACCTTTATTGCCCGGCCCAACGCCGGTTATGAGCTCAAGGATTTACAGGTAGACGGCGTGAGCTACAACTATACTGTTGAGTACACCTTCAGGAAGATACAGGAGGACCATACGATACACGCGGTCTTCGGACGCATTGACGCCCCCTCCTACACCTCCTGTGACCACGGTTCCGGCTGTCCCCTTTCCGGTTATCGGGATTTGAACTCCAACGCCTGGTATCATGACGCCGTGCACTTCTGCATGGACAATGTGATAATGGGCGGCAGCAATAACAGCTTTAAGCCAAACGCCCGGGCCACCCGCGCCGAGGTCGCCACCTCCCTTTGGAGCGCCGAGGGACGCGACCCGGTGTCCGTAAGCGGGCCGCTTTCCCAGACATATCCGGATGTGGCAGTATCCCAGTGGTACTACCAGCCCATTGAGTGGGCCACCAGGAAGAATATCCTGGCCGGGTACGCCAACGGCAGGTTCGGGCCCAACGACTCCATAACCCGCGAGCAGCTGGTGTCTATACTCTGGCGGCACGCCGGGTGTCCCAAGCCCAGGACCAGCATACTCAGGTTCAATGACGCGTCCAAGGTCAGCGGGTTTGCCTGGGAGGCCATGCTTTGGGCTACTGAGAAGGGAATAATCCAGGGCAGGCCCGGAGGGTATCTGGCGCCTAAGGGCACGGCCACCCGCGCGGATGTCGCCCAGGTTTTGAAGAATTACCTTAGTTAAAAAAATACGTCCACCTTTTCGGAGGTGGACGTATTTTTTTACTCAATAAACAGCACGGTCATAATCAGCGAGCCGGCTTTGTACTCCGCGATAAGCTCGCCGCCCATGCGCTCCGCCAGCGCCCGGGCTATGGAGAGGCCCAGGCCGGTGGACTTTCTCGCCGCCTCCACTGTATAAAACCTGTCGAACAGCTTCTCCACCTCCACCCCGCTCAGAGCCCGGCAGCGGTTCGCGAAGCTCAGCCTCCCCTCTGCGGTCAGCTCCACTCTCAAATCACCGTCGCTGTACTTGGCCGCGTTGCTTAAAAGATTCGAGAACACCCTTGAGAGGGCCGCCCTGTCAAGCCGCCGCACGACCCGCTCCTCCGGTATTATGATATCAGGCGTTATGCCCTTATCCGTGAGCACCGCGTAGAAGGAGGCGAGGCTCTGCTCCAGCGCGGCACCCAGGTCCACCGGCTCCGCGTTCAGCCCCCCGGGGTCTGAGAGCACCACGCAATACCTGAACAGCTCCTCTGTAAGGGACCGCATGAGCTCCGCCCGCTCCCTTATCACGCCCACATGCTTACCGGCCTTCTCCGGGAGCTCCTCGCGCTCTAAAAGCTCAAGATAGCCGCAGATGGCCGTCAGCGGCGTGCGCAAATCGTGGGAGATATTCGTGACCGCCGCCTTGAGCTCAAGGTCCCCCTGCTGATACCTGAGCCGCTCCCTTCTGAGCCGCCTGAGCTCGGAGTTCACCAGCGAGGCCAGCTCACGCATGCTTTTGTCCCGGCTTGAGATGTCTATAAGCGTGTTGGTGTCCGCCCGGAGCTTCTCGGAAAAGCCCCGGGCTATCTCCCCCGCCGCCCGGCGCATGAGCCTGAGCTTTATCCCAAGCGCCGCCACAGCTATTATCAGCCCCAGCAGCAATAGCCACAGAAACGGTCCCATTAAATCACCCCTTAATTCAGGTCCTTGCGGCGAAATAGCCTGAGGCCCAAAACCGTAAACAGCGCCGCCAGCGTCAGGGAGCAGGCGGCCATCCCCGGGAAGCTGGCCCGCTCCATACCCATGCTCTCGCTGAGGTAAAAGGCCTGTCCCCCGGGCAGGGCCTCCATGAGGAAGAGGTACACGGTACGAAGGGGTTCGCCCACATACTGTGGGTTCGGGACGCGCTCAAGGTCATCCCAGGTTATCTCCCTGCCATCCTTCCAGTAGGTGTGTTCGCCCTCCCCCTTATCATCCACTGTAACCACCATCTCCACGCCGTCTGTGACCACCATCTCCGGGCCGCTGCTCAGCCTCTCGAACAGGTTCTGGGGCAGCCATAGGAGCGCCGCAGACAGCAGTATCACCAGCACCGGCAGGGCCCGAAGGCGTATTAGCATTGAGAGCAGGGTCGATATGGCCGAGACCGCCAGTATGAAGGGCAGGCAGTATATCAGGCGCAGGGTGAGGGCGCCCATGTCCCAGACGTGCAGCGGGATAAAGAACCCGGAGGCCGTGAGCGCCAGCACATGCGCCCCGGCGTATATCAGCCCCGCCGCGGCGACGGCGATAAGGTTCGCGAGGTACACCTGCCAGCGGCTATACCCGGCGATTATCTTGTTTCTTATGGTGTTATTATGGTACTCCGCGCCAAGGAACATTGCCGAGAACACCGGCAGGACTATCATCATGGGCACGGTAAAGTCCCCTGCCCGCGAGGTTATAAAGTCCCCGCTGTACCCTGCCCACATGCCGCAGGCCCAGGAGAGCATGTTCGCGGCCTTCCAAAGGCTGTAGCCCAGCATACAGAGCCCGCAGGCCCAGAACCATATGCTTTTAAAGAGTCTTGCGAAATTTGCCGACAATAGTTTACTCATTTTATCCCCCTCCCGTCTCACTCAATGTGTTTGTAAAGCCTATCGAAGGTCCTTGCGGCGAAAGAGCATAAGCCCCAGGGCCGTGGAGAGCATGGCAGTAACCAGAGCGCTGAGCCCTACCGTCCACATGGGGACTTCCCTCTCGGTCAGGCCCATCAGATGGAATATCTGCCCGCCCGGGAGCAGGTCGTTGAACACGCAGAGGCCCGTGCGAAGGGGCTCGCTGATGTAGAGGGGGTTGGGGGCCATGGCAGTCTCTGACACCTTCAGCTCCCTCCCCTCCCGGTCCACGTACCGCAGGTCCAGCTCCCCTTTCTCGTCTACGACCTCCACGGTACCCACAACGTCCCGGACCTCCGGCGGCTGGGCCAGCTGGTTTTCAAGAAGCGCCGCGCCGTCCAGAAGGAGCGCCATCATGAATATTACCA
The DNA here is from genome assembly GCA_021769555.1 of Clostridiaceae bacterium. Classification (GTDB taxonomy): domain Bacteria; phylum Bacillota; class Clostridia; order Oscillospirales; family Acutalibacteraceae; genus Acutalibacter. Next base: position 6,235 of record JAETSR010000027.1, read on the forward strand.
CCACCGTCACCGCCCGGTGGGCCATCAGCATGGACACCGCCACGGTAACGGCTGTCAGGGAGAGCAGCACCCCCGCGCTTGTCGCCAGTCGTATAGCCAGCTCCCCGGCTCCCATGCGGAGCGCTCCTCCTCCAATGCAGCCCAAAGGCAGCGCCGCCAGCAGGTGCAGCACAAAGTAAAAGAGCCCTGTAAAAGTACAAACTGTAAGATTGGCAAGGTATACAGCCGGACGGCTGTGCCCGACAGACAGCTTGCTGCGGATGGTGCCGTCGTGATAGTCGGTGTTCACAAACAGCGCCGTCACCACCGGCACCAGGAGCGCCGCAATACCCATGAACTCGAAAATCCGGGAATCAAGCCCGCGGTCCCCGGCCCTGAGGAGCCCGCTCAGGGCATAGCTCGCCAGGTCATATGCCAAAAGCAGTCCCGCGCCTGTCCACAGGCGCTTCGAGCGCAGCATCGCCACGGTATTTGCGCAAGTCAATTTCCACATTGTTCTCCCCCTATTCAATATCCATCCTCAAAAATCCAATCATCCCAAAGATTGTAACAATCAGCGCCACCCCCAGGCCGCTGACGGCCAGCACCCAGAGCTCCGACTGCCTGAAGCTCACGCCCAAAAGCTGCATGGCCTCCCCTGTGGGGCTCACGTCCAGAATGAGGCCGTATAAGCTCCGGAGGGGCTCCGGCACACAGGCCGGGGCCGTCTTGGGTATGGCGAGGCCGGAGTCCATCCGGGTGCAGACCGTCATCATCAGGAAGGCCCCCGCGAAGGCGCCAACCCTTATCCAGCGCCCGGGGATAAGCAGGCCCAGAAATGTATAGACGGCTGTAAACGACAGGAGCACGGCAGTATAACAGCCCAGCCTCGCCAGCACCCCAGGCCCCTTGTAAGCGGGCCCGCCCAGGACCAGCACCGGCAGAATATACAGCCCCGCGTATATCAGCCCCCCAAGGTACTGCACAAGAAGATGGCTCATGTACACAGCGCCCCGGTTATGCCCCACTGTGAGCTTATTTCTAAGCCCGCCGCTGCTGTGGTCCTCATTTAGAAAGCTCACCGCCGTTATGGCCTGGACGTATACCATCGTAACGGTAAAGTCCAGCGCCGGGCCCCCGGGCCCGCCGTCACCATAATATAAGTGAGCCAGGAGGTTGCAAATCCCATACACGGCCATGAAGGCCCCTCCCAGCCGGAAGGGCCCCCACTGCCAGAGCCGCGCCATATCAGCGGATATGAGCCGCCTCATTTTAGGTCCTTTCTCTTGAATATGGCGAGACCCAGGAGGGTGAAGCCCCCAATGAGAAGGACTGAGTACAAAGCCAGCTCCCAGGCCGGCGCGGCAAGCTCAACGCGCTCCTGTTTTTCAATATCCCGCTCCACATGGCCGCCTCGAATTATCTCCCAGAGCTGCCCGCCGGGGGACACGTCGTTATACTTGCGCATAATGGTGCGAAGCGGCTCGCTGACATAGCCGGGATTTGGCACCATCGGCAGGTCGTCGGGGTCAGTGTACTTGTTTCCAGCGTGGTCATAATATTCATACTGCATATTGCCGTCGTCGTCAGTCACCACCAGGACCTGTTCGTAATCAGGCGTCATGTCCGGGTTTGCCAGCATATCGCTCATCATCTGTGAGCCGAACATCAGCCCCAGGGCAAGCAGCGCGCAGAGCACCAGGGCGTAGCGCCCGGTCATAATTGTAGCAATAAAGGAAGCTATTGCCGCTATTGCCGCGATTGTCAAGAGCAGGAGCCCGCCTTTGAGCAGGGTGTCCGCGGGATTATTAAACTTCAGGCCAATGCCGCCTACGAGCACGACCACGAGATGGATAACTACATAGAAAACCTCCACCAGCCAGACTATCAGGAGGTTCGCGATATAGACCGAGCTCCTGCTCCGTCCCACGGTGAGCTTGTTCCTGATGGTGCCGTCGTGGTAATCGGTGTTGATAAAGAGCCCGCATACAATGGGCAGCAGCACAAAAATCAGGGGCGCAAAGGACAGTATGCACTCGTCAATGGTCGCGTCGGTAAAGCCCTGGCTTATGAGCCTATGCCGGGACCATATCTCTATCCCGGCGAAGCCTGCCATGAATATGGCCCCAAGCCATAGCCGCTTTGTGTGGAGCATGGAGAAGAAGTTAGCGGATAAAAGCTTTCTCATCAGCGCTCACCCCCCTTCCCTGTGCCCACAAGGTTCAGGAAATAGCTCTCAAGGCTCTCGTCGTGGTTCTGCACCGAGAACACCTCGCAGCCCCGCTCAGAAAGCGCGGAGATAAGCTTAGACATATTCACAGCGTCGTAGATGTCAACCTGCTTATTGTCAAGAATCTTATACTCAAGCTGCATTTCGTCCAGCACCAGGGCCGTGGCCTGGGTGTCGGACACATCGGCGCGTATGCACTTGCGGCAGGTGGCCTCAAGCTCCTCGGCGCTTATCTCACGAATCATGCAGCCGGAGTCGATGAAGCCGTAGTGGGTGGCCAGCTTGTGCATTTCCTCAAGTATGTGACTGGAAATGAGCACGGTGATGTCCCGCTCACGGTTGAGCTTTAGTATCAGCTCGCGTATCTCAACTATGCCCTGGGGGTCCAGGCCGTTCACCGGCTCGTCCAGCACTAAAAAGTCCGGGTCGCCGCAGAGGGCCACGGCTATGCCAAGGCGCTGGCGCATACCCAGGGAGAAGTTCTTGGCCTTCTTTTTGCCTGTGCCCGAAAGCCCCACAAGGTCCAAGAGCTCGGCTACGCAGGAGTAGTCCGGCAGGCCCAGCACCCGGCACTGCTGCTTCAGGTTGTCTGCGGCCGTCATGTCCAGGTAGATGGAGGGGGTCTCCACCACTGCTCCCATTCTCCGGCGGGCCTTTACTATGTCGGGGCTGCCGTCGTTTATGCCGTAGAGACTGTAGGTGCCGTAGGTTGGCATTTGAAGGCCGCAGATAAGGCGCAGGAGCGTGGTCTTGCCCGCGCCGTTTTTGCCGACTATGCCGTAGATGGCTCCCTTTGGCACTGAGATGTTGAAGTTGTCCAGGGCCTTGAAGCCGCGGTAGGACTTGCCAAGGGCGCTGGTTTGAAGTACGTATTCCATAGATTTGCCTCCTTTTGGTGATGGGATTATTATAGTACCAAAAGGTTAAGAAAGCGGTTAAGAAAAGAGTTAAGATTTGGTTAAGATTTAATCTTTTCCGGTAAGCTTGAAGCCAATGCCCCACACCGACTCTATATACTCCCGCCCGGCGGCGGTCCTCAGCTTCTTCCTCAGGTTGCTCACATGGGTTTTCAGGGAGCTCTCGGTACAGTCCGGGGTGTCCAGGGAAATGCGCTCTAATAGCTGGGATTTTGTCACCACCGCCGTGGGGTTTCGCATGAGCTGGCGCAGGATAGCGTACTCCGTGGGGGTCAGCCTTATTTCCTCCTCTCCGTGGAAGGCGCAGTGCATTTGTGTGTGCAGGCTGAGCTTTCCATAGTTCAGACGGTCGTGCTCACGCTTCGCCCCGTCCCGAAGCTGCACGGCTATACGGGCCAGCAGCTCCTTGGTGTCAAAGGGCTTCGTCACATAGTCCGCCGCGCCCCCTAAGAGCATGTCAACCTTGCTGTCCACCCCGGCCTTGGCGCTGAGCACGATGACCGGAATGCCCTCGAGCTTTGGCAGAAGCTCCTCCCCGGAGAGCCCGGGCAGCATCAGGTCCAACAGCACCAGGTCCGGAACAGTCTCCTCGAACAGTAGCAGCGCCTCTGTGCCTGAATAGGCCCTCATCACCCCATACCCGGCCTGGGTGAGTATCTCCTCAAGAAGGTTCCCTATATGCAGGTCGTCGTCCACCACAAGTATCCTGTCCATTATGACAGAGCCTCCAAAAGCTCACCTCTAGTCATGGGATAAATCATGCTCTCCCCTATTTTCGGGATAAGTATGAAGCGCAGGGTATCTCCGTCGCTCTTTTTGTCCAGAGCCGTGGCCTTTACTATCTCCTCCACTGTAAAGCCCGGCTCAGTGGGCATTCCGTTTTGCTCAAGGACCCTTGCAATGCGCTCCCCTGTACCCGGCTCGGTGACCCCAAGCTTCTCCCCCGCCTTACAGGCCAGCACCATGCCAATGCCCACCGCCTCGCCGTGGGAGAGGTTCTTAAAGCCGTTCAGCTTTTCCAGGGCGTGGCCGCAGGTGTGGCCGAAGTTCAGTATCATGCGCCGGCCGGTATCCTTAGTGTCGGCCTCCACAAAGTCCCGCTTGATGGACACTGAGCGGCCCATGACCTGCTCCATGTCCGCAACAGCAAGGCCTGGTTCCCGCTCAAAGGACTCAAACAGCTCCCTATCGGCTATTGCCCCGTGCTTTATGACCTCGCCCAGGCCGTCGTTGAAGTAATGCCTCGGGAGAGTATCAAGGGTATCGGGGTCGGTAATGACGGCTATGGGCTGGTGGAATGCGCCCACAAGATTCTTGCCGAAGGGCAGGTCCACGCCGGTCTTGCCGCCCACGCTGGCGTCCGCCTGGGACACCACTGTGGTGGGCGCCTGGACGAAGTCCATGCCCCGGAGGAATGTCGCCGCCGCGAAGCCGCCCATGTCCCCGGTGACCCCGCCGCCGAGAGTAACTATTAAGTCCGTGCGGGTGAAGCCGCCCTCGGAGAGGGCTTTGTACATGTCACAGACCGTGGCAATCTGCTTATTTTCCTCCCCCGCCGGGAAGGTAAACCCGCTGACTTGAAAGCCCGCGCTCTCAAGGGAGCTTCTGAGGGTGCTGCCGTACAGCGGCTCCACGTTGCTGTCGCTGATGAGCATTACCCTTGTGCCGGGCTTCTTCAACGGGCGCAGGAGCTCCCCGGCCCGGGCAAGGGCTCCCCGCTCCACGGTTACGGTATATGGCTTGTCTGCTCTTACTTCTATCTTCATAAGTATATCTCCTCTCTCAGCCTGCCTGCCGCTTAATGTCCCCGGCCTTTCTCAGAAGCTCCCTGAGCCCCGCCTCGTCTCCGCTGTCCACCGCGTCCCTTATAGCTTTAAGGTTATTCACAAGCTCGTCCAGCTCGCTTGTAAGGGCCTCCCTATTGTCAAGAAAGAGCCTGCTCCATAGTACGTGGTTTATGTTGGCTACCCTTGAAACGTCCCGATAGCTCCCGGCCGAGAAGCCCTGGTGGTCCTGGCAGCGGGGGCTGGACACATAGGCGCACGCCAGGGCGTGGGGCACCTGGGAGGTGAAGGCTATCATCTGGTCGTGGTGCCCGGGGTCCGTGCGCACGATACGGCCAAAGCCCATGCTCACAGCCTGCTCCTCCACTAAGCTCACCGCCCACTCCGGCGCGCTTTCGGGCACGATAATATATGAGGCCCCCACAAATATGCTCGGGTCCGAGGCGGAGAAGCCGCTGCGCTCCTTGCCGGCCATGGGGTGGCCCCCCACAAATGTATACTTGCCCGTACCTTTTAGCTTCTCCATGCCCGAGCATATGGCCGACTTAATGCCGCATGTGTCCGTAAGCACAGCGCCCTCCTTTAGCTTGGGACCGTGCTCCCTGGCAAAATCCAGGGCCGCGCCGGGGTACACACAGAGGTACACCATGTCGGCGCTTTTCAGGTCCTCCAAAGAAGCCTTGCCGTCAATGGCTCCGCAGGAGCAGGCGTCTAAAAGTGAGTCCTCGTCCGTGTCCATGCCCAGCACCGTGTGGGGGGTGTTCTGCTTCAGGGCCTTTGCAATGGAGCCGCCGATAAGCCCCAGGCCCACTATGATTATCTTCATGGCGCTCATAATGAGTGCACCGTGCCGAAGACTGTGTTGACCTTCTTGGCAAGAGCGTCGAACTGGGCGGGGGTGATGGACTGGGCGCCGTCGCACAGGGCGTGGCTGGGGTCGTTGTGCACCTCGATTATCAGGCCGTCGGCCCCAACAGCCGCCGCGGCGATGGCAAGGGGCTCTATGAGCCAGTTTATCCCGCTGGCGTGGCTGGGGTCCACTATCACCGGCAGGTGGGAGAGGCGCTTTATCACCGGCACTGCCGAGATATCCAGGGTGTTGCGGGTCATAGTCTCGTAGGTGCGTATGCCCCGCTCACAGAGTATCACCTGCTCGTTGCCCTCGGCCATGATGTATTCGGCGCTCATCAAAAGCTCCTCGATGGTGCTGGCAAGGCCGCGCTTTAGTAAAATAGGCTTATTCAGCCTGCCGAGGCGCTTTAGCAGCTCAAAGTTCTGCATGTTTCGGGCGCCCACCTGTATTATGTCCACATCGTCGAATAAGGGCAGGTGGTCTATGCTCATTATCTCTGTGACTATGGGCAGGCCGGTCTTGGCCTTGGCCTTTGACAGGAGCTCTATGCCCTCGGCCTTCATGCCCTGGAAGGCATAGGGGGAGGTGCGGGGCTTGAAGGCCCCTCCCCGAAGGAACATCGCCCCGGACTTCTTCACGCTCTCGGCCACCGAGCATATCTGCTCCTCGCTCTCCACCGAGCAGGGCCCGGCGATAAGCGCCAGGGAGCCCCCGCCTATTTTCTGCCCGCCGGGGAGGGTTATCACCGTGTCCTCAGGGTGGAACTTGCGGTTGGCTTTTTTGTAGGGCTCCTGTACCCTGCGCACGTTCTCCACAACGTCCTGGGCGGCTATATACTCCTCGTCCACGGCAGTGGTGTCCCCGATAAGCCCCAGCACGGTGCTGTGGGCTCCCACCCAGGTGTTCACCTGCACGTCGTATGCGCCTGTGAGCTTTTTAATAAAGCTGTCCACTTTTTCCTTCGGCTGGTCTGCTTTCAGTACGATAATCATTGTTATTACTCCCCTTCATGTTAATAATTTAAAAGGATAAAATATTAAATAAATAGAAAAAGTAGAGAAATTGATGTAAGAAATAGAAATAAAAGAAAAAGGAGCCGCGGCTCTCAAAATGAGTCCGCCCGGCTCCGCTCAACACGGGTATTCCCGCATAAAACCTGTCCTCCGCCGCCGCTTATGGGGGCAGCGCTAAGAGGCCGCAAAGCCGTATGTAAATCTCCACGCAGAAAAAGCCCGCGCGGTAAATCGCAGGCTGAAAAAGTAGTAAAATCGTTTCGCGTATGAGAGTATCATCCGGCTTGCTCCTATATCTTGCTCTTCTGATATTTTACCCCATATCTCTTGGGTTGTCAAGATTTTTTTCTAATTTGGCAACTCGCCTTGCCACGGTAAGGGGCGGGGCGCCAGCGTCTATCACCACATCAGCCGCCGCCCGGTAGAGGGGTATGCGCTTGTCGAAGAGCTCATTTATCACCCGCCGGCGGTCCGGCACCTGCAAAAGCGGGCGGCGCTTGTCGTTTTTCAGGCGCTCCTGCAGCGCTGCCAGAGGCGCGTCCAGAAAGACTATCAGCCCGTGTTTATCGTGAAAAGCCTGCACATTAACTTCACTCAGCACCGTCCCCCCGCCGCTGGCGATTATCAGCCCCGGGGTGCCGGCCACCTCCAGGACAGCCTTCTTCTCCCGCTCGCGAAAGCCTGTCTCGCCGTATTTCGCGAAAATCTCGCTGACGGTCATGCCCTCTTTTTCCTCAATAAAGCTGTCCAAATCGCAGAGCTCCCGGCCCATGAGCTCTGCGGCACGCCGGCCCACGCTGCTCTTGCCGCAGCCCATGAAGCCGCAGAGAATGATGTTCCCCCTCATTCTTCCCCTCCGAACCTTACGGCGAGCTCAGCCTGGGCGTCGGCTATAAGCTTTAGTATATCCTCGTTTCTAAATTCGGTGTCATACCATATCTTGTGGGAATACGCCGCCTGGCAGACCAGCATACCCATGCCGGGCACGGTCTTTTTCCCAAGGCTCCCCGCAAGCTTTAAAAGCTCCGTCTCCCCCGGATTGAACACAGCGTCGAACACAGCGTCACAGCGCCGCACGACCTTTTCGCTCACCGGGCAGGCGTTCACATTGGGGTACATGCCCACGCTGGTGGTGTTCACCAGCAGGCCGTACCCTCCGTCCGGCTCGTCCTCGAGCTCACGGTAGCTCATGACGGTTATACGGAATTTTTTGTCCCCACGGCCCCGGGCGAAGGCTGCCAGCTCCTGACCAAGGGCATTGGCCTTATGGTATGAGCCCTCCCTGTGGACCAGGGTTATGTTGAAATCAGGCTGCTGCACGGCCGCCTGGAAGGCTATGGCCCGGGCCGCGCCGCCGCTGCCTAAAATCAGGACCTTCCTGCAAAAATCCAGGCCGTGTATCGAGAGGGACACCGCTGCGCCGGCGCCGTCGGTGGTATAGCCGTAGAACCTGCCGTCGATAACCTTCACCGTGTTCACCGAGCCGCACAGCCTCGCGCTCTCGCATATGTCAGAAAGATAGGGTATAATGCCTGTCTTATGGGGAATGGTGATGTTAAAGCAGTCCAGCTCCCGGAGCCTTGGCAGGGCGGCCGGAAGGTCCGGAACGTCTATTACCTGATATTCCATTGGGATGTTTGATAATTCAAACAGGCGCTTTTGTATGAAAGGGGACATGGTATGGCCTATGGGGTGGCCTATGACCGCCGCTTTTTGGGTTTTCAAGGGGTATCTCTCCTTTTTTTATGCCGCAGGGCGAAATTTTTTCAAATTCATAGTTGACAAAGCACGTCTCACTTTATACAATGATAGGGACGAAAGACTTCCGGCCCGAAGGAGATTATACCACACCCTCTGCCGGTCTGTCTACCCCGGGAGCGGGGAAAGTCCTTTTACCGGGACATTAAAGAGAAAAATTATAGGAGGCAGCAAAATGGTACTGGAAAAGATTAAGGCCATACTCAGTGAGCAGTTCAGCGTAGAGGAGAGCGAGATAACCGCCGAGACCCTGTTGGAGGATGACCTGGGCGCGGACTCCCTGGATGTTGTGGACCTGCTGATGACCATTGAGGACGACTTCGAGGTGGAGATTCCCGATGAAGAGGTCGAGAACATCAAGACTGTGGGGGCCCTTGTGGAGTACATCGAGAGCCATTCTCAGGATTGACCTTTCTTTTTATGCTACCCGAAAGTGCCTGGACGGTCTTGTCCGGGCTTTTATTTTATTTGGCTTTTCCTGCTTGACATTATGGCCTGAATTGGGTATAATATGAGATAGAAAAGGAAACTGCCCGCGCTTTCGGCGACTACCGGCGGTTAGCCTTACTACACTAACGAATTAAACACGCTAGCCGTTCGGGTGCTGCCGGACGGCTAACATGCTTTTGGGGCAAAGTATATAATTATGGCCAATGCGACTAAAATTGCTATCGCGGCCCTGAATACCTTGTATCCCATACACATGCCACCTCCCTTCGTAATGAACTCCGGGAAAATGAACCACCCCCTTTCGGGAAAAAGTGGCTAACCGCCTTTATCGTCTAATCACACAGACAGTTCCTTTTGTGTAAGCCCCCCAACTTGCGGGGGCTGTTTTTATTGTACTCGCAGTTTCGCGGTTTGTCAACAAAAATACCTTGCAAATCCCACCCATTCCCGCTATAATAGTTCCAAAGCGAAAAAGAGAGGACGGTTCAAAATGGCACAGCAGAAAAAGATGGTGGAGGATATCACCTCCATGGACGTGGACTTCGCCCAGTGGTACACGGACGTTGTGAAGAAGGCGGAGCTTGCGGACTATTCCAGCGTGAAGGGGTGCATGGTGTACGAGCCCTACGGCTACGCTATCTGGGAGAATATCCAGCGGGAGATGGACACCCGCTTTAAGAAGCTGGGGGTGCAGAATGTGTGTATGCCCCTGCTTATCCCCGAGGGGCTCTTGCAGAAGGAGAAAGACCATATCGACGGCTTCGCCCCCGAGTGCGCAGTTGTGACCCAAGGGGGCGGCGAGGAGCTCGCTGAGAAGCTCTACATCCGGCCCACAAGCGAGGTGCTGTTCTGCGAGCACTATCAGAAGAAGATACACTCCTACAGGGACCTGCCCAAGCTCTACAACCAGTGGTGCTCGGTGCTCCGCTGGGAGAAGACCACCCGGCCCTTCCTGCGCGGGATGGAGTTCCTGTGGCAGGAGGGCCACACCATGCACGAGACGGCTGAGGAGGCAGAGGAGTTCACACTGAAGATGCTCCGGGTTTATGAGGAGGTCTATAGGGACGCTCTCGCTATCCCCCCTGTAGTGGGCAGGAAGACCGAGAAGGAGAAGTTTGCGGGGGCCGAGGCCACCTATACTCTCGAGCCCATGATGCACAACGGCGTGGCATTGCAGGGGGGCACAACCCACTACTTCGGCGACGGCTTTGCCAAGGCCTTCGGCATTACCTTCACCGGCCGGGACAACCAGCTGCACACCCCATTCCAGACCTCCTGGGGCATGAGCACCCGCCTGGTGGGCGCGGTGATAATGGTGCACGGGGACGATAATGGCCTGGTGCTGCCGCCGAGAATTGCGCCCGTCCAGGTGGTGATAGTGCCCATCGCCCAGCATAAGCCCGGGGTCCTCGAGAAGGCCGCAGAGCTTCGGGACAGGCTCAGTGAGAAATTCCGTGTGAAGCTGGACGACAGCGACAATTCCCCCGGCTGGAAGTTCGCCCAGTATGAAATGCAGGGGGTGCCCCTGCGCATTGAGATAGGGCCCCGGGATATTGAGAACGGCCAGTGCATGTTCGTGCGCCGGGACACCGGGGAGAAGTTCACAAGGGACCTTGACACCCTTGAGGAGAAGGTTGCGGCCACCCTGGATATTATCCACGACAGTATGCTCTTTAAGGCTCAAGAAAACTTTGACTCTAAAACTTTCGTTGCCCATAATCATGAGGAGTTTTTGGACATCGCAAAGAATAAGCCCGGCTTCATCAAGGCCATGTGGTGCGGGGACAGCGCCTGTGAGGATAAGCTCAAGGAGGAGACCGGCGGCGTGAAGAGCCGGTGCATACCCTTTGAGGAGGAGCATATCTCCGATGTCTGCGCCTGCTGCGGCAGGCCCGCCAAGCATATGCTCTACTGGGGGCGGCAGTACTGAGTTTCGAGTGCGTTTACCATAACTAATAAGTCCGTGCCCGGAACAAAAATTTTTAATAAATCTTACAAATACCACTTGCCTTTTTTTCCCTTATGTATTAAAATAAGGGTGTAACCAATACGCAGGGCAGATGACGCCCGGACGTATAATAATAGGAGGATGATTCCCATGGCTAAATTAAAGATAGGCTTTATCGGCTGCGGCGGTATCGCCAATCAGAAGCATCTGCCCGGCATGTCCCAGCAGACTGAGTATGTTGACCTGTGCGCATTCTGCGACCTTATCCCCGAGCGCGCCGAGAAGGCCGCCAAGGAGTACGGCACGCCCGACGCCAAGGTCTACACCGACTATCACGAGCTGCTGGCGGACAAGTCCATCGACGCCGTGCATGTTCTGACCCCCAACATCGCCCACTGCGAGATTACCGTTGCCGCCCTTGAGGCCGGCAAGCATGTTCTCTGCGAGAAGCCCATGGCCGCCACTCCCGAGGACGCCCAGAAAATGCTGGACGCCAGGGACCGCACCGGCAAGATGCTGACCATCGGCTATCAGTACCGCCACTTCCATGAGAACGCCGTTGCCCGCAAGGTCGTCGCCGACGGCTGGCTGGGCGATATCTACTATGCCGAGGCCACCTATCTCAGGCGCCGCGGCGTGCCCACCTGGGGCGTGTTCACCGACAAGTCCAAGCAGGGCGGCGGTCCCCTTATCGATATCGGCACCCATGCCCTGGACAACACCCTGTTCCTGATGAACAACTACGACGTTGACTATGTGGTAGGCACCTCCTTCGAGAAGCTGGGCCGCCTCTTGACTCCCGATGTACAGGGCCAGAACAACTGGCGCGGCGAGCCCGACCACTGGAACAACGAGACCTATGACGTTGAGGACTCCGCTGTTGGCCAGATTAAGATGAAGAACGGCGCCGTTATCAACCTGCGCGCCTCCTGGGCCATGAACATGGCTGAGAAGGCCGGCTGCGACAACGCTGCCCACACCCTGCTCTGCGGCACCAAGGGCGGCCTTGACACCCTGGAAGGCCGCGTGCGCCTGAACCACATCGTTGCAAACGAGCAGACCATCTCCTGGGTCGGCGACAAGATTCAGGGCTATATCCCCGGCTTCAGCACCGGCCCCGCCCCCATCTCCAAGGAGCATGACATCTGGGTGAAGGCTCTTCGCGGCGAGGGCGAGCTGTTCGTGACCGCCGACCAGGCCTTCATCGTCACCAAGATTCTCGACGCTATCTACCAGTCCTCCAGGACCGGCCAGGCTGTTAAGTTTTAAGCCGGGCGCGAGGTAGAGACTGATGGAGAATATCAATTTACAGCTCTACTCCTTCGGCCATGACTGTGGTCTCAGCGCTGTGGAGAAAATTAAAACAGCCGCCGGTATGGGCTACGCCGGAGTGGAGTTTGCCCAGGATTACAGCGGCGTGCCTGTAGAGGACATCAAGAGGGCCCTCAGCGAAGCCGGCATAAAGGCCGTCTCCGCTCATGTGCCCTTCGAGATGATGGGCGAGCATCTGCCCTACCTCGCCGAGCTTGGCGTGAAGTTCGTGGCCTGCCCCATGACCTCCTTCTGCGACGCGGAAGAGGCTAAGGAGGTTGCCGCTGAGCTCAATAAGTGGGGAGCCGAGGCCAAGAAGTATGGCATTACCATCGGCTATCATAACCACACCCAGGAGTTCAATAAGGACCAGGACAAGTACCTTTTTGACTGGGTCATTGAGAACACCGACCCTGAGACCGTGGCCTTTGAGATAGACTGCGGCTGGGCCTCCGCCGCGGGCATTGACCCGGTGGAGTACATCAAGGCTCACGCCGGGCGCATTGCCGCTATCCACATTAAGGAGAACGGCGCCGTTATCGGCCCGGACGAGGCCAGTTCCAGGAAGAATCCTCCCGAGTGGCCCAAGTTCGAGCTGGACGAGGACGGCAAGCCCATCTTCCCCCCTGAGTTCATCAAGATGATGGAGGAGCGGGACAAGCTCAATGTTCCCACGGGCAGCGGCATAGTTGACTGGAAGGCTGTGAAGGCGGCCGCTGACGCTCAGCACGACGGGGTTATCTACGTTGTGGAGCGCGAGGCCAGCTATGACGGCAAGAGCCGCATTGACTGCCTGAAGGAAGACGTGGCGTGGCTGAAGGCCAACGTATAATCTGATATCTACTATTCCCATTCCCAATACAGGAGGGCCCTCTGCAAGGGTAGTTGATGTGCTTAAAAACGCATTGACTATGTGCGGAGGGCTTTTCCTCACAAGGAGGTCGTGTATGAACCGCTGTGTTTCCCTTATCCTGTCGCTGGCGCTGGTGCTGGGGACATTTACCGGCTGCTCCGGCGGCTATAAGGCCGGCATGGATTTTGTCTATGCCCTGCCCCAGAATGTGGACACCCTGGACCCCCAGACCGCCGCGCGCCAGTCCTCATACCTTGTGATTGGCTCCATCTTTGAGGGCCTTTGCGGCATTGACGACCAGGGGGAGGTTGTCCCCGGCGCCGCCAGAAAGTGGGAGGCCAACGCCGACAATACACAGTTCACCTTCCACCTCTATAAGGACGCAAAATGGAGCGACGGCAGGCCTGTTACAGCCGACGACTTCCTCTTTGCCATCCAGCGGGCCCTCCGTCCGGAGACTGCTACCCCATCGGTGGACGACCTGTTTGTAATCCAGGGGGCCAGGGCCATCTATAAGGGAGAGGCGGATGAGAGCTGGCTGGGGGTCACGGTGCAGGACGAGCACACCCTGGTGGTGAACCTTGAGAGGAGCTATCCGGACTTCCCAGCCCTCACTGCGGGCACGCACTATATGCCCTGCAACAGGGAATACTTTGAGGAGTGCTCCGGGCATTACGGCCTCTCAGCAGAATACCTTATCACCAACGGCCCCTTTACCTTTCAGAGCATTTACTCCTGGAGCACGGACTTCGGCAAGCGGCAGATAGTTCTGGCCCCCTCTGACAACTACAGGGAGCGGGACAGGGTCGCCCCCTCCACCCTCACCTACCTTATCGACTATGACGACGCCCTTACAGAGGACCCGGTGGACTCCCTTATTGAGGGGAAGATAGATGTGACGACCCTCCCGGAGACCGACGCGGAGCTCGCCGCCGAGAGCGGGTGCGGGGTGCAGGTGATGGACGACGCTGTGACCGGGCTGCTCTTTAACTCCCAGGCAGGCATTTTGCAATACCCCAAGGCTCGGGAGATATTTATAAAGCTCATTGACCGCCAAGACCTTTTGGACAGGCGCATGGACAATAACACCGAGGAGGCCATGGGGTTAATGCCCAACTGCGTCCATTGGAGCGGGGAGAGCTACTACAGCGACGGCGCACGCATATATACCCTCCAGGACGACGGCGTGCTGGGGAGCTCACTGCCCTCGTTCCTAGAGCTTGCCAAAATCGAGCGTATGCCCAATATCACGGTCATATGCCCTAACGACGAGGAATCGGTGAACATTGCGAACGGGCTCTTGGTCTCCTGGAACAGGAAGCTGGGCACGGCTTATAATATCGAGCCCCTGGACGACGCCCAGTTCCAGGCCAGAATTGCGAGCGGGCAGTATGAGGCGGCGCTGTACACTCTCCGGGCCGGGGGCACCACGCCCTACCAGGTGCTCAAGGCCTTTGAGAGCAGCTCCACCCCCATGCTTCTGAACAACCAGGACTTTGACAGCCAGCTGCACTCACTGAGCTTCGAGCTCTCGGCCTATAGGGACCTTGAGGAGGACCTGATGGAGAACAGCATATTCTACCCCCTTTTCACCGATAAGACCTACTATGTCACGAGCCCCAAAAGCCAGGGCATTACCGCCTCCCCTGACCTTCGCATTGACTTTTCCCAGGCGAAGAAATCTGAGTGAGGAGGTGCTGCCCATGCCCTCAGGAAAAAACGCGCCCGGCTCATTGGAGCGGGCCATCGGCAGGAGCCTTGATATGTCCGGCCTCGACCCGGGCCTGCGCATTATGGACGATAAGCTCATGATGGCGGCGCTGAAGGTAGCCGTGGGCCAGGAGCTCACCCGGCGCCAGATGGAGTGCCTTACCCTGTACTTTGGGGAGAAGCTCACCCTAAAGGAGATAGGGGAGCGGCTTGGCATCGGGAAGTCCACGGTGTATAAGCATATCGATACCGGCAAGGCCAGAATACGCCGGGTGCTCATGTACGCCGCGGCATTTAAGCGGGCCATGAGCGAGGACGAGGATTAAAACAGCATAAAAAGCACCCCTGCTATTTACAGCAGGGGTTTTGATTTAGGTTCGCTTCCAGCTCAGGGGCACGAAGAGCATTATCATGGGGAAAAGCTCCAATCTGCCCGCGAGCATGTCAAAGGTGAGCACCAGCTTGCTGTGCCAGGAGAAGCTTGCGAAATTGCCCATTGGGCCCACCATGTCCAGCCCCGGGCCGATATTGTTAAGGCAGGCGATAACGGCCGTGGCGTTGGTCTCAAGGGAGAACTCGTCCAGGGCTATGAGGAAAATGGACACGACCATTATGCCCATGTACAGGGCAAGATAGCTGTAGGTATTCTGTATGACCTCCTCGGACACCGTCCCGCCGTCCATATGCACCTGGCACACTGACCTGGGACGGAGCATACGCTTCACATTGCGCCGCCCGGCCTTCATCAGAAGGAGCACCCTAGCCACCTTCATCCCTCCCCCGGTGGACCCGGCGCAGGCCCCCACGAACATCAGGAGCACCAGAAGGGTCTTTGAGAGGGCGGGCCACTGGTTGAAGTCCGCTGTGGCGAAGCCTGTGGTGGTCATCACCGAGGACACCTGGAAGGCCGCCTGGTGCAGGGCCTCGCCGATGTTCACATACTGGGGCAGGATGTCAAAGGCTATCACAAGTATGCTGCCGAGCATTATGCCCAGGTACAGCAGGAGCTCCTGGTTTTTCAGCACCTTCATGAACTGTCTTAACAGCAGCAGATAGAATATGCTGAAATTCACCCCGAACAGGGCCATGAACACCGTGCATACCCCCTGGAGATAGGTGCTGTAGCCCATGAGGCTGTCGGCTTTAATGCCGAAGCCGCCGGTGCCGGCAGTGCCGAAGGCGGTGGTTATGCTGTCGAAAACCGGCATACCCCCAAGGAGCAGGAGGACTATCTGCAGTATTGTCAGGCCGATATATATGGCGTAGAGTATCTTTGCGCTGTCCTGGAGCTTTGGCACCAGCTTGTCCACCTGGGGCCCCGGGCTCTCGGCGCGCATTACGTGCAGAAGGGAGTTCTTCCCCTTGCCCATGGGCATAACCGCCAGAAGGAATACCAGCACGCCCATGCCCCCCAGCCAGTGGGTAAAGCTGCGCCAGTAGAGAAGCCCCATGGGCATGGCCTCGATGTCCGGCAGTATGCTCGAGCCGGTGGTGGTGAAGCCCGAGACCGTCTCGAAGAGGCAGTCGATATAGCTTGGCACCGCGCCGCTCAGATAGAAGGGCAGCGCCCCTATGAGGGAGACGACTATCCAGCACAGGGCCACGCTGAGAAAGCCCTCCCGGGCGCTTATCTGCCGGTCCTTTGGGGGCAGCAGGAAGGAGCTGAGGCTTAAAAGGGCCGATATCACTATTGTCACCGCCACGCCTATGACTGAGCCCGTCTCCCCCTTGAAGAAGGAGATTCCCAGGGAAGGCAGCAGGCAGACCGCCTCTATGCGAAGGATATAGCAGATAAGGCGCAGTATCATCCTGTAATTCATAGCCTGTACCGCCCCCTAGTCCAGGAAGATGTCCCGAAGGTCTTTAATGGCCCGGTCGGCGGTGGCTACGATTATCACCGAGTCCCCGGCCTCTATGGAGTCGCTGCCGCTGGGG
>JAETSR010000007.1 GCA_021769555.1 Clostridiaceae bacterium
TGGGGTCAATATCGAACCACGCCCTGCCCGCGCTGTAGGCCAGAAGGGCCAGCGCGCCCACCAGGCACCCCTCCAATGTGATGGACAGCCCCATCCCCCCGGAGAACACGCTCTCGTCCCTCCTGTGGGGCGGCTCATCCATCACGTCCCGGGATATGGGCTCTGCCCCCAGGGCCAGCGCCGGCAGGGAGTCCGTCACCAGGTTCACCCACAAAAGCTGTATTGCCAAAAGCGGCGCCGGGGCCCGGAGCAAAAACGCCGCGAACACCACCAGTATCTCCCCGATATTGCAGGAGAGCAGGAAGTGTACTGTCCTGCGGATGTTCCTGTATATCCCCCTGCCCTCCCGGACGGCGGAGACTATAGTTGAGAAGTTATCGTCAGTGAGCACCATATCCGCCGCGGACTTTGCCACCTCCGTGCCGCCCCGGCCCATGGCGCAGCCGATGTCCGCGGCTTTAAGCGCCGGCGCGTCGTTCACGCCGTCCCCGGTCATGGCCACCGTCATGCCCCGCCGCTGGTAGGCCTTCACAAGCTTCACCTTGTGCTCCGGCGAGACCCTGGCGAACACCCGGCAGCTGCCTATCCTCTCGGCCAGCTCCCCCTCCGAGAGCCTGTCGAGCTCCGGCCCGGTGACGGCTTTGCTGTTCTCCTCAGCTATCCCAATGCGCCTTGCTATGGCGAGGGCCGTCTCCGCGTGGTCCCCGGTTATCATCACCGGGATTATCCCCGCCCGCTTACACTCAAGCACAGCGGCCCGGGCCTCCTTCCTGGGCGGGTCCTCCATGCCGATGAGCCCGCAGAAAATGAGCCCGCTCTCTGTCTCCCTGTCGTCCCCGGGCATATGCTCCACGTCTTTATAGGCCACCGCCAGGACCCTCAGGCCCTTCCCCGCAAGCTCCGAGTTGTCGGACATGAGCTTCGCCTTGCCCCCGCCGCTGAGAGGGGACACGCTGTGCCCCCTGAGCTGCTGGGTGCACCTGGCGATAAGCACGTCCGGCGCGCCCTTTGAGACTACCCTATACCCCCCGCCGCTTCTGTGCACGGTGGTCATAAGCTTTCGCGCCGAGCTGAAGGGTATCTCCCCCACCCGGGGGTACGCCTCCTCAAGGGAGCCCTTCGCGCTCCGGCAGGCCCTGAGGAAGGCCGCCTCAGTTGGGTCCCCCGATATCTCCTTCTTATCCGCGCCCTCAGCCTCGCAGTTATTGCAGAGGGTCCCAAGCTCCAGGCAGAACTGGGCCGTGGGGCTCTCAAGGGGCTCATTCCCGAAGGCCCCCATAAATGCCGTGACGGTCATCCTGTTCTGAGTGAGGGTCCCGGTCTTATCCGAGCATATCACCTGGGTGCTCCCCAGGGTCTCAACGGCGGGCATATGCCTGATTATGGCCCTCTTTGCCGCCATGCGCTTCACGCCCATGGCCAGCACTATGGTCACCACCGCCGTCAGCCCCTCGGGTATTGCCGCCACCCCCAGGCTTATGGCTATCATGAACATTTCAAGGGGCTCGATATGCTGCAAAAGCCCCAGGGCGAATATGAGCCCGCAGATAATTATTACCCCCAGGCCCAGCACCTTCCCTGTCTGGCCCAGCCTTTTCTGCAGCGGGGTCTCCGGGGCGGTCTCCTGCTCAAGGAGCCCGGCGATATGCCCCATGGCCGTGTCCATCCCCGTGGCGGCCACAACGCCCACCCCGGCCCCCGAGGCCACCCCCGTCCCCGAGAAGACCATATTTTTCCTCTCGGCAAGGGGGGCCTCTTTGCCGCACACCGCCAGGGCGTCCTTCTCCACCGGCACGGACTCCCCGGTGAGGGCCGATTCCTCCGTAAGAAGCTCCGCCGAGCGGAGCAGCCTCAAATCCGCGGGCACCAGGTCCCCGGCCCGAAGAACCACTATATCCCCCGGCACCAGCCCCGCGCTGTCGATAGTCTGCTTCTTCCCGGCCCTTATGACCCTGGCCTTGGGGGAGCTGAGCTTTTTCAGGGCGTCTATGGCCTTATCCGCCCTTAGCTCCTGGACCGTGCCTATCACCGCGTTTATAACCACTATTGACAAAATAATTATCGGGTCCAGAAAGTCCGCGTCCCCCTGCATGGCCGAGGCCCAGAAGGAGACCCCGGCGCTGGCAAGTAAAATCAGCACCATGAAATCCTTGAACTGGCCGAAAAATCGGGACAGGACGCTCTGCCTCTTCCCTGAACGGAGCTGGTTGCTCCCGTGCTTTGCAAGCCTTTTCGAGGCCTCGGCAGGCGTGAGCCCCCGCTCTGAGTCCGAGCCCAGGGCCGCCAGAGCCTCCTGGGCCGTCGCTTGGTGGAACAGCATTTTATAATACCCCCAGGTTTTTTAATTCGGTACAAAATATATATTCGCCTTCCCCCTATGATATGTGTTGCAATCCCATTCCGGTTCTGCTAGAATAATATAATATCAAAATTTCCCGGAGGAACGCCTATGAACCCATTCGACCAGGCTGTTATGAGCTTCATACAGTCCAATTTCCACAACCCCCTGACAGACAGCATATTCCCCTTCATCACCTATCTCGGGGAGAGCGGCGTCTTCTGGATACTCCTCTCCCTGCTGATAATAATCCTCGGCAGAAGGAACGGCTGGCGGGCCGCGGGCTGCCTTATGCTCGCCGCCATGGTCCTGGGCCTTCTCATAGGTGAGGCCGCTTTAAAGAACATAGTCTGCCGCCCCAGGCCCTTTCACGACGCGCCGGGCGCGGCCCTCCTGATACCTCCCCCCAGCGGCTGGTCCTTCCCCTCGGGACACAGTTGCGCCTCCTTTGCCGCCGCCACGGTAATTTTCCTCAGGGATAAGCGCTTCGGCACAGCCGCCCTTATCCTGGCCGCCCTGATAGCCTTCTCCCGGGTGTTCCTCTTTGTGCACTACCCCACCGACGTCCTTGCGGGCTCCCTCCTGGGCGCGCTCTGCGCTCTGGCGGTCACCTTCGCCTACAGGCGGCTCCGAAAAAGCAGGGCCGCTTAAACCAAAAGCAGACCCCCGGGCCTCCGGGGGTCTTACTTTTTATATTATTATATCTCAGTCCACCTCTATCTTTTTCAGCTCTTTCTTGGCCATGATATCATACATAGCCGGCACCACGAACAGGGTCATCAGGGTGGCATACAGCAGGCCGCCTATGCAGACTATGGCTATGGGCTGCATCATCTCCGCGCCCATGCCCGTAGCCAGGGCCATGAACACCAGGCCCAGCACCGTTGTGAGCACGGTCATGAGTATTGGCCTCATCCTGGTGCGCCCGGCCAGTATTATTGCGTCCCGGCGCTCCACGCCCTCCAAGCGGAGCTGGTTTATATAGTCGATGAGCACAATGCCGTTATTGACTATTATGCCCGCCAGCATAATGAAGCCTATCATGGAAACAACGCTCACCTCCATGCCGCATATATAGAGCCCAAGGAACCCTCCCGTAAAGGCCAGGGGTATCGTGAACATCACTATAAAGGGCAGTAAAAGGGACTGGAACTGGATGACCATTATCAGATAGATTATGAGTATCGCCATCGCCGCCATCTGCATGAGCTGTTCCATGGCCTCCATGATGGTTTCGTTCTCCCCGGCCATCTCAAGGGTCACGCCCTTCGGCGGCTCATACTCATTCAGCGCCCTCTGCACCTCCCTTGTCACCAGGGTGACATTATTGCCGTCCGCTATCCCCGCGCTTACAGTGAGCACCCGGTTCTGGTTTTCGCGGCTGATGGAGTTGAGGCTCTGGCGCTCCTCAAAGTCCGCTATGCGCACAAGGGGCACCTCCTCGGTCTCCCCGGTGGCGCGGTCGGTGGAGGTCACTGTCAGGCTTTTAAGGTAGCTCTTGTTCATGCCGGATTTTTCCGGGTGCACGACCAAAACATCCTGGGAATAGCCGTCGATATTTATGCTCGTGGCGTTCTTGTCCTCAGTTATGGCCGCGCTCACGCTCTGGTACACCTGGGCAATAGTCAGGCCGTTCTCCATGGCCTTGTTCTTGTCCACGACTATCCTGAGCTCCGGGGTGCTGTCCTCAAGGTCGCTCTTGGCGTCCACGGTGCCCTCAGCCTCTGAGAGTATCTCCGTCACCTCGTTTGCCGCGTCTATCAATGTGTCCATATCGTCCCCCCGGAGCTTAACCTCAACCCCCGAGCCGCTCATTGCGGACATATAGGCGCTCATGTCCATGGCCCCCTGGGCGCTTACCTCGCAGTCCAAATCAGCGCAGGCCTCCTCCACCATCTTGGCCGCCTCGCTGTCCTTGACCCCCGAGCTCTCGTCCAGTATCACATATATTGACACAGCACCGCTGCCGTCCATCCCCAGCATTGCGCTGCCGCTGCCGCCGCTGCTGCTGGCCATGGCGCCCACGGTCTCCACACAGTCCAGCTCCATTATGCGCCCGGAAATCTCATCGGCCATCTCAGTGGTCTCCTCAAAGGAGGGCTCCTCCTGGGGCATGGTAAAGCTCACGTCCAGCTGGCTGCCGCTCATTGCGGGCATGAAGATGAAGCCCCTGGAAAGGGCCAGCACAGCGCTGCCCCCCAACAGCACCAGCGCGACGGTGAGGCAGACCCACTTATGTTTAAGGGAGGCCGAGGCTACCCTGCCGTAGCCCCCAAGCACCTTGTCAAACAGGCTGTGCTCCCGGACTCTGCTCTCCCTGAGGGTAGTGGAGGTCATTGCCGGCACGAGGGTTATGGCCACAAAGAGGCTTGCAAGGAGGGAGTAGCCGATAGTCAGGGCCATGTCCGTGAACAGTTCCCTTGTTACCCCCTCAACAAAGACTATGGGCAGGAACACGCATACGGTGGTGAGGGTGGAGGCGATAATGGCCCCCGTCACCTGCACGGCCCCCTGCACGGAGGCCTTGGCCGCGGACATGCCCTCGTTTCTCAGCCTGTAGATGTTCTCGATAACCACCACCGAGTTGTCCACCAGCATACCCACGCCCACAGCCAGCCCGGACAGTGAGATAACATTTAATGTGACACCCGAGAAGTACATGAGCACTATAGCTACCAAGAGGGAGATTGGTATCGAGAAGGCGATAACGACAGTTGGCCGCAGGTCCCTCAGGAACAGCAGGAGTATCAGCACCGCAAGCACCGCGCCCAGCACCAGGTTTTGCAGAACAGTGTCCACAACTATATAGATGTAATTGCCCTGGTCCATGAGCGTTGTAAATCTCAGCCCCTCATACTCCTCCGAGAGCTTTTGGAAGCGCTCGGTTATATTCTTCGACACCAGTGCCGTTGAGTAGGTGGACTGCTTTGTAAAGCTCAGCAGCAGGCCGTTCTCGCCGTTTATCTTCGCGTAGAGCTCATCGGCGTTGCTCTGCACGTTTATGTCCGCAACGTCCCGAAGGTATATCCTGCCTATGCCCTCGTCCCCTGTATCGAATAGCAGGAGCCCACCGAGCTCATCCTTGTCTTCCAGCTTATCGCCCACCCTCACGAGGGTCTCCGTCCCGTTATCATCTATGTACCCGGCAGGCATGGAGAAGTTCTGGGCCGTGAGTATCTGTGACACCATCTCCATGGTGATGGGCAGGTCGGCGTTCTTATAGGCCGCCTCCTTCTGTGTATCAAAATCCTCCCTGGCCCCCTCAATCTGGGCCTTTGCGGACTCAAGCTGCTGCTGGGCGGCGGAGAGGGCCGACTGCCCGGCGATTATCTGGGACATCCCCGCGCTCATCTGCATTATGCCGCTGGTCTGCTGGCGTGAGAGCTCCTGAAGCGCCTGGTCCACAGTCACCGCGCCGCTTGAGAGCTGGGCGCTGGTGCTCTTTAGCTGGTCCATCCCGGCGGTGAGCTTTGTGAGGTTCCCCTGGGCCTCCGTGATGGATTTGTCCAGGTTCTCAGGGTCGGCTCCCCCCGCCGAGGCCATGGCCTTTGCGTCCTCGAGCCCCTTCTCAACGGCGGCCCGGTTCTCCTGCAATTCCGCAAGCTTCGCCGGGGCCCCCGCCGCCGTGGTGCCCATGGCCGCGAAAGCCGCCTCCGCCGCCGCAAGCTGGGGGGTGAGTGCCTCTATCTGCTGCTGTACTATTGCGTACTCCTCGCTCCCGGGGTCCAGGGCCTCAAGCTGGGCGTTCAGCGCCTCAAGCTGCTGTGACAATGCCGTGTACCCGGCTATGGCCTCCTGGAGCCCGGCTATGCCCTGGTCTATCATGGCAAGC
This sequence comes from Clostridiaceae bacterium, assembly GCA_021769555.1. GTDB lineage: Bacteria > Bacillota > Clostridia > Oscillospirales > Acutalibacteraceae > Acutalibacter. The sequence goes on from JAETSR010000007.1 coordinate 6,171, forward strand.
TGGTCCGTGAGCTGCTTTAGGGTGGACTGTAAAGCTTTCAGCTTGTCAAGGGCGTCCTGAAGCTGCTTTTGGTTCTGCTCCATGGTGGTAAGCTGGGCGGCTATCTGTGCCTTTGCCGACTCTATCTCCACCTTTTTCGAGATTAGCTGACCCTGGGCCTGCCCGGTCTGCTGGGCGAGCTGGGACTGCCCCGCCTCAAGCTGGGCCTTCTGGCCGTCCAGCTCCTCCTGCTGCTCCTTAGTCTCGCTCAGGCCGTCCTCTATCTCCTTTGAGCTCTCGTCCAGCTCCTTCTGGGCCTCCCCGAACTTCTCGTCCAGCTTGGCCTTGAGCTTACGGTTCAGCTCGTCTATCCTGTCCTGCCTGAGCTCAACGGCAATGCTCTCCTGCACGTTCCCGCTGGCTGAGACGCTGGCAACGCCCTCTATGCCCTCAAGCTTGAGCATGAGCTCGGAGTCAAGCAAATCCGTGAGCTCCACATTGTCCATGTCCTCCATCTCCATGGCGGCCACGGTGACAGGCATCATGCTGGGGTTTATCTTCATTATGTACGGCGTGCCCACCATGTCCCCCCAGCCCCCGGAGACGCTGCTTATCTTCTCCCGGATGTCCGCTGTAAGGGTGTCCATATTGGCGTCGTCGGTGAGCTGCAGCATGACCTGTGAAGCGTTTTCCCTTGACGTGGAGGTTATCTCCTCCACATGGTCCAGGGTGGCCATTGCCTGCTCTATGGGCTTTGTGACCTCCTCCTCAACCTCCTCGGGGGTGGCCCCGGGATAGGCCGTGATTATGACGGCATAGGGCAGGTTGATGTTGGGCAGAAGGTCCGGGGTCATGCGGGAGAAGGCCACGATACCCAGCACTATGGCTATCACCACCCCCACCAGCACGGTCATGGGCTTCTTGACGCTGAACTTTGAAAACATCGGCTGTAATCTCTCTTTCCCTTCATATTTTACAGAGATAAGTATACCTCTGTCCAAAAAAAGTTTCATGAATTTTCTGTAAAGAATTATGCAAAGCGGAAGCCACTTGCAAAAGCCGTGGAAATATGCTATACTCTTTTTAATAATTTAGCGAGGTGAATTGCGTGACAGCTATTATCGATTACGGCGCGGGCAACCTCCAGAGCGTGGAGAAGGCCCTCAGGCACATCGGGTGCGGCTGTGAGGTAATAAACAGCCCCGCCGGGCTCATGGAGGCGGAGGCCGCGGTGCTCCCGGGAGTCGGGGCCTTCGGTGAGGCCATGTCCGGCCTAAAGAGCCGGGGGCTGCATACCGCCATAAAGGGCTTTGTCAAAACCGGCCGCCCGTTTCTCGGCATATGCCTTGGGCTGCAGGTGCTCTTTGAGAGCAGCGAGGAATCCCCGGGCATAGAGGGCCTTTCCCTGCTCCCGGGGAAAATCCTCCGCCTGCCCGAGGACTGCGGGCTGAAGGTGCCCCATATCGGCTGGAACTCCCTTGACGTCAGGGACCCCGGCTGGCTCCTGAAGGGCCTCCCTGCGGAGCCCTACGTCTACTTCGTCCACTCCTATTACCTGCAAACAGAGCCCGGGCTCGTCTCCGCTGCGGCAGAGTATGCGACAGAGATACATGCCTCGGTGCAGTCCGGGAACATAGCCGCCTGCCAGTTCCACCCGGAGAAGAGCGGGGCCGTGGGGCTTGCCATACTGCGAAATTTCGCGGAGCATGTAAAGCAAAATAACTTGACAGTGGAGGTGTGAGCATGTACGCAAAACGCATAATCCCCTGCCTGGACATAAAGGACGGCAGGGTGGTAAAGGGCACGAACTTTCTCTCCCTGAGGGACGCGGGGGACCCTGTGGAGGCAGCGGCGCTCTACGACAGCCAGGGGGCCGACGAGCTGGTATTCCTGGACATCAACGCCTCCGCCGACGACCGGGACATAGTGACCCACATGGTGGAGCGGGTGGCCGAGCGCATATTCATCCCCTTCACCGTTGGCGGCGGTATCCGTAAAGTAGACGACTTTACAGCTATACTGAGGGCCGGCGCGGACAAGGTGTCCGTAAACTCCGCGGCCTTACAGCGCCCCCGGCTAATAAAAGAGGCCGCCGAGGTCTTCGGCAGCCAGTGTGTTGTCGTGGCTATGGACGCAAAGCGCCGGTCCTCCGGCGGCTGGACCCTCTACCTCAACGGCGGCAGGGTGGACACGGGCCGGGACGCTGTGGAGTGGGCCCGGGAGGCCGAGTCCCTGGGGGCGGGCGAGATACTCCTCACCAGCATGGACCGGGACGGGGTGAAGACCGGCTACGACCTTGAGCTGACCCGCGCCATATCCGAGGCCGTGGGCATTCCGGTGATAGCCTCCGGGGGGGCGGGAGAGCTCTCCCACTTCTACGACGCCTTCACGGAGGGCAAGGCCGACGCGGTCCTGGCCGCTTCCCTCTTCCACTTCGGCGAGATAACCATCCCCCAGCTGAAATCCTATCTCAGCGGCAGGGGAGTGCCGGTGCGCCCGGTGTAAAGCAAAAGCCCTTTACTGGTCGTCAATATAGCTCACATATTCCTCAAGGCACATGGAGCGCTGCTGCATGGCCGTGGCGTTCTCCCCTCCCACATACCTTATCACCGTCGGGTCCGGGTCCATGGTGGTGAAGTTGGTCTTGCCCTCGGGATAGCGGAACACAAAGCCGTACTTCCCCATATTAGCCTTGAGCCAGGAGTAGGGCTTTGACTTCTCAAAGGTCTCCTTATCCGCCGCCAGCCTCAGGCAGAGCCCGGTCTGGAAGTCGCTCTCCCCGGCCATGGGCGTGATGGCCTGGGCGGTGGTCTTTGCCATAACGGCGGTCATATTGTCGTCGTTCATCATCTCCCGGGCGGTCTTCTCAAAGCGCTCCCCCTGTTCCTCCGCGGAGACAAAGCCGTCTGAGAAGATGAGCACCTGCCCGTCCTCCTTGGCCGCCGCCACCATCTGCCGCAGGGCGTCCGTTATCCGGGCGTCCACCTGCACATTCTCTATTGAGGCCAGCTTTGGCTCATACTCCGGGGCCGGGCTCTGGGAGTTGATATAGAACAGGCTCACAGAGTTGTCATATATCGGCAGCCCCAGCTCGTCATAGTCCGGCACCGGCTCAACCGAGGCCCCGGACTCAGGCTCCACGTTCCGTATTATCTCCTGGTGAAAATAGGGCACCATAAAAAACCATATAAAGAGCCCCGCCACAAGCCCAATCCCCAGAATGACAGCCGCCGCCACCACCCTGGACCAGAGCTTGAGCTTGCGCGCCGCCTGGTGCTGCGCCTGCTTCTCCTGGGAGACAAACATCCTCCTGCGGTTTATCCCCAGCGCCCCCCGGCTCCCGTTGCCAATCCTGTACTGCTTTCCCCTTCGTCTCGCCACGTCCACACCGCTTTCATCTGAGTATATCATATAAGATTCATGCGCCTATAATTATACACTGCCCCGGGGGAAAAATAAACAATAAATTTGTAAACAAAATAGCGCGCCGGCCCGAAAACGGTTATATTTTGCCTATATTTTCATAACGGAACAGCCCGGAATGCTTGCAAATTTCTTTTTGGAATGTTATAATAAGAGAGACTAACTTCACTTCGGTGCGGGGGGAGATTTAATTGTCAGTTTTTGACCGTTTCATTCAAAAAGATGCGGGCAGGCCCAAAGGCGAGCCCTCCTCCTCCGCATCCCATCGGGAGGTCGCCTCGCTCCTCAGCTCCTCCGCAAGAGAGGCCAAGGATACATACCCCGAGGACAGCCGTACCATCGACAGGTTCGCCTCGTCCCTGAGGTCCGCCTACAGGGACAGGTATAAGCTCTCCCTCTCCGGCACAATGGAGCCGATAAAGGCCGAGGCCCTCTTCTGTCTCTCAGAGGACAGGATGTCGGCCTATGCCTGCCTGTTCCAGCCGGAGAACGGCGGCGAGGGGCTCACCCAGGAGGAGTTTATGTCGGACCTGCACTACGAGGGCATAAACTTCGGCATTCTTCAGGATGAGATATCCCGGGCCTTCAAAAAGGGGTATTTCCACATTTTCCGCATTGCCACGGGCACGCTGCCAAAGGCCGGGGAGGACGGCAGCGTTACCGAGCACTATCAGCGGCGCAAGAACGTCCGCCTTGAGGCCCAGAGCGGGGACCAGGTGGACTTCACCCAGGACATGCAGCTGCAGCCCATACGCAAGGGGACCGTGATATGCTCCATCAAGCTGCCCGTCCCGGGGACTGACGGCCAGGACGTGACCGGGGAGGTCACCCCCGCCCCCCAGGCGGTGAAGGCCAAGGCCCCGAGGGGGAGGAACACCATAGTGAGCCTTGACGGCAAGGCCCTCATAGCCAGGGTGGACGGCCTGCTGTTCATTGAGGACGACCTGTTCTGCATACACGAGCAGAAGATAATCGAGGGGGATTTGACAGAGTTCCAGGGCCCGCTGGAGATACAGGGGAATCTCTACATCGGCGGGGACGTGGACAACGGCGTGGACGTGAAGGCCACCGGGGATATCGTCATAAACGGCAGGCTGGGCCGGGGCCGGGTGACCTCCCAAAACGGCACCATCCGGGTGCAGAAGGGCGTCTTCGGCGCAAAGGGCGAGACATATCTCTCGGCGGCGGGCCAGGTCCAGGCCCCGGGGCTGGAAAACGCCGAGGTAGAGGCCGGCGCCAGTGTGATAGCCGAGTCGGTCCTTGGCAGCACCATCCACTGCGGCGGCCTTGTCTACGCCATGACCGGCCGGGGGATGATAGCCAACAGCCGGATATGGGCCGGGGACAGCGTGCTCTGCCAGCGCATAGGCAACTCGGCCGGGGGCGTCACCAGGATATCTGTGGGGTACCCGCCCCATATCCCGGAGCTCTGGGAGAAGGACAAGGCCGAGCTCAGCCAGGTCCAGTCCACCATAGACATGCTCTGGAAGCCCATAATCGGCCTTAAAAACAAGGGCACGCGCATTACGGACAACGAGCAGTCCGTCCTTGACCAGCTGCTCGTCCAGAGGGAGCTGTACACAAAGCGCCGGGAGGAGCTCATGGCGGAGCTCAGGGCCATCAACACGGAGCTGGACAAAAAGAGCCGCGGCAGGATACGCTGTGACAAGGTCCACCCCACTCTGGACATACAGATAGGCCGGCTTTCGGAAAAAGTTATCACCATCGAGGAAAACCTGAATATCCGCGCTGAGGACAGCCGGATACTCCTTTGGAAATAGCGGAGAAGAGTTAAAAATGAGAAGACGGGGATGGAGCCTTGTCTTCATTTTTTTGCAGAAAAAAGAGCCGGGGGCTCCGGCCCGTAAAGTCAAGGGCAATTCCCTATGCGTTTTCAAATATCTCTTGACATAGTATTTGAAATGGAGTAGAATAAGCCTGTACAAATAATACAATAAGGAGGCCCAAAAGTGTTTTCTAATTTAGACAATATCAGGCCAGCCCTCAAGGCCCTGGTGTCGGCGCTCAGGGAGGACTACCCCTATGCGTCGGTGCTGGCCGTGGAGGACGCGTGGAGGCGGTGGTCCATAAGCCGCCAGGGTGTGAACATCGACGCGTCCGGGTTCGGCGGCGGCAGCGGGTACGTGGTGCGGGTGTTCGACGGCACGGGGTGCGCGGAGTACTCCTTTAACCAGTTCTCCCCCCAGCGCGTCCCGGAGATAAAGGCCGTGATTGCCGGACGCCTGGCCGAGCAAAACAAGGCCCTCGGCGGCATAGACCCCCTGCCCACGCCCATCCCGCCGGACGAGCCCGCACTGCTTCGGGAGCACTGCGAGTATAAGCTCGACCCACGGGAGCTGGGGGACGAGGCCATTATAGATAAGCTCGGCTCCATCCGGGAGAAGGCCCTTGCCCTTGACGAGCGCATAATGGAGGCCCAGCTGGGCATGGCCCATAGGGCCTACCGCAAGATTTTCATCAGCGGGAACCGTGACCTTGACGAGACATATATGTGGACTACCTGCTCACTGGCCATGATGGTGGCCCGGGGCCAGGAGCTCAAGTACGCCTATCAGGGCTTCTCGAACCTGGGCGGCGCCGAGGTTCTGGACCAGGTGGAGGGCGGCCTTGAGTCTGTGGCGAAAACCGCCCTGGACCTTCTGGACTCAGAGCCCATACCCCCCGGGGAGTACGAGTGCGTATGCGACCCGGACACAACCGGCATGATTGTCCACGAGGCCTTCGGCCACGGGGTGGAGATGGACATGTTCGTAAAGGACAGGGCCCTTGGAAGGGAGTACATAGACAAATACGTGGCAAGCGAACTTGTCACAATGCACGACGGCAGCACCGTGGATGAGGCCGCGACTATGGCCTTCGACGACGAGGGCACCCTCACCGGGGACACGGTGATAATCGATAAGGGGGTCCTCAAGACCGGCATGTGCGACGCTTTGAGCGCGGCAAGACTGGGCGTAAAGCCCACTGGCAACGGCCGCCGGGAGAGCTACGAGCGCAAGGCCTATACCCGCATGACCAACACCTATTTTGAGGCCGGGGAGCATACCATGGACGAGATGATATCGTCCATCAAGTACGGTTTTCTCCTGCAGCAGCCCAGCTCCGGCATGGAGGACCCGAAGAACTGGGGCATACAGTGCATGGTGACTATCGCCCGGGAGATAAAGGACGGAAAGCTCACCGGGAAGGTCTTCTCCCCCATCGTCCTCACCGGCTACGTTCCGGACCTTCTCAAGTCCGTCACCATGATGGGCCGGGACATGGAGCTTGCGGGCGGCGGCTTCTGCGGCAAGGGCTATAAGGAGTGGGTCAAGGTATCGGACGGCGGCCCCTGCATGAAGGCCCGCATACGGCTGGGTTAAGGAGGTAATATACATGATAGACAGAATAAAGAGCGCCCTTTCGGACTGCGGCATAGGCCTGTGGCGCATAAACGACAATACCGAGGAGAGCGCGGAGCTCTTCTTCGTGAAGAAGCAGCTGGACACCCGGCGGTTCAAGGACGTTCGCAAGTTCCGGGTGACGGTCTTCAGGGACGTGGAGAAGGAGGGCAAAGCCCTTCGGGGCTTCACAAGCGTCACGCTGCTGGAGTCTATGAGCGGCGAACAGCTTCGTGAGGAGCTGAAAAACGCCTACTACGCCGCCCAGTTCGCCGCGAACCCCACCTATGAGCTCCCGGACCCGGTGCAGTCCCCCACTATTGAGACTGCCGGAGAGCTGTTTGAAGCCCCCCTTGCCGAGAGCGCCGGCAGGATGGCAAAGGCCCTTTTCAGCGCGGACAATCAGTCCGACGCGTTCATAAACTCCGCGGAGGTATTCGTGATACGCTGCAGGCGGCATATCCTCTCCTCCGAGGGCACCGACGTGTCCTACACCGACGGCAAGGTTACCGGGGAGTTCGTGGCCCAGTGCAGGGAGCCCGAGGACGTGGAGATACACAATATCTTCACCTATGACATGCTGGACACAGAGTCCCTTATAAAGAAGGTCCGGGAGGCCCTCTCCTTCGTCCGGGACCGCGCCAGGGCAAAGCGCATACTAAAGAGCGGCAAATACGACGTTGTGCTCAGCGGGGACCAGGCGGCCACGGTGCTCTCCTACTATATGAGCCGTTCGGCCGCCCATATGATATACCCCGGCTACTCCACCTGGAAGGCAGGCGACGCGGTGCAAGGGGAGAACATCTCCGGTGAAACGCTGGACATAGACCTCTGCGCCACGGAGCCCTGCAGCGAGGAGGGAATATTCATGTCAGACCTTCCCCTTATCCGCAAGGGAGAGCTCCTGGCCATACACGGGAACAACCGCTTCTGCCGGTATCTTGGGATAGAGCCCACCGGACAGTACCGCATGTTAAAGTGCCTGAACGGCATGACGCCCTTTGAGGAGCTGAAAGCGGGCCCCTGCCTTTGGGCGGTCACCTTCTCGGACTTCCAGATGGACGCGATGAGCGGGCATTTTGGCGGGGAGATACGCCTTGCCTATCTGATAGACGGGGACAGCGTTACGCCTGTGACCGGCGGCTCCATCAACGGCAGCATACTTGAGGCCCAGGGGAACCTGCAGTTCTCCCTTGAGCGGTACGATTCGGCGAACTACTCCGGCCCCTACGCCGTAAGGATTAACGGCGTAAACGCCGCCGGCACCGAAGGCTAAAAAAGTGCGCGGTCCAGGGGCGTCAGGCCCCTGGCAGGGTGTGGGGCAGCGCCCCACGGTCTTGCGCGCCAGCGCCAAAAAACAAATAAAAGAACTTACCCCTTTTCCAAAAGAAAAGGGGTACTTTATTCACATCCCGCTCACGGCCTAATCTCCTCAAAAATAACCAAACTTTTAAGCTCCTTAGCTCTCAAATACTCCTCCTCAGTCCGCACCGTCCAGCTGACCTCCTGCATTCCCATCAGCCCCTTAGACAGCCCCATAGAAGGAATATCCCTCGTATGAATATCATACGCCTCAAAATTAGGCCTGGTATGAAAATTCGTAAGCATATGAGTGGCACAAAAAGCCTCAAACGCCCCCAGCCCCTCATCGCCCTTTCTATACCTGCACATAAGCTGCCCGCGCACGATATCCGGCCTGTTCCTCCTAAACCACGCCACTATCCTGGGGTCAAAGCTCTCCACACAGTATGGCCCCTTATACCCCTCAAGCTCCTTCACGGCAAGCTCACAGAGCTCCGCGGGGTCGTTATAGCTCTTTAGCTCGATAATAAGAGGCGTGCGCCCTTTGAGGGCCCCGAGCACCTCGCTGAAAAGGGGGATACGCTCGCTGGTCCCAAAGAGCCTGTACCGCCGAAGCTCCGCATAGGTCAGCTCCGCTATAGCCACATCCTCCCCGCAGCTCCGCTTTAAGGTCGCGTCGTGGTGCACGACCACCTTCTTGTCCTTGGTAAGCTGCAGGTCGAACTCCATGCCGTAGCCGCTGTCCTCCGCCAGCTTAAATCCTGTGAGGCAGTTCTCCGGCACGCCCTCATCCAGCTTATGCAGGCCCCTATGGGCGTAGTCGAAAGCCAAGAGCGCCGAAAAGTCGGGCTTTTTGTCCATCTGCGGGGCGATAAGCCAGGTCCATCCCCCAAATAGCGCCGCGGCAACCACAAAAACCGATACCACCCAAATCATATATGCCCCTCCTTATCCCTCCGCCCGGGCGCGGAATTTCTTTGCTAAAGGGAAAATCACCCCTCCGAGAGCGTTGCCCAGGGTCATCACCAGAAGATACAGCACCGTCTTTCCGCTCCACGCGCCGGCGGCTGTGAAGTAGAACATATTCGCCACACAGTGCTCAAAGCCCGCCTGGACGAACACTGCCACCCCGAGGAAAAGCCCCAGGTACTTCCCCAGCTCATGGGGGCTGCTCCTATAGCTCTCAACAGAAAGATATATCAGTATATTACAGAACACAGCGAGTATAAAAATACTGATAATACTATCCGAAAGCTTTGCCTCACAGATACCCTGCGCTTTTGAAATCACATCAAGGCGGGTAAGGCGCAGGGCCGTGCCCATAATAAGCGTCCCCCCTAAGTTCCCGAGCCAGATGAGCCCGCAGCGGGCCGCATACGCCGGGGGGTTATCGAATATATAGCAGACCTTCCCGGTGAACAAGTCCAGCCCCAGCGTGCAGACCGCAAAGAGCCCCACCGAAAAAAGAGCGGCCCCCGCCGGCCGGCTGTCGGTGCACAAAAACACCGCGCCGCCAATGGAGATGGCCGCCCCCGCTAAAACCGCGCTTAAAAACGTTGCGAGCTTTTTCACCCGAATCCCCCCTAATCTTCCTAAATAAACTATAGCATGAAAGCGGGGGATTTGCAAGGGTCATTTGAGCTTTTGGGCGTACATTTCTATTTTATGCTCAAGCCTTTTAAGAGCCTCGTCCATCTGCCGGCGCTGGGCGGTGAGGTCCTCGTGCTGCTGCTTTAAGAGCTCGTACCTCTGGCGTATGGTCCCCTCCCCCTCAAGGGAGAGCCGCACATACTCCACGATAGCCTCCACCGTCAGCCCGGCGTTGCGAAGGCACTTTGCAAGCTCCACCCACATGAGGTCCTCCTCCTGGTAGTCCCTGTGCCCGCTGGCGCTCCTTGTCACCTTGGGTATCATCCCCACCCGCTCATAGTACCTCAGGGTATCCTGGCTCATCCCGTATTTCCGGCTGACTTCCTTTATAGTCATAGCAATCACCTCTTCCCACGCCCATTATACTATCTTGAGTCCAGTCAAGGTCAAGAGGTTTTTTGACATTATTTTTCTTTTATGCTAAAATATATTCTCAGAAGCAAAAATCAAGGAGGAGAGCTATGATAATCAGCGCCAGCCGCCGCACGGACATCCCCGCCCGGTATCATAAATGGCTCATCGGCCGCCTTAAAGCGGGCTGGGCCCTTGTGCCCAACCCCATGAACCCCAAGCAGGTCACCCGGGTGGACCTGACCTATGAGGCCGTGGACGGCCTTGTGCTCTGGACCAAGAACCCCCTGCCCATGCTCCCAGAGCTCCGCGGGCTCGAGCCCTACCCCTGCTACTTCCAGTTCACCCTGACCCCCTACGGCAGGGATATCGAGCCGGGCCTCCCGGATAAGCATGAGCTCATGGATGGATTCATAAGATTATCCGGGGAGATAGGCCGCAGCCGGGTGATATGGCGCTACGACCCCATACTTCTGACCCCCCGCTATGACTGGGGCTTTCACCTTGACGCCTTCAGCCAAATGGCTGAGAAGCTCTCGCCATACACGGAAAAATGTATATTCAGCTTTCTGGACAGCTACCGCTGCATGGCGAAGGCCGCAAGGGAGCTGGGGGTGCAGTACCCCTCAGCGGACCGGCAGGCCGGCATGGCCCGGGAGCTGGCGGGGATAGCCGGCAGATACGGCCTGAGGCTTGAAACCTGCGCCGAGCCCCTGGACCTGAGCGTTTACGGCATACACCGCGCCCGGTGCATAGACGCAGGGCTCCTCTCAAGGATATCCGGCTGGCCCGTAAAGGCCGGGAAGGCAGCCTCCCAAAGGCCGGAGTGCGGGTGCGCCCAGAGCGTTGACATCGGCATGTACTCAAGCTGCCAAAACCGCTGCCTCTACTGCTACGCAAACCACAGCGCCAAAGCGCTGGAGGAAAGCGCCCGGCTCCACGACCCTGAGGGGCCGATGCTCATAAATCGGGGTTTTCATGCTTGACTATCCCGGCTCAATCGTATATAATGGGATGGGTGATATTCCATGAATTTTTTTAAAAATCTCTTTTCAAAAAATAAAAATATTGAGTCCGCGGAGCCGGCCGCTCCCAAAAAGGCCGCCGAGCCGCTTCCGGAGATGTTCCAGGGCATGTCCCTTGACGTATTCACCGAAGACGGCGTGGAGCTCCTTACAGGCCAGGTATCGGAGTATTCCGGAACGGACCTCTCCTTGGAGCGCCTTCCCGGCTGGCTGGCCTTTGAGACCTGCCCCCTGGGCTCCACGGTGTTTGTGCGCGGATATAACAGGCGTATGCAGAGCTTCAACCTGAGGGCCACCGTATTCGAGAGCACCCGCGTGCTCATGAAGCTTAAGGATTTGAAGGTCGAGTATATCCCAAATGTGCGCAAGAGCTTCCGCCTGCCTATAAACGGCACGGCCGCAATCTTTCGGGAGGACGACGAGCGCTTCTCCCGGCCCGAGCAGTGCGTGCTCATAGACATCAGCACCGGCGGCGCCTGTGTTGAGAGCGAGTATGTGCACCCTGAGGACGAGGTTGTCTTCCTACGCTTCAAGCTGGACGACTACCCCACCATGACCTTTAAGGGCCAGATAATCCGGGGCTCCGAGCATAAGGACGACCGCTTCCGCTACGGCATTCTCTTCGCCCAGCTTACCCGGGACGAAATGACCAGCCTGACCCGCACGCTCTACAATATACAGACCGGCAACCGCCAGATATGGGACCGCAACGAGGTCGGCACCTGGGGCTGAGATACAGAAAAAGCTGAGCCAGACTGATTTTTGTCAGTCTGGCTTTTTGCAAAGGAGGTTTATTCATATGAGAAAGACTGATTTCAAGAAGCTTCTGCCGGTAATCTCATTGTGCGCTGCCGTCATCTTCATGGCCGCGGTGCCCAGCGTGCCGGTACGCTACAGCCCCAGGCCGGATGAAGCAATAGTCAAATACGGGGAATACTTATACTTTGATTTTTATATCAGCATATACTTCCGGCTGTTCCCCTTCATCACCGCCGCGCTCACATGTATATGGCTTGCCCTCTCCCTGCTGGCGTTCCGATACAGGCGCGGCAGCTTTAAGCTTCTCTCCCTCGGCGAGCTTATCTCGTCAAAGCCCATCGTTCTCGGCCTCGGCACAGCCGCCGTGATATGCTCCGGGGCCTGCATAGCTTTATTTATAGCAGACGGCCTCTTTTCCCCGGGCTCCGTGATAATCTTCGGTCTGCTGGCCCTGGCCCTTATATCCCAGGGAATATCCTATTTCCCCCACTCCCGGAAATAGTCCGTGCGAACCGCCTCCATGGACGCCTCCACCCGCCGCTTTAGCTCCGCGGCCCTCTCGTTCTGAGGCATTTCACCCTCGCCGGAATAGTAGGCCTTCCCATCGTACCAGCCGCTGTTGGGGAAGGGCACAAGGCCGTCACCGGGGGCGAACATGCTCTCCCCGGCGTAGTAGTTCATGGGCGCGTCCAGGCCGAACAGGTCCACTATAGTGGGGACAATATCCAGGGAGCTTGCGGGCTTGTCCACCTTCCCAGCCTCAAGCCCCGCGCCCGCAAGGACGCACGGGGTGCGGTAGAGCTCCGGGGTGCCCGGCTCTGCATTCTTGAGCCTGTTTAGGAACTCCTTATCGCTCATATACTTCCCGTAGTGGTCCGCGTAGAACAGCACCGCTGTATCTTCTAAAAGCCCCTCCTCCCTGAGCCTGTCCATAAGCCCGCCGATAAACTCGTCTGTCTCCATGGCATGGGCCACGGCCCGGGTGTACTCCTCCATATTCTCCGGGGTGTCTGTAATCCCGCTCCTGCTGACAGCCTCCCTCGCCGCCTCAAGGTGGGGCTCCGCGATAACGCCCATTTCCTCGGTATAGGGCCCGTGGCCCGAGTAGGTGATGATATAGGTGTAGAAGCTGTCCCCGGCTGTCATGATGTCAAAGGCCCTGAGCATTTGCGAGTCCAGCTGGTATTCGTCCATGCCCATGTCCACATAGGAGTGGTACTTCTCAAAGCCCAGGTTCGTGTGCACGGACCCCCGGCTGTATATCCCGGGGCTTGCGGAATGGAAGGAGTTGACCCTGTACCCCTTGCCCCCAAAGAGGTTGGCAAGGCTCAGGGGGAAGGCGTTGGTGGAGTAGCCGCTGCTGGCCATCCCCGCCGCCGGGGGCACAAGGCCGGTCTGGGAGATTATCTCAGTGTTGAAGGTGCCGGCCGAGAGGAACAGCGGGGTATAAAAATCAGTAAACTCCACCCCATTCTCCTTTAGCTCACAGAAGTTCGGCATATACTCCGGCCTTGCCAGCCAGGTGTCTATGCTCTCAAGCATGACCAGGATAAGGTTTTTCCCCTTTAAGCTGCCGCTGAGCTCATTGGCGGCAGGCTCCTCCCGGCCCTCGAAAATATCCGTCAGCTCCTGGACGCTGCGTGTATCCGTGCCAATGCCGAAGGAGACGGCGAAGTTCCGGGCGGTGTACTGGTACAGGCCGGTGAGCTTCATGCTCCGGTTGGCGTCGGTGAACTCCCTGTATATCTCCGTCTCGCTGTTGGGGTCAAAGCGGTTGTCCCAGGTGAGCACATCGGCCCTTGGCATAAGCTTCTGGTGGGTGAGGGCTATAGCCCCTATACATACCGGCACGATGAGGGCCATGCAGCCCCTCTTTATCCACAGCCTCCTCCCAGTGAGCCCGGAACTCCGGGCCAGCGCCACAGCCGCCGCGACCATCGCCAGGAATACCGCCACAAAGAAATACAGCTTCTTCGGCAGCCGGAAGTAGGTCCAGCTGAAAAACTTAGCCCCGTCCCCGGCAAAGCTCATGTCCGCAAAGCTGAAGAAGTGGCCGAAGACGTTGTACATCACCCCGTGGAGTATCACCAGAAAGGCGAAGAACACCCCCAACAGCCCCATGGCTATGCGCCGCCCAAGCCTCGGCAGCAGCCCGACTAAGGCCGTCGCAAGCAGGGCCCAGCATGCGGTAAATAGCATGGTCTTCGGGGACAGCAGCCTTGTGCTCCCCGCCCCGGCGTACACCCACCGGAACGAGCAGTCCAGAAATATCAGCGCCAGATAAAACACCGGCAGGCTCAGTATGCCGAAACGCCGGGAGAGCTCCCCCAGGGCCCCCCGCGCCCGCCTTAAAGCTTCCTTCAAGTTATCAGCTCCCATTCATAAAGATGAAAAAGGCCTCCCCCTCGGGAAGCCCCCTTTGCTTACTCGTCCTCCTCGCCTCTGGCCTTGTAAAGGTTGAAGCGGAACAGCTTTGACTCATCCGATTCTTTCTCGCACATAACAAAGGCCTCGGCAATCTTCCCGCCCTCAATAAGGGTAGTCAGGCCCACCAGCTGGCAGAGCTTGCTCTTAAGGTTCAGCCGGTCGCCGTCGCGCGTCATAAGGTAGACCTCGCCCTCGCAGCTGTCTAGCACCTGCAAAAAGGACGGCACGTCGATATCATGTAATTCTACCATCTTTGGGGACATTTGGTCTCCTCCTTTCGCCTGTTTTATGAGATAATCATAACATAACTGCGAAAAAATTGCAAGCCCCGCTTTTTGCCCTATCTTTTCCTTGACTTCTATACCGCGCCCGGCTATAATAGCCCTCAGAAGGGAGTGTTATATCATGAACAAATTAAGACTGGCAATTATCGGTACCGGCGGGATTTCCAACTCCCATGTCCGGGCCTACAAGCAGATGGAGGACGTGGAGATAGTGGCCGGGGCCGATATTGTGCCCGGCAAGGCCCGGGAGGCCCTGGACCGCTGGGAGCTCCCCGAGGCCGAGGCCTTTGAGGACACAGAGGCCATGCTCCAAAATGTGAAGCCCGACGCCGTCAGCGTCTGCACCTACAACACCGCCCACGCAGTATGCGCAATAGCAGCCATGCGCGCCGGGGCCCATGTGCTCCTGGAAAAGCCCATGACAGTCACCCTGGAGGACGCCCTGGAGCTCCGGCGGGTGGAGAAGGAGACCGGAAAGATACTCACCATCGGCTTCCAGCCCAGGTACGACGAGCGTATGCAGAAGATAAAAGAGGTTGTGCAGAGCGGGAGGCTTGGGCAGATTTACTACGTACAGACCGGCGGCGGCCGCCGCCGGGGTATCCCCGGCAGCACCTTTATCGAGGAGCGCTATGCGGGTGTTGGAGCCCTTGCGGATATCGGCTGCTACTCCCTGGACATGGTGCTCAACGCCATGGGGTACCCCAAGCCCCTCACCGTCTCTGCCGTAAGCTTCGACCACTTCGGCAAGAACCCCAAGTACACCCCGCCCGAGGACGCAAAGCGCTTCTCCGTGGACGACTTCTGCGGGGCCTTCATCCGTCTTGAGGGGGGTATAACCCTGGACTTCAGGATGTCCTGGGCCATGCACATGGACACCACCGGCAGCACCATCTTCCTGGGCACCGACGCGGGCCTTAAGGTTGAGCCCGCCAACCCCGAGTCCCTCTGGGGCGGCGCCTGGGACGGTTCCTGCGGCAATGTGACCCTGTTCCACGACGAGTTCGGCGCGCCTACCCATACGCCCATACCCCTGCCGGCGCCTAAGGGGGATAAGAAGGACTGCTTCTATCATAAGTGCCGGGCCTTTGTGGACGCTGTGCAGCAGGGCCTGCCCGCGCCGATTCCTACCAGCCAGATTATTTATAATCAGGCGATTATTGATGGGATTATCAGGTCTTGTAAGTGTGGGCGCGAGGTTGAGGTAAATATTTAAATAATGCAAAAAACCTTCCGGGTGTTCCGGAAGGTTTTTTTTCGCTTCACTTCGTTCGCGTAATAAGGCCGTGGGGCGCTGCCCCACACCCTGCAGCCTTTGTAAAGGTTGACTTCACGAAGTGAAGTCAAAGAAACATTTTACATTCTTTCCGGGGCGCTCACCTTGAATAGGGCCAGGCCGTTTTCCAGCACAGTCTTTGCCGCCGTGCACAGGCTCAGCCTCGCCGCCGTCAGCTCGGGCTCTACGCCCTTTACACGGCAGGCGTTGTAGAACTTGTGGAACAGCGTGCCTACATTCAAAACGTACCGGGTTATCCTCGCCGGGTCCATGGCCTTTGCCGCCCCCGCAATTTCATCTGTGAAGTTGGACAGCAGGCGTATCAGCTCAATCTCCTCGGTTGCGGTCAGCAGGGCAAGCTCCTCAGCCGTGCAGGCCCGGGGCTCTATGCCGTCCTCTTTAAGGTTCCGCAGAATGCTGCATATCCTCGCGTGGGCGTACTGCACGTAGTACACCGGGTTCTGTGAGTCCTCCTTCACTGCCAGGTCCAGGTCAAAGTCTATCCGGGTATTCGGCTCGTAGGAGTTAAAGAGGAACCGCGCCGCGTCCACCGGCACCTCGTCCAGAAGGTTCGACATTGTGATGGCCTCGCCGCTGCGCTTGCTCATCTTCTCGGGCTTTCCGTCCCGTATCAGCGTCACCATCTGCATGAGCACCACCTTCAGCCGCTCCGGGTCTATTCCCAGCGCCGCTATGGCGGCTTTGAGCCTGGGCACATAGCCGTGGTGGTCCGCGCCGAGCACGTTTATTGCCGTGTCGAAATTCCTTGTCACCAGCTTATTGTAGTGGTAGGCTATATCGGGCACAACATATGTCGGCACCCCATTGGAGCGCACTATCACAAAGTCCTCAGACCCGAACTCGCTCCCCTTGAACCACAGGGCCCCCTCCTTTTCATAGGTCAGCCCCTTCTCCTTCAAGAGCTCCACCACCCTCTGCACCGCGCCGTTATTGTGCAGGCTGGACTCATGGAACCACGTGTCATACTCCACCCGGTATCTCTTCAAATCGTCATGGAGCCCCTGGATGTTCCTGGGGATTGCAAAGTCAATAAGGGCCCTTCTCCGCTCCTCCGGCTCCTTGTCCACAAGCTCGTCCCCGTGCTCCTTAATATAGGCCTCGGCGTTAGCCGTCACGTCCTTTCCCTTATAGCCGTCCTCCGGGAAGGGGAAGTCCGGCTGGAAATTCTGCATGTACCTGGCCTCAATGGACAGCCCGTAGCGGTTCACCTGATTGCCTGCGTCGTTCACATAGAACTCCCGCTCAACACTGTACCCCGCCGCCTCAAGCACCGCCGACAGCGCGTCCCCCAGCACGCCCCCCCGGGCGTTGCCGATGTGCATTGGCCCGGTGGGGTTTGCGGACACATACTCCACCAGCACCCGCTTTCCCCGGCCCATATCGCTCCTGCCGTACTCAGCCCCAAGGCTCTCAATGTCCATGAGCACCCTGCCGTAAAAAGCCGGGTCATAGGTAAAGTTCAGAAAGCCCGGCCCCGCCGTCTCGCATTTTGTAAAGAATGTTCCCTCTAAGTCGAGATTGCCGGTTATTGCCTCGGCTATCTTCCTTGGGGCCGCATGGAAGGCCCTGGCCCCGGCCATGGCCGCGTTGCAGGCCCAGTCACCGTGGGCCCGGTCAGCGGGCACCTCCAAAGTAAACTCAGGCGGCTCCGCCTTCGGCAGCTCCCCCTTGCTTACAGCTTTCTCTATGGCCTCAAGCACCGCCCGGCGCAGCTGCTGCCGCGCGGTCTCCACAAGTTGTGACATATTTTCTCGTTCCTTTCAGTTTTATATCCCCGGCACCTCCGGCACCGGGCTCACCTCTATTGACAGCAGGTTCTGGCTCGAGAGATTCGAGTCCACGTCCAGGGTATAGGCTATCTCAAGCGTGCCGCCGGCGTCGTCAAGGTCCACGTCCAGCTGGCTTGTGTATATGCCCACGGTCAGGGACCCGAAGCCGGTGTCGTACAGGCAGAGGTGCCGCCGGCCCTTCTCAAGTATCAGCCTTGTGGACGACCCCGAGCGGCTCATCGTCACCACCCCCGGCTCCACCTTCAAAAGCGCCGTGCGGAACACGCTGGCGTCCTCATCGTCGTACTCCTTATACAGTATGAACCGCGTGCCGTCCTTCTCGCGGTAGGTGCCAAGGGCCGAGAGGCATATCTCCCCCTGGTCCTCGTCGCCGTACAGCTGCCGCCCCTTTATGGTAATGGCATAGTCCTCTTTCATGCACGTCCTCCTCTCGGATGTCAGTCAAAGGTTATGTCCACCCGGATTCCCTCCACGCTGTGGCCCAGAAACAGCTCCGCCACGGTGGAGAAATTCTCCGGCGCGTCAGTTACATAGAACTCCGCGCTCCGCTCCTCTCCGGGAGCGCAGAGCCCTCCGGTCTCCTCAAGTGCCGCCGCAAGGGCCTTCGCCGCCTCCTCGCCGCTGTTTATAAGCGTGACCCCGGGGCCCATGGCCCGGCCTATGGCCTCGCTCAAAAGGGGGTAGTGGGTGCAGCCCAGTATCACCGTATCTACCCCGGCCTCCCGCACCGGCCCCAGATACCGCTCCACCACTATCCGCACCAGCTCATCCTCCGGGGAGATAAACCCGTTCTCCGTCAGCGGCACGAACAGCGGGCAGGCCTCCTGGAAGACCTCAATGGTCTTATCTATCTGTCGTATCCCGTGGGCATAGGACCCGCTGTGGATAGTGGCGCTTGTGCCCAGCACCCCTATCCTCTTATTCCCGGTAGCCGCCACAGCCGCCCGGACTGTGGGCGCCACCACATCAAAATACGGCACAGGCAGCCTCGCCCCTATATCAGCCGAGGTGGAGCTCACCGTCCCGCAGGCCGCGAGCACCGCCTTCACCCCGTGCTTCAATAAAAAGTCCATGTCCTGCCCGGCATACCTCCGGACCACCTCCCGGCTCCTCGAGCCGTAGGGCACCCGCCCGGTGTCCCCAAAGTACACAAGGCTCTCCTTGGGCAGCACCTTTTCCAGCTCCTTCACGGCGGTCAGCCCCCCGAGCCCCGAGTCGAAGACCCCTATAGGCCGGTTATCCATTCCCTGCCTCCTCAAGGCCCAGCTCAATGAGCCTGTCAAGAAGCCGGGAGTAGGCGAGCCCGCCGTGCATCCAGAGCTTGGGGTACATGCTGATAGAGGTGAACCCGGGCAGGGTGTTTATCTCATTCAGCACGACCCTGCGCTCCTTATGGGTCACAAAGAAGTCCACCCTGGCAAGGCCAGTGCAGCCCAGAAGCCTATAGGCCCTCACGGCGGTCTCCCGCACCTTCTCTGCCACGTCTTCCTCCAAGCGGGCGGGGATAAAGAGCTGGCTGGTGCCGTTTATATACTTGTCGTCGTAGTCATAGAACTGCGCCGAAGCGCCAATCTCCCCCACGCAGGAGGCCTCGGCCCCCGGGCGGGTGCCCAGCACGGCCACCTCCACCTCCTGGCCGTCTATCCCCTGCTCCACGATTATCTTGCCGTCCTCCCGGGCGGCCTTCTCTATGGCGGCGGGCAGGTCCTCAAAGCGCTCCACCTTGCTCACCCCCACCGACGACCCGGCGTTTGCGGGCTTCACGAAGATGGGCGGGTCCAGCCTTGCCTGTATCTTATTGAGCACCACATCCGGCGCGGCCTGATACCTGTCCGCGTAGAACCAGAGGTAGTGGGCCTGGTTTATGTCTGTATTTGACAGAAGGGTATGGGCTATGGCTTTATCCATACATACAGCGGAGCTCGTCACCCGGCACCCCACATATGGTATGCCCGAGAGCTCAAAGAGCCCCTGAATGGAGCCGTCCTCGCCGTTCTTTCCGTGGAGCGCGGGGAAAATGCAGTCTATATGCACCGTGCGCGCGCCGCCCTTCCCAAGGGCCACAAGGCCGTGCACAGCGGGGTCCGGGGCTAAGAAAGCCGGAGTGGACTCTGTGAGCCATCGGCCGTTCCCAAGGCCCTCCGCCGGGCCATCATACAGGAGCCAGCGCCCCTCTTTAGTTATTCCCACCTGGTGTATATCATACTTCTCCCGGTCCAGATTCTCGATTATGGACGCCGCCGACATCAGCGAGACCTCGTGCTCCGAGGACTGCCCGCCGAAGATAACGGCAAGCTGAAGCTTACTGCTCATGGGTATCAACTCGTTTCAAAATATTTTGCCAGTGCTATTATACTATAGAAAGCTGGATTTCGCAACTGTTAGTGTAAAATAAAAAGTACCGGTCCTGGGGGACCGGTACTCTGGTATCATATTTTAGCCTTACGGCAAGGCCGTGGGGCTCTGCCCCACACCCTGCAAGGTGCCGAGACTTGGCAAAGCCAAGTCTTCCGCTCCTTGACCGCGTAATGCGCCTTCGCGCTCTGCTTTCCTTAGAACTTGTTACCGCGCTTCACGTAGGTGGTGTGCAGTATCTCATGCGCCTTATGGCTCCCGGGCTCGCCCAGGTACTCCTCGTAGCACTTCTTCACCACGGGGTTGTCGTGGGACTTGCGCAGGGGCATATTGGCGTCCTGGTCGTAGAGGGCCTTGGCGCGCAGGGCCTTGATGTCGTTATAGGCCCAGTCGTTGGCGCTCCGCACAGGCTGGCCGCCGCCGTTCACGCAGCCGCCCGGGCAGCACATTATCTCAATAAACTGGTAGTCGGCCTCGCCCTTCTGCACCTTCTCCAAAATCTCGTTGGCGTTCTTCAGGCCGCTTGCAACAGCCACCTTCACGTCCATGCCCGCCACGTTGTACACGGCCTCCTTAATGCCCTTCGTGCCGCGTATCTCGTGGTACTCCACGGAGTCAAGGCTCTCCCCGGTGAGCACGTCGGCGGCTGTTCTCAGCGCCGCCTCCATAACGCCGCCGGTCGCTCCGAAGATGACCGCCGCGCCGGTAGACTCGCCCATCTGCTCGTCGAACTTCTCGTCCGGCAGGGCGTTGAAGTTCAGCTGGGCCTTCTTGATAAGCCGGGCCAGCTCCCTGGTGGTAAGGCTGATGTCCACGTCGGGCATACCTGCCGCGTCCTCGTCGTCACGCTGTATCTCGAACTTCTTCGCCACGCAGGGCATGACGGACACGGAGACTATCTTCTGGGGGTCAATGCCCTCCTTCTCGGCGTACCAGGTCTTGATGAGCGCGCCGGTCATGTTCTGGGGGGACTTGCAGCTGGACAGATGGTCGATAAGGTCAGGGTAGTAGTGCTCGCAGAACTTAATCCACCCCGGTGAGCAGGAGGTTATCATGGGCAGCACGCCGCCGTTCTTCACCCGGTCGATGAACTCATGGGCCTCCTCCATTATAGTCATGTCCGCGCCGAAGTCGGTGTCGAACACCTTGTCAAAGCCAAGCCTTCTAAGGGCCGCGGCCATCTTGCCCTCAACATTTGTGCCGATGGGCAGGCCGAACTCCTCGCCCAAAGCCGCGCGCACGGCCGGGGCGGTCTGGACTATCACTATCTTCTCGGGGTCGTTGATGGCCTCGATAACGTCATGGGTGTTGTCATGCTCAGTCAGCGCGCCGGTGGGGCAGCTGACAATGCACTGTCCGCAGGCCACGCAGGACACGTTGTTCAGGGGCTGCTCAAAGGCGCAGCCAATCTCCGTATCAAAGCCGCGGTTATTCGCGCCGATAACGGAAACATGCTGGTTCTGGCAGGCGGCCACGCACCGGCGGCAGAGCACGCACTTTGCGTTGTTGCGCTCAAGATAGGGTGTGCTCACATCCTTACTGCCCGCGGGCAGGGCGCCCTCAAAGCGGCTGTCCTCCTCAATGCCCATGTCGGCGCAGAGCTTCTGCAGCTCGCAGTTGCCGCTCCTTTCACAGGTCAGGCACTTGCGCTCATGCACAGAGAGCAACAGCTCCAGGGTCATCTTCCTGGACTCCTGGACCTTGGGGGAGTTAGTGAACACCTCCATCCCCTCGTTCACCGGGTACACGCAGGCGGCGCAGAGGGAGCGGGCCCCCTTCACCTCCACCATGCACATGCGGCAGGCGCCCAGCTGGTTTATATCCTTCAAATAGCACAGCGTGGGGATGTCCACCCCGGCGTACCGGGCGGCCTCAAGTATGGTAGAGTCCTTGGGCACCTGATAGTCCACGCCGTTTATCTTTACGTTGACCATATCCATATTCGGTGTTCCTCCTTATTTCTTCACGACGGCCTGGAACTTACACTTCTCCATGCACACGCCGCACTTTATGCACTTGCTGGTGTCGATAACATGAGGCTCCTTGACCTTGCCGGAGATAGCTCCCACAGGGCAGTTGCGGGCGCAGAGGGTGCAGCCCTTGCACTTGTCGGCCTCGATATGGAAGTTGGTCAGAGCCTTGCAGGCCCCGGCGGGGCAGCGGTGCTCGGTGACATGGGCCACATACTCGTCCCGGAAATATTTCAAGGTGGAGAGCACCGGGTTGGGGGCCGTCTGGCCCAGGCCGCACAGGGAGTTCTCCTTGATGTAGTAGCAGAGCTCCTCCAGCTTGTCTATGTCCTCCAAAGTGCCCTTGCCGGAGGTTATCTTGTCGAGAATCTCCAACAGGCGCTTTGTGCCCACCCGGCAGGGGGTGCACTTGCCGCAGCTCTCGTCAACGGTGAACTCTAAGAAGAACTTGGCGATGTCCACCATGCAGGTGGTCTCGTCCATGACGATAAGTCCGCCGGAGCCCATCATGGAGCCGATGGCGATAAGGTTGTCGTAGTCGATGGGGGTGTCTATCAGCGAAGCGGGTATACAGCCGCCGGAGGGGCCGCCGGTCTGGGCCGCCTTGAAGGTGTGCCCGCCGGGCACGCCGCCGCCGATGTCCTCCACCACTTCTCTAAGGGTGGTGCCCATGGGGACCTCAACCAGGCCGGTGTTGGTAATCTTGCCGCCCAGGGCGAAGACCTTTGTGCCCGGGGACTTCTCGGTGCCGATGGACTTGAACCAGTCCGCGCCCTTTAAGATAATCTGGGGGATATTGGCGTAGGTCTCCACGTTGTTGAGAACGGTGGGCTTTCCGAACAGGCCCTTTAAGGCCGGGAAGGGAGGCCGCACCCTGGGCTCGCCGCGCTTGCCCTCGATGGAGGTCATAAGGGCGGTCTCCTCGCCGCACACAAAGGCGCCGGCGCCCAGACGGATGTCGATGTCAAAGTCAAAGCCGGAGTCGAAGATGTTCTTGCCAAGAAGGCCGTACTCTCTCGCCTGATTTATGGCTATCTGCAAGCGCTTAACAGCGATGGGATACTCGGCGCGGATGTAGATATAGCCCTGACTTGCGCCTATAGCATAACCCGCTATAGCCATGGCCTCAAGCACGCTGTGGGGGTCGCCCTCAAGCACGGAGCGGTCCATGAACGCGCCCGGGTCGCCCTCGTCGGCGTTGCAGCAGGCGTACTTCTGGTCGGCCTGGTTTGCCGCCGCGAACTTCCACTTGAGCCCCGTGGGGAAGCCCGCGCCGCCGCGGCCGCGAAGGCCGGAGGCCAGCATAGTGTCTATAACCTGCTGGGGGGTCATCTCGGTAAGCACCTTGCCCAGCGCCGCGTAGCCGTCCTGAGCGATGTACTCGTCTATGAGCTCGGGGTTTATCACGCCGCAGTTGCGAAGGGCTATGCGCATCTGCTTTGCGTAGAATGTGGTCTCGTTAAGGGACTTTGTGGTGTTCTCGTCCACGACAGTCTCCTGATACAGAAGCCTTGTGACGATACGGCCCTTCAAAAGGTGCTCGGAGACTATCTCCGGCACGTCCTCGGGGGTCACGCGGCTGTAGAACGCGCCCTCGGGGTATACCACCATGATGGGGCCCAGTGCGCACAGGCCGAAGCAGCCCGTGCGGATAACGTTTACTTCCTTGTCAAGGCCCTGGGCCTTTATCTCCTCGTTGAGCTTCTCGATTATCTGCTCGCTGTTTGAGGAGGTGCAGCCGGTGCCGCCGCAGACCAGCACGTTGGAACGAAACATAGTTGAAACCTCCAATTATAATGATTTCTTACTTCGCGCCGATAGCGTTGGCGCCGATGGTGTACTCTGTTACCACGTTGCCGTTGACCAGATGGTCGTTGACAACGCGCACTGCCTTCTCGGCGGTCATCTTCACATAGGTGACCTTCTCCTTGCCGGGGGTGATTATCTCCACAACAGGCTCATACTGGCATATGCCTATGCAGCCGGTCTGGGTCACCATGGTGTCCCGAAGGCCCCTCTTGTTCACTTCCTCAACAAAGGCGTTCAAAACCGGCCGCGCCCCGGCGGCAATGCCGCAGGTGGCCATGCCCACAAGCACCCTTGTCTCGGCCTCGGCGTTCTCCCGGATGTTCACAGAGGCCCTGGCCTTGTCCCGGATAGCCTGAAGTTCTGCTAATGATTTCATATATCTCTTGCTCCTTCCAAAGTATCTTTAGTCAAAAGCTCGTCGGTGTTCTCACTTAAATAGTCGTTCACCCACTGGGTCACGTCCGGCAGGTTCAGAGGCACGTCCTCCCCCAGCACCGTCCGAAGCTCCCTGGTGTCAAGGGCAAACCCGCGCCTCTCCCCTCCCGCTGGCCTGTAGCCCCGGGTATAGAGGAAGTCGAGATTTGGGTTCATCATCACCAGCATGCTTATAGTGCCGTTGATGTCCCCAAGGGGTATCATGTCCACGCTTGAGGGCTTGAACACAGCGGTGGTAGTGGTGCCAACGCCCACCTCGGACTCGATGGAAAACCTCCCGCCGGTCATCTCCGCCTCCATCTTAAAGAGGGGCACGCCCAGCCCCACGCTGCGGGTAGTGCGCGTGGTAAAGAACGGGTCGGTGACATGCTCCACCTGCTCGGGGGTCATCCCCCGGCCGTTGTCGCCGATGGAAATGCTCATCTCATCCAGCGCCTCGTCCTCCTCCACCGTGACGGTGATAAGGCTGGCCCCGGCGGATATGGAGTTCTGGGCGATGTCCATTACGTTCAGTGAAAGCTCACGCATGGTGCAAACCTTCTACTTTGTCTTGGTTTCCCGGATGATACGAGCTGCATCCGGAACATCCTTGGCTGTGCCCTCAACAAGCCTAGCCAAGGTCTCAAGCAATGTGTCCAATTCAGCGTTCGTCATCTCATCCATACCTCTCTCCTCCGTTACTCCGCGTACTTCTCCAAAATGCCGTCCACGTCCTCAGGGGCGAGGCGTCCGTACACGTCCTCGTTTATCATCATGACCGGCGCCAGGCCGCATGCGCCTATGCAGCGGCAGGCGGTGAGGGAGAACAGGCCGTCCTCGGTGCACTCCTCGGGCTGGATGTGCAGCTTCTCAACTATCCTGTCCAGCACCTTGTCCGAGCCCTTTACATAGCAGGCCGTGCCAAGGCAGACGGAAATGTGGTTGCGGCCCTTGGGGGTGAGGCTGAACTGGGAGTAGAATGTGGACACGCCGTAGACCTCCTCAAGGGAGACCCCAAGGCCGTCGGCAATCTTTTTCTGCACCTCCATGGGGAGATACCCGTAGATGTCCTGGGCCTGGTGCAGAGCGGGCATGACAGCCCCGGCCTGGCCCTGAAGGCCCGCTATGACCTCCTCAAGCTTCTGTGCCTGCTCGGGGGTGTCGTGGAAGGGCAGAGTGCTGATACGTTTTTGCATAATTCGACCATCTTCCTTTCTTCTTGCGTATAAGCTAAATATATCAAATTGTTTGGCGTTTTTAATTCCAAAAAAGAAAATAATTCAAAAGAACAACAATTTCCAACAAATTTTATCGATATCCCTGGTTATAGTTACCAAAATATCGATATATTTTATCGATATCACTTTCCCGAAAGCAAATCAAGCACCGCTTTCACGGATTTTTCCGGCAGCTCCAGCATATGGGGCGCGGACGTGGCCAGGGTGTCCAGGTAGTGGCTGTCCGAGTCCCGGACTATCCCCATATTATTAAGCTCCGGGTACATCCCCTTCACCTCATCCAAGTCCGCCTCCCTTGTGACCTCGGCAAAGGTGTACCCCCCCTCGGGAGGTATGCTCCCAAGGGCCGCGGTAATGCTGTAGGAGTCCCTGTCCACATGGGCGGGAAAGGCCGTGCCGCCGTACTGCTCACACAGGGCCTTCACCTCGTCCGCGCCGATATATGAGGCCACCAATAACAGGTCGTCCAGAGTTCCTGTGAGTTCGTCGTTCTCATCCAAAATACGCTGCTCGCCGAATATCTCCGGCTTGTTTTTAATGTGCGGCATATTATCATATATGTACCTGTCGAACTCCATAGCACCCTCCAACGTCTCAAACAGGCAGACTACATGGGCCTCCTCGCCGGTGCAGAGCTCCATGCCCGGAATTGCAATAATCCCCGCCTCCTCGGCAGCTTTGAGCACCGCCGGGGCGTTTTTACAGGTGTTATGGTCGGTGATGGCGATTATCTCAAGGCCGGATATCTGGGCCATGCCAACTATATTGTTTGGGGTCATGTCGTTGTCCCCGCAGGGGGACAGGCAGGAGTGGATGTGCAGGTCATAGGGGTACGCTTTCAGGGCGCTCATTTTATCAGCCCGTGGACCGCCACGGCGGTGTCATAAAGATTGGGCGCGCAGCCGTACACCGGTATCCCCTGCATGTCGGCCCGCTTCTTTGCGTCCGCGTCCAAAGCCGAGTCCTCGCAGAGGACTATGCAGCTGGTGTCGGCCAGGGCCGCCACGGCTATGGCGTTTAAGTTCCCCATCACCGTCAGCCAGACGTTCCCCGCCTGGGCCCGGCCCATGACCCAGCTAAGTAAATCCCCCACATAGCAGCCGTCTATCTCATTGTCCTGGCCGTCCTCCCCGGCTAAAAGCTTCCAGCCAAGGGCAGCGGCCATCTCTCTCACAGTCATTCTCCATCCTCCTTACTGGGGGTCCAGCCCTCAAGCTCGCCCAGGGTCTCGGCCACCTTCTGCATCTGCTTGCGGTACACGAACACACAGTCGGTCTTCCTGCACGCCCCCTTCACCACGTCCTCGGCAAAGGCCCGGCAGGTGGGCGCGCCGCAGGCCCCGCAGTCCAGCCCCGGCAGCTCCTCCTCTATATTGTCTATCTCCACCATCATGCGCATGGCCTCGCCCAAATCCGATGAGAGGGTCATAACGTTGGAAAATTCCAGCTCCTCCTCCCACTCCATCTCCGTGGGCACAGGCCCCCCGGCCAGATGGTTCTGGCTCACCGGCAGGTACTTCCTCAGCCTCTGTATCCTGGCCTTTGCCACATAGGGGTTCTCGACGCAGAGCACCCCTCCCACGCAGCCGCCCGCGCAGGCGTTGAGCTCTATAAAGTCCAGGTCCCCTATGCGCTCGTCCTCCACTTCCTCAAGCACCCTTATCACGTTCTCAATGCCGTCGGCGGCCAGGTACTTCTCGTTTAAGAGGGCCGCGGACTCCCCGCCGCTTGTGCTCCAGCCCACGCCTATAATTCCCGAGTTGGCGATGGGCTCTATGCACTCAAGATGGTCCATCTTATGGGAGAGCTGGGGGAATACCTCGCTTATGGCTATGGCCCCGTCCACACAGGACTTTTCTATCACCAGGGGCATTTTGATGTCCGTCACCTTCGCCGGGCAGGGGGTTATAAAGAAGCAGCCTATCTGCTCCTCGGGGAGCCCGGTCTTCTCCATGGCCTCCTTCTTAGCCATCCCCGCCGCCGTCTCCATGGGGGACTTCAATGGCAGCACATGGTCGCAGAGGTCCGGGAACCTGACCCTTATGAGCCTTACCACCGCCGGGCAGGCCGAGCTTATCACAGGCCTCGGCAGGTTCACGCCCATTTCGGTGTTGTACATCATCTTCCGGGTGGCCTCGCTCACCAGCTCCGCGGCCCTGGAGACCTCGTACACCTGGTCGAAGCCCATCTGCCTAAGGCCCGTGAGCACATAGTCTATGTCGTCCAGATTGTTGAACTGCCCGTACAGGGTCGGGGCGGGCAGGGCTATCTTATAGGTAAATTTGTCCAGCGCGTCCATATGGGTATACCTGGCGCGCTTGGCGTGGTGAGGGCAGATGCGTATGCACTCGCCGCAGTCTATGCAGCGCTCCGAGGCTATGAAGGCCTTGCCGTTTCGTATGCGTATGGCCTCTGTCGGGCAGCGCTTCACGCAGTTGGTGCAGCCCACGCACTTGTCCTCGTTCAGTGTGACCGAGTGAAAGAACTCCTTCACAGGGTATCACCCCTTTCTTCCGGGAATCACCGTCATCTTCACCGTGGTGCCAACGCCCACCGTTGAGTCGATGGTCATCTCGTCGGTGTATTTCTTCATATTGGGCAGGCCCATCCCCGCGCCGAAGCCCAGAGCCCGCACGTTGTCCGGGGCCGTGGACCAGCCGGCCTGCATGGCCTGCTCCACGTCCGGTATGCCCGGGCCCTGGTCTATGAGGGCTATGTCCACCCTGTCCGGGTCAACGTCCACCACGGCCTCGCCGCCGCCGCCGTGTATCACAAGGTTTATCTCCCCCTCATACATTGCTATAGCCACCCGGCGTATGGCGTCGGGCTCGTAGCCAAGCTTCTTGAGCTTGTGCTTCACGTCCCCCGAGGCCTCGCCAGCCCTTGTGAAGTCGTCCCCGGGCACCTGGTACTCAAGATGCAGCATGCTCATGATATGTCGCAGCCCCCTCTCAGACCGTTCTCGAACAGCAGCCCGCAGGCGGTGAACATGCGGTAGGGCGAGCTCAGAACCGTCATGTCCTTCATTTCGGCCAGGTCCAGCACCTGCTGGTTCACGGGCTTGCCTCTTACAAAGACGATGCAGTGCATATCCATCATCTCCGCCGTGCGCACCACCTGGGGGTTCATAAGGCCGGTCAGGAGCACCGACTGGTCCTTCACAAAGGCCAGCACGTCGCTCATCATGTCGCTGCCGCAGGCAGTCTTTACCTCCTGCGTCAGGTCGCCCTCCACCAGAATCTGGCATTTAAGTATGTCCACGATGTCTTTTACCTGCATAGTTTTACCTCCTAATATTCACTTAGGGTCTGTACCCAACATTATATCATAAATTATTCTTGAGGGCAAACATTTTATGAAATTCGCCGCATTTTTCCCACAAAATGAATTAGGGCCTGTTTTTTCTTGCATTTTTGCTCCCCTGACGCTATAATATTGGAAAGCATACGTTTTATTATATTAGTTTGATGAAAGATTAGGAGGAAAGAAACCATGTCAAGAGTCTACAATTTTTCCGCCGGCCCCTCCATGCTGCCGGTGCCGGTATTGGAGAAAGCCGCCGGCGAGCTTTTGGAGTACGGTACTACGGGCCAGTCGGTGATGGAGATGTCCCACCGCTCCGCTGCCTTCGAGCCCATCATCGCCGAGGCCCAGGCCCTCATCCGGGAGGTCATGGGCATTCCCGAGAACTACAAGGTTCTGTTTTTACAGGGCGGGGCCTCAAGCCAGTTCGCCGCCGTGCCCATGAACCTGATGGTGAAGAACCATAAGGCCGACTATGTGCTCTCCGGCCAGTTCTCCACCAAGGCCTACAAAGAAGCCTCAAGGTACGGAGACTGCAAGGCCGTGGCTTCATCTAAAGACGACAACTTCAGCCATATCCCGGCCATTGACAAGAGCGAGCTGCGCCCCGACGCGGACTACCTGCATATCTGCATGAACAACACCATCTACGGCACCCTCTGGCACCAGCTCCCCGACACTGGCTCTGTGCCCCTGGTGGCCGATATCTCCTCCTGCATACTCAGCCAGCCGATTGACATAACCAGGTTTGGTTTACTGTATGCCGGGGCCCAGAAGAACGTGGCCCCCGCCGGGCTCACCATCGTTATCGTCCGGGAAGACCTCATAGGCGAGACCCTCCCCGGCACCCCCACCATGTTCGACTATAAAGTAATGGCCGACAACGACTCCATGTACAACACTCCCCCCTGCTGGCCCATCTATATGTGCAAGCTGGTGCTTGAGTGGATAAAGGACGACATCGGCGGCCTCGAGAAGATGAAGGAGCGCAACGAGAAAAAGGCCGGGGTCCTCTACGATTTCCTGGACAATTCCAAGCTCTTCAAGCCCTGCGCCGAGAAGGACAGCCGCTCCATAATGAACGTGACCTTCGTCACCGGCGACAAGGATTTAGACGCGAAGTTCGTCAAGGAGGCTTCAGCCGCGGGCTTCGTGAACCTCAAGGGCCACAGGAGCGTTGGCGGTATGCGCGCGTCTATTTATAACGCCATGCCTCCCGAGGGCGTGGATAAGCTGGTGGAGTTCATGAGGGAGTTTGAGAACGCAAACGGCTGATTTTACGTAAAATATTGACAAGAACTGGAATTTAATGTAAAATGAAAGCGCCTCCCGCAGGACCTACAGCAGAATAGAGGCGGGAACGGCGCTGGACATATATAAGCCACTTAGTAGAACGTAGAAAAGGCGGACGGTAGACCGACAAGTAAGTGCTCGGCATACGCATGCTCGTGAGATGCGGAAACCACACCGAAAGGAGGTCACGCTTATGAACGCGTACGAGATTATGACAGTCATGGTGATGGTACTTCACATCGTCGTAGACCTGCTGATTGCCCTCGACGCAAAAAATAAGTAGCCGCTCCCCCCAGCAAGGTGTAGCGGCTACTTAGCTCTACAAACCGGCCTACCGTCCGAACCGTGGTCCGTCCAGCGCCTTTTCTTTATCTATATTATACCACATTCTATGTTTATGTCAATACCCCAACCATAATTTGAAAGGATGATTCCCATGTACAAAATACTCTGCCTCAACAAAATAAGCCCCACCGGCACCAAGCGCTTCGGCGAGAGCTATACCTTCTCCCCGGAGATGAAGGACCCCGAGGGCATACTGGTGCGCTCGGCCTCCATGCACGATATGGAACTGCCCGAGAGCCTTTTAGCCATCGCCAGGGCCGGGGCCGGCACAAACAATATCCCCTCCGAGGACTGCGCCAAGAAGGGCATAGCCGTGTTCAACACCCCCGGGGCCAACGCCAACGCCGTGAAGGAGCTGGTGCTCTGCGCGCTGCTGCTCTCCTCCCGGAAGATACCCGCCGCCATGGACTGGGTGAAGACCCTCAGGGGCCAGGGGGCCGAGGTCTCAAAGCTTGTGGAAAAGGGCAAGGGCCAGTTTGCCGGGCCCGAGATACAGGGCAAGTCCCTGGGCGTGGTGGGCCTTGGTGCCATCGGCATTTTAGTTGCCAACGCCGCCCATTCCCTTGGAATGGAGGTCTACGGCTACGACCCCTTCCTGTCGGTGGACGCCGCATGGAGGCTCTCCCGCTCGGTGCACCGCTCCATGTCCTTGGATGAAATTTACCAGAGCTGCGACTATATCACCCTGCACCTGCCCGCCACCAAGGACACCAAGGGCATGATAAACGCCGACACCATCGGTAAGATGAAGGACGGCGTGCGCCTTCTGAACTTTGCAAGAGGGGAGCTGGTGGACACTGCCGCCCTGCTCTCTGCCCTTGAGTCCGGCAAATGCGCCGCCTACGCCACGGACTTCCCCGCCGACGAAATGCTGGGCTGCGGGAACGTGATACCCCTGCCACACCTGGGCGCCTCCACCCCCGAGAGCGAGGACAACTGCGCCCAAATGGCCGTGGACCAGATAAAGGAGTACATCGAAAACGGCAATATCATAAACTCCGTGAACCTGCCGAACCTCAGCATGTCCCGGGAGTCCGGCACCCGCCGTATCTGCGTGATACACAAAAACGTCCCCGGGGCCATCGCCGACTTCACCGCCGTCTGCGGCAGGGCCGGTATAAACATCGAGAACATGCAGAGCAAATCCAGGGGCGACTACGCCTACACCGTTTTGGATGTGACCGGCGCGGACGTCTCCCCCGCCGTCCAGGAGCTCTCCTCCCTTGAAGCGAACATCCGGGTGCGGGTGATAGACTGACCGGCAAATCCTGGGGAGCTGTTATAGGAGTATAAATATGACAGACGGACATATACACATTGAGCGCGGCCCGTATACCCTTGACTGGATAGAGCAATTTGTAAACAGGGCGCTTGAGACGGGGCTCGACGAAATACGCCTGCTGGAGCACAACTATATATTTGAGGAATTTGCCCCGATGTACGATTCCGTGCGCGCCTGCAGCGAGTACGTGGACGCATGGTTCCAGAGAAGCGCCTGCAGGCATACGCTCCCGGAATATTTAGAGCTCATTGAGCTTGCCAGAAGCCATCGGTTTCCCATAGAGGTCAAGTTTGGACTTGAGATATGCTATTTTAAGGAGTTTGAAGATTTTATCTCCGGGCTTGTAGAGGACAAAGGCTTTGATTTTCTGCTGGGAAGCGTACATTTTGCCGGTAACTTTGCCTTCGACCACAAGGCCGAGCACTGGGCCGGGCTCGACGTTGACGAGATATACCGCCGGTATTTTGAGGACTCCGTCCTCTTGGCAGAAAGCGGGATATTCGACGGCATTGGCCACCCGGACGGGATAAAGCTGTTCGGCCACAGGCCGTCATACCCGCTGACAGGCTTCTATGAGCGTTTGGCTGCGGAGCTCTCTAAAAGCAATATGTACGCGGACCATAACAGCGGCGCGGAAAGAAGGTGCCCGGAAACAGCGTCCCTCGGCATGGACACGGAGCTGCTTGGAATTTTGAAAAAGCATAATGTGAAGATAATCACTTCCTCCGATGCCCACTGCCCCGAGGACGTGGGGTATAAAATCAGGGAACTGAATAATATGTTATAGGAGCAGCGGAATGGCAAATTTCAGCTTTGACGACATGCAGGCCATACAAAAGGAGCTGCAGGAGAAATACCTTGACAAATGGGGCGGGCTGTACCCGGAGAAGGCCGTGCGCATGATGCTCTGGATGCTCTGCGAGGCGGGCGAGGCCGCCCAGGTGCTCAAGAAGGTCCCCACCGAGGAGCTCCTTGCCGACACCCCCCAGCGAAAGCATTTCATCGAGGAGATGTGCGACGTGATGATGTACTTTAACGACGTTATGCTCTGCTATAACATCACGCCCGATGAGCTTGAGAAGGTGTACCGGGAGAAGCATGAGACAAATATGAAGCGGTGGTGAGCCGCCGGGAGAGGGCTGCGTGACAGCCCTCTCCTTTTTTGCCCTCTTTCAGCCCACCCCCGCCAGAGTCTCCACGGCGTTCCTCATCTCAGTGCCCGTCTGCTCCGCGTCCAGGAAGTCGCTGCTGTAAAGCACTACCCCATTACAGGGCAGCTCCCGCGCCGCCTCTATCTGCCTGCTTATCACGTCCCCGCCCGCCCAGGCCTCGCCCTGGGCGCTGTCCCCGGCCTTGTACAGGGCCAGGCCTATGTAAAGCTCAAGCCCTTTACGCCTGTACATCCCCTGCCAGTCCTCAAGGGCCTGGGAGAAGTTCAGCCCCGGATTTTCAAAGCTGTAGTACACCTGGGGGCAGACGTAGTCTATATACCCCGGCACGGCGCACCAGGCCTCCACGTCAGCCCCCATGCCAATGTCGTTCTGTATATTCCCCTGGGGCGAAATGCCGAACTGCACCTCAGGATTCACAGCCTTCACCCTGTCGTACACCTCCGCGACCATGGCGTTGATATTCGCCGTGCGCCAGTCCATAAGGTCCAGCGGCTCCGAGACGGTTTCAACATGCAGCCGGTAGGCCTCGGCGTCCGGGCCCTCCTCCTGGGAGGGATAAAAATAGTCGTCGAAATGTATGCCGTCCACCGGGTACTTCTCCGCTATCTCCGCCGCGCCCTTGGCAATCAGCGTGCGCACATAGGGGTATGCCGGGTCAAGATACAGCGCCCCCTGGCACTCCATGAAGTAATAGGGCGCGTCGGCCCTCAGGTCAGCTATTGGCCCGGAGAGCTCCTTCGGGTTCTCTGCGGTCTTCACCCTCAGGGGGTTTATCCAGGCGTGGAACTCCATCCCCAGGCTGTGGGTATACTCCACCATGAACTTTAACGGGTCGAACCCCGGGTCCTTCCCCTGGGTGCCGGTGAGGATATGGGACCAGGGGTAGAGCTCCGAGGGGTACAGCGCGTCCGAAAATGGCCGCACATGCACGAACAGGGCGTTGAGCCCCTTCTCCCTGGCGCTGTCGGCTATGCCCTTGAAGTTCGCCTCAAAGGCCTCCTGAGTGTGCTCGGGCACGTTCAGCGACATATACGGCACCCAGACCCCCATGAGCTCCCCCCTCTCCGAGGTCTTCGGCACGCTGACCTCCATCTCCTCCGGCTCCTCAGAGGGCCCGGCGCTTGCCGCCGGCCCAGCCTCCCCGGGCCTCTCAGCCTCCACACTATTGCCGCCGCCCAGCAGCCATACCGCCCCCACAGCGCCTGCCAGCGCCAGCCAGAGCACCAAATATTTTAAAGCTGTCCCCGAGCCCCTTCTTCTCATAGACTTGTCCTCCCGAGATTGACACCGGCTTAAAAAGCGGGTATAATTTCTCTATGATAATATGCGTGAAAGGATGGTCTTATGCGCTTTCTTCTCTTCGACGCCGACTACACCCTTCTGGACTTCCCCGCCGACATGGTGCGCTCCTTCACAATAATGTATGAGGCCTGCTTTAAGTCCCAGCGGCCCTACGCAAAGGAGCTCCTCGACTGCTACGAGGCCTGCAATAACCGGGCCTGGGACCGCTTCGAGCGGGGGGAGTGCACGAAGGACGAGCTCTATATCTCCCGCTTCTCTGAGTTTCTTTCAAAGACCGGCCTCACCGGCGACCCGGAAACTGTAAATGAAAAGTACTTTACAGCCATGGCCGAGACCGGCACGGCCTATCCCGGCGCTGTAGAGCTTGTAAAGGAGCTGAGCTTTACACATGAGCTCTACCTCATAACCAACGGCAATGTGGTAAGCTCCCTGCCCCGGCTCCGTAACTCAGGGCTCGCCCCATACTTCAAGGAGGTTTTCGTCTCCGAGGCCGTGGGCGTCGGCAAGCCGGACAAGCGCTACTTTGACTACGTTTTCCAGCATATCCCCGGCTTCACCCCCTCCGAGGCCCTTGTGATAGGGGATTCCCCCAGCTCCGACATCCAGGGGGCTCAGAACGCCGGACTTCAAAGCATATGGTACGACCCGCCGGGGGCCTGGACCAACGACCGTAAAGCTCCGGCCTTTACATGGCGCGCGGAGAGCTACGGCGACATCCGGGAAATTCTAAAGCATGTATAAGATATTTATAGTGGAGGACGACCCGGTAATATGCCGCGGTGTCAGCGAGCACCTATCCCTATGGGGCTATCAGGTCCGGGCCGTGGAAAATTTCTCCAAAATTATAGAGGAGCTTCTGGACTTCGACCCCCATCTTGTGCTGCTGGATATAGGCCTGCCCGTTCACAACGGCTACTACTGGTGCCGGGAGCTGAGAAAGCGCTCAAAGGTGCCGGTGGTCTTCCTGTCCTCGGCCTCGGACAATATCAATATAGTAACGGCCATCGAGCTTGGGGGCGACGACTTCATACCGAAGCCCTTCGACCTTACTGTGCTCACCGCCAAGATACAGGCCGTCCTGCGGCGCGCCTACTCTGTCCTTGGCAGCATGAACCTCCTGGAGTACGGCCCAGCCCTTCTGGACCTGGGCGCCGAGACCGTCTCCGGTCCCGGCGGGAAGCTGGAGCTCACCAAGAACGAGTTCCGGATACTTCAGGTGCTCATGGAGAACGGCGGCCACACTGTGAGCCGGGGGGACCTGATGGTGCGCCTCTGGGAGAGCGAGAGCTTCATCGACGACAACACCCTCACGGTAAATGTCTCCCGCCTTCGCAAAAAGCTCGAGTCCGTGGGCCTTGAGGGGCTCCTTGCCACCAAGAAGGGCCTGGGCTACCAGTTCGGCTGAGTAAGGAGGGACTATGCTCTTTTTCAGGTATATTTTCGACCGCCGCCGGGTGCTCCTCTGCGGGCTGCTGCTCTTCGCGGCCCTCTCCGGGCTAATGCTCCTATACGGCCTCTCCGTCTCACAGGTGGGCTACTGCGCCCTTATCGCCCTCACCCTCGCCACAGTCATGTCCGTGCCGGACTTCGTCCGCTACCGCCGGGCAGTACAGCGCCTCAGGGCTGTAAAGCGCTCCGCTTCACAGGGCTTCCCCCAGCCCCTGGGCCCCGGCGGGACTCTCCCCTATGAGCTCCTTATAGAGACCGCCGAGCTCCTCCGCGCCCGCGCCGCCGGCCTCGAGAGCCGGTCCCTCGCCCGCCAGGAGGAGCTTATGGACTACTACACCCTCTGGGTCCACCAGGTGAAGACCCCCCTGTCCGCAATGGGGCTGATACTGCAGTCCGGCAGCATTCCCCCGGAGGATGCCGGGGCCCTGCACCAGGAGCTTTTCAAAATAGAGCGCTATATGGAGATGCTTTTAGGGTATCTCCGGCTGCACTCCATCAGCTCAGACCTGAGGATTGAGCTCTGCCCTGTGCGGCCCATCGCTTCAAAGGCTGTAAAGAAGTTTGCTTCACAGTTTATATATAAGAAGCTCAGCGTGGACCTTGAGGATTTTGATAACCAGGTCATAACCGACGAAAAATGGCTGCTTTTTGTATTGGAGCAGCTGTTGTCAAACGCCGCCAAGTACACCTTCTCAGGGGGTATCACTATCTCCATGAGCGGGGATGACGTGCTCTCTGTCGCCGACACGGGCATTGGCATTGACCCCGCCGACCTGCCCAGGGTCTGTGAGCGCGGGTTCACAGGTCAGAATGGGCGGGCTGAGCGTTCAAGCACCGGGCTTGGGCTGTATCTTTGTAAGGCGGTTTTGGATAAGCTGGAAACGCCCTTTGAGATTAGGTCAGAGCAAGGTGTTGGTACTACCGTGCTCCTTTATATGGACCGCCCGGAGCCCCCGAGGGATTAGCCCTCAGGGGCTTTTATTTTTGCGCCGCAACCTTACAAAACTGTAAGCCACCGGCCCCTTTTTGTAAGCCCATCTTATGGATTTTGTAAGATTTACCCGCTATACTTAGACCATAGCAAAAATCGCAAAGGAGATTCAAATATGCCTGTCTTAAACGTAGAGCACCTGAAAAAAACCTACTCAAACCGCCTGGGCGGCACCCAGGTCCACGCGCTGCAGGACGTGAGCTTCACCGTGGAGCAGGGCGAATTTGCCGCCATAATGGGCGAGTCCGGTTCCGGCAAAACCACCCTTCTGAACATCCTAGCCGCCCTGGATAAGCCCACCTCCGGCAGCGTCTTCCTGAACATGCGGGACATCACCACCCTCAGGGAGTCAGAAATATCCGCCTTCCGCCGGGACAACCTGGGCTTTGTCTTCCAGGATTTCAACCTTCTGGACACCTTCTCCGTCCAGGACAACATCTTCCTCCCCCTGGTGCTGGCCGGAAAGAAGTACCCCGAAATGCGCGAGCGCATACAGTCCATAGCCGCGGGGCTGGGCATAGCGGAGCTTCTGGAAAAGTACCCCTACGAGATATCCGGCGGCCAGAAGCAGCGAGTTGCCATAGCCCGGGCCATCATCACGGACCCCCAGCTTATCCTGGCCGACGAACCCACCGGCGCTCTCGACTCCCGCTCAGCCGGGCAGATAATGGACATCTTCAGAAGGGTCAACGCCTCCGGGCAGACGGTCCTGATGGTGACCCACTCCATCCAGGCTGCCAGCCGCGCGGGCAGGGTGCTCTTTATCAAGGACGGCCAGGTGTTCCACCAGATATACCGGGGAAACCAGACCGACGACCAGCTCTACCAGAGCATTTCCGACACCCTGACGGTCCTTGCCACCAGCAGGAAAGGGGGCGAGGGCAGTGTTTAAGCTCTACCCAAAGCTTGCCGTGCACAACCTGAAAAGCAGCTACCGTGTGACAGTCCCCTACCTGCTCTCGGGCTCGGGGATAATCATGATGTACTATATGCTCTTCGCCCTGACTGTGGGCACCCAGAGCGCCGACTTCTACGGCGTCACCAGCTCCGGCTTGGGCCTGGAGCTCGGCACACACGTCATAGCCATCTTCGGCGCGATTTTCCTCTTTTACACCAACAGCTTCATAATGAAGCGCCGCAAGAAGGAACTGGGCCTCTACAACATTCTCGGCATGGAGAAACGGCATATCGCCGGGGTCATCCTCACCGAGACCATCCTCACCGCCGCCGTCTGCCTGCTCATGGGACTGGGCTTCGGCATACTGTTCTCGAAGGTTTTCTTCCTGATACTGGAGAAGATACTCAGTATGCCCGGGCTGGTGCCCTTCGTGATACCCCTCTCGGGCATCAGAGACACGGTGATACTCTTCGCCTGCATCTTCCTCGCGACCGCGCTCTACAATATATTACAGGTGCGGCTGAGTAAACCCATCGAGCTCCTCCACGGCGGGGAGATTGGGGAGAAGGAGCCCAAGGCCCATTGGCTCCTCGCCATAGTGGGCGCGGGGCTCCTGGGGGCCGGGTACTATATGGCACTCACTATCGAAGACCCGGTGGCCGCCCTTGTGATGTTCTTTGTGGCGGTGATTCTGGTCATTCTGGGCACATACCTGCTGTTCATGGTGGGCATAACCGCCATGCTCAAGCTCCTGAAGAAAAACAAGAGCTTCTACTATAAGACCCGGCACTTCACTACAGTATCCGGGATGCTCTACAGAATGAAGCAGAACGCCGCAGGCCTCGCCTCTATCTGCATACTGTTCACCTGCCTGTTGGTGACGGTGTCCACTACCTTCTCGCTGTACACAGGCATTGAGGACATGGTGGACACCCGCTGTGCCCGGGACATAAACCTCAGCTTCACCGGCATAAAGGAGGAGGAGTTCGCCTCGGTGAAGGAGAAGGCGGGGGAGATATCTGCCGCCCACGATGCGCAGATGGAGGATGTGCTCACCTACCGCTCCTGGAGCATAGGCTCTGTCCGGGAGGGGAACAGCTTCAAGTTCAAGAACTCCACCGACTACGGCAATATCTACGCCTACTTCAATATCTTCACCCCGGAGGACTATAACGACTTCGCCGGGACAAATTACACCCTCGACAGCGGCAAGGTGCTCCTCTGCGACCCGGACGGCAGGTTCGACAGCGAGACAGTCGACCTCTTCGGCAAGACCTATCAGGTGGAGGAGATAGAGATGCCCTATACCAACTCCGTGTACCTGAACTTCTCAAACATCGAGAAGTACGGTCTGGTGCTAAACGACCCGGAGCTGATAGTTGACGGCCGCATGGTGAACCCCATGGACGGCATCTCCTCAGACTACCCTTGGCTCGACCCGGACTACACCTTCGACTTCGACCTCGCCGGACACGACCCGGAGACTATAAAGGCCGTCTATGACGAGCTACTGGACTGGTTCGTAAACGAGAAGTGGAACTGGGCGACAACTGAGGAGCTGAACGCCTCGGGCCTGAGCTACTCCTACAACAACAGGATACAGGAGCGGGAGGACGTCACCGGGCTCTTCGGCGGGCTCTTCTTCCTGGGGCTCTTCATGGGGGCCATGTTCCTCATTGGCACGGTGCTTATCATCTACTATAAGCAGGTGTCCGAGGGCTACGAGGACGCCCGCCGCTTTGACATCATGCAGAAGGTGGGCATGAGCCGCCATGAGGTGAAAAAAAGCATCAAGAGCCAGGTATTGATGGTCTTCTTCCTGCCCCTGTTGATGGCCCTGGTGCACCTCTCCTTCGCCTTCCCCATGCTGCAAAAGATACTCATGCTCATGCAGATGGTGAACCTTGACCTTATCATCCTGTCCATGGCCGGCTGCGTGCTGGTGTTCAGCGTGTTCTACCTTATCATCTATCTGCTCACCGCCCGCACCTACTACCGGATAGTGGAGAGCGCAAACTAAAACCATAATAGGGGGTATTAAAATGAGCCTTTCCATCTTTGACTTCTTTGTAAATCTTTTCGGCCTGGGCTGGAAGTTCCTCTGCTTCATAGCCGACATGAGCATCCGCTTCTTTACGGCGCTGCTGAACTTCGGCACGAAAGCGGCGTGTGCGGTGCTAAATCTGTTCTTTGCCCCCTTCACCCACGGGCTCTCCCTGCTCACGGACTGGACCGCCCTGGACCTTCGGGGCCTCTTCTCCCTGGTAATGTGGGTGCTGCTGGGAGCCTGCGCCCTCCTGGCCCTCTTCGCCCTTGGCAGCAATATGTACCGCCGGTACAGGCACAGGCTCTGATAGAGAACAACAGAAAAAACCTCAGGGCACGCGCCCTGAGGTTTTTTATCATGCTGTGTACAAATTACTTGCCGGTATACTCCTTGCTGGCAATCTCAGTGCCGTCTGCCTTGGCATAGACGACCTTGACCTTAACGCTGTCGGCCTCGACAACCTGGGCGACAGTTCCGGCGATGTTCTCGAAGGTAGAGACGAAGCTCTCCTCGCTGAGGCCAGCCTCAAGAGCGGTCTTCAGGGTGCTCTCGTCGGTAGCGGCCATTGCCTCGTCGCTGAACTTGAACATGTAAATAAGGGTGTCTTCAGTGCCGTCCAGGGACACGTCCATGGTATCGTCGTCGCCGACCATCTGCTCGATGGAGGCGTCCAGCTGGGCCTTAGTGGTGGGGTCCTCAAGGAAAGCCTTCACAGTGGGGAACACGCCGTCGGCGGCGCCGGTGGAGGCCTCAGAGCTCTCCTCAGCCTGGGAGCTGGACTCCTCAGTACTGGCCTCGCTTGAGCTCTCAGACGCCTCGGAGGAGCTCTGCTCGCTGGAGCTGGGGGTCGAGCTGCCGGAGCCCTTGTCGTCATTGCCGCACGCGGCCAGTGAGAACACCATCGTCAAGGCCAGCACAGCGGCCAGGACACGCAGAACATTCTTTTTCATTTACATTCACCTTTCTAATCATGTATTGCGGTTTGAACAAACTCAAAACCACGAGCTATTATAACTCTCTAAAAGAATAATGTCAAGAGCCCTGACAGTTACAATTTATTAATATTTTCTTACGTTTCCCCGGGCACAGGCCCGGTGCTGTCCCGTAAAACCAGGCTTGCGGGCAGCTCATACCGCAGCCAGGGCTCCTCCCCCAGGTCCTTCAGCCGGATAAGGTTCTCGAGCATGAGCACGCACTGCCGCCCCATGAGCTGGGGGGAATTGTGAACGGTGGTGATGTTCGGCTCAATGGTGGTACAGATGGCCCCGTCGTCAAAGCCCATGACGGACACGTCCCCCGGGACATCCAGCCCGGCCTGCTGCAGGGCCTTTATAACGCGCCAGGCCTGCCGGTCGTTCTCACATACCAGGGCCGTGGGCAGGCTCCCGGCCCTCCTGAAATCCCCCAAAAGGCTTGTATGGTCCAAAAGCCCAAGCTCCTCCCCGGCTGTGAAGAAGTCCCCCTCATTACACCTGAGCCCAAAGTCCGAGAGCGCCTCCTTAAAGCACCTGCGGCGCTCAAGGTTCAGCGGGGACTCCCAGCCGCTGGAAACATACCCTATTCGCCTGTGCCCCAGGGTGTGGAGGTGGTACACGGCCCGGCGCATACCCTGCTGGTTGCTTATGCACACGGACGGCGGCTGCCAGCTGAGGGAGGTGTATGTGTCCATGAACACGCACGGCACAGACAGGCCCCTCATGGTCGCGAGTATCTGCTCATTGATGGTGCAGGGGTGCACGATGACCCCCGCCACGTTCCCCGCCCGGCGCAGCTGCTCCCCGATGGTGGCCTTCCTGTGCCGCCCCGCGTGGAGCATGATAAGGCAGTAGTCATGCTCCCAGGCCTCGGCCTCAATGCCCTCAAGCACCCCGGAGAAGAAGTTATAGGGGTCGTTCATATCCTCAAGGTAGTCGTGCTCATGGTAGATAAAATAGGCGATGGACCTGCACGCGCACCCCCCTGTCGCCTCCTGCTTCTGAACAGCCTGCTGCCCCTGGGCCGCCCCCTCCCGCAGGGAACCGCTCAGCATCTGCTCACAGCCAAGCTGCTGTATCTGCTCCAAAAGTGACTTTCTCAGCGCGTCGCTTATGCCCGGCTTATTGTTGAGCACCAGCGAAATGGTCGCGGGCGAGACGCCCAGCTTTTTGGCAAGGTCTTTTGCTTTCATAAGGTCAACACCACCAGCGTTTTATAAACTCTTTATAAAGTATTATAAACCATAGCCGGTGAAAAAGCAATAGCAAATTTAAGTAAAAGGGCCCTTGACAAATTCAAATATATACGCTAGAATAAACTCGAAAAATGAAGAGCAGGGGTGCGGTTGACGTTCATGAAGCAAAGCTTCATGAAGTCCCCGAGTTTTGCAAAGCAAAACTCTTGCCTTATGGCAGGAGGATTCGGGCGCGCTGAGAGGAGCTTCGAGCTTAAACCCTATGAACCTGAGGCGGATAATACCGACGGAGGAAGCATCTCATTTTCCCAAGCTTAGTATATATTTTGGGAGCTTCTTTGCGCTGTTCGGAAAAATTTCCGGGCGGCGCTTTTCATTTTTCAAAAATAATCTTTTTGAGAAAGGGAAATGCTAAATGAACGACAACCAAAACGCACGCCTGAAAAATGTGGAGAACCTGGTGCTGGCCGGGGTCCTAATCGCCCTTGGCACGGCGCTGTCCTTCGTGAAGGTCTTCGACCTGCCCTACGGCGGCTCCATAACCCTGTGCTCCATGCTGCCGGTGATGGTATTCTCATACCGCGCCGGGATAAAATGGGGCCTTGGAGCCGGCTTCACCTTCAGCGTGCTGGAGCTGCTCTTCGGCCTGGACGCCCTCAAGGGCATATCCGGGGCCACGGTGGCGGGCTCCATCTTCCTCGACTACCTCCTGGCCTTCACTGTGCTGGGCCTCGCGGGTATCTTCCGGGGGAAGATAAAGAACGACCCGGCGGCCTTCACCCTGGGGTGCCTTACAGCGGGGCTTCTCCGGTACGTCTGCTCCTTCCTCTCAGGCTGGATACTCTGGGGGGAGTTCGCCGACGCAAACTTCTCCCCCGTGCTTGCGGGCATGAGCGGCCAGCAGCTTGCCTGCTTCTATTCTCTTGTATATAACGGCAGCTACATGATTCCCGAGATACTTGTGACCTGCATAGCCGCGTTCATCGTCATGCAGTTTCTTGGAAAGTTTATCCTCAAAGACTGAGAAAGTTTCACCCCGCGCTTGCTTTACCCGGGAAATTCTGGTATTATTTAGGGGCAGGATAAAAGAGTAAGGAGCTGACCCCTATGTCAGGCAGGCACCATGCGGACAACCGCCCGAGCCTCTGGCTCATTATAGCAATAATAATCATACTCACCGGCCTGCTGGCCGCGGGCATACTGCTCGTCCGTGAGCTGGGCCTCAGGGAGGAGCCCGAGCCCCCATCCCAAAGCCCCTCCACGGCCCCCTCGAAAATAACCTCAGAGGTCGAACCCACGCCCACTCCCGAGCCCACGCCGACGCCCACCCCGGAGCCCACCCCCACCCCCGGCCCCATACCCGACAACGGCGAGGACGGCTACCTCTCCGAGGGCATATACATCTGGAACAATATGGCCTTTGAGCTGTTCTACGGCT
The DNA here is from genome assembly GCA_021769555.1 of Clostridiaceae bacterium. Classification (GTDB taxonomy): domain Bacteria; phylum Bacillota; class Clostridia; order Oscillospirales; family Acutalibacteraceae; genus Acutalibacter. The sequence continues at coordinate 49,334 of JAETSR010000007.1, forward strand.
ACGACGAGGCCTCGGACCCATACGCGAATGCAATAGACGGCTTTGCAAGGGACCTGCCCAGCGACGTGAAGGTATATAATATGATAGTGCCGAACCACAGCGAGTACGGCCTGCCAGAGAGGCTCAGGGACAGCCTTGGCTGCAACTCGCAAAAGGACAATATCAGGTATATCTACGGCACCTATAAGTACGCCCAGCCTGTAGATATCTGTGACGCCCTGGACCAGCACAAGGAGGAATACCTCTACTTCAACACCGACACCCACTGGACCGCCCGGGGAGCCTACCGCGCCTATGAGGAGTTCTGCAGAGCTGCGGAGGTCCCCTGCGCGGCCCTTGAGGAGTTCACCCTGACTGCCCACGAGCGGGACTTCTGCGGCTACCTCGCCGAGGTCACCGGGGAGGACTGCCTGTATAATAACCCGGACCATATCGAGACCTTCGAGCCCGGCTACCCCTATAAGGCTGCAATGAGCTGCGACGGCTATGACTTTACAGAGCTTGACGGCGTGAACAGCTCCGACGCCTCCATGGGCTACAGCATGTTCCTCTGGGGGGACCTGCCCTGTGTGCGCGTAAAAAATGAAAACTCATATATGAACAGAAAGCTTGCGGTGGTGAAGGAGTCCTACGGCAACGCCATCGGGGCCTTTATGGGCGCGAGCTTCGACGAGGTATATATGATAGACTTCCGGAGCTTCTCCGGGAGCCTGCCGGACTTTATAAGGGACAACGGCATAACCGACGTGCTCTTTATGAACAGCGCCACCGCCGCCAATACCTACCAGAGGGTCGAGGACCTGAACTCCCTTTTCCCCGGCGGCTGATAATTTGAGTCAGGAGGGCAATACTAACCCCTGTCCGACCACTTTCTATAATATAGGGGGGCATTTGCCATGAGAAACAAGCTTGAATGTTCAGTGACCGCCTGCCGGCACAACGAGCACAACTTCTGCGACCTGCCCGGCATTAAGGTGGAGGGCCCCGGGGCCCGGGAGAGCCGCCAGACCTGCTGCGAGTCCTTCGAGCCCAGAAGCGGGAGCAGCAACAGCGTGGGCTCATGCGGCTGCGCGTCCGCCGAGACCGCCATCGACTGCAAGGCCAAAAACTGCACCTATAACAACGACTGCCGGTGCGAGGCCGAATGCGTATGCGTTGGCTGCTGCTGCGACGACGTCACCGGCAAGTCCGGCACGGAGTGCTGCACCTTCCGCGAGGGCTGAGCTGAAGACAGGGCGTAAAAGGGAAAGCGCGGAGGGCGCCGGGCCGGTATGGCCCGGCGTTCTTTTTGTGCAATTTCCCAAATGGAAATCCGCCCCCGGGCATGATATAATGTACGCAAAAGAGCAGGGGGTGCGGGTGGTGTACGGCGCAATATTGGGTGATATAGCCGGGTCGCGCTTTGAGTTTACAAGGCCCGAGAAGTTCGACTGGCGGCGGGAGGAGCTCTTCAACGGCATGAGCAAATACACCGACGACACTGTGCTCACCGTGGCCACGAAATACGCGGTGCTCACAGGCGTGCCCTATTTCCGGGCCTATCAGCGCTTCGGGCGGCGGTACATGCAGGCGGGCTACGGGCCAATGTTCAAGAACTGGCTGCACGCCCACTCACAGCGGGGGTATAACAGCTACGGCAACGGCTCGGCCATGCGTGTGAGCTACATAGGCCTGCACTTTAATACCCTCGAGGAGGTGGAGCGGGAGGCCCGGGAGAGCTCCCTCTGCACCCACGACCACCCCGAGGGGATAAGGGCCGCCATAGCCACGGCCGCCGCGGTGTTTATGGCCCGCACCGGGGCCGGCAAGGGCGAAATAGCATATTATATGAGAAGGCGCTATAAATATACCGTGGCCCGGCCCCTGTTCCTGTACCGCCCCTTCGGGAAATTCGACGTGACCGCCATGGGCACCATGCCCCTTGCCATACGCTGCTTTCTCGAGTCCGAGGACTGGGAGAGCTGCATAAGGAACGTTTACAGCGTTAGGTGCGACACGGACACCGTGGGCTGCATAGCCGGGGGCATAGCCGACGCCTTTTACGGCGGCACCGGCCAGGACGAGGACGCGCTTCTGAGGCGCTATCTCATACGCCCCAACCGTGTGGGCGCCTTTGACACATACCTGTACGACTGGGCCGTGAAGACCCCGGAGGAGTACAGGCGGGAGAAAGAGGAGAAACAGGAGAAGGGAGAGACCTGAGATGATACTGCAAACCTACCAGTCCAAGGTGGTGCTGCGCACCCTGAAAGGCGGCGAGGTCTACAGGGCCAAGCCCAACCTCAGCCTTCGGGGGGAGTACAACGCCCTGATAGACATGCTGGGGCTCCACTGCGAGTGCCCGGTCTTCGCGGTGGTGAAGGGCAGAAAGCAGAACACCGGCGGAAAGGTGTCCGGCTCGGTGCAGCTCACCCTGGACGTGCCCGAGGAGCTTGTGCATATAACCGAGTACAGCGTCTGGGCCGACTTCATCTACGCCTTCAAGTTCTCAAAGCCCGGCAACTACAAGGTGCTCCGCCCGGACTGCGAGGAGATTTCCGTGCGGCGGTACAACGAGCTAATGGAGGACCTAAGGAACCAGAGAAAGCTCAGCGCCTACGAGTGCCCCCAGGTGGTGCTGGAACGGATAGAGCCGGGCTGGCTCAAAAGCGTGAAGATGTTCGGCAAAAGCGGGCTATTCGGCCGGCTCAGGCGGGGATAGATTAAAATAGAGCACAAAGGCCGCCGGGTAATTCCCGGCGGCCTCCACTTATTGCCTAAAGCCGGCGCTTATGCGCCGCGCTGACTGTACCGCCCTCTCCCCTACTTGTCGAAGGAGGGGTTAAAGGCGTAGAAGTTCTTGCTGTCCAGCCGGTCGGTGAGGATACGCAGGCCCTCGCCGAAGCGCTGGTAATGCACGACCTCCCGCTCCCGCAGGAACTTGATTGGCTCCGCCACATCAGGGTCGTCTGCAAAGCGCAGGATGTTGTCATAGCTGAGGCGGGCCTTCTGCTCGGCCGCCAGGTCCTCGTTCAAATCCGCGATGGGGTCGCCGGTGACGGCAAATGTCGCCGCGGAGAACGGCGTACCCGAGGCCGCCTGGGGGTAGACGCCGGTGGTATGGTCCACAAAGTAGTCCGCGAAGCCCGCCTCCTCTATCTGCTCGGGAGTAAGGCACCGGGTCAGCTGGTAGACGATGGTGCCGACCATTTCAAGGTGGGCGAGTTCTTTCGTACCAAGAGGTTATCAATGGAAAAGGCCAAAAGTGCTAGTAGTTGTAGTGCGCTCCTGTCTCCTGCGAGAGGCACCCGGCGCAGAATCCGAGCATTTGGTAGGCCCGGGAAATTCTACCGGCGGCAGAATCAATCTCAAACCGGAGCTCCGGGTCGGATATTCTGTCCAGGGTCTCCTTGAACGCCGCCTCAGCCTGCTGGATGTCCGGTATGGTAAACTTCTCTGCAAGCTGGGCCGCGAACTCGCTGTCGGCGAGAGTGTAGAAATAGTCGGCCTTTTGCTGCCAGCGCTCTGCGGCGCTGCGGGGCCGTGTTGGTGTGCGTGTCAAAATGTCCATGATAACCTCCGGCCTAAATACTACTCCCGTCCCCGTAAGGGGGTAGGGGGTATATCTCTTTTATCCTTTATCTTATATCTTACATCTTATATCTTATATAGCTTGCGCATTTTTGCGTTTTGCTTTCGGCTTGCTTAGTTTTGCTTGCCGTTTGCTTACGCGGTGCTTGAAAGCAAGATGAATCAAATTGCCGGAAAGCCTTGCAAATGCTGGGGATTTTTGCTTTCGCTTTGCTTGAGAGCTTTTTCCGGGTCAAAATCGCGGAAATGCAATATAATTCCTTGCGGGAAATATTATACCTTTCCTGGGGTCTGCAGTCCACTTGAAATGCTGCTGCTTATCAAAATGGCGCGAACTGCTTTTCGCAAAATGCTTGTCCCGTTTGTGAAAGCAAAATGAAGTGTGCTTGCGGAAAAATAGCGCTTGCTTATCGTCTGCGTGTGTTTTGCTTGCCGTTTGCTTTCGTTTGCGTGTGTTTTGCTTACGGCTTGCTTATGCCTGCGCCTCCTCTGCGAGCTTTTTCATCAGCCGCAAAACGGTGTCCGCCTTACGGAATGCCTCTGCGAGTTTACCCTCTTCGAGGTCTTTGCTGGCTGCTGCGGTTAAGCCTGCATAGGCCGCCTGCGGCACCCCTTGTGAGGTGTAAAAGAAACACATATCCAGCGTATCGCAGAACATATAGCTGTTTTTCACGGGGAACTGCTGTCCGGCTCGCATGAACTGGACGGCTATCTTTTCAGCCCATGTCTGCGCCTCTTTCCGGCGCTCAATCCAACGGATATGGCTGTCAACCCCTGCCTGCTTACAGGCTACGGAGATAAGCTCCGCCTGTCTCTCCGGGGTCATACTGTCGCCTCCTTCCGTTTCAGCCGTTCAGCGAGTTTGTGGGCGTATGTCCCGATGTCGTTTAGACTGCTATGTCCGTCCTGCCAGGCATTGACAAACTCTATGCGCTTGTCCTCCTCAGTGATTGCCTCTAATGCTGCGTTGTAGCGCCTCCGGTCTTCAAAACCGCCAAGCATAAAGGAGCCTAGCGCATATGATACGGACTGCCCTTTTTCCGCGAGCCCTTCGTCTGGGCTGCGCCCGAAACGCTCTTTGTACCATTCCACGGCCCCGCCAAAGAGGAAAATTGGGACTTCCTCGCCCGGTTCTTTTGGTTCCGCGCCATACATCGTGCCGAGGAGGAAGACTGCGAGCGTTGCCGTCTCAAAATCCTCTGCCAAGAATGTGTAGGGGTCGCTGGGGTTGATTAGTTTATACTCCATATCGCTCTGCCTCCTTCCGAGCCTCGTCGATGCATTTCGCAAGCTCTGTCTTGCGGGCACGCCTGTTGGTGGTCTCGCCTCGAAAACAGTGCCCGTCGAAACGCCACTTATTTTCCCCAATGCGGTGGAATGTGGTATAGGTCTGCCTGTAGTTGCCCTGCTCGTCGCCCTCATAGCTAACCGGCTCTCCGCATTGGGCGCAGGCGGAACTCATGCAGGCGGGCGGTACCACGTTTATAAAGTAGTCCACCATTTCCTCGTCTACGGTGTCCCCGATGAAACAGTAATCATCAAAAGAGGAAAGTCCGCTCTGCTCCCATCCCTCGTAGGTCTTCACGGGATAGCTGTCAGTGATTTTCTTGCGCTCTGTGAGCACAAGTTCTAGGGCCTTTAAGCGTTGTTCGGGCGTCAAGGTGATGTCTTCCCCTTCGCTCCCGGAAAACGCCTTGAGGCCGCAGAGAAGAAGGTCTACGGAGACGATAACAGTCATCGTCCTCTGGCCGTCATGGTGGAGGTCTATCTCCACCCTTTCGCGCTGTTCCGGGCCGCCCGGATAATACCTATAATCTTTCATTGCCCTGGCCTCCTCCTATTTCTTTGAGCTTTTGGAGCACTCTCCTGGTGGCGCTCCGGGCGTTGCCAGTGAGCTGCCTCTGCCAACACCCGTTCCGGGGCGACCACTTGAACGCCTCGCCTTTCAGAATGTCTCTGACTTCCTGCTCCGGCTTGCCGTCGAAGAAAAGCTGAATCCGCATATCTTCGGCGTTTTCCTTTACAGTTACCGGGAGGTCTCCCAAGGATATCTCCTGCTCGGAGCCTCCCCGTTCTTTGGTCGCTTTCAGTTCCTTAATGCGTCCCTCTACCCGGTGGATATTCGCGTTATTGTTCGACAGAGCGTAGTCGGGGTAGCCAATTCTACCGCAGAAGTCCGGCTCTCGGAGGCTTTTAATATCCTCCTCGCTGTACCCCATTTCCCGCAGCAGGTCGTCGCCCGCCTCCGTATCCTTGAGCCGGATGGCCTTGTTTGCTGCTTTCATCTGTCCCTGTAGCTTCTTCATGTCGTCCAGCTTTTCTTCCAGTTTCTCGATGGCCCTCTCGTCGTCGGATTTGATGATTTCTCTGCCGTGGAGAATGTTCTCGATTTTGGAGAGAATCCCTTGTACCTCTGTGTAGAACTGGTGATTTCTGTCCCAGGCGGCCACCTGCTTTTCTTTCTTCCTGACGGGGAAGTTGCTGCCGCCGCTTATCATAATAGACGGGCAAATCGTGCCAATACTGGCCTCCCGGTTGTAATACTCCGCCATTTTCTTTGCATAGCGTCCGGCCAGCCTGTAAACACGCTCTGCCTCGTCCGGTTTCTTCGCTGCAACCCGGTCTGCCAAGTCGTAGGCCCTATCCACGTCCCGGCGGTATTCCGCCGTCTTGCTGCCCTCTGTGTAGTCGCTAAATGACATCATATCATGGGCCGCTCTGGCGGTTTTCTCGTTGATGGGGTAATAAGTTCTTTCACTCATGGTATGTTCCTCCTTACTGGTATTCCGGTTTGATATGGGCTGACATGGAGCAGTCTGGCTCCCCGTCAAAAGTGTTGCCGTATGAGGAGTGCGGAGTGTCACCCCTCTGCTCGCACACTTCTCGTGGGGAGCAGCAGTCGAGCAGTTTCCAGAGTTTGCCGTTCTCGTCCTCGTAAACGTAGCGACCCCAACTATCTTCGCCGAGATACCGCAGGTGAAGGGTCTTTGTCTGCGGCACAGAGAGCTCGTAGGAATCGAGATCGAACCGAGCAAGAGGCTTCTCGTAGTCGATGTACCCCCAGACTTCCCGGCCAAGCTCCTCGCAGTAGGTCTTGCTGTCATAGTTGTGGATTTCCAAGACCTTGTTCCCGTCGGGTCTCGGAAAGCTCCCCGGTGTGACCGGGCGCTGTGTGCTATAGTAACGCATTAAGATACCTCCTTGTTTTTACTTCACTATAAGTGAGCGTAATATACTGTTTTCATCCTCCAGCTCCTTGATTCGCCTCTTGAGCTTTACCTTTTCACCGCTGCGGCTGAGATAGGATTCGAGCTGGGCGACGATTGGAGACGAGCCGTCGATGTCTGGCGCGTAAAGCCAGTAACTGGTGTTCTCCGGGTCTATGCCAACCTTCTTTGCAATCAGGTCGATAACCTCCCGCGCAGCGCGGTAACGCTTGTCGAAAAGAGCCATAGTCCGGTCTTTTATTCTGCAAAGAACGGCTGCGTCCTGCCCGAGATAATTGTAGCGGCCAGGGTCGCGTTGCTCGATTTCGCTGGGATATCCAGCCAACAGGTCGAGCTCCTGCTGTGTGATGGGTGTGCTCATAAAAGTCTCCTTTCTGCCCTGCCATTGTCAGGCCGGGTAGGGCGGCTCCCGGCGACGCCCAGGAGGGCGTTTCGGCTCTAATTTACAAAACTACGCCCCCAATGGGCTATGCGCCGCCCGTTGAATGTGAAGCAAATGCACTTTTGGCGGAAGAAAATTGTGAGTTTGGTGCTTCTCGTCCCTATGTTGATGGAGCCGTTAGCCTTGCTGTATCGAAAGATTTTCACGGTCGTCCCCTCCTTACTCAACTTTGAATGTGACCTCATGGCCGGGATTCTCCCGGATAAGCTGCTGCTTGAGGTCGTCCACCATCATGTTGTTGTCGAGCGCTGCTTTCACAACGTCCACCAGCTTTTTCCCGTCCAGGTAGGCCCATACGGTCGTCCTTTTTCTCCTGCGTGTCATAGTCATTTCCTTTCTCCCCGTCTTGCCGATAGGTCAGCAGTCGTGTTAGCTGTAGAGTTCTGAGGCGGGCCGTACCCTTGCCTTGATACCCGCCTTAGCGAGTGCCGCCACCCGTTCATAAGCGACCTCCGCTGTAGGGTATCGATTAACGCCGTACTTCCAGCGCCTCTCAAAGTAGACCTGCAAGATATACATAAATCTGTCCTTTCTCCCCGTCTTGCCGATAGGTCAGCGCCTCGATTTGAGTTATCTGGTGTAATTTTCTCTACCTGTGCGATACATTTCGCGGCATTTGTGGGTAAAAAATTACTCAGCTTTCGCCTTGACAAGCCTCTCAAAGAGGGCCGTGTAGTAGTCAAGGTCGGACTTGGCTACTCGGTGGTCTTTGACGGCGTTCTGGAATGTTGCACTCTCCGGCTCCGACGCCGCCTCTACAATCCTCTCTGCGGCGTTCTTGGCCTCTGATTCGAGGGCCAGCCTCTTTTCTGTGACGAGATGAATAACGACGGTGAGGTCGTCGTGGGATAGGAGGCGCTCACGAAGGGCCGCAATCTCTGCGTTATTCGTCTCTGCGATTGCACGTGCTGTGTCGTGTGCGGCCTCAAGGTCTCTTTGGCTCTCCGCAAGCTGTTCTTTCAGCTCCTCAATAGCGCCGTTTGCTGAGTTGAACTGCATATCTGCGTGAATCCACCTGTCTTTCATGCTGTCCGCGAAGTCGTTTTCGATGTTCTGCTCAGCAATCTCGAAACAACCATCAAAGGCAGTGGCTAGGTAGCTCTGCGGCCCCAGTTCCTCGACCATCTTCTTGATGGCCGCCAGCGTGTCCCGCTCCTGCTGCTTTGTGGCGCAGGCGTCGGTACAGATAAGCTCAATGTCGTAAATGTCAGGGGTAGTAGTGCCAGTTCCTTTGTAGCGAGCCTTGAACGCTTTTTGAAAAAAATTACAAAAAATTTTTATTTTTATATGCAATATACCCAAATCAAGTCCAAATTTGGGTAAAAAGAAAAAGCCCCCTCGGATTAACGAGGGGGCTTTGGAAAACTGGGGGTGCTCTTTCTACTCTGCGGGGGGCGTCTGCGAGCTATACTGGTTAATAGCGACCTGAGCAACCGTAGCCGCTGTAGCCGCTGCCGTACTGGCGGCAATCGTGGTGGTGTCAGGTATACTCTCTAGCTCTGCTACCGCCGGGAGCGCGAGAGTTGCAGGCTGCTCAAATTTCTGCCTGCGTACCTCTGCCTCAATCTTATTCATAAGGTAGGCTTTTGCGTTTCCATATACGGCCTCAATAAATGCTGTGGCTGCGGGGCTTATAGTAGCCACGCAGGCGGTAAGAGCCTTGCTGGCGGCCTCTTTCTGGGCCTCCAGAGTAAAGCAGCCCTGTTTCTTGAGGGCGTCCACATAGGTCTGGCTAGTAGCGGCTACAGCGTCGGAAATCGCGTTCATGATTTCCTCGAGGTAGCCTTGCATTTTGATGTCGTCGGTGCTGGCGGCTATGTTTTCTTTAGCCTTTTTGATATAAGACACAAAAAAGGCTGCGATAACCGGCACAGCAGCGGATATGACAGCTAAAAGCAAACTGGTGAAAAAATCCTGCAAACTCATGTTGAATCCTCCTTAGCTCAAAAGAGCATTTACCTTATTCTGAATTGTGTCGTAGTCGTACCCTGCGGCCTGTAGGCGCTGTTTGCGCTCCTCGCCAGCGCCCCACTTACCCGCGATAACCTCCTGGGCGAGTTCGGCTACGGTCTTCCCGTTTGTGCTGCGGGCGGCTATGTCCGCAGCGTCTACCCAGCCATAGACGTTGCTTGTCCCGTCCGTATGTATTACATGGTATGGGTGTTTCGCGCCGCTGGCAATGGCCGTGACCTTTGCGGGGCCAGGGCGGCACTCCGGGCCGGTGACGGCGTTGGAGTTTGCATAATGCCTGCTCCCGGTAAAGTCCCTGATATCCCCAACCTTAACCTCCCCGAAGCTGCTGGGGAGCGTCGTCTCGGGATATGAAGGAACTGCGCTGGCGGGGCCCGCCTTGCTGCTGTACTTGGGGACGCCATAGCCGCGAATGTACCGTCCGTTGACTGTTATCGTGCGCCGCCCCACACTGTTTGAATAGTTCCCCTCAATAACAGTGATGGTCTGTCCGCTGACCTTCTCCACAATGCCAACGTGGTCTGCCGGGGCGGTGCAGTCTCCCGCGCCGCTGTCGTCCCAATTATAGAAGATGTAGTCGCCGGGGGCCGGGGTGTAGGCGTCGTTCTCCACCCAGCTCCCCAGGTTCTTAAAGAGCTGGATATGCTTCTCGCAGCCGCACTCCGTAGGAATGATGTCGGTAAGCCCTGCCTTTATTGCCACGGCGCTGGCGAAGGTGCTGCACCATGCGTCGGTGTAAGTGACGGCGTAGCCACGGGCCAGCGGTTTGTGGGAGTTGTACAGGTCAATAATTTTCCGGTGGGAGCCGTCGCTTTCCCTGCAGCCGAGATAGCTCTGGGCTATGCTCACAATCTTCTGCCGTAACTCCTGCTCTGTCATGGTGGTGCCTCCTTTGCTGGCGTATTTATTGTAGATGGTCTGGCCGTAGGCCGCCCGCTTGGCCTTTACGGTCTCGCTTTGGTCTGCTGGGCGCTCAAATTGGGTAAGCACCATGTCGCTGGCCGTCCGGACGGAGGTGGCCGTCTTGAGGGCCACCAGAAGGGAGGTGTGCCCCTCTGAGAGCTCCTTCCAGAGAAATCCGAGCTGCATTTCCAGGTCGCCGATGGACTTTTTCGCGGCCCGCGCGAAGTCCAAAAGGGCTTTCTTGCGGCTCCAAAATGTCCACTGTGCAAGCCCGTAACCGGCGCAGTCGTGTACGAAGTTGGTGTAGGCCCCGCTGTCTACATCTGCGGTGTAGGTGCTGTCTGTATAGCCAAGGGCCCCTTCGTAACCGTTTTCCAGATTGTCCGGGCGGAGTCCGCTCTCGAAGTAGAGGTTGTCCACAAGGCCCGCCGCGCCCGCGAGGCTCAACCCCTTTCGCAAGAGGTAGTTCACAATGCGCTCCTCGTTCGTGTTTCCTTTCAAACTCATGGCCGCTCCTCCTTATAGGTTATTCTTTGGCCGGTCGTCTCCCTCTGCCTGCTCTACTTCCGAGGCAATCGGGTTGCCGTCAGCGTCCAGGCCATGCCGGTTCCGGCTGACTTTTTCAGACACGGTAGCGGCTGCATAGCTGATAAGGTAGCCTATGCAGGCCCCGAAGATTGCTATGGCAAGGTCGCTGTTCGTCTGCTTGTCGAGCGCTGCCAGCACATACGAGGCAATCACAGTGCCGGTGGCTATCAGCGCCGCCCAGGCGGCCAGCTTTTTCTTGAACTCATAGGGGCGCTTATGCCTCTGGTGCTTCTTCCGGCCCATCATCCTGCCTCCCATCTTCCAGAAAGTCGTGCTTTTTGAGCCGTTCTTTGTAGACTTCCCGGATGTTCTCTATGGCGAGGACTGCCCGGTTATTGGGGTAGTTCTCGTCCTTTTCGCAGTATCTCTCGTATTCGTCGATGTTCGTAAGAATCTCGATGAACTCCTCCTTGGTGTGCTTGCGGTTGCGCAGGAGCGTATTATTGAACTGCAAAATCTCCATGCGGTGCTTGTCGGCGTCCCGGCGGGCGTCCGTCAAGATGTGCTTATCAAGACGAGCCTCTAAGGTCTCTAGCTTTTTCTGAGCCTCCTGCTGGGCGTGGGTCACTTCTTCAAGTTTGGCAAGTACGGAGCTGTTCGCCGCCCGGCCTATGCAGCCCAGCAGCCACTTAAAGAACTTCCCCAACTCCGACCATGGGTCTAGCTTTATGGGGGAAATCTGTACCAGGAGCATGGCTATTGCCAAAATGCCGCCCCCGGCAAAAAGGTTTTGGAGTGTCAAATTTTATCACCTGCCTTGTTCGGAAATAAAAAAGCCGCAGGCCGCTCGTTTGGGCGGCCTCGGCTCTCAGAGGAAATCTACTCCTCCACCTTTACCTCGCAGTCGGCGAGGATTTCCTTGACCTGCTCCCGAATAAGAGCGGGTACCTGCTCAAGGGTTTTGCGGCCCTTGATGATAAGGGTTGCGTACACAACTGCCATGCCGTCCACCTCCTTCCTGAGCAAGAATTTCAAAAGCCCCTCCCGGAGCCTACTCATTGTCTTCCTCTAACAGGGCCTCGACCTCTGCCCGGAGTTTGGCCGGGACATCGTCCAGCGTCTTCCTGCCCTTGCGGATAAGCTCTGCGTAGATTTTAGCCATTACTCATTACCTCCATGACCTGCTCGAATACGTCGCAGAGGGCCATCTGCGTGTCCTCGAGCTGTGTTTCCAAGGTGTTCACCTTGGTCTGCAGCGCCTCGTTCTCTGCCTGGAGCTGGGCCCGGCTTTTCTGTTTGCTGCGCTCCTTAACAGAATCCTTTCTCTGCACATTCAGTCCCATTACTGGAATCCTCCTTGAATCGAAGTGATGTAGCCGCCCTTGCCGCTCTCGCCCCGCTCGACCGTAACACGGAAATTGAAGGCAAAACCGCTGGCGGCTGTTTCGTTCGTAAATACATGGTTTGCGCCGTTCTTGACCTCCGTAGTGCACTCCTCCCACACAGGGGTCTCGTCGTTGGCGTTGTTCGTGACCTCTACCTTGTACTCTGCGTCGGTGGGTATATCCCCCGTGACCGATAGGACGCATACCGTGATTTTGGCGTCGGCCTCCATGGGCTCGTCCAGGCTGATGGACGCCGCCGTAACCTCTTTGGTGAAGGTGATCTCATGGGCGCTGGCCTCTTTGCCGTCGCTGGCGGTGATTTTCAAGGTGTGCTGGCCGTTGGCAAGTTTCATGAAGTATTCGCCGGTAACTGCGAAGCTGTTGCTCGCCGCCGGGTCAGCCGTGAAGCTGCGCTTCAAGGCCCCGTCTATTGCCTCGGAGACCGTAATGGGGTCGCTGTCTGCGTCGCTTACCTGGTAGGAGATAGTGAAGCCTGCGCTTTTCGTTCCCAGGTCGCCGGTCGTGGTGCAGACGATAGCGGGAGGGGTGTTATTGTTGACCGTCCGGGTTTCAGAGGTGGAATAGTCGCCGTAGGCGCTGTGGCTATCGTAGGCCCGCACACGATATGCCACGCTGGCCCAGCCCTTTGTAATGCTATCAGTAAAGCTCAGGGCAGTCCCGGAGTAAATCTGCGTCCACTCGCCCCCGTCCACCTGGCGCTCCAAGCTGTACCCGGCCAGATCGCCGTCGCTGTCCGTGGCCGCGCCCCAGGTGATTGCTAAATTGCCGCCGCCCATCACTGTATTAGGAACGGTGATACTGGTGGGCGCTCCGGGCGCGAGGTTGTTTATCACGGTTATCGCGGCGCTCGTTCGGTAAGCCGAACTCGCGCCGTCGGTGTCGTATGCTTTTACTCTGTACTGAACTGTTCCGGTGCCGAAGGGCACCGGATTGGTGGTGCTCCTGCTGCTGCCCTGGTAAATCTGGGCCCAGCTCGCGCCGCCGTCCGTGCTGCGCTCTACGATGTACCCCTCCAGGTTGCTCTCTGCGTCGCTGCTGGCGGCCCAACTGACCGTGATAGTTTCCCCACCCTGTATGCTCTCCGGGATGGTAATGCTCCCTGGCGTAGTGGGAGCCGTGTTCGTATTTACCGAGCCATCGTCAGAGACCAAGAGTGAAGAGGGAAGTATCAAAGCGGGGCGGACGCCATAGGTGCCGGCGCAGCTGCCGTAGTCGTAATTGCCACTGGAGTTGACGCCCCAGGCGCCGCTGGCGACGCCGGTGTCCGGGGAGCGGAGCCACCAGCTGGTGGCGGAGCCGTTGTAGTTGGCTATGCGTTTATTAAGGGCGCTTTGCCCGGTGCCGTTCTCGAAGTATGAGAGCTTTGCTCCATCGGTTGGAAAATAGCTGTTGTCGCTTGTTGTGAATCCTACCTCATATCCAGACAGCAGGAAGACCTTGCAGGATAGGCCGTTGGCCCCGGACGCCACGGCGCTGTTGGCGGTGCCGTTGACATACGGGAGCTTGACCTGCTTTACCTGGGCCTGGATGTTGGCGTCCAGCTTGTTTATCCAGGTGTTGTTGAGATAGGCGTGAATGGCTGAATTTTTGTAGTCATTCACATTTGAGCTATGCCACTGACGGGTTTCCAGCATATCCTTGAGCAACAGCCAAACGCCGTCGCAGGAGGAATCGTAAAGGGTGCTGGGCCGCCCCTTGTGGACGATGATAAAGTCGCGGAGAACGCCGTCAACCTTGAGTTTGACGGTACTGCCGACCGCTTTCGAGTTTAGTGCTACTGCTGCCATGTTTCTCCTTTCTGCTGGCCCTGCGGTGTAATGCGTATGGGCTGCGGGGAAAAAGAAAAGGGGCTTGGCTCTCCGGCCAGCTCCCGCTTTTTCATGATGTTCTTATACTGTTTCAGTCTACGCTTTGCCCGCACTTCCCGGGTGGAATTTATCTTTCGGTGAATCTTTACCTTTTCACCGATGATTTCTTCCACCTGGTCAGCGTATTTCCGCCGTAGGGAATGGGTGTCGCCGTGGGCTGCGTGTGCGTCCCACGAGGTGAACTTTTCAACAATCTTTTCCTTGCTTATTTTGCCCTCCGGGTAATCCCTCCTCCATTTTTTGATTCTGCCCCTTATGCGGTTGATACTTTCCTGCCGGAGTTTCTGGACTACGCCGCCGTTCTCCGTCAGGTAGGAGTGAAAGCCGAGGAAGTCTATGCCGTTCCTCAGTGGGAAAATGGCGGTCTTGTCGTTCAGCTCCAGCTTGTACTCGGACATCAGGGCCTGCACGTCTTTCAAAAGCCTTTGCAGCTCTGCCTTGTCCGGCAGGATGACAAAGAAATCATCCATATACCGGCCATAGCGCTTTATCTGATACTTTTCCTTGATGATATGGTCGAACTCGTCAAGGAACATCAGGGCAAAAAGCTGACTTGTCTGGTAGCCCAGGGGCAGGCCGGGGGTGGTGTCTATGTAGGTGCATAGAAGGTAATACACCTGCCAGTCAATGTCCTTGCGCTCCATGAGCCTTTGCAGTTTAGCTTTCAGAAGGTCGTGGTCTATGCTTGCGAAAAAGTGGTGTACATCACATTTCAGCACCCATCCATCCGCGCTGCCGGTTTTCCGGTAGTAGTCCACCATCTGCTGCTTGAGCCGCATAAGGCCGTCGTGCGTACCCTTACCCTTTTGGCTGGCGTAGTTGTCCCGGATAAAGCTGCTGGTGATGGCGTCGTAGATGATATTGTCCGTTACGGCGTGGAGCACTACCTTGTCCACAAAAGCCGGGGCCTGCACGAGCCGTTTCTTTGGCTCATACACATAGAAGGTCTCGAACCGGCTGGGCCGGTACTTTTGGGTGGAGAGGATATGGGATAGCTTTTCGGTGCAGGCCAGAGCGTTGGCCTCGTATTGGGCTGTAGCGGCCTTGGCCCGCTTTCGCTTTCTGGCCTCGAGATACCCATTGTAGAGCACTTCAAATGAGCATAATTCTTCAAATGTCATTTGACCTCCCAAATTTAAGCTCTCCGGGGGGTAGAGGAGGCTCCCGGAAAGCACCATGCCTAAACGCCGGTCTGTCCTCCTCGCAGCAGCCTGCTGCGCCCCATCTGGGGCGGCTGGCCTCGGCGTGATGTATTTATCCCCAGCCCCTCCGGGGCTGACGACAGGATATGGCTCCCTTTGATGTGACGGCGTACTGCTTTCACCCTTTTGGGTTACTCGTCTAACATTCCATCAGAGCGGGGCGGACGCCATAGGTGTTGGTGCAGTTGTTGTTGTTGTAATTGCCATTGGAGTTGACGTTCCAGGCGTTGTTGGTGTTGTTGGTGTTCGGGGAGCGGAGCCACCAGTTGGTGGCGGAAATGAGCCATACCCTAATACAAGCAGTTTCCCGCTAGTATCCTTGTTTGGCCGCGCGGATGGCGTCGCGGCAGGCAGAAGTAGCGATTTGATACTGCCTCTTGTCTGCCGCTGTCTGCTCCTCTGCGGCGAGTTTGCGGGCCCGGCCTCCATCGTTCTTGCGCCAGGAGGCGGCCATGTACTTTACGTCGTTTACTTTCTTTGTCCAGGTTTCTACCTTCTTCATGCTGATAATGTGCTCGTCGAAACATATCTGGATGTATTCCAGCATAAGGGTGCAGCCATCCAGGATGTCGTCTATCTTGTCGAGCCGCTGCTGGTACTCTGTGGCAAAGTGCTTGTTATTCGCGGAGTGGATGTCCCGAACGATACCCTTGGCAATCATGCGCAACTCCTCTCCGTATAGCCTGTACTTACTGCGGGAAAAGCCCTCCTTTTTCTTTCTGTCGGTTGCGTGGATGATTTGGGAGCAGGCCGACCGTACTTCACGGATGTCGTCTAGTTCAGAAATTCGCCTGATGATTTTCTGAACATCGGTAAGGCTGACATCATCGGAAACGACCCTTGTCGCCTGATTGGTATATCGCAGGAGCTCCCTTGCCCTGTTGCCAAGCAGGAATTCTTTCTCAGCCATTCTTGCGTCCCCTTTCCGGGCAGTTAGGCCCATTCAAAAGGGGAGCCAGGTCTCCCGGCTCCCCCTCAAAGACGCAGCGGTCACTCTGGATGGTCAGCCGCCCATAATTCTGATTGTGGGTGACGCCGAAAAGTACCAGGTAGGTGCTGCTCCTCAAATCACACGTCCTGCATGGAGGCTCAAGCCTCTCGAAAAGGTTGCCGACGATACAGGACAGCTCATTCGGCGACCTGGAAAACTCTATGGTCTGCATTAGAAGTCTACCCTCTTTTGCACTGTATTCCAAATGCCCTCCACCTGCAGGCCGGTAAGGGTCTCAAAGGTAACTGTGAAGGGGTTTCCGCTAACATCGGTGTTGTACATGAGCTCCAACAGCGCCAGCCGAGAATCCACGGTAGTCACCAGGTTTTGCACGTCCGGGTGGGCCGTCGGGTCGGCATTGTGCGTATCTATGAGTTTCTGGGCCTCCACAAGGAACTGCGGGAGCATGACAACAGTTGTGTACTCCTGGATGTCCTCAGCGGTCATAAACGCCTCTGGTGAATAGTCGATGATAACGGTAGCGCCCTCCCCAATGGTAATGCTTACCGGATAGCGCCGGGTGTCAATGCCCTGGGAGTTGTAGGCGCTTACCCACTGCGGGTAATCTCCCAGAGTGCCGTAATAGAGCATGACTTCGGAGCCGTCCAAATCTTCGGCGAACACACCAAACTCTCGAATCCAAAAGCCTCGGTTGAGGCCGCCGTTGAGGTCAGAGCGGTATTCGACCGTCATGTGCACCGTGTCTCCGTTATAGGTGGGGATATCGCTTGTGCCTGCTGCCACCGGTTCAATAAGGTCTTGCAGGTTTCCGGGGAAAATATCGTCCGGGCAGACGCCGGAGCCCATCATGACCCTGGTGATTTTCATGGGCAGCTTGGCGGCCAGGATTCTTGCTATCAGTTCCCGGCCCTTTTTGGGGATTGTGCAGCCGTATTGGCTCATACTGATTCCTCCTTGATTTCTGGTAATGCTGTTTCTGTATAGCTGGTGAATACAGCCGAGGCCCGCTCATGGGCTACGGCTGGTATGACCGTTTCAAACTCTGGCAAAGGCGGCAGGCTTGTGGTCGTAAAGGAGCTGTGAACTCCTCCCACACTAAGCATGACCGGCGCTGCGCGGAACTCGGGCTCTATCTCAGGTAGTTTGGTGACATTCATGCACTGGCCGATGTAGGGGGTGATATAAAGGGCTTTCTCAGGGATGATGGGCTCTATTTCTGGAAGTTCTGTTATATTTACCCCCCGGCCAAAGGCGGGGGCAATATACATAGCTCCCGTGGTCTCCGGCGCGGTGATAACGTTATGCAAAAAGAGGCCCAGATGGGCCGGAATGCGGCGCAAAAGGGTCTCAATGAGGTTGTTCCTGTCGAATATCTCCCCACTTATCGTAATCATTATGGAGCTATTCTCAAAATCGACGTCTGTTTCGCCATCCGAGTAATTCCCAATGATTGCTCGAATTTCCGGTTCCCCGATATGCCCGAGACCGCACAACCTTGCTATCACGACGCGCCTGCGCTGCTCGAGGGCAAGCTGCTCCTCATAGGTAATGCCTAAGAATTTCTCCCATGTCCTAAGCGTAGGAGGGTCTGCGGTGAGAATGAAATGGTCGAGAAATGTCTGCTCTATGTTGTCTTCCAGCGCATCCACAACCTTGCCCTGGGCTTTGAGAATTTCCACCATTTCAAATACTTCCCGGTAATACCTGGGATAGTGAGAAATGAGCTCATGGTAATTGCTCTTATAGTAGCGGTTATAAAGCCTCATGAGATAATCACCTCTCCAAGAACGGGAACATCGTCGTCTCCTGGTATTATGTTCTTTATATCGCCGTTGAGGGTGAGGCTGCTATAATCTACCATATTTTTTAAGCTGCTAAGGATGGCTCCTACAGCAGAAATGCGAACAATGGCGTCTGCTCCGGCGTTGGAGTTGAGGACAAGCCCTTGTATATATTTCTCGATTGCCTCTGCCGCCTCCTGTTTCGCTGCTTCTTTCGTGGCCCCAGTAGCCAACTCCGCACCGAAGGAAACCGTAATCGAGAGGGGGGTTGCCCCTACTGCGGTAAAGTGTGCGCCAATGTTTGCAACCCCGTTTCCCAGGCCGTCGCCTACGGTGTACGTTATGCCGCCTACGGTAGCCTTGAGACCCTTTCCTGCTGGGTCAATATAATTCTGCACCTCCAGCACCTTGGCTGCCCCGCAGGGCTTTCCTACGGGGTCTATGAGTACGGCTTTGACGGTGTTTGGCCCGTTCCACAGCGGAAATATCCTTGCCTGTCCCACGCCGTCTATGCTCTCGCACCATGTTTTGTAGTGCTGTCGGTTGCCGTTTTCGGCTGGCCCTGCAATTTTCTCCTGCACACGAGTGCGGAGGCTTTCGTCGTCCTCACTGTCTGAGCCGTTTTCGTATATCTTTCCGAAGGTGGCAGAGGCAAGGCCGTTAATGTTATTGACTGGTACCGCAGGGGTTCCCTCGTACACGTCGTTTCCGCTTTCTCCTGCAATCTCTGCCTCAAAGTAGTATACGCTTGTCTCCTTATCATAACGGAGATTAAAATAATTTCCGTCGTAGTAAAAGCGTTCTCCTATTGCTGGGGTTACACCATCGAAAACGGCGTGGTACTTTGCTCTGGTGGCCGCAAGTCGCCGCACGTTGTATTCGCTGGCCCTTGTGTCTAGCGCCTCCCCGGTCGCCGTCGCAACCGTCGTCATTTGCACAATAAGGTCAAGGTCGGTGTAGAGCTTTGCGACCTTTAGCAATACCCCGGATATGGCGTCATAAAATATACTGCCCTGCCGGGTATCTATCCCCTCTGGGGCATTGGCGATAACATCCTCCAAAAGGCGCTCGTATGTGAAGCTCTCGAACAATTAAATCACCTCCTCTATCTCCGTATCTCCGAAAATGGTATCGGCACGGAAACGAAAATAGGCTCCGTCCCCGTTAAAATCCACGTCTACGTCATACACCGAAAGAATCCGGGTATCTGGCAGGAGTGCGTCTTTGATAAACCTTGCCGCCGTGGCCCTGATATATTCTCGGGTTGCGTCCTTCGTAATGATCGCGTTCTCAAGCTCGCTGCCGTACTGGCTGTCATAGATAAGGCACTTAAAGCGCGGGGTAATGATGGCTTTTCGGATAGCCTGGTTGACCGCCTCGAGCCCGTCTACCTTGCCAACAATGCGTCCCTTGTCCAAGTCCAGGCGGTAGGTCTTAGACGGTAACTCCTCAGCCTCCGAAACGGTTTCAACCGGGATAGGAATAAAAGTATCTGGCATAATCACTCAATCCTGTCTAAAACATAGTATTGTTTGCCGTGGTTAAGAGGAAGAATATGTACCACGTCGCCCTTTTTAAGAGCATTGTGTATCAAAATAGACTTGCGCCCCAAAATGGGGTGCGAATGGGCTGCTGCTACCTCTGTCTGCCACTCCACGGTGACTTCTGTTTTGTAGTCTGTAAGGTGGCGGGGGATATAGGTATTGTTCTGGTTGAGAATGAGCTTTTCGTCGTTCGTTATCTGAATTTGAAGCGGGCTGGTTTTTATTACGGTGCCCTGCAGGATGGTAAAGCCTCCTGAGGCCTCATCTGCCATGCCTTGAAATATAGCCTTTATGCTTGTTTGCTCTCCTGCCTTTGCCATACGAATCCTCCCTAGTTGAACATTCCGCTATCCACCCAGCCATATACCCACGAGCTGCTGTCGGTGTGGATTAGGTGATAGGGGTGCTTTGCGCCTTTTGCAATGATGGTAATTTTGGCTGGCCCTGCTTTCGGGTTGCCTGCTGGGCTGCCCGCGCTGCTGCTCACATAGTGTGGCCCGCCCTTGAATTGGACAACGTCGCCCACCTTGTAGTCCTTCTCGCCGGTATCGCTGTCTTTCTTCTCCTCCTTGGAGAGATCGTTTGCAAAGTTGAGTTTGAGAGACATCGTGTGCTTGTTGTCCTCGAAGGTGTGGGTATCTTCGTCAACATAAAATGTCCTGGAAAGCCCCAACTCTGGGATGATGATGTATACTCCAATGCCGGAGATAACGTCAGCTATTCCAGGCGCGGTAATGCTGAGGTTGCGTTTTGGGGTGCTCTTTTCTTCCAGCATACTGGAGACAAGCGCGTTTACCTGTGCAGTAGTGAGGCTTTCGTCCGGCTGTTCTATGTCTTGGAAAATGCCAATTTTGCTCTCAAGGGAGGCGACTGCCTTTTCTGCTATCGTCGTACCCTCTTTGGAAATCATCTTCATGCGGGTTTTGATGTCTTCTATGCTTTTCGAGTAATTATAATCAACAAGGTTCTTTCCCACCTCAATGACCCACTGTAGAATATTCTCTCTGCGGGTTAGCAGGCTCAATTTGCCCTTGTCGCTGGACACATAGTGTCTTATCCCGGTGGCATCGAAATCAAGGCTTAGGGCGTCTGTGATGGCGTCAAATGCGGTAGTTTTTGGCTTAGTAAGTTCGGGAATTTTATAGGAGCAGCCCGCAACCTCCCCGGTAGGAATATTAAACCGCTTGCAGCAGTCTTTGAAAATGTCGCTCGCAGTTTTGTTCTCGTACTGGAATGTATCCTTATTATTTGCCAGATATATTCCGTTATCGTAAGCGGTGAAAGTGAGCTGCTTTTTGTTGTTCTGGGACTGTGACATCAGAATACCACGAAAACGCTCTTGACCGTCTACGCTAAATATACACTGGTTCCCGGCCTCAACGTCAATCCCGCTCCGGGCGTGTTTGTAGCCGTCGTCGTCCATTAGGGTGGCCGAAAGCGTTCGAGAGGAGGAGCCCTTGCGCCCTTTCCACTTGATTTTTTCCACAAGCTGGGTAATGTCGCTCCCCTGAGTACCCTTTAGAAGGATAAGGCTAACTCCATCTTTCATTGGCCGCGCCTCCTTATGGTATCGTTAATACTTGCCCGCCGTATATCAGGTTGGGATTCCCTCCAATCACCCCTTTGTTGGCGTTGTAAATCTTCGTATATTGGCTACCGTCGCCGTAAAATTTCTTGGCAATATTCCAGAGGCAGTCTCCGGCCTTTACTGTATAAGTCTTTGGCTTTACAGTATTATCCACTCGGGGCTCCTCCTTCTTCACAGTTGCCTTTTTGGTGGGAATGTCCACCTTTACCTGCCGTACCGTGATTTCCCTGTACTCCTTCAATGAGATGCTGTACTGGTAGGTGCCAGGGTCGCCGCCCTCCTCGGAATAGTCGAAACTCTCTATGGTGACAAAAAGGTCTATCCCGCAGGCGGTCGCTATGAAGTGAACAGGCTTTTTGCTTGCTTTCCAAGTGTTGATTCGCTCCACCAGTTCAAGAGGTTTGGTGATTTTTGCAACCTTAATGCCTGGAAATCTGGTGGCCGGAAAAAAACTGGAAAAACTAAATTGCAGGGCTGGGCGGCTCTGCAGGATAACGACCTCTCCCAGCCCTGTAATGTCCATACTGTCATTTTTGCTCCCGTTGCGCGTCTGGAAAGAGGTAGGGAGTACCGGGAGCTGTATTTTCTCCTTCTCTGCGTTGTAGGAGAGCCACATTTGGTAATTCGGGGAATTAGTAGTCATAGGCCATATCTCCCTCCTCGAAGACCTCCTCCTGGAGAATGTTCATAAACACTGACTTGGCGTTGTCCATAAGCACGTCGAGAATGGTATTCTTGTCCACGCCGGTGCTACCACCGACTTCCATACGCCCACTGCCGGAAATCTCAAGGAATATTCTCTTGATTTGCTCGCCAGCGCTCTGGCGGCTCCCGCTGTCTCCTCGGGATTCCATCAGAATGGGGGAGGGCTCTGGCCGGTCGTTTAGGGCGTGTATAAGCCTGTCGGTTTCCTCTGTGGGGAATACAGTGCTGCCCTGCTGCCCGAGAATGAGTTCCGGTCCATCATCCCCGGCTATAAAGGCGTTCGGGCTCTCTGTCGTGCCGTTTGCAAAGGCATCTACTTTTCGGATAATCAGCTCCGGCCCATCCTCGCCAGCGACAAATGCGTTTTCTGCGTTTGTGGTGCCGCTTGCATGGCCGGGAACTGTGCCGCTGGTATTTACCCTTAGATTGAGAGCCGCTTGTGTCTGTAGGGCCGCTGCAACCGCAGTAGCGACCTCCCTGGCAGCCGCAACAGCGGCCCCCTTTGAGTTGCGTATGGAGCTGACGTATGCGTTAATGGTGGCCGTAGCCGAAGCTGCTGCCTCGTCGCTCAGGTTCATACCCTCGACGGTTTCCTGCATTTCTCGCTCTATTTCGTCCATCTGGGAGGTGAAGTCTGTGACCCAATCGGCGGTAGTGGCGGCAATTTCCTGCTGCTTTGCGCTGACCTCTCCGACCGTGTTTGCGAGCTCTGCGACGGCCTCTGTGTTGCCGCTGTTGATTGCCTCTGCCATGCTGGCGGATAGTCCTGCGGCCTCCTCTGTGCCCCCCTGGGCGTATGCCATTAGAGCCTCATAGTTTTCCTGCGTAATGCCTAAGTCGGCTGCAGACGTGCTTTTAAGCACTTCTATGTTGGCTTGATAGTTGTTCCAGTAGGCGAGCTGGCTGTCGAGCGCGGCCTGGGCGTTTGCCACGGTGGCGTTCATGTACTCCTCAGATTCCATGGACGCCTGGTCGAAAAGGCCGAACTGTCCTTCCATACTGGCAAGCGCGGATTGGTAGACTTCATCGTAGGCAGCGCACAGCTCGTCAATCCGTTCCTTCGTACTCTCAATGGCTGCGCTTACGGCCTCCTCATAGGTGGGGGGTACCTCTGCTGCGGCCTCCTCTGCTTCTGCGAGTTTCCCCCAATACTGCTCAATCTCTGCAATACCGGCCTCGTTCTCTGCTATGCTGGCGTTGAGCTCATCTATGGCCTCCCGGTATGACTTAATGTCCGTTTGCCAAGCTGTGGCCCACTCGCCGCTGTAGGTGCCGTCCCCGTTGTCAATGATGTTGTTTGCCTCGAGCTCGGCATTGTAGTTCGCCTGAGCCTTTGCAAGCTCCTCGGTCAGTTCTTCGCGCTTGAGCAGCGCCTCTACATACGCGTCCTGGGCCTGCTCCATGCGCTGCTGTTCTGCCTGCTGCTCGCAGGCTTGGCGCATTGCCTCTGCGAAATCCACGGCGCTCCCGGAGGTCTTTTCGAACTGGGCGGCCAGGTCGGGGTAACTCTCCGCAAGCCTTTTTGTGACTGCTTCAAGCTCCTTCTCTTGGGCTCCCGTGAGGTTTGTCTGTGTGGCAAGGTCTTCATATTTTTGGATAAGGGAAAGCGCTCCCAACTCCTGAGTGTGAATGTCCTCTGTACCGCTGTTATACTCTGTCCAGAGCTTATCAACACTCTCACATAGCGCGTCAACCTCTGCGGTGAACTCCTCGACCGTCTGGCGGCTGGCCTCAAAAGCTGCGGACAAATCGTCCACCTGGTACTTGAGCCGGGACGCCTCCTAGGAGGTCTCTCCGTACTTTTCGCAAGCCTCCTCGTACTCTGCGTTGAGGTCTTGGAGCTCATAATACTGGTTACGGGTAACTGCGGTCATGCCTGCGGTTTCGTCCTCGGCGTCCTCCATCATTGCGATAAAGGCTGCCCCCGCTGCAACAACTGCAGTTAACCCAATAGCTACCCAGCCCACCGGGCCAAGAGCAACATTAAGAGCCACGCCAAAGGTTGTTATTGCGGGGATTGCAACGGTTGTTGCGAATGAAACTGCCGCTATTCCGGCAGATACGGTTCCTATGCCTACCCCAACTGCAACGATAGCCTTGGTGAGCGTAGGGTGCTCATTGAGAAAATCACCCACGCCATTCATGACGTTGGCAAACCCGCTGGAAACCTTGTCAAGTGATGGCTGCAAGGCCTTAGTGAAAGCAGTGCTAATATTGTTGCTGGCCTTTTGCCATTTTTCCGAAAGGCTCTCTCCCGCTTCGGCGGTTTTCGCCAGTGTTCCGTCTGCTTCCTCCAGGGTGGCGGTAAAAGTGTCAACAGATACCGTACCGCTCCCGATTGCAGAAGCAAGCTGTTGCCCTGCTCTGCTCCCGAATGTTTCCACTGCGAGCGCGGTCGCGTCGGCGGCGTTCTCCATTCCGGCTATCTCTGCTATGACTTCCTGCAAGGCAGTTCCAGCGTCCTTGCCATCTTTTGAGAATCCGGTGACGGCGGTTCGCATGGCCGTGATGGCTGTGGTGCTGTTTATGCCTGCCAGCTCAAAGTCGGCCAGCATTTGGATGGTGCTGTCAAGGGAAAGCCCCGCCTGCTGGAAAGAGGCTGCGCCCGTAATGAGCGTGTTGCTTAGGGTGTCTACCGAAGCGCCGGAAATCTGCCCAGCATAAGCGAGCCTGTCCATTACCCTCTCTACGTCTTGGCCCTCGACGCCCCACTGGTTCATGACCTTAGTGACGTTTTGTACCGAGCCGACGACGTTTGTGCCAGTGATGTCCGCGAAGTCCAAAAATTTCCCGGTTACGTCTGTAAGGGCGTCCCCGGTCAGGCCCATGCGCGTGTTGATCTCGCCAACCGCTGCCGCAGCGTCTTGCAGTGAATCATCGTTTCCGGCATACGCTTCGAGCATACTACTCCCGAGGCTGTCAAGAGCTGCCCCGGTTGCTCCTGTCGCATTTACGACAACCTTTTCGGCCTCGCTGTAAGCGTCAACGAGCTCGTAGGCTGCCTCAGATATCTCTTTTATTGTGGCGGTGATTCCCGCCGCCGCAAGGGCGCTGGCTATGCTATTTACAGCGCTGGTGCCTTTGTCTCCCATTTCCTCCTGAGCCTGTCCGGTCTCCTCGCTCTGCTCTGCCATCTTGTCGAGCGCTTCCTCTGCCTCCTGGGCTGCCGTCTGCTCAGATTCAAGTGCCTCCTGCGTCTTGTAGCCCATTTCGACAAGCTCCTCGGTGGTGTAAATGGCCTCAAGCGCAGATTTGTCATAGTTCCCGATGGCGTCAGTCCAGTAGTCCGTTTGGTCGGCAGCGTCGCTGGCCGATGTGCTATATGAAGTCAGAGAGGTGGCTACCCCATCAACGGACGAGGCAGTGGCTGTCGCGCTGCTTACAATCCCGTCAAAGGCCCCGCTTGCGGTATCTCCGGCCTGTTCAAACTGCTCCACCATGGACATACCCGCTTGTGATACGTTGGCAATGGCGTCGCTCATCCTGTCCACTAAGCTGAATACTGCGGTTAGGTTTGGCACTGTTCCACCTCCCGAATTTTATTTACAAAAGAAAAAGGCTCCGCGCTAGGCGAAGTCTTTTTTACATATTCCTTATTCTGCAATCCCAGCTTTAGCTTTATTGCGGGCATCCAATTCCTTCTCCCAATCGTCGCCCATCTCCTCAAGGGCCTCTTGGCGAATCCTCTCTCGCTCCTCAGAAGTTAAGCCAAGGATTGAGTTGAGCCGTTTTCGCTCGTCAATCCGTTCTTTTTCCAAGATTACATCAAGATGTTCAACCTCTCTCTGAGCGCGTTCCGCATTTATGTCATCGTGATTAAGCCGGTACAGTCTAGCCAGCCATGCAGTGGCAGCGCGTTTTTGACCGGTTTCGTGTTCAGAAGAAATTCTTTCGGATAGTAGCCGAATGAGTAGGCGTAAATCGTCTTCCTGGCTGTCCATCTGGGCTGCCATTATTTTTTCTGGTTCAAGAAGGTTTGTACTGCCTAAAACGTCATAATAGCGCAATAAAGCGCTGTTTGTTGTTACAGTTTCCTGTCCACATTCTGTCAAAATGTACCGTAGGGGGATGTTTGCTGCCTCCAATTCGGATTCAGAATAAATCTGCCCTACGCGCTCAATGAGTTCCGCTTTTTTTCTGCCAGCTTTAGCGCCTTTGGATTTTAGCAGGCTGCGGAGAGTTTGCATATCGGAGTAGGGCAGGCTTTGCATAAATGTTCCGACACGCAAATACCCTTCATTGCACAATTTGGCAATTGTTTCCGGGTACCCGGCAATATAGACCACATCATCCTGCGTTCGCCCTGTGGCCTTGCTTAATATTCTTATTTCCTCTGGTGACAACACATACAATTCTTATCCCTCCAAACCGCTACAGGACTATCTTCTCGTACTTATACCGCCATATATATTTTCCTGCCCGTTTCTGCTTTCCTCTTAAACAAGCGTTTATGCTGGGGAGGCTTACGCCAGTTGCCCTTGCTGCTGCGCTCTGGCCGGGGAACTCTGCAATCACTGACATAGTCTCGGGGTTTATCTGCAATATGGGAGTGCGGCTCCCATTCTTGGCAGTAGCCCTGGCGGTTCTACTGCCATAGTTGGTGTTCTCCTTTGGAGTAGCCCACTCAAGATTGCTGGCCCGGTTATTTTCGGGGTTTTCGTCCTTGTGGTTGACCTGCGGCTTTCCTTCCGGGTTTGGTACAAACGCCTCTGCCACAATTCTATGCAGCCTGAGCGACTTTCTTACTCCGTTCTTGCCCACAAGAGAAATCTGCATATATCCATGCTTTTTTCTTGTGGGCTCGAGAACACGGATTCGCTTGATTCTTCCGAGGTTGCTGACCTCGTATAGACCTTCATACCCAACTACCGGTTTCCATGTTTCTTTCATGGGGGGCCTCAGCGCTTACTCAATCCCGCCTTATCCGCGAGGTCATTTCGTGCTTTAAGAATTTTATCGTAAGTATCAGAAGTTCCCTTTAGGCTATCATTGAAGATGTCTGACGAAAGAAGTGTTATCGAGGTGCTAATCGAGAAATCTGCGGCCTTATGAGCGTCACCGGTTTCAAGGTTATCGACGTACTCCATTTCGTCCTTGAGCTTGGACAGTTTTTCGCTTGCTTCACTATAGCTCAGCTTACTATCAAGATAATCATCTGCAACTCCTACTGCGCTTTTAGCCACAGAGATTGCCTTGTCGCTTGCTTTTGTTTTCCCTCCACATGAAGAAAAGGTTAGAAGAACTAGGATAAGGGGGAGGACGATAATAAAGAATCTGCGGAGATGTTTCATGGGGTGCCTCCTGTTGATTTTTTACAATTTGTATTATACGCCCCCCCCCCCCCTGTTTGTCAATAGTTTTCGGGAAAATTGACGGAAATTACTTGTAAGTATCGTGCCGGACGGGGTGCTCCCCTTCCTCAATTTCCGAGGCCATATAAAAGAGCTGCGTTCTCCGGGGCATAGCCTCGAACTCCTCCATCCGTAGTCCATGTCTTTGCCAGAGAACGTGAGCCCAGTAGGCGGTACTCCCGGCCTCGCGGATTAGTTTTTTGCGTCGTCCAGCTCCTCGTCGTCATTAACCTCCTTGGAAAGCCCCAGCACCCTCATTACCATCCGGACGACGTGCTGGTACTCGTCGGTACGGAGGAATACCTTGAGCGGCATTTCCGTGATGTCGAGGCAGCCGTAATATTCCATGAGCTCTTTGTCCTGCAGGTTGGGGTACTGCAGCGCCTCGGCAATGATGTGGCGGGTCGCCCGAGCGCTGTCCTTTTCGGTCTTCCAGACGACCTCGCCGAGGGCAATCAGCGGATTCCCTTTCTTGTCGGTCGCCATGCTGCGCTTACGGTAGGCGTCGTTGATTTGGTTAATGCGCTCCTGGGAGAGCACCTTAACCTCGAGCTGGATAACTTTCCCATCATCATCCTTGATGGTCTCCGGGCCGGGGACGGTGACGATTTCGGGCTCACGGTTTCTCATAAAATACTTCAAACTTTTCTTGTCTGCCATGATAATCTGCTCCTTTTATAAAAATGGGGGATAGCCCCTCCTCTCTGCGGAAGGGGCCTCCCTGTGCGTTTAGATGAAATCCTTAGCGGAAAAGGCTATGTTATCCTCCAAGACCTGGCCCTCGCTGTCCAGGTCTAAGAGCGTGAGATCGCCGGTCAGGACGACGCCCACGGCAGTAATAACCTCGCTGCCGAACTGCTTGTAGAAGTCGCTCTGCTTGTCCTCCATGATACCCTGGATGGTCATTTCCGGGGTCTCGTGGGTTTCCTGGTAATACTTGATTTTTTCCTTGAGCCACATGGTGTTGCGGCGGCGGGTAATAGTGCCGGTGATAGAATAGCCAAGCCACCGGGTGCTGGGGGTTATCTCCCCAAGCTGTCTGCCGCTCCAGGTGTCCGGGGTCATTTTGATGTTGCACTTGATACTGTCCATGATTTCGACACCATCAAGGAACACGTGGCCCTCGCGCACGGAAATCGGGGAATGATTGTATTCCATAAATTATCCTCCTTATCTGGTGTTGACGGTGAAGTACATTTTTTCAGCGCTGTCAACCGCCTGCAGGCCGATGTTGAAGAATGTCTCGTCGTCGTAGCTGGCCTCCCGGTCTACCAGGAAGTCCCGGCTATAATCGACATTGGTAATGGCTCCGGCCTCGTAGAACAGCTTGAGAATGGTGTTCCCCAGACCCTCCATGATGTCCCAGCCGCGAGGTTCGTTGTCGAACTTGTTGGGCGGGAAGTTGACCTTAACATATTCCTGGAAGGTGTCGAATACGCGGATGACGCGATTCTTGCGGTAGCTCTTGTCTTTCTTGTTCTGCTTTGAGAAGGTGGTGAGGGAGTTGATGTCGTACTCGACCACGACCTCGTCCTCCTCGTTGACGGAGAAGAAGAACTCGCCAGCCTTGATGGCGGCGATAGCCTCGTCGTTGCTCTTAGGCCCGACAACAGCCGTCGCTCCTTCGTACAGGTTGTAGGTCAGGCTCTCGATGTAAGAGGCCCCTGCGGTCGCTCCGGCCACCCAGGCGCATACCTCGGCAGTGCTCAGGTCGTTCCCATCAATGGAGATACTGTTCGTGACATTGATAATGCCCTCGTAGTCCATCCGGCCTGCGTTGGGAATAACAGCCTGTACGCCTCTGCCCATGCTGTCTCTCATATACTTGATTTTGGTGAGCACGGCCTGTTTGACATTCGTCGCCTCCTGGCCGTCGAAGGGGAAACACACCGTATTAAAGCGAATGCTCTCCCATGCGTCAATGAAGGCGGTGATATCGGCGTTGGTGGTCTCCTCATCGGTACCGCCGGACAGGTTCGTGCCTGCGGCCTCTCCGAGGCTGCCTGTGCCCTTGAAGTCCAGGTACGGGTTATTCTGCTCGATAAGCTCCTCGATGGTCTCCAGGCCCTCGTATTCCGTAACCTTTGCACCGTCAAGATGGACAAGGACATCATAGCCTCCCAGAGGGTTGGCGTCCACGGTCACCGTGAATGCGTTGCCCCTTGTGCCGCCGTACTTGGCAATGGCTGTAAGGGTGTTTGTGGTGGCCGACGCTCCTTCGCTTCCCGGGTCTGCGGGAATAGACATGGAGATTTCCGCCTGCGCCTCTTTGCCCTCGCTCATGACATAGACGTAAACGGTGGTAGCCCGCTTGAACGCCTCTCGAATGAGCAACATCTGGCGGTTGGGGTCATCGTCGTAGATACTGTAGCCAAATGTGGCCGCTCCTGCGTCCGGGCTTTCATTTGTCAGTTTGATAAACTGCTTACCAGGGCCATAGTTGGCTTTCGGGAGCGGGACAATAACGGTTCCTCTGGTGCCTGCTCCAACTACGGCAATATCCCGGCTGCTCTCGAAGTTCATATAAGTGCCCGGGCGCACCTTCCCGACGGCCTTGTCGAACTTTCCTCCTGCCATTTTATTTCACCCCTTTCTTTTTCCAATCCTCAATGTGGGCTTTCATTTCCTCCACGGAGTATCTGCCCTTCATTCCTACGGTCGCGCCAACAAATGTACTTGTGGACACGCCGAAAAGGGCTCGGCAGTTCTCCTGGAGCTTGCTTAACTCGAACTTGCGCGGCGCTGCTGCGCCGGTCTTGCCTTTTTCAGCCATTGCATGGCCTCCTTTCCCCGGTGTTATCCGGGCTGATTTGTCGGGATGGCGTACTTCTCCAAAGCCCTTGCGCACTCGTCTGAAATGGTCTCCCCAGACTTCATGAATACGTTCAAGTCGATTGAGCTGGCCTTTGTTTTGGGAGCTACAGTGTCGTCATACGGTCTACGGCTGCGCCAGCTTATGGTGAGCTGCGCTGCGCCGTCGTCCACTACCTTTAGACTGGGGTCGTCAACACGTACCCACTCTCCGGAAATCGCGTTTCCCTGCTCCTCGATAAGAGGGATGAGGTTACGCGCCGCCCGGATTGAGGTGAGCACTGTCTGTCCCATGGAATAGGCCCCCTGCTCTGTCCTGTGGAAAAACTTGATGTACCACACATAGTCCAGGTAGTAGGTGGAAAAAGTTTCGCCGCCGCTGGAAATCTCTGGGACGGGAAAGTGGACGGCTGGAATGCTGAAATGTTGCGGTACGTTCCAGTAGTAGGGCGCTGGCCCTCCGGCTTTTTCGGCCACGTATTTTATAATGCTTGCCATTTCCTGCTCTATCATCCGCATGGCCCCCTATGCTCCAAAGTAGCGCTCTAGCCACTCTTGTAACTTGTTTTCTGCCTCTGTCTGGAACATCTTCTCGTATATCCGAAGGGCGCTTTCAAAGTAGTGCGCTCCTTCTACCCAATGCTGTTTCAGCAGCATTCCGGTTTTGGCCGATGGGTCGTAAATGAAGCGGTCTCCTTCCCAATACCCTGGCACCCAGCGGCGCTGTACGCCTTTGGGGTTTGTCCAGTGGCCGTCATTTACATAGCCTGCGTACTCCACATTTGTGCCGACCTCTAATGTCAGGTCGCCGTCCGAAAGCTCCCACACGTTGCCGCCGTCGCCTTTGGTAAAGCTGTTCAGTAGCAGGCGGGTGTCCAAGACTTTGCGGCGCACGATTTCATCTTGAACTACCCGAAGAAAATCGGTGCCGACGGCCTCGAGCCATTCTTCCATATCCTTTTTGAAGTCCCCTTTGGCGGCCCTCTCCATGCTTTGGAAGAACTCGCGTATCTCGCTCATATCAAATTCAACAGTAGCCACTAAAGGTGCCGCTCCTCTCCTATCTTCTTGATGAACACAAAAAGGTGGTGATTTCGGACGTTGACCGGCTGCTCTGCTGTATACTCCTCGCCGGTGCTGCAGTCGATGATTTTGTCGTTGAGCCGCACGTCTGTTCCGATGGGGAGAGTGAGCTTGATTTTCGCGTCCATGAGGTTTGCGGGGGCTGTCTGGGTTATGGTGACACTACGGGTTTTTATCCCAAAATGGCAGCGCTGTCCGCTAATATCCGGTTCCTCTGGGTAAGAGAATGAAGGGGAAGGGGCCAGCCCGTAGCCCGGGCTGGCCGTTCCTCCGATGATGTGATAAATATTGCAGGTGTGATTCAAAAGGCTCTCCAGGCTCATACTGTTCCTCCTATAGCTTTCTCATGCGGAGTGTCACCCCGTTTCGCGGTTCCGCTATCACATAGTCGTCCAGCAGGGCCGCGAGGTCGAGGGCGTCCACGAGCTCGGAGAATGAAGAATCCCCGGCGGTATAGGCGTAGTCGTCAAATGTTTCGGACTTGAAAGCGCCGCCCCCTGTTTTCACCATGAGGTGCGCATGAGAGGCATATGCCTCAGCCAGTAGGATAACGGCGGTTTTTACGGGGGCCGGAACTTCTTCGTACTTCTCGAATCGGTTGTGAGTGTATGTGATAACATACTGCTCTGCCCTAGCAATGTCCACTTCCAGTCGCGCGGTGGAGCGGTCTTGGACTGCTGGTAGCTCGGAGTAGTCTTTCACTTCCTGGGGGTTCACCCACGGCCTCTCTGCCATACTTGTCCCCCTCGCTTACTGCTCCTGCAGCTCCACCATTGTCGGGCTGCCGTAGTCAACTTCGTTCTCGGTCTCCTCTGCGCCCAGGGCCTCTTTGAGTGCGGCAATGATGTTGTCCTTGCCGCGCACTCCCTTGAGGCTGACGCCCTTATAGGTGGCGAAGGTCTCAAGCTCGGAGACCGTCATTTTGTCCAGGGTTTTTCCGGGAGAGCTGCCCTGGGCAATTTCCTCGTCAGTAGGAGGGTCGTACTCGATAGTTTCTGCCGCGACCCTTTCGGCGAGTTCTTTGTGAGAGAGACCGGTCGCGTCAACCCCCATGTCAGCGGCGAGCTTTTTAAGTTCATCGTTGTCCATGTCCTCAAGAAATACCTTGTCGAGGTGGCCTGTCCGCCTGGAAGGTAACACTTCCTGCTCCTCGCTGACTGAGACCAGCTTGAAATAGCCGGAGGCCAGCGCTGCATTGGCGCTGGCCTCGTCCTCGACATAGACATCCGGGTTCTTCTTTGTGGCCTTTATGCCTCCCCCGTAGTAGGAGAGGCCCTTGCTGAGTTTCAAGTGATACATTGCTGCTCCTCCTTACGCGACGTGCGGCAGGCCCTTGATGATTGCAGTAGCGTCCAGCTCCTCCACAATGGGGTCGTAGTCATAGTGAACGACATAGAATCTCTTGTCCTGCATGATGGCCTCTTTGCCCTCGGTGGTCTTGCGAATCTGGACGCTATAGGTGTTGACCACAATGAGGTTTTTGGGGTCGCTCAGGAGGATGGTGTCATCGTCGAGGGAAGGGCACTCGACGGCGGGAATACGGGCGGGGGCAGTATAGACATTCTCGGGGACGACGCCGCCCTGTCCAATCACCTGATTCAGCAGGAACAGTTCCCACTCCTGGGCCCGCTTGGGAGACATGAGCCACCGCAGCTTGCCGTTGTTGTACTTGTTCGGGAGCTGCTGCAGCGCCTTGTAGAAAATGTCGAGCTTCATGCTGGTAGCAGAGGAGGCGTCATAAACATGGCCGCCCTCGGAAATCTGCTTAATCCACCCATCGTTGATTTTGAGAAAATCGGCGTCGTCCTGCGTGCCGAACTCCTCCACGTCGCTTGCACTGAAAGCTCCTGCCGCATGGGCGGCTGTGAATTTGTAGAGCTTGCCGTCATAGATAACCTCGTCACCTTTGCTATACGCAGTAGAGGCGCTGAAAGCCGGGATTTTCGCCATAGCTTCGTCACCATTGAGGTACAAGTCCTCATTGTCAATGCCGAGCTGTGTCGTCATAAGATTGGTGACGATGGTCTCGAAGTTCTGCCCCTCGATGTTCTCGCGCAGCGTCTCCTCGGTGATTTCCCAGGGCAGGCGGACGGCAGTTGTAGCGTACTCGATCTGCCCGGTCTCCACGCTTGCGCGGTAGCCGTCGTCGGTGTTCTCAGTCTTCTTACGGACAATCCGGCGGGCAATGCCAATTTTGTCTATCTCGCCGGTCTTGGCCGTCCGCATTTCATGGCGGACAAGAGGCCCCAGGTTGGTAGCCTCAAAGGTCTGCTGGATAAACTTCTTGGCCTGCTCCGGGTTCAGCAGGCCAGAGCTCAGGGTAGCCGTCTGGATGGCGTCATTGGCTGCCCTCTGAACAATGTCTCTGTTTTTCATGGTGTGCTCCTCCTTTTGATTAAAGAATACCGTGAAGGTAATGCTGCTCGCCAGTGGATTTCTCCACAGTGCCGTCGGCGTTGAGGTTGCTAGGCAGACCCCTGGCCTTGAGTACCGGGTCAACCGCCTTAGCGACGGCAGATGTAATCATGTCCTGCACCTGCTCTACGGTCACCTGCTCCTGCTGGGGTTCTCTGGCTTTGGCAATAGCCTCCTCCACCATCTTCGTAATGGCCTCCGGGGTAATGGCCTCCGGGGCGGGAGCAGGTTCTGCGGCCTTAGCTACCGGCTCGGTGGCTGCGGGCTGGGCCTGCGGCTCAGTGGGGCCCATAGCCTTAGAAATGGCCTCGTCCACAATCTTCTGAACTTCGCTTTTTGTCACGTCTTTGTCCTCCTTCTTTTCGGTGGCGTTATCATCGTCCTCGGTGCCCTCGGAAGTTTCCCCGTCCTTTTTCTTGTCGGGGTCGTCGTCGGGCTCCGGGTCGTCGAACTCTTTAAGGAAAGCTCCAAGGCTTTCGTAAATGCCCTGCAAGGTTTCTTTGTTCTTGCAGCTCATTTTCTTTCCAGCCTTTGCAACTTGCTCTGGCCGGTCTGTGTGAATGGCTTTTGTGATACTCTCATTGCTGACGAGAACGTCTGCAATGATGGTGCTGAAATCCTCGAGGCACTCTCGCACCTTGGCTTCGTCATTCTCATACTGCCAATTTCCCGTGTATGGGTCGTAGTGCTGTAGGGTTTCCTGGAGGGAATAGAAAGCGTCCCAAAACAGGTCACCCTTGCTGCGCTCCGCGAAAAGCTCTGCAACGGTTCCCTTTTCCACTACGCTGAATCCCAGTGCTGTGGCAATCTGTTTGAGCAAGCCTTTCTTTTCTCCGGCCTGCTGTTTGTTTACGTCTTCCAAGTTCACGTCCTCCTCGCTGTAATTTCCAATACCGCCCATAGAAAAGCCGGTAATGTCGCCTTTCTCAATGCCAGCCCAGATTTCGGGGTCGGTGACTTCTACTGTCATTAGCCATGTGCCTTTCCGAATGGCCTCGTCCTCGATTTCAAAGTCTGCCTTGGCTACCCAAGTCTCGACGACGGAGGCTCCTTCCAGCGGCTCGAAACTGTGCTGCAGGTCTACCTTGTCGCCGTTTTTGGCGTACCAGTAGGCTGCCTTGATGATTTCCTCCTCGGTCATGTAGTTGCCCTGGCTGTCTTCGGCCATTGGCTCGTACACTATCCCGGTAACATAATGGCTTTCAGCGTCGGCCTTGACGATTCTCCCATAGGTGGTAAACGCTGCTTTTCCATCCTCAGCCTTTTTCACCAGAAATTTTCTGAGGTTGGCGGCAGCGTCAACGAGGGAGACAAACTGTATTTTCGCGTCTGTGATTTCATATGCCTTTTCCATTCTTTTTCTCAAGTGTCTTCTCACCTCCTTTCGCGGGTCTTGAGAAAATATAAAAAGCAGCGTTTCCGCTGCTCTCTACCTTGTGTATCAATTTCGTGGTGCCGCGAAATTGTCCTGAGAGGCCGTCAGAAGCCCTCGCACTTGCTAGGTATAGTTTCTCCTTGGTAACCGGTTTGAGGCCATGAGTGGCACTCTAGCGGTCGTGAGCGCTATTGAGCGGGCAGTCTTCCCGCTCAATTATCACGATACCCTGCGGCAGTTCAATTTCAATATTGGGCTCATGAATGGTAAGCCGCAGCTCCGGGATTTCACCACCCTTTTGATTGAGGGAAAACTCGGAAACATAGGCAGCTAACTCTACCCCGTCAATTTTTAAGGATGTTGCTACTCCACGTTCGTCCTGCTTTATCTGTATCACGGTTTATTCCTCCTCGATTCCTGCCTTGGCCCGGTTTCTGGCGTCCAGCTCTTTCTCCCACTCGTCGTCCATTTCGTCGATTGCCTCCTGCTGGAGCCTTTTGCGCTCCTCAAGGGAAAGTCCAAGAATCTCCTCGCTGACTTTCGGCTGGGAGTTGCAGTGGCAGTTGATACTCTCCTCTGGTGGTAGATTGGGGTCGCGGGGGTACATGGGATAATAGGTAGTACCATCTGCTCCCACCAGCTCATAGGGCTTGTCAACCGGGACAGACTGGCCGTCCATATCAACGTGATTCTGGCGAGGCTCATTCCTATATGCCCCCGTGTGCTGCCATATTTTCCCAACGACCACAGGCGACTGCATATATGCCTCCTGCTGGGCTACACTGTGAGCCCGCAACACCTCTGTAAGGGCGGCCCTCCGGGCCTTGTAGTATTCGTCCCGTATGCCGCTGTCCAGAATAGCGCGGGTAAACTCTGCTATCCCGTCGCCGTTTTCCAGTCCCTTCTCAAGGATAGCCTCTATTTCTTTGTGACTGTTAAGCTGCATGAGGTCTCCAAGTTGTTCACTCCACGATTTTACCCAGGCCGTGGTGCGCTTGGAGAGGGTCGTAAGTTTTAGCTCGCGGTCGGTTCTCTCGATGTAGTACCCAACGTACTCGGGGAGAAATTCCCCCAGCTTGTCGGTGAAGACCGTGGTGAGCTTTTCTTTAGCTGCGTCGTTTATCTTGACATTGGGCCAGACATCAGCAGCGAAGGTTTCTAGGTCAACCGCTTTTTCTGCCTCTGAGAGGAAATAGTCGGTTTCAGCTACCAGGGCCTCTGCCACCTCGTCTTCAATCGCCTGGGCGTATTTCACGGTCTTCTTAGGCTTGGCGTACCCTTCCGCCTCTAGTACATCCGCTAGGTCGTCGTCGGCCTTTTGGATATATGCGTCGATTGCTTTTAGGAGCGGCCCACATTGCAAACACATAATTATTCCCCCTTGTCAATATCTAGGAGGAGTTTTTTTACTTCTTTCATCACGGCTACTACGGCGTCGTCCCGGTTGCTGGCGGCCTTTTCAATCTGCTGCTGCAGGCTCATAGTGAGGTTTCCAAAGTCCAACCCCGCGCTGCTCTGGCTCTTGCTATAGGCCAGCGGGATGTCTCCCCACTCCTCTGGATAGTCCTCGGAAACCTCTCCAATAGCGCTCAGGAGAATCTGCTTGGCCTTGTTGGGTGTAAGACCGCCTGCGTTGTTACAGACGGTAAGAATTTTCACGAGGTCGTCCGGGTTGCTGATGTCCGGCTCGAGGAAGTATGCCTCCACATACTTGAACTGGTAGCCATTCAGCAGCCGGTTATTGACCGCCCAGGCAAGGCTCCTGCGCTCAGGCTGGAATACCTGCTCCTCTGTGACCTCCTGCGCTGTCTGGGCTGTTGCGCGGTTAAAGTCGGTAGTGTAGCCCACATAGAGGTCTGGGAGCTGAAAAGCAGACTGTACCTTTCGGCGGTTATTGTCCAGGTAGCCTTGGAAAAGTTCATCCTTTTGGAGTATGCTTGCAAGGTCTTTGATTTCGACCTTTGGCTTGTCCTGCTGGTCAAAGTCTGTCCGGGCGTCGGTCGCCTCTGTTTCCAGAATGATAAAAGCGTGTTGTCCGGCCTCTCCTTTGATTTCGTCCATGTAGTGCTGTAGTTTCTCGTAGCTCTCGTCGGTGAGGGTTCCGCCCTCTACCATAATGAGCAGCGGCGTGTGTCTCCCGTTCCGGAAGTAGTTGTTATTGAGGTTTTCAGCCCTCCGGCTGCCGTCTACACCGAGAATCTGGCCTATCCAGCGGACGGTGCCGTATGGCTTAGTGCCGATAGCAAACTCCATAATCTCGTTTGCCTGATATGTTAATTCCAGCGTCTGCCCGTCTTCCAGGTACTTGCCATCCCGCATATCCATAATGCGAGGGTCGCCAAACTCCCTAAAATAGACGGTCTTCCCGCCTACATCCTGCTTATACTTGCAGAATTTCTTTTGGAAGACCTGAGCTTGGCCGTGATGATAGTATGTGGTGGAGACATAGGGCTCTAAAGGCCGGGTCTTTTGTATACTGGGGGTCTCTTTGAGAAATTCAATCTGGGTGACCTCTCCTATCGCATTGCGTATAACCTCAATGTAAGAAATGCCGTATGTCTCCCGGGCTTCGATGATGTCCTCAAACACCTCTTTGGTGTCCTGCTCGATGTTCAACAGCTCGATAATCTCCTGGGCCCTCTGGAACTCTGCGGCCATTTCCGGCGTTTCCTCGACGTCCTCTATGTATCTTACGCCGATACCAAACCCGGCAATATTGTTCTTATAGGCCCGTATGCACTGGGGAAGGATGGTGCTATTCTCCACCAATGCTTCAAGCCCCAGCATATCGTTTACGGGGGTTATCCAATCCCCTGCGTTGCGTGCCTCCTGAGTGGTGATTTGGGTTGGAGTTTCTGCTTTCTGTACGGGGGCCTGCTGCCTCTCCTTGATAACTCGTACCTGCATAGCTGCTTTGGCTTTAGGCACTCTTTTTCACCCCTTTGCTTTTTGGCGGTTTTACTGGCAAGCAGAGAAGCAAAACACAGTCGGCCTCGTCAGGGGAGGGCTGCCCGCGCTTCTTTACCTCTTTCTTGCTCTCTATTTTTATCTTGCTGGCCTCTGTGAGCTCGTACTTGCGCCCGGAAAGCTGGGCCACCAGGTCGTCGTCGTCCGGCAGTATGAGCTCTACTGGCTTTTTATTGCCCTCCTCGTCGAAGGGCTGCAGGAGCTTCTTTACCACCGACATCATGTAGGTGGTGCTGTCGTGGTAATATTTGTGCTTGATTCGCTGGCCGAACTTGACCGGGTATACCTCAAGCCACCAGAAACGCTCCGGGTCACCTCTCTTGACCTGTCGGAGGCGGTCAACGACGCCTCCACCCACGCCCCCGTCGTCTACCTTAACCGGTATGGGGCTGGTGAGCTTGTAGCGCCGCACTAGCTCCTCTCCGAGCAGGATAATGTCGTCTGCGGTCTTCATGGTGTCCTGCCCCTGGCGCTTTTTGTGGAATTGGGCCTGCTCGTCTACCTTGTAGCCGATAACGGTCTTGTCGTCTCCGAACCGGGCGACGTCGCACCCAATATGTACGAGGTGCGGCTCCGGGCGGGGGACATATTCCGTGTGGATTGACCGTTCCACCAGAGATATTGGGATAAATATATCGTCTTCCTGCAAGGGAAACTCCCCGGCGACACGGACGCGGAACACGTCGCTGTCTTCCCCGTACATCTGGATGATGGTGTTGACAAAATCTTGCGGCACCCGGGCGCTTTTCCTGCCATCTATGTGAAATCTAGCGTAGTTGGCGCGGTTCTTGTTATGGCTGTCGTAGAAGAATCCCGAAAGCTGCGTAGGGTTCCCGCACATAAGCAGTCTGGCCCCTGGCGTGGATAGTGCGCCCAGAACGGGCTCGAATATGCTGTCTGCCACGCCGCTGGCCTCGTCGATGATAAATAAAAGGTCTTCCGCATGAAAACCTTGGAGTGCGTCGGGCTTGCTGGCCGTTCGGGCGACGGCAAACCATTCCTCCGGGTACCCTTTCATATAGACCTTCTCTTTGGTCCATACCAGCTCATTGGCAAGGGCCGGATTGCTACGCATCCACTTGCTGACCTCAGCCCAGAGGATGTCGAATAGCTGGTGTTGCGTCGGGGCGGTGCAGGGTATCTTTGGAAATGGGCGGGTTGCCAAAAACCAAATTATCGTCCATGCCTCGACTGCGCTCTTTCCGACGCCGTGGCCGCTCCTCACGGTCGTCATGGGATTGGCGGCCACGCTACGGAGAATTCTCGCTTGGTCTTGGTCTGGGGTGGCCCCTATGATGTCCTCCACAAACTCCACCGGGTGCTCGGCGTAGTAAAATACGGCCTCCTCGTCCATCAGGTTTACTCTCCCATCCGCCTCTTGTATGCTGATACTATGGTCTCTGCCAGACTAGATGTCTGCGTGTCGTCCCTGGGGGCTGCTGCGGCCTCGTCTTTTTGTACTTCCCTTTCGAGGCGTATACCCTCAGTGATAAATCGCAGAATGTCTTTGGGCTCCATGTCTTCTATGTCCAGATTGTTCAAGGCCTCGACGGCCTTTTTTTGCAGGAAAACGGCGGTTTTAAGCTGCCGTTCCCGCGCTTTCTTGATTTCCTGCTGTTTGGCTGCGAACTCTTTCCGCTGCAGCTCTGTATCGTATTCACGGCTCCTCTGCTGCCAGTTCCATGTGCTGCTCCACCGGCTTATCAAAGTGTTGCTTTTGCCTAACTTTTGCGCAACTTTCCGTAAACTGCGCTCAGAGCCCATTTCAAGGTAGAGGTAAAACGCCTCATAGGCCGGTGGGCTCTCCTTTGGCTGGCGCTCCCAGGGCTTTTCAGTCTTACTTTGTCTCGCCATTTCCCCCCTCTCCTTTTAGCGCAAATTTATATACTATGTCGCCGTTTGCGTCTCTCCCTATGGGCCGTAGGATTCCTCCATAGCCTTTGGCTGGGCTGGTACCCTTGCTGGGGGTGTTCCAGTTATCCCGGAGGAACTGCGCCATAGTAGTGTCGTAGTTGAGGGCTCGGGCCTTATTGCTGCCGGTGTTGTAACCGGCTGCTCCGCACCAGGGGAAGGAAAAGTAGCGGTCTATGCCCTCTTGGATGTCAGAGAAGTGTACCTCCCCTTTCTCTCTGGCTGTTATTATCGCCTGCCCTATATTGCCCTGCTGGCTGACGCCCCACTCCGGGGGGACGCCGCAGCAGTTGCAAGCGTCGTTACACTCGCGGCAAAATGCGTCGCTGACGTGGAAACGCATACCAAGGCTGTGGACGTACTCCCGCATTTCATGGATGATGGGGGCCTTGATTGCTCTGTTCAGCCTTTTGTACCCATGCTGCTTGCTGTTCTCCATGTAATATTTGTGGATGTCGAAGCCGCAAACTTTGCTCATTTCGGCGTACCTCTTTTTGAGGTTGTCGTCCGCTCTGGCCTCCATGCAGAAAAACTCTGTGGTAACACTGTCGGCTCCTGCCTCTTTTGCCATGCTGATAAGCTGCTTGAAGTCGGAGGACACGCCTATGATAAAAGGCCGGAGCCGGAGCGTAACGTGTACGCCTATGTCTGCGAGCCTCTTTATAGCTGCTATTCTCTCCTCCGGGGAGGGAACACCCTTTTCAATCCTCCTGGCCTTTTCCTTGTCGGCGGTGATGATGGATATTTTGACGTGCCAGTTGTGGGTATGCCTGCGGAAAAGTGTCATGTACCGCTCGTCCTCAGTCCACCACGCCGCCTTTGTGCTGAATGATAGGGGATAGTCTATCTTGTCAAAGTAACGCAGTAGCTCCAAGGTCACGCCATGCCTGCGTTCCCATTCGTCGAACTCGTCCGCGAGGCCGCCCCACTGCATGATACGCCGGTTCTGGATATATGGGAAGAATTGCAGCTCGCTTTTGGTGACGCCTTGGCGATTGTTTTTGATAGCGTTCTCAAAGAGGGCTATAACCTTCTGAGGATTCACGCACCTGGGCTGCCCGTCAAGATATCCCTCTACAACATGGCTCTTTTGGAAATAAGAAAAGCAGTAGAGGCAGTTGTAGGCGCATTTGCTGTAGGTGTCCATGCTCATAGGCATGGAGCAGTCCGGAATTTCCATGCTCCATCTGGGAGAGCTATAGTCCTGCTTTAATGGCTTTTTCTCCATTGCGCCGTCTCCTTATTCCTCAATGCGAATAACCGTAGTGCTGCTGCCCTCGTGTATCTTGTCGGCAAATCCATTCCCTGCGGCCCACTCCCGCGCTAAATCCTCGTTAGCGAACACCAGCGTCACGACGTAGCTGCCACCGACGACCGTTTCCTCAGTATCTTCGTCCCACTCGCTGTAATCTTCTTCATCCTCCCATAAATCCTCATTGCTTGCGAGAATGACGGCAATCTCGTCCTCGGAAAAGCCGGATAGGGTCGCTACCTCGCGGTCATAACCGGAAAGAAGCTCCTCGAGCTTTTCGTAATCCCACTGGCCCTTGATTTTGTTGAGGGCGACATTGAGAAGCTTTTCCTCCTCCTCTGGGAGGTCTACTATCGAGCAGGGGACAGTCTCATAGCCAAGGCTTTTCAACACCTTGAGCCTTTGGTGCCCGCCGACGACATTGCCGGTTCTCTTGTTCCAGACTATGGGCTCCACGTTACCGAACTGCACAATGCTGTTGCGCAGCTTTTCCCACTCGGGCATACCCGGTTCCAGGGAGATTCTGGGGTTGTAAGCAGCCTCGTTAAGCTGCTCCACCTTAATATCTTGTACCATAGTCAAGTCCCTCCATCCTGATAGTGATATTCCTTGCGGCGCTCCCGTATTCTGCCTCAACTCCCCGGTCGTGCAGCCACTTTTCTGCAAGCTCCTTAGTGGGGAAGGAGAGGAATATGTTGAACTCCTTGAGGGCCGCAGGCTTTTCGGGTGCCTCTGCGGGTTCTTCATCGTCTTCATCCGGCGGA
This sequence comes from Clostridiaceae bacterium, assembly GCA_021769555.1. GTDB lineage: Bacteria > Bacillota > Clostridia > Oscillospirales > Acutalibacteraceae > Acutalibacter. The sequence goes on from JAETSR010000007.1 coordinate 90,950, forward strand.
GTGTCCTCTGCGGCGCTGCCGTCCTCCTGATTGTTGTCGTCGTCGGCGGGGAGGCCGGTGTCAAAAAGGTTGTCCAGTTCCTCCGCCGAGAATCCGGTGAATTTTATGTCTTCGGGCTCAAACTCGCTGAACAGAGCCTCGAGTTTCCGGTAGTCCCATTCGCCGTCTACCTTGTTTAAGGCCACGTTGAGGAGCTTTTCTTGCTCCTCGTCCACCTCGATTAAGACGACCTCAACCTCTGTGACGCCGCTGGCCTTGAGAACATTGAGGCGCTGGTGGCCGCTCACGAGGTTGCCCGTGGTCTCGTTCACAACAAGAGGTTCCGCGACGCCAAAGCGCTCCATGGAGTTTTTAAGAGCCTCATACTCTTTATCCCCGGGTTGCAGCGTTACTCTGGGATTGTACGCCGCCGGGCGAATGTCTTTAAGCTTCAAAATGGCTGTTTTCAATTTTCTCCGCCACCTTTCTCCTTTTTAGGTCTTATGCTATGTTCACTAAGATTTCCCTAAATGTATTTTCTTGTCTTTCAGCACCATGCGGACTTCATTTGCTTTTCTGCTGTTTGGTGCCAAAATATCCGGGTACATTCTGCACAGCCTTGCGACCGTTTTCGTGTGCGCCGTTGAGTGCCATGCTTCGAAACAGCCTCCGGCGTTTGTTCTATGTTTTGCGTTTACGGACAAAAAATTATACCGCAGTATTGGCTTTCCGTTGTTCAAAACCCTTGCACACAGTTCTATGTCCTCTTTTGCCGAGAATGTTTCGTTGAATGTGAGTATTTGTCCTTTAGGAAAACCAACAGCCGTATTTACTGTTACTTTCGTGCTTATGCTTCTCTGCATGAAAAAGGCGTTGTTTACAGGGTAAACTCCCCACAACGGAGCTGCTGCTCGCCTTGCCTGTTCAAAACATTTTCCTATTGTCCTATCAAACGTCTCTTTATCAGATATCGGTTTGATTGTGTCCCCTTTAAGCTGTCCGATATAGTTTACGTCGTCGTCCAACATGAAAATGTCGTGAACGCCTTTGAAGTGACGCAAGATGTTATTCCTTGCCTTAGCTATCCCATCTGCTTTCGCATAAATAACGCCACACTTATCCACGTACCTCTGGTACTTCTCGTAATCCTGCTCCGTCTGGACAAAGATAAAAACCCTGTCTTTTTCAACTCCCATATCGGACAGATATTTAAGTGTTCCTTGCGTCTCCGCCCTCTGATATGACGGTATCGCAATTATGAATTTCTCCATTTTCAATTCTCCTCCGCAGCTCTGTTGAGCTTAACCCGTGCGCCCTCCGGTTGTAAAATATTTCTATCCCAAGCTCTCCGCACGTTGCTTTCCCCGTGAAATCTTTTCCTTTGTAATCCTCACCCACAAACCTTATATCTATTGGCAATGACCTCAATGCCAAATCTAAATCCGCCTCGCTTTCAAGCGGAACAACCTCGTCAACCGATCTGTGACAAACAAGTTGTGTATATCTCTCGAAAAGGGACTGTACAGGTTTGTTTTTCCACGCCCTGTCTTTTGTAGGGTCTGTTATTATTCCGACATAGAGATAATCACAATGTCTCTTGCACTCGTCGAGCATTAAGGCGTGTCCGGCGTGCATAAGGTCGCCTACCACTGATGTAAAGCCAATCCTCATATCTCTGCCTCCAGTTCTTTTGCCTTTCTCCATATCGTTTTCCTATCCTCGTCCCTCTCAAAATAACCAAGCATACGAATCCAGTGTACAGCCTCCATTGCCTTTGTAATTCCACTCAAATTGTTTTCAGTCAGTATCTCGGATAACTCCGATAGCCGTGCGTCGTAATTATTTGGCCTCTCTCCTCCGTGTAGAAGCTGCTCTCCTCCGTCGAGTGAAAATCTCAGTTTTGCGAAGTCGTTCAAAAATGTGCTGTATTCTGTCCGTGCGCTTGGGTCGATAAGATATAATCCATTTTCGGAAAAAATGGTGTTCGACAGGGACAGGTCTCCGTGGCTGAACGTGCTGTTTTTTCTAAATACATCTGCATTCTCTTTTAGGTACGCCAAAAGCTTTTCGAAGCAACACTCCCAGCCTGCAAGCGCAAGCCTCTTTTTTGTAAAAGAAATATACCCGTGTGCGTCGAACGGCGTAGCTGCTCTGTATAGGCTCATTAACATAATTTGTGATACAATTTGTCCCAATTCCGCCTTGCCAAGTTTCTTTTTGTTGCCTGCTTCGCCGTTTAGGTACTCTAAACTTATCGTATCAAGCACTACTGAAAAGACTTTCGGGGTCTTTATTCCAATTTCCTGCGCCTTTGCGTACCAGTCCGCCTGCTGCCTTGCGTCTCTGCATTTCTTGATTACACTGTTTCCTGCCCGGTAAACCCCCGAGCCACTATTGCCTTTAAGCATACCGTATTCACCGCGCAAGAACTCTGCAAGGGAGATTCCTTTGTCGTCCACATAGAGGTCTCCAAGCGGTTTACCAAATATCAGCCTGTCATACGGTACATTGTGCTTTTCAAGCCAATCCTCTATCTGCTCCCTGTTTCGTTTCTCTATGAGGGCTAAATCTCCCTTGCATGAATTTTGCCCTCGTGCGCTGTATATGTAAATCTCGCAGCCGTCCCCTTTGAGTTTTCTTATCTTTTCGACTGTTTCCATAACGGGAACTGCATTTGCAAAATCCCTATTGTAATGGACGCTTATCGTGTCGTCTAAATCGAAAACAATCCTCATGGCAGCCTCCTCCCGTTTCGTTTCGCGTCGGAAATTTTCGTAAAAAAGCACCGCCCCATGGGGTTCCCCATTGAGCGGCGCATTTACAATCATAAATTTACATTTTATATTGTATCATAAGGGGCTGTGCTGTGTCAATGGCGACTTTTTGACACGTTTTGAATCATAGGTTGTCTATGCCCCAAACCCCGAAAAAGAGGACGGTGAGCTCAGCGGCGCTGGTGTCAATATCCCGGTAGACGGTACGCTTGTCTATGCCCTCCTGCTGGGCAAGCTCCTCTGCGCTTTGGGGAACGTCTGAAAGGTAAAGGCCGTTGAGTATTCTCCAATGCCGCTGCTCCTCCTCTTTGTCTGAACTCGTACATTTTAGGCGGTAGCACTCAAGCATTCTTTTAACATGGGTCATAATGATTCTGGTGGTGATGTAGTTTTGCTGTATGCTCTCAACGAATATCTCCTCGTCAGTTGGTCTCCCCATGCTACGCATGATGTCCGCAAAGTCCACATCGACCTCCTCTGCCGCCTCGGTGCTGAATACAGCGTTTTGGTAGTATTCGTTTAGCCTGCGGTAGTTCCGAATTAGGAGCTTGGTGTTGTGATACTTCCAGTCATACTGAGCCTTGCGGTAGCTTTTACTCTCCCGTTCAATTACCCTGCGCATAGCTTTTGCCCCATGCTCGGCTCCCGTCCTAGCCCCGATTTCCGCGCCTACCTCAGCGCCGATTTTTACGGCTATGGGAATAGCCAGATTGACAGCCGCCTGGATTTTTTCATCTACTCCTTTAACCCCTGCTTCATAGGCGGCCAAAACCGCCGCCTCAATCATTTTCTGGATGTCCAGATTGCTGTTTCCCATAGGTGTCCTCTCCTTTGCTGTATAATTTAGCGTTAGGGCTCGCTCTTTCCATCTGTACACAATTTTGTTTCTGGGTAGCTCCTCAAATACTGGCCTATTCCCCGCAAAAAGTGTAGTACCCCTCCCTCAACCTTGATTTCATACTCTGGAACATCGGAGGGAGTTATGTATTTTCGCCCAAAGTGGTCTTTCATATCCCGAAAAACTGCCCACGGGATTCTGAAAAAGCGGGTAAACCGGAAGGACACCAGCACATAACAGGCTGCACCTAGCTCCAAATGCCGGTTGAGGCATTTCTCCTGCTCCACGCTTATTACAGTGCGCAGCAGTCTATCGCCGCCCGTATGCTTGGCCTCAAATACAATGGCCCTCCCGCCTGCAAGGGTTCCTTTGTAGTCGGGCTGTGCTTGCTTGGTGAAGCAGGCGAGGAATTGGCCCTTTTTGTTCCGGCTGCTCAGTGGCCTCATAGGCTCCGGGGTCTTCTCGATTTCGGCAATACCCTTCTGGCTGTAATAACGGCAGCTTGCCTCGATAACCTCCTCCCAATAATTACCGGCAATTTTACTGCGCCGCCCGGTTACGATTGCCTGGTAATGCTGGGCCCCGGTTCTCATAGCAGCCCCATTTCTGAGGCAAATTTCGTGAGCTTGTACACGGTTGCCCCTTTTATGCCCTTGCATTTGCCCTCTGAGAGCGCCGTGAGGAGCCTTTCAAGGCTTGAGCGGGTGTTTTCCTGACCCGGGTTTTCGGATGGCTCCTGCGGAACTTGATGGCCCTTAGGAGCCATGCTGCTATCGGCTGCCCGGTGAAACTGCTCGACGAGCTGCTTGTCCGTCATTTTCCGAAGCCGCACAGCCTCCTCGTGAATAGCCTGCTCTGCTGGGGTGCGTCTACAGTTCTTCTTTCTGCTCATGGTATACCTCTCATTCTTTGTCATAAATTTTCACGCCGATTTGTTCTCCAAGCCAGTCCAACCCTGCACGTGTCAGGATGTAGCAGTGGCCCTCTGTGCCGTCAGTAGCGAGCGGCATGGCAATCTCGGTCATGTACCCCGCCTCTACCAGTGGACGGAATGTTGCGCTTTTCCGGCCAGTCGTGAAGTAATTTCTGTACGGCCTGTAGAACTTTCTCCCATGGCGGGTGTATGGCCGTCTATAGTCCAGGCCGATGGTGTGAAGAACCATCTGTCGGAGGGTACAAAAATGGTAGGTTGTGCCGTTGCGCACCTCTGTAATGTATTCCTCTTTCGGCAGTTCAATCATAATCAGTCCTCCATTCCTGCGGTTAGCTCAAGAATATCCCTTACGGCCCGAAGCTGATGGAGCGTGTAGCGGTCGATTTTCTCCCAGCCCGTCGCTGTCCGTACCCACGTTTTCAGCTCCTCCCGCTCGCAGTATTCATCCACCGCCTCTTTCGATGGGAACAAGAACTTGGGCGCTCCATATTCTGTGTGCTCGACGAGGTAGGGCCTGCTGGTGGAAGTCTCCTCGAACTGTCGGCCCCAATTTCCACTGATAGTGACGTATTTCCTGCCAATTTTCACTACCTCTGCTGTCGTTGTACTGAATTTGTCCCTCTGGGTACGGCCGTCTCCCATAATGAAAACGGTCTGCCCGACCTTGAAATCCTTAATTGTCACGGGGTGCCTCCTTCTCGAAATAGAATATCACGGGGTCGCAGTTTTCTGTTATTCGCCCATGTCTCAGTGCGAGATTATAGATGTAAGTCCGCGCTCGAAGCCTATCGCACAAAAGACCGATTTGCTTGCGGAAATCCTCAACGGTAAGGGTGTGCTTGTAGTGATTGCACATCCGACAGGCGGGCATATAGTTTTCCTCGGTGTCCGCTCCACCTTTTGCCAGCGGCTCTCTGTGGTCTACCTGCATTTCCTTGTAGGTGATGGGCTGACCGCAGTACGCGCACCTGCCGTTGTATTTGGCATAAATCTGGTATCGCTCTTTGCTTGGTATTTTTCTTCTTTCCATGCCCGCCTCCTCAGTATTCCACCCGGCGGAGAATGCTCTCCGGCAAGCTGGGGAACATAGTGCAGAGGAAACTGTACTGCTCCTCCGGCTCCATGCCCTCCGCATAGTCAAGTATGCCGTCCAGCATGGCCGGGGCCAGTGTGCAGTTGTCGCCGGGGACGTTGTAGTTATCGTAAATCCACTGCCGGAACTCGTCTTTGCTCATGATCTGCTCCTTTTCCTTGCTCTCTACCGCTTGCAGGATTTTGACCGCCTCCCGCAAGACCTCTGCGTCGTGAACGAAAATGCTGTCCGGGTCGTCTTTCTCGATGAAACTCTCCCGGTCTAAAATAAGCTCGTTCAGCCCGTCGATAATCTCCTTGAGCGTCATACCTGCTGCGCCCCTTTCTCCCAAGGCAGCTCCCGGCGCATATTCGCCTTTCCAACGATGGGCTTGAGACTGTCTTTCATAAAGACCGCCGCATGGGTGAGGTCTGCCGCCTCGCAGATATTGTCCACCCACGCTTTCTCCGGGGTGATCTTTCCGGCCCGGTTCCCCGTCTCCGCTCCGATGATGATAAGGCGGTCGCCGCCGAAACTGCCGAGGCCTGCGTCCAAGCATTCGTGCAGGGGTTCTATGCTCAAAAACGTGTTGAGGCTGATTGTCCCGTTAAATCTCCGGCTGTTCCTGTTGGTGATCGTGCTGCCATACCAGAAGTTATCCCGGCGAGGGAGGAGGGCCAGCCTGTCGAGCTGGGCGTACCTCTGGGGGTTCTTGGTGAGGAACATATAGCGGTGCTGCGGGGCCGCCTCGCAAGCGTCCAGCACCTCCACTATCCAGCGGGTCGGCACCCACGGGCCGAAAAGGTCGGCCATACTGCACACGAAAATGGTCTGCGGCTCCCTGCGGTGCTGCGGCTCGTCCAGCCTGTAGTGATGGAGCGTCGGCTCAAATCCAAAGGGGAATGGAGAGTTGACCGTTTTCCCGCTCTGCCGGGTGATGGTAAGGGGCTGGTGAAGTTCAGCGCGGGGGAGCGGGTTTCGCGTCGTGACGCTACCGTCGCTGCTGTCATATCCGCCAAACCGGGCGGCAATCCGCCGGGCGTAGCAATACTCACATCCATGCTTGCAGCCCGTGACAGGGTTCCATGTGCTGTCGCACCATTCGATGTTGCTTTTCTGCATTGTCATGGCTCCTTTCTGCTCTGCGGTTTCATAAAGCAGAGCCAATGTGTGCTGTTGTTCTTCCCGCTCCTGTTTCCGAATAGGGGCGGATAGGGGGAGAGGGGAAGTATCTCCCGCAAAGGCACCTGTATCTCCGACCACTTGAAAATAAGCACCCCGTCGTCGTCCAAAACTCGAAAGCACTCCGCAAACCCCTTTCGGAGCATTTCTTTCCAGTCCCCTTTGAGTACGCCATATTTCATAGCAGTCCAAGAATGCTCTCCCGCCCGCTTGAGGTGTGGCGGGTCAAAGACGGCCAATTTATATGTGCCGTCCGGGAACGGGAGCGCGGTAAAGTCGCATACCGTGTCTGGCGAAATCTCGATATATCGCCCCGGATAATACTCCCGGCGCTCTATCGCTCGCTTGTCGCAAAATTCCACGTCCGGGTTGTCTTTGTCAAACCAGAACATTTTGCTGCCGCAAGCTACGTCTATCACCCGCTTTTCCACTCTTTCCCCTCCTTTCTCCCCGGAGCTTTCGCTCCGGGGATTGTCTCGATTTTCGATTAGATGTCAAAGCCCGGCGCAAACCCATTCGAGTAGTAGGCGTTGTTGCTGCTGTAGCCGCCATCGGTATAGACGAGCCTAAAGCGCGTCGCGTCCGTCGCATAGACGGAGCGGAGCCAGTAGGGGTACGTCCCGTTGTCCCCGCACTCTTTCACCCGGTCGCGCTCCCGCTTGAAGATTTCGAGCTGGAAACTGTCGTCGATGTCTTTCCAGTAGCCCTTCTCCGAGGGGCCGAACACATCGGTGGCAGAGGGGAGCCAGAGGGGGTCTGCGTACTCCACCGTTTCTCCGTCGATAACCTCCGCCATCTGGCGCGGCTTGAAGATGGCCCGCCACTCCTGCGCGATATGGGGCAAAATGTCCACAAGGACGTGCGCCCGGCCCTTACTCTTGAAATAGCCGCCTTTGTTGGTGGCCTCGTCGTTCATCACTGCCTCGTCCCAGCAGTCTTTGAACACAAACCGGGCTGCACAACTGTCACTGTAACCGCAAACCGCCGTAACGGTTCCGCCCGTGTCGATGGGAATGTCGATTTCATCGAAAGGCTTGATAATCCCGTCCAAACGGCCCTCCTTGATGGCTGCTCTCAGCGTCTCCGGGGTGACTTTGTAGGGGAGGACACGCCGGGCGTTCATGGTGCCATCCGGCTCCGGGCGCTGCTGCGTCCGCATTTCACGCCGCCACCGCTTGGCGGCAAGAATGTCCTCGCCCATCTTGTGCTTGAGGTAATCAGTAAATGCCTCCCTCTCCTGCGCGATAACCTCCGCGCCGCCGTTGACCGTAAACTCGATTGCTCCGACCTTGATTTTTACCTGTGCCATTTTCTTTTCCTCCTGTTAAAAAAGTTTTAGTTGATACTCGCCGTCAAGCATTGCCCACTTGAATTTCGGGTCGCCCGGTATGAGTAGCCGTTCGTCCTCCATCTGGAAACGGCGGTCATAGTCATGTACCGTGTGGCCGTTCGCCTTGAAACACACCGGGCTGTCTGCGTCCCATTTCAGCAATATCGCCCATAGCTCCGGGTGATTGCGCCGCAGTTGCCTAAGTTGATTTACACCTTGATTGTGGCACATCCAACAACCGTCCCGGCAGCTCGTCTCATAACTTGGAGCGAGTATGCCCTCGTACTGGCAGTAGAGGCCGCACAGCTCCTCCTCAATTCCAAACTCAACGAGGGGTGCGCGTTTTCTGTCGGTAAGCTGTCCAAACCGTTTAGGCTCGTCTGCCGCTATGCCGAGGTATTCCACGATATTTGTACCGCCCCTCGTGATGGGGCTGGCGGAAAATCTGTAGGTAGTCGATTTTGAGCTTTTTGCACCAGCTCCCGACTTGTGCAGGAAACCCTTGCGGCCTGCCTGCCCGCGTTCCTCTTGAGGTCGGACTGGCACCACGGCCCCCAGAGCGTCGGAAATCCGAGGATTGTCCCTTGCTGTTGACAGTACCCCCCCCCCGCGTTCTTGGGTTTGCGTTTCGGGATATGGTAAAACAGCTTTTCGTAGGTGACTTTTTCGCCGCCTTTCATGGCGCAAAGGTGTTCAACCTCTATGCGGTACTTCTGCCAGATGTAATCGTCTGCTCGCTCTTTGAATTTCACCATTTCTGGGTACTCTCCCCGTATGGTGTCGGTGGCCCATACGTCTGTGGTGGTAATCCTGTCGAGCCGGAGGCCCCGTGATACGATAACGTCCAGCATTTTGAGGCTGTCTTTCCCGTGGCTGATACGGGCGATATACTGGAATTGTTCGTTCTTGATGTGCATTTCCCCGTCCAGCAGGAACACCTCCTATCTGTACTCCCGGCCCGTCTCTTTGTCTCGCAGAGTTATCCGGCCTACTACCTCAAACCCGGCCAGCTCTGCCGTCTGTTTCAGAACCGGGATAAGCCTACCAATCGCCGTGAGGCGTTCTGCCTCCTGCTGATGGCGCTGTTCCCGCTGCATATTGCTGTAGGCCGTCCCCGCCGTCGGGTCTGGATAGCCCTCCGAGTTTTTATACATGACGTTCCTCCTCACGTCGCGGACTGCAATCCTCCCTGTGCTGTGTCCGCTCCGGCCTCTTTCCCTGCGGCCGCCAGCCTCTCCGCGAGCCGGTTCAGCTTGTAGTCGGTTTCTTTCTGGATTTCCCTATCCTTATCGAAAATGATAAGGAGCTGGGCCAGCATGATAATCACGTCCGCGATCTCCTCGATGATGTTGGCGTGGGCCTGCGCCCGTGAGCCTTGCCCCAACCCGCAGCGCCGTTCTTTACAGAGGGCCTTTGTCAGCTCGCTCATTTCCTCGATTGCCATATCCACCTGCGCATGGGTGCCGTAGGCGGCGACGGCCTCTTGCAGCACCTCCGGGCGCTTGATGGCCGGGAGGCCGCTCTCCTCGTGCTGTTTCAGCCAGCCGCGCACCTCCGCCATTCCCCAGAGGGCCATGTAGAGCGTCGCAAAAACGCCGTCGAGGTCGTCCGTGCCGTATTGCAGGTCGTCCATGAGGGTGTCGTTCAGCTCTTGGTCGCTCAGCCCGGAAATGCGCTCCGGGTCGCCGTGCTTGCCGATGATCTCCCGCATGAGGTTGAGGGCGGAGACTTCCCGCTCGAAATCCCTGTACCACGCCTCTTTGTCCTTGATGAATACGAAGTTGTGGGCCAGCTCCCACATACCCATGTCGCTGGTGTCCTCGCAAATCTTTCTCAGTTCCATAGCTGCCTCCTTAGTCCGAAATGGTGACGTAGGTGTCCCCGCGCCTGTTCAGCTCCAAGTCTACCGGGCTGCCGCAGTTCAGACACGGCCACTCGAATTTGCTGTCTGTGACGTTCGTTCTGTAGTTGAACGTGCTGCCGCATTTGCATTTGAGGTGGAACGGCTTGAGGCCGTGCAGCTCCGTCGTGTGGCCGCATTTGCAGGTGTTTCGGGTGATGGGGGTCTTGGCACAAAAGGCTCTGATTTCTCCGCACTGCTCGCACCTGATAATCAGAAAGCCCTTGTATGCCTCCGGCTCTCGCTGCGGCTCCGGCTTTTTCGGCTCCGCCTCTTTGCTGGCCTTGAAATCCCCGAACATACGCTCCACGCGGCTCTGCGGCCTCCCTTTAGCCTGCGGCGCTTTACGTTCGCTGCCGTTCCTGCTCCCTCCTCTCACTGTCGCCACGGCCAGCCGATTACCATTGAGAGGTTGTAGATGTACTGGCCGCACCTCACGCAGATGTCGTGCTTGCCCCAAAAGCCCTGTTTCTTCATTCCCCGGACGCTCCCGGTGTAGTGGATAGAGGGGTGGCGGGCTTTCTCCGCCTGTGAAAGTCTCTCGTATCTCATGCTGCGCTGTCCTCCGCCTCCTGCAAGGCCGCCGCCAGCTCTTGCAGCATTTTGTCGATGGCCTCCGCGTCGTGTACCAGCTCGCGGATAGAGGGTACGCCTTTTGCTCCGTTGTGCCGGGCCATAACCCACATTTCGATGTGTTCGTCCGGGTTGAAGTCCGCCGCGTATTTTTTGACATTTTCCAAGAAGTTCTCCGCGCCAACGGCAACGATGAAGTCCTCCCCGGCGGGAGAATATTTCTCAAGCTCCACGGTGCCGTCGTCGCATACCGTAACGCTCCAATCCCGGTTTTCGCAAACCTCCCTGTACTGCTCGTTCACTCCTGTTCCTCCTCTCTGTCGAATAGGCTGCACTGATTTTTTGCCTCCTCCTTTGCCCGCGCCTCCTGCCGCATTTTCCGCAGGCAGCAGCTCCCGTAGCCGTCCTTGATGGCCTGTTCGCTGGTAAGGAGGCCGCCGCAACGCTTGCAGCGCCGGGCTGGTATGGTGAATACCCCGCTGTCCTGCTGCTTGTTCATGGCCGCCCCCTTAATCCGGCAGGCCGATGTTGACGATGATGGCCTTTGTCCACGGGAGCGCGTCGTATATCTTCCGGCACTCCTCCTCGCTCTCCGGCAGTGCGTCGAACTCCTCTCCGGGGAGAACTTTCTCTAAGGTGTCAAATACGTCGTCGTCGCTCTTGAAGATTACGGGTTCGTAGTCCTGCGGGGGAATGAGGTATTCGTCTGTGCAGGAGACACCCCAGCTCCCCATCCATGTCCCAAAATCGTCTCCGGCGACGATTTCGCCGTCCACGAACGGTATAACAGGCAGCTCCGGGTTCTCCCGCATGAGCTTGAATAAGTAGTCGCGGCTTTCCCGCTCTCTATCAGAAATCATTCCTGCGTCTCCTCTCTGCCTCTGATGTCTTCCCACACCATACTCATAACGGTGCTTGTCTCCTTGAGGCGGCTAACAATGGCAACTATCTTAGTGTTGTCCGCTCCCTTTGGGGTAAGCTCCTCCACAAGGTCGTCCGTGTTGTAGTTGGTGGTGACAATGGTAGGCTTCATGTCTTCGTATCGGTCATTGAGGATAGAGTAGAGGGTGCTCATGCTCCACTCGCTGCACCGCTCTTTTCCAAGGTCGTCAATAATAAGCAGATCGACCGCCTTGTATATCCCCAACACCTGGGCTTCGCTGCCTCCTTCATCGTCGAATGACTTTCTGATGTCCAGCAGCAGGTCGTTTGATGTCTTGCATATTACCGGTATGCCCTGACTGATAAGCTGCAGGGCTATGGCGGCTGCAAGGTGCGTTTTGCCGGTGCCGTTTGTGCCCTCTATGTACAGCCCCTCGCCTTTTTCTCGGTGGTCTATGAAATTGTCGGCGTATTCCTTGGCAATTTCATAGTTTTTCTTGCGCCCGGGAGTGTCGGTTATAAAATTGGGGAAAGTGCGGCGCTGAAAGCGCTTTTTTATTCCGCTGCGGCCTAATAGCCTATCTACACGTTGCTGCAGGGCGGCTCTGCGCTGTTCCTCTGCCTCGGTTTCCTTGCGCTCCGCCTCCAACTTGTCGTGCCGCGCCCAATAGGCTTGTGCCCTTTCGCAGGTGCAGCGGCGCGGGTCTGCCCTCCAAGTAATAACCCTGCCCGCGAAGACCAGTCCCTCATGCTCGAGCGTCCGGCCGCAAAATTTACACTTCTTATCCTCTGGCGGCTCCCGTGTCCAGGGGATTCCTCTTTCTGCTGCTTGTTTCGGGGTCACAACATTATTCCGTCCCCTTAAATCCTCCCGATGGCTTGAAATTTCGCCAGTCGGTTGGGCCTCGTTTATTTGGGTCAGCCTGCTCATGGCTGTCCCCTCCTTCCGTTCCGTATTCGTTCATGTACCCTTTAGCATTTAGCCAGCTTGCAGGGTTCGGGATGTATTGCTTCTCCCGAAAACGGCTATCGTATCGCTTGGCTTTTTCGACCGCCTCAACGATTTTTTCGGTCATGTCTGAATCCGGGTTGATTTTCGCCCACGCTCTTTCCGCTGTGCCTCTGTCGGTTTTCTTGGGGTATGCCGAATAGAATTTCTCAAAGAGCGAAAGCTGCTCCGCAGATAATTGGCTGGCCCGCCTTTGCTTGGGCTTGGGCTTTGGTTCCGGTTTGCTTTCTGTTTGCTTGTCGTTTGCTTGCGGTTTGCTTTTTGATTGTCCGCCTTTTCGCCCATTTTCTGCCTTTTTTCGGCTCGCGTCCAAAGTGGGCTTTATAAGCAGTAGTATCGCTGCGGGCGCTCCCGAGAGTTCAATCTCCTTCCCATAAAGGGCATATTGACAGATAGCGTCATAAATCAACTGCCTGTCCTCGGGCTCCAACTGTTGGATTGATTCAAAATAGGAGCGGTAAAATAAGAATCCGTCCCTTTGCACTCCCGGCACCTCCTTTTATCGGGCCTATCCGGGGGCGGGCGGCCCCCGGGAAACCCGACTATTCCTTTTATTCGTAAATAACCTTGCTGCCCTCTGGCGTTTTCACGACGTCCACACTCTGGGGGAATCTGGATTTCATGGCGGGGTCGTGGGTAATAGCCATGACCTTGAGCCCGTTGTAGCGCTGCTGTATGGCCTCGAGGGCGTCGCAATATGCCTGCACTCCGGGGCTGTCAAGGAAGGGGGGCTCGTCGATGAATAAGAATCCAAGCTGTACCCCTGCCTTATTGCTCTTGATTTCAGAGAGTGCCAGAATAACCGATAAGGCCGCCTTGACACGCTCGCCGCCGCTCCTGCTCATGTAGGGGAGGCGTCCGGTGTCGCTGTCGTTGATGATGATGTCAAGGGTCGTAACCTCCTTTTTAGCGTTGCTCTTGAGCACCTTCTCGGTGACAAATTCCACGCTCATGTGTCCCTGTGACATCTGGCCGAGGATGTTGGTAGCTGTCGCCTCGAATACCGGTATAATACTGCGGATGATATTGTGGGGTATACCGTCTTGCGAGAACGCCTTTTTAAGCTCCTCGTACCCGGCAGCTTTGACTCCGAGCTCGTTTGCCTGCTGCTGCAGTTCGGAGGCTTGCTCCAAGCTGGCGGTTACCTGTTCGCGCTGGGCCTGCAACCCACCGAGCCGCAGCGACGTTTCCTCGACTGCTGCCCGGAGCGTCCGAATTTCGGTTTCTGCAATGGTGACCCGCGACTGCAACTCCTCTCTGCCAAGGGTCTTGCTCTGCTCAAGAGCCAACTCAGCTTGCGCCTCAGCGTATTCCTTTGCGAGGTCTTGCAGTTCAGTGTCCAACTCGAGGAGGCGCTGGGCCGCCGCCTCCTTTTTCTCTCTGGCGGCGGGGAGTTGCTTTTCTTTCACTGTCCATTGCTGGGCTATGAGTATTTCTTGCCGCAGTCGGGAGTACTTGACGTCTGCGTCGGAGACAGCGGAGAGTTTCCTGTCAATGTCCGTCAATGAGGCTCGCATTTGTTCGGCGAGGATATCTGTGTCCGTTATGGATTTGTCAATCTCTGCGATACGCTCCATCATGAGTGCGAGTTCGTTTCTCTGCGCCTCAAGTCTGCTGTACTCCCGTTCTGAAACAGCGAGGAGGCGCTGAGAGGCCCGTAGAGCCTCGATTTTATCCGGCTGGTATAAACTGGTGCCCAGCGCTTCTTGGGCCTCCTTGAGAGCGTCTGAGGCGATTTGACGGTTTTTCTGATATTCCTGAGACAGTTTTTCAAACTCTGCCTTTCTTTCTGGCAGTTCGGCTTTTGCCGCGAGGGCGTCTGCGAGGAACTTGCAGGTAGCCTTCTCAGAGTTCGGGCAACCGCTGTTTTCCAGCAAAGATACCTTGCTTTCCAGGCTGGAAATCTGGTATCTAAATGTTGACGACCACTTTTCGTAGTCGCGGTCGACTTGGGCGGCATACTCTGCTGCCGCCTTTGCGTGGTTCTTTTTCGTCTCATATTCTGGCGCAAGGCTTTCCAGCTCCGCAAGCCTGCTGGCCGCTGCCTCATATTCCTTGTGTTTCTCGGTAAGTTCCTCCGTCCGTGTAATGGCCTGCTGCAAGGGTTTTATCTTTGTAACGATAAGCCTGTCCCGTTTCTGGCGCATTTCCGTTGCGGTGCGCTCTGAGGCGGCGATATTGGTTGCGGTTTGATTGTGCTGCGCCATGAGGCTGTCGTATTCTGCCTTGGACTTTATCAGTTCCTTTTCCTGCTCAAGGAGCTGGTTGTACTGCTGAATCCCGGTGAGTATGTCGGGCTCCTGTGAGAGGATGGTGTCTGCCGCTGCTACCAATCCTGCCTGAGTGGTCTGAGCGTCCCTTTTTGCGGCAATCTGGGCCGTGAGAGAGGAGAGCTTGTTATTGAGGCGGATAGCTCGTCCTGCGGCCTCAATCTGTGTGTTGAGCTGCACCTTGAGGCTGTCTACGCTAGTCTCTTTCTCCTTTACCTGCTCCTCAAGCCGCTGGCGGTGCTCTGTCGTGGCCTCAATGTCCTCTGTCAGCTTTTCCGGGTTCGGCAGGCTGTCCAGAAGGTGCCCTATTGTATCGGCGAGTGTCCGGAGGTCGCGGTTTGCCTCTGTCGCCTTTTCTGCCGCCAGCTCCTCCATACCTCCATAGATTCCCAGCCCCAAAATGCTGCCGAGAATGTTCATGCGGGCCTCTTTGTCTGCCTGCAAAAAGAGGCCGTATTGGTCTTGCATGATAAGGGCGCAAGCCTTGAGCGTCAGGCTGTCCATGCCGATGATGTTGGTGATCTCCTGCTGTGTGTCCTTGAACTTCTCTTTGCTGCGGTCTACCCACTCGCCCTCGACCTGTTCCGCGATATTCAGCGTAGCCTTTCCGCTCTTTTGCCGGGTGCGTGTCACACGGTAAAGCCGGTCGCCCAGCTTGAAGGTGAACTTGATGGCCCCGCTCCGGGCCTCCGGGTCGTTACATATCCAGCCGATAAGCTCGCCCTCTCGCGGCTCCTCATAGAGTGCGTCCAGCATGGCGTCCATAAACAAGCTGCTTTTGCCGACGCCGTTGCTGCCATTGATGGTGCAGAAACGAATGTCGTCAAAGGAAAAGCGCTCCTCGCGGTAATTGCGGTAGTTCTTGACTTCAATCTCGACCGGCATAAATACTCCGGTACGCCGCTCCTGCGTAGCTTTTTCCGTGGCCTCTGCTATGATAGGCCGGGCAAGTTCTATCAGTTCCCCCGTCCGCTCGGGCTCCATGCCCTTCTCGGTGAGATAGTCCGCGAGGTTATTCTCTGGGGTGCCGTCTGCTTCCATGCTCTGGCGGTCTACTGTGATGGCGATTTTCTGCGGGGTGATTTCCTGCACCCAAAAGGCCCCTGCAACGTCCCGCAGCCAGTTTTCGAGGGTGCCGTGGTTGAACGCCTTGTTATGCTCGTCGGTGCAGTTGTAGAGGACGCGGATGATTTTGTCTCTGGCTTCTGCGCCATCTGTCGTTTCCACTATCCGGTCCGGCCCCAGCTCGTTGAGCTGCCTTACATCGTCGTCATTCAGCCAGATAGTGAGGTGTTCCCGTGAGGGGAGAGGATAGAATGTGCTTTTCACTCGCTGCCATTCCCTGAGTTTGTCGTCTCCCGGCAGAGGAAAGTCGGGGTCGGTGTTGTCGCCCATTTCGTGGATGTAGTAGCCCCTCTCCTGCCCCTCGTCGTTGAAATTGAGTTGGGAGACGGCTCCGCAGTAAAACGTGTTCTTGCAGCCGTCGAGCTGCTGCGGGCGGTGGATATGGCCGAAACAGACGAGGTCAAAGTCTGCTGCCGCAAGGGTGGAGGGGTAGACCACGGGCTCAAACTGACTGAAAAATGCTGTCTGCCCGCTCTCCATATTACACCCTGTGATAGTGTAATGAGATACCAGCACTGTCGGGCCATACTCTGCGACGCATTGTGTCTTTAGGCCGATAATGATGTCCTCAACGGCCTTTGTGAATACCTCGTTCTCCTCCTCCTTAGAGAGGCCGGGGTGCTGCGCCCGATAGTACCCCCGGTCGAATCCGGGGACGCAAGCGATTTGTACCCATCCATGAGCCCCCGTAAAGACCCTGACTACTTGCGGCTCCGTGATGATTTTTACTTCTCCGTTGTCCTCAAAAGCCGTCTTGAGCATTTCAAACTGCTGCTCGCTGTCGTGATTGGGAGTGCCGCGCATGACGACTACGGGGCAAATGCTAGAAAGCTCCCGGAGGAATTTCACTGCCGTCTGCTGCTCCTTGAGGCCCCGGTCGCTCCATACGCGGGCCTGATGGAAGATGTCTCCGGCGATAACGGCAATTCCCGGCTGCTGCTCTCGCGCTCCGGCTACCAGGGCGTCAAGGCAATGGCAAATGTCGTGATACCTTGCGTTCTCCCCGTTGACCTCCGGGCCGGGGAAGCTGCCGATGTGAAGGTCTCCTGTGTGCAATACTCTAATACCCATTACTGATTACCTCCCTGCTTTCTCTGACAGCTCATGCAAAGCGTCCGCCCGTACTGCTCTTGGCTGTACTTCACCACGCCGTTGCTACACTTTGCGCCGCACTCACTACACACGGTCGGGTCGAAGTCCGGCGCAGCCTCTGCCGTTCTCTGCTGGCGCTGCTGCACCTCACGGGGCGGCTCCTGCGGGGCCTGCTGGTAGGCTTTGTTTTCCGGTTGCGTAATCGGCTGGCTGGGCGTCTCGTACTCCATGCCCTCCTCCACGTCGTCCTCGATGAAGATGGCTTTGCGGGCGTCCGATGTGTGGCCGCCGTAAAGCTCCTGCGCCGATGTGAAGAAATGCCTCACGGCCTCCTGCTTTACAAGCTCATTGTCAAGGTTCGGGACAAGGTACGCCACCACAAACGGCTTTTGCAGCTCCTGCAGGGTATATGTACCCTTGATGTGCATGGCCGCCCGGAGCGCCCGGTTGATGGCCTTTGTCTCGCACATTTCACTGCGAAACTTTAGGAACTCTTTGCGCTGCGCGTCGCTCATGCCGTCAGTAACGTCCTGCACGATGATTTCTTTGTGCGCCACGATTTCAATGTTCTCCCCGGTAAGCTGGGGGACGGAAATGCGGGCCTCGAATTTCACATCCTTGTTACCGCAGGCTCCGCAGTTGACCGGGCGGCCAATGCTCCTGTTGACCTCTGCGCACTTCTGGCAGGTGGATGGGATGATGGGGCGTGTCCCCAAAATCTTAATGCCCGCCGCCCGCATGAGCTTGTTAAGGCCCTTCTTGGTGAGGGCGTAGCCTGCAGGGGTGGCCGGGTGCCGGTTGCCGTTCCTGTCCGTCCAGGCGCTCTTGGCTTTCTCCTGCTCGTAGATTTCCTTGTCCGCGAGGTTGGTGGAAATCTGTACTGCGTTCATCACGGGCTTGTGGATGTCGGCAATCTCCGCCACGGTCTGCATAGGCACAAGCAGATTGTACCGGTCTGCTGGGTACTGCTGCGTTATTTGCAGCGCATTCCCTTTAGGTGTGATTGCTAATTCTTTTGCCATTTTTTGCCCTCCTATTGCAATTTCAGAATTTGTGTGGTACAATAGGGGTACAGATTATTTTCATCTTGGCGGTTCACGTTGTGCGACGTGGGCTGCCTTTCTTTTACCCCTGATTGCTGTATGTTTTGCTCAAGTATTCCTGCAGCCTCCTGGGTAAGCTGTGCAAAGTCGAGCTCCCGGGCTGCCTCTTGAATAAGCTGCTCTAAGTACCACGGCTCCCTGCGGGCCCCGCCACAGTCGCCCTCTCGCTCAATAATGTGTGCGAGTTTTCTACGGGCAAAGTCCTGAGCTTGTGGCATGACCGTCATTTCGCAACACCCTTTCTGCTTCGCGGAACACTATGCTTTCGATGTGGTGGCAGCCCCCTTTCGTTTCTCCAGTTATTAACGGTACAGGGGGAGAGGCCAAGCTGTCGTGCGATTTCGTTGTCGTTTGCCCCGCGACCATAAAGCTCCGCCACTAGGATGTAATTGACTTTTCTGGCGGCCCCAGGACGCCGTTTGCAGGCGGTTCGGACACCTTGACGTTCCAGTGCGTCGAGAATCACTTCTCGCTCTACCCCGCAGAGCTGCGCGATTATTTCAACCTGATACGCCGGGTTCTTTGCCTCGCGGTAGCTTTGAGCAATTTCTTGGTCTGTCATTGGTAGAGCGTCTTCTTTGTACGCCGTCATGCGCTCTTGCTCCTTTCTGCTAGTTTTTCAAATTCCTCTGTCCGGTCAACGTACTCTATCCTCCTAGGCTTGCATGGCTGCCAGGGGATGTATTCGTGCTTTTTCCTCTGTCGCTCCCTCCACATGGAGAAGCGATAAACTGTCATGATGGGAATGGAGACAATCAGGAGAAATACCCAAGTGATAACCGCCTCAGCGGTTTTGCAGCTCTCCTCCCAATCGACAATTATGCCGATAATTACCAGGACTGCCAGGAACGATATAATTGCTGCTCCGAACAGAATGTAGTCTTCTCTGGTGTATGCCATATTGAAACTCCCCTTGCCGCCATGGTGCGGCTTTTCTTTTTGTGGACGGCTTGTCCGCCCTGTACTCCGGCGCAATGCACCGCGCAAATACGCCAGATATGTACTGCTACTCCTCGTCTCTGAAAGCCGCCGCCGTTATGGCTGCCTGGGCGTCTCTGGCAATCTTTTTGAGAATCCTTTGCACGTCCTCTGGGGTTTTGTCCCGGCAATAGTTGTCGGCTATCTTGATTCGGGTATTACCCACCATAAAGTCTCTGACAATGTGGGGAGCCTGCTCTGCGTCGGCCATGCTATCCGCCTCCTTTCTGGATTTCTATTCTCGAAAAGGCTGTCCCTATTCGGCGGAAGGTGCGTTTTGCAGCTTTTCGAGTACCGCCAGTGCCTCGTCCATTCGCCGCCGGACTTCTAACAGCTCGTCTCTAAGCTGGGGTAGCTGTTTTGCCTCCCCCTCGTCAACAACCCCGTCGTCAAGTATTTCTGAGAGGCTGGCGGCTACTGTGTCAACTCCGTTTTTCGCGTTTTGCAGCCGGATAAGAACGCGTTCCGGCGGCATTTCTGGCACCTCCCGGCAATCTTTGCCTAGCGGACACTCGTTGGCGCAGTACCACGCTCTCAGCTCCGGTGCGTTGTAGGCGTCGGCCATCATGGCTACCACGATGTTGGGCGGACGGTTTATTGCCAGCTCGTACCTTTTGAGGCTATCCTCTGTTACCCCCGGGAGCATTTCTGCGGCTCCTGCTCTTGTCAAGAGCTTATCGTTCCACTTTGCTGCCCGCATTCGTGCTTCAAAGTACCCATTACCCCGGGCTTTAGTAGCTTCTCTCGGCATTTATTTTCACCTCCTTTTGCGGTAAAATAAAGACAAGGTAAGCAATCTATCGACGCGAATTGAAACAATATCACCTGTTGTCTTTGCGCTATTGCCTCGAATCGAATCTTAAAAGGGTATAAAAAATTATCTCCTCCTGCTTGGCCTGCCTTTGGATATCACGGTGTCTGGCGTCGTATTGTCGAATATATCGTCCCCGTAGTACCCGAGCACCTGCTTTATTTTCAAGGCCACCCGCAGAGACGGCTGGCGTTCCCCGGTTTCAATCAAGGTGTAGTAGCTCCGCTCTATCCCGATTGCCTCTCCCATTGTGCGCTGCGTAAACCCCATGCTTTCTCGGAGCTGTTTCATTTTCACCCTCATGATGATCGACTCCCCTTTCTGGCTGCGGTGCAGATTGTAGCGTATAGTTCAATTATAGTTTCGTTTTGAAACATTGTCAAGCCCTTTTTGCGGTTTTTCTAAAATTTTGCCTCAAATCGTTGCTTGAGCTACACAAAGCGTGGCATAACAAGTATAATTAACTTGGAGGTGTCCTTTTATGCAAAATTTTTCTGATAGGCTG
>JAETSR010000041.1 GCA_021769555.1 Clostridiaceae bacterium
GACCGGCTTCATGGTCGGGTGCATATCGCTCCGGGCCGGTTTCTTTTCAAACTGGACGGAAGTCCTGGCCATAAGCGCTTCCCGGATCTGCTCAATATATGCGACCAGGTCGTCCTTTTTCATGGCCTTAAAGTCTATATCATCCTCAATGAAAACCGTATCTTGTGACCGGTCGTCTATGAAGTAATGGCCCGCGCCCTCCTTCCATCCGTATAAGACCGGCTCGTGGCGCCAGTGGTAATCCTGGCGGCCTATAACAAATTGATTCTTTTCCCAAATAAGAACTTGCCGAAGTTTAAGCCCCGCTTCCTGGAAAGCCTGGCGAAAAGCGAGCCCTTCCGTGTCGGCGTGAAAAATGTAAAAGGCCGCTCCGGCTTTTGCGACGTCGCAATAGTTACTAAATACCTGCAGAAGAAAATCGTAAAAAGCGTCCTCCTCCATCCGGTCGTTAGTAATCTCGTTATTTGTCCGGGTGGTGTTCCTTTTATAGCTGTACTCCAGGGCCTTGTCCTTTGCTTCGTAATCTACGTTGTAGGGCGGGTCCGTGAGTATAAGGTCCGCTTCACATCCGGCCATAAGGATCCCAACGTCGGAAGCGTCGGAGGCGTCCCCGCACATGAGCCGGTGCTCTCCCATCTGCCAAATGTCGCCCGGCTGGGTGACGGGCTCCCGCTCCTCAGCCTGCTGCTCCGCCTTCTCAATGTCGTAATGGTCGTCGTCTGCCTCCTGGGTAAGATCAACCTCCGCGAAAAGTGCCGACAAGTCCTGCGTATTAAAACCGGCCGCCATCGTGTCGTAGCCTGCGCCCTCAAGCTGAATAAGAAGGCCCATAAGGGCGTCTTTCTCAAATTCTCCGCTTATCTGGTTAAGCGCAATATTGGCCGCGATCTCATCGTTCTTATCGGGCAAATTTACTATAATGACCTCGGCTTCCTCGTAGCCTAAGTCAAGCATAACGGTGCGGCGCTGGTGGCCGCCTATGATGGTTCCGTCCTCGTTTATAATTATGGGGTCTATGTAACCATGCTTCTCAATGCTGGCGGCCAGCTTCTCGTATTCCGGATCGCCTGGCTTGAGTGCCTTGCGCGGGTTATATTCTGCGGGTTTAAGCTCTGATAATTTCCGCTTTTCAAGTCTCATTTTGTCGCCTCCTCTATCTGTTAAGGCCGCCTCGCGTAACGAAACGGCAAATTTTTTTTTGATTTCATGGGGAGAAAAACCGGGCCTTCCTCGCCCCGCAGGGCTTATATGCTCCAGGAAGTACCTTTTACTTGATCGCGCGCGGTGCGCCTCTGTCTTGCGCCCTGCGGCCCTGGCCTGCCCTGTCTCCTTGTGCTCTTTGTTGCGACGTCGCAACTATGAAGGGCTCTCGCTGTATGCTTTGCTTGCTATGTATAAGCCCTCTCTGTACGCTATATATATAACTCAATGCCTGCTATGTGTAAGCCCTCTCTGTATGCTGTGTGTCTGTGTGCTATGCCTTGCTGCTGTGCTCTGTATAATATAATCAATAGGCACAATAATAGGGCTGCTCTATATGGGGTATATAAAGCGGCCCTATTATTTTAGGGGGTATATATGGGCTATATAGTAGGGGGTGCTGTTTTTCAAGTCCTCCGATGCTACTATAATACCATTTACTATAGTGCAAAACAGTACACAAAATAAAAATTTTTTCGCTTCGCCTATATTCCCCTATATCTCCGTTTCTGAAAACGCCTATAATAAAGGGGCTTAAAGATATGGGGTATAAAATAGGGGGCTTGTAAAAATCGGCTTCGTAAAATCGCGCTGAAAATACGCCCTGAAAATACGGGGTATAAAATGGGGTACTATTTCCCGGCTTCGCCCGCCTCGTATTTTTTCAAGATTTCTCGTACTCTCTTAAAAGTAAGCAATTTTTCAAGGCCTGCGCGGCGAAGGTT
>JAETSR010000042.1 GCA_021769555.1 Clostridiaceae bacterium
GCCGGGAAAGAGCCGGACAAGGACACCTTTACCATTTACCAGCTAAAGGACGGGGACGGTATGCGGGACTACCATTTTGAGCCTTACGACCGCCTGCAGGCGGCGGGGCTTTCCGTGGAAGCGGCAAATTATGACCGTATCTATACCGCAGAGCTTACGCCGGGGACTTCCCTTGAAGATATTTATACTCGCTTCAATATCGACCACCCCAAAGACTTTAGGGGACACAGCCTTTCCGTATCGGATATAGTGGTGCTTCATCAGAACGGGGAGGACACGGCGCATTACGTTGACAGCTTCGGCTATAAGGAAGTGCCGGAGTTTTTGCAGGAGCAGACCCCGCAGCTTACCCCCGACACCCGCATGACCGGGGAGCAGATCAGAACGCCACGGGGGAGCTTTTCTGTAACCGACATGACCGCCGAACAAATGCGGGAAGCCGGGTATGGGCTTCACCACACGTCGGAGGACGGGAAATATCTCATTATGGGGAACGGGACACAGGCGTTTGCGGTTGCCGCAGAGCAGCCGGAAAAGGCGAACCCCTTAAAACACGTCGAGGACACTATCGAGCAGAACGACAACAGCTTTGACGGTATCATCAACAACACGCCCACGCCTACCGCTGACGAGCTGGAAGCAAAGGCAAGAAGCGGCGGGCAGATCTCCCTTGCCGAGTATGCCGCCGCGCTGAAAGCGGAAAAGGAACAGGGCAAAAAAGCGGAGCCGGGGAGAAAGCCGGAAAAGAAGCCCTCTATCCGGGCGCAGCTCAAAGCCGACAAGGAACGGGCGGCGCAGAGGCAACAGGCAAGGAGTAAGTCGCAGGACTTGGAAAGGAGCTGACCCTATGGGGAAACTGAATAAATTTGAAGATGTGGACGTGCTGGCTTCCCTTGAAGCCATTCTGAAACAGAACACGGGATTTTATCAGAGCGATTTTGACATTGACAAACAGATCATTGCGGAAAAGGCGGCAAGCCCCAATAAGGAGGATAAAACCCTTTTGTGGCTTTCCCGCCCGTCCGGGACGTACTGCTTCCGGGAGCGCGACGTTTTCATCAGCGACACCGCACCGCACAATACATGGCGTTTCTACAAGGAGCAGACCCGCGACCATATCCTTGCGTATGCCGTGGAGCTGACCGGGGTACAGGACGGGAAGATCAAGGGCAATTTATACGAGCTGGACTATGAAAAGCACTATGAGCGTGTCAAGGACAATACCCTTGCCGCCGGGACGGTGACGCTCATGTATGAGCATGGGACGCGGGAGCAGCCCGCAGACCGACGCTTTGACGGTTATCCCGACCCCCAGCTTGGGAAGTTTGAACGCTTCGAGGTACAGCCCAAAGACCGGGAAGCCCTGCAATTCCTGTTGCGGGAGGAAAAGGAAAGCCGGGACAAATTGAAGCCGGGGGATTTCAAGGAACATATCGCCGCATTGCATGAGGGCATGATCGACCGGGAAGCGCGGCGCATTGTGGCAGACATGAAAAAGCTGTCTGCCCCCAACAGCCCGGACAAATCGCATTTCATGGTGGAGCTGTCCCCGTCCTTTGAACGGCTTGCGTCCACAAAGGACACGGAACGCCTTTTCTCCATGCTGCCCTATAAGACCCTTTCTTTCTCACAGATAAAAAACAGCTACGGCACATACGCGCTGATCGGCAAGAACGAGAACCGGGACAGGGAGGTAAGGAAGCCCCGCCCCTCTATCCGGGCGCAGCTTGCGCAGGACGCAAAGAAAACCGCCCCGAAGAAAACGGCGGCGAAAACAAAAAATCACAGTTTGGAGGTATGAGCATGAACACATATAACAATTTCACGGTGGAGGAAACCAACCTTTTGAGTATCTACATGACAGGCAGCAAGGAGGGGCT
>JAETSR010000043.1 GCA_021769555.1 Clostridiaceae bacterium
TGACAGTGTAATTATGAAACTCTTTGAGCAGAATGCTTTGGGGAAGATTACAGACGAGCGTTTCGAGAAAATGTCATCAGCTTATGAGAACGAGCAGAAAGAGCTCACTCATAAGAGGGATGACCTGAAAAAAAGGATCATAGCCGAGGAAAAGAAAACCCAGAGTACCAATCAATTTTTGGAAACCATACGCAAGTATGAAACTGTAACAGAGTTGAACCGTTCTATGCTGGTAGAACTGATTGATAGTATTTATGTGTATCAGGCAGAGGGAACCGGCAAAGATCGCAAGCAAAAAGTAGAAATTAACTATCGTTTTCTTGCAGGGTCTCAATGTGGTATTGCCTGATGGCAATGGCCGTGTTGGCCGGACACTGCTCAACTACTGGCTAATGGTCAACGACTATCCGCCCACAATTATTTATGAGGAAGATAAACGCAGTTACTATGAGGCTTTGCAGGAATACGATGAGGAAGAAACGATAGCCTCGCTTGTTTTCTTTTTGGAGGAGCAGACAGTCAAGACC
Organism: Clostridiaceae bacterium; assembly: GCA_021769555.1. GTDB lineage: Bacteria > Bacillota > Clostridia > Oscillospirales > Acutalibacteraceae > Acutalibacter. The sequence continues at coordinate 528 of JAETSR010000043.1, forward strand.
TGGGAACGAGTAATGAAGCTTGCGGAAGCTCCAGAGCAAAAGCGAAATGGCCTTGGACCTTTTATGATGTGACTTATCACAGGTGTCCAGTTCTTTGCTATGAAAAGCCTCCTCAGCGGAGGGCGCAGCAAGGCGCCCCGGCGCGCGTAGGTGCGTCGGGGATCAAAAAATCGGTATGTCAGGCGGAAACAGGGGGTGGTTCAGGCACCCAACCCAGTGCCTGGAGGCGTTTCAAATAGGCCTTGATCTTATGCTCGCGGTGGAAGCCGTCGTAATAGTCGGCCCCCAGGTCGCGGTATGGGGTGTTGTGCTTGAGCATATGCCAGATTACTGTGAGGATGGAATGGACCACAGCAATGGTGGCACGATTTTGCCCCGTCGGGCAGCAATGCGTTGATACTGTGCGTAAAAATAAGAATTTTTCACTTTTCCAGCTGCTTTCGCGTATTGGGCCAGTATGGATTTGAGGGTTTTATTGCCCTTGGTCGTTCTGCCGTGCCTGCGTTTTCCTGCACTTTGATGGTTGCCCGGAGAAACCCCGGCCCAGGAACACAGGTGGGCTGCGCTGGGAAAACGATCCATATCCCGCCCGATTTCCGCCAGGATCACCTGGGCGCTGCGCCGGGCGATGCCGGGGATCTCGTCGATGGCATCCAGGGCCTGGGCATACTCCGCCATATACTGCTCCACCATTCCGTCCAGCACAGCCACCTTCACGGCGTGCCCTCCAAATAGCTCACTTTGCTATGCGTCCTTGACCCTGAACTGGGTTGGAACAATTTGTGGTTCAACGGGAGGGCTTAGTACCAGTTTGTAGATCGCGCTCTCTGCGGCAAAGAAATTCGGTCTGGTGCCGTGTAGCCTCATTCTACCACATCGCTCCCGCCTTTTCATCCTTCGTGGTGCGTGGGTGTGCTCGCGTGAGGTTTGTAGAGACCGTGGTTGAAAACGAGTACGTGTTGGGCTTTGCCCCGTTGGCCGGCTTAGGCGTGGGCGGGCCTATGGCCCGCTTAGCGCTTTGGCCGCTGAAAGCGGCCTGTCGGCTGGGGCGGCCAAAGGCCGCCTAACGCCAAACCCACCAGGGGCGGCGCCCCTGGACCCTGCCGCCCTTTGAAAAGGGCAGCCCCAAACTTTACTGATTTTCTGCCGCGAGGAAAAAAGCCGGACCGCCCGCAGGCGGTCCGGCTCAGCTGATGGTTGTTCCGGCGGATTACTTCTTTCCGCCCTTGAGGGCCTTCATGCGCTTTTCGTGGTCCAGAATCTTCTTGCGGATGCGCAGGCTCTTGGGGGTGACCTCCAGCAGCTCGTCGTCGGCCAGGAAC
>JAETSR010000028.1 GCA_021769555.1 Clostridiaceae bacterium
TATACCGCCTCCGGAGAGGCCGCGCCTGTCTTAGAGCCTGAGCCCACGGTCTCAGTAACCGCTTGACTGCAATGTAAAGGAGGATATATTATGACAGGAATTTCCGGAATAAGCGGCAGTGTCCCTATGCGCCCCATTGCTCCCCCGGAGCGCCGGGAGCCCAAGGAACGTGAGAACACTCGGCCTGAGGGCCCGGAGAATGCCGGCGGCAGGAAGGAAGAGATATGTGTGGGCAATACCGACGATGTGGACCGGGAGATAGAGAGGCTTAAAAAGAAAAAACAGGAGCTTTTAGAGCAGCTGAACTCCCGGCAGGACCCGGCGAAGGCCGAGGCCCTGAAAAAGCAGCTGAACCAGGTGGAGCAGGAGCTCCGGCAGAAGGATAACGACACATACCGCAGGGCACATTCAAAGTTCTCACAGCTTGCCTGAAAGCAAAAAGAAAATCCCCGGGGCTTCAGCGCTCCGGAGATTTTCTTTTGAGAAATCAGTTTGTGAATTTCGGCGGGGTCACGTCGTTTCCCGCAAAGGCGTTGGGGCCGGGGTTTGAGAGGGAGAAGTACATCTTTGCGGCCTTGGTTGTGCCGAAGTCCCGGTTGGAGCCCGTGTCCTGCACCTCGTTGAACGCGTCCCGGAACATCTGGTTATGGGCCTCCTCCCGGTTCAGAAGGAAGTCTATGGTCTCCCTTACCTTGCTGTCCTCTATCTGCCTGTAGAGATACTCGTACACTACCTTTGCCCTCTGCTCCGAGGCAATATTGCTCAGCAGGTCCGCGCATAAATCGCCGGTGACGGTCACATAGTCCGCTGTCCAGGAGTAGCCCGAGGCGTTTATCAGCCCAGGATTCAGTCCTAAGAGCACATGGGTCTCGATTTCCCCCGCCGCGACCTTTTGAGCGTCCACGTCGTGGCCGTTTAGCATACAGATGGTCTGGGCCACCATCTCCATATGCCCCAGCTCCTCGGCGGCGATATCCAGAAACAGGTCCTTTATGCGCTGGTCCTTAATGCGGAAGGACTGGGACATATACTGCATTGCCGACTTCATCTCGCCGTTGCCGCCGCCCAGCTGCTCCTGCAGGAGAGCGGCGTACTGCGGGTTGGGGCGCTCCACGCCAACCGGGTGAAAAAGCATTTTTTCATGCTTGAACATATTTTATCCCTCCAGTCTCACTGTAAGTATGCCCGGGAGCGCAAAAATCATTCTCCGCACTTGACAGCTTGCGAGCGCTCATGCTATAATATAACAGATTTGACGGCACGAAGCCGCCGCCGGGAGCAGGAAGCTCCTAGAATAACCGGTTAAGCAAATTTTATTTTTATCATGCCATAGAAGGCATATGTTCCCTGTCAGAAGGCGGGGCCATATGCCTTTTTTAATTTGGAAATATTGAATTATGAAAGGACTGATTTTATGCACATGGCAGACGCTCTTATATCCCCCGCAGTTGGCGCGGCGATGTACGCAGCCTCGGCGGCAACTGCGGGCATATCAATCTACAGGCTGAGAAGGGAGGACAGCTTACGTCCGGGGCTGACGTCAAAACGCCTGCCCACCATGGCGGTGGCGTCCGCTCTGGTTTTCGCGGGGCAGATGGTGAACTACAGTATTCCCGGCACCGGCTCCTCCGGACATCTCTGCGGAGGGCTACTGCTCACGGCCCTGCTGGGCCCCTGGGCGGGGTTCCTGTCTATGGCGGCGGTGCTTATAATCCAGTGCCTGTTCTTCGCCGACGGCGGACTGCTGGCCCTTGGGGCAAACCTGTGGAACATGGCGTTTTACGGCTGTTTCGCGGGCTATTATCTCGTCTATCGCCCGATAATGGGCTCAAAGCGGCTGAGGCCCGCCGTGAAGCTCACATTGGCCTCAGTGCTTGGATGTGTCCTCTCATTGCAGCTGGGCGCTTTCTCCGTTGTTATCGAGACCTCCCTCTCCGGGGTCACCGAGCTGCCCTTCGAAGCGTTCCTGGCCCTCATGCAGCCTATCCATTTAGCCATAGGCGCTGTGGAGGGGCTTATAACCGCTGCCGTGCTGGTGTTTGTGTATAACGCCCGGCCGGAGCTTCTCCCGGACGTGCAGAGCTCAGAGGGCGGCCCCGGAAGGTTCTCCCTGCGGGGCACATTGGCGGTGCTGGCCATAGCCGCTCTTGTCACCGGCGGCGGGCTCTCCCTGCTGGCAAGCAGCAGCCCGGACGGCCTGGAATGGTCCCTTTTCGGCAACAGCGAGGGCGGGTACTCGGAGAACCTGGGCCTTAACGAGGACTCCTACGGCATAGAGAGCCCCGCCTCCAAAGCGGCGGGGGGCATACAGGAGAAGACCGCATTCCTGCCGGACTACGGCTTCTCCGACGGCTCCGCGGAGGCTCTGGGCACCAGCGTCTCAGGCATATTGGGCGCGGCAATGGTGGGGGCCCTGGCAGGGCTTGTCTGTCTTTGCGGCAGTCTTCTCAGAAGGCGCGGGGCCGGCAGAAAGTGAGCCGCTTTGACCCCACCGGGGAGGCCGGGCTGAGTCTGCGGATGGTGGAGGAGCTGGCGGCTGCGGACTCGCTTCTTCACCGCCTCTCCCCTCTGCCGAAGCTCCTTTTGACCGTGCTCTATATCGCCCTCACCCTCTCCTTCCCCAAGTACGCCCTCTCCGCTCTGAGCGTTATGGCGCTGTTCCCGGCCTTCGGCTATCAGCTGGCGGGCATATCCCCTGCCGTATGCTTTCGCCGGATGAGGTTCATACTCCCGCTGGTATGCGCCGTTGGCATTTTCAACCCGTTTTTTGACCGGGACCCGCTCTTTTTTCTGGGTAATTTTCCGGTAAGCGGCGGCATTGTCTCCATGCTCACGCTCCTGCTAAAGGGCGTCTTCGCCCTGACCGCCGCGTTTCTGCTTATAGCCACAACGCCCCTTGAGGACCTCTGCCGGGCCCTGAGAAGGCTCCACTGCCCGCGGATACTCGTAAGCCTCCTGCTGCTGACCTTTCGGTATATCACCGTCCTCCTGGAAGAGGCCAGCCTCATGACCCAGGCCTACAGCCTTCGGGCCCCCGGGCAGCGGGGCGTGCACATATCCGCATGGGGCTCATTTTTAGGCCAGCTTCTGCTTCGGAGCATGGACCGGGCCGAGAGCCTGTTTGACAGTATGCTCATGCGGGGGTTCACCGGCGAGTTCCCAGGGGACAGCGGCTCGGGCACGCCGCCTGCAGCTTGGGCGGCTGCCCTGATATGTGCCGTGATGATGGCGCTTGCCCGGATGTATGACATACCCGCCATGCTTGGCGGAATAATTCTTGGAGGCTGAGCCTGTGATAACCTTTGAAAATGTTTCCTTCTCATACCCAGGCGGGGAGCCTGTGCTGAAGGGCGTCTCATTCCACATCTCCCCGGGCGAGCGGGTGGGCCTTATCGGGGCAAACGGTGCCGGGAAGAGCACGCTGCTGAAGGCCGCGCTGGGGCTTGTGGATGTTGAGGGCGCTGTCATTATAGACGGCTCCGCGCTGAGCCGGAAGACCCTGCCCCTTGCGCGAAAGACCCTCGGCTATGTGCTCCAGGACTCCGATAACCAGATGTTCATGCCCACCGTGCTGGACGACATGGTATTCGGCCCCATGAACTACGGCATGAGCCGGGATGAGGCCGAAGCCCTTGCCGACAATATTCTCTCTGACCTTGGCATAGCCCGCCTGAAGCACCGGCAGAACCACAAAATTTCCGGCGGCGAGAAGCGCATGGCCGCCATTGCCACCGTCCTTATGTCCTCCCCCAAGGCCCTGCTGATGGACGAGCCCTCCTCCTCCCTGGACCCAAGGAACCGGCGGGCGCTTATTAACACCGTCAACTCCCTGTCTGTTGCAAAGCTTATCGCCTCCCACGATTTGGACATGATTCTGGACACCTGCGACCGGGTGCTGCTCATAAGCTCCGGGCAGATAGCGGCGGACGGCGCCGCCTGGGATGTGCTTACCGACCAAAGGCTGCTGGAAGAAAGCGGGCTTGAGCTGCCGCTGGGGATTCAGGGGAGCAGAAAGTAGGCGCAGCATAAAACCACCCCCTTGCTTTTCCGCGCAAGGGGGTGTACAATATACCCATAACCCGCAAAGGAGATGTTTAAATGACAAGTGAAGAAGCCAGAATAAACGCCGGCGTACTGTTCGCCCCGGGCAACCCGGAGCTCGTGGCAATCAAGCTTCGCACCCATAACCTGAACGTAGACTTCAATCAGACCCACGAAGACGAGTATGAGAAGCGCGCCGCCATTCTAAACGAGATAATCGGCGAGTTTGGCGAGGGCGGACGTATTCAGGGGCCCATCGCTTTCCACTACGGGCAGCACACGAAGATAGGAAAGCGGTTCTTCGCCAACTTTAACCTTACTATCCAGGACGACGCCCAGGTTACTATCGGCGACGACTGCAACTTTGGGCCCAATGTCACCATCGTCACCCCCGTGCACCCCATGCTCCCCGGCGAACGCAAGGAGCTTTTTGACGCCCAGGGCAGGCCGGGACATTTATGCTGGGCCAAGCCTGTACATATCGGCAATGACTGCTGGTTCGGGGCAAACGTGGTGGTGTGCCCGGGAGTCACCATCGGGAACGGCTGTGTAATAGGCGCGGGCAGCGTCGTTACCAGGGACATCCCCGATAACTCCTTCGCCGCCGGGGTCCCCTGCCGGGTCATCAGGGAGATAACCGAGGCCGACTCTGTTGAGAACATGCCGGAGATTCTTGGGGGCTATTCGGCCCATAGGCCGGAGTAATCAGGGGAAATTATATCCCGCGGCGAAGGCCCTGAGCACGGCTCTGTCTGTTTCATAGGTGATAAGCTTCAGCGCCTCTCCCAGGGTCAGCCAGCGTATGTCTATGACCTCCGCGTCCTGCTTTTTCAGCTTCCCGCCTGTGGGCCGGGCCGCGAAGTATATCACATCCTTCATCACCCGGGGCTTCGGGGAGAAGGTGACCACCTTGCGAAAGCTCTTGTCGAGCTTGACTTTCAGGCCGGTCTCCTCGAATATCTCCCGCACGGCGGTCTCCTCCTCGGTCTCCCTGCCCTCAACATGTCCCTTCGGGAAGGCCCAGTGCCCGCCGTTCTGGTGCTGCAGCACAAGGACACGGGGCTTTCCCTCCTGCTCGCGCCATATGATGGCCCCGCAGGATTTTTCCAGCTTGATATCCAGTTCCATCAAATCGCCTCCACATAAGGAGGGCCAGGGCAGACAAGCCCTGGCCCTCTGATTTTTACTTTTATTTTACCGAGAACTTATAGGATGTCCTGCTCACAAACTCCTCCTCCGGGCGCAGATACCCGCCGGGGAAGCTCTCATGGTGCACGGTGTCCGGGTAGAACTGGGTCTCAAGGCAGAAGGCCGTATGGGGGCCCATCTGCTTTCCGTTGCGGCCGATAAGCCCCTCGTCCGGGCGGTTGAAGGTGTACAGCTGTACGCCGGGCATATCGGTGAAGACCTCCATCACCCTGCCGCTTTGGGGCTCGTAGGCCTCGGCTGTCTTGCGGTAGCCCGTGCCGTCCAGGCAGAAATTATGGTCGAAGCCGCCGCAAAGGCTTATAAGGTGGTCGGAGCTGAACATATCGTCCCCAAGCTTCTTGGGGCTTCTGAAATCCAGCGGCCCGCCCGCGACTGCCGGCAGCTCGCCGGTGGGTATCAGGTCGTCGGTGACGGCGGTATAGCTGGTGGCGTTCAGGGTGAGATATGTGCCCAGCACGTCCTTCTCCGGGTCTCCAGAAAGGTTGAAGAAGCTGTGGTTGGTGGGGTTAAAGAGGGTCAGCTTGTCCGTCTGCGCCTTATAGGTGATATGCAGCGTATCGTCCGCGCCCAGCTGATAGCTCACCAAGACCTTTATATTCCCGGGGAAGCCCTCATCGCCATCGGGGCTCTCGAGGGTGAAGACAATTTCAGGCTCCTCAGAGTCCTTTACCTCGGCCTGCCAGAGGGCCTGGTGGAAACCTCCGGGGCCGCCGTGAAGGGAGTTCTCCCCGTCGTTCTTTGCAAGATGGTATTCTTTCCCCTCAAGCGTGAAACATGCGCCGCCTATGCGGTTGCCCACGCGGCCTATCATTGCCCCCTGGAAGTTCTTTCCAAGGTAGCCCTCCAGGGTGTTGTGCCCCAGCAGCATATCACCCGGCTTGCCGTCCCTGTCCGGGGCCATCAGGTGCAGTATGCGGCAGCCGTAGTCGCTGGCGGTCAGCTCAAGGCTGCCCTTTCCCTTGAGGGTATACGCATGTACGGCTCTGCCGTCGGGCAGGGTTCCAAAGTCTCTCATTTCAACAGACATAGGCTCAGCCTTCCTTACCCAGCATGGCCGCGCCGATTATGCCCGCGTCGTTGCCCAGCTGGGCCTTGCATATCTTCGTGGCCGCCTCGGGGTTATGGCCGTACTGCTCCTTCTCAACGATAGCGCGCACAGGCTCAAGCAGGCTCTCGCCCTCGTTGCCTACGCCGCCGCCCACGCAGAGGATATTGGGCTGGAAGATGTTTATCATGTTGATAAGGCCAACGCTCAGGTACTTTATGTACTCGTCCACTATCTTCTGGCCCACAGGGTCCCCCTGGCGCATGGCGTCAAAGGCTGTGCGGCCGTTGACCTTGTCGATGTCGCCGCCCACCTGGTTCCACAGAGCGGAGCCCTTGGGCGCGTCCTGCATGTGCATCTTGGTGCGCTTGATAAGGCCGGTGGCGGAGGCGTAGGCCTCCCAGCAGCCCAGGCGCCCGCAGGTGCAGGGCCAGCCGTCCGCGACTATTACGGTGTGTCCCAGCTCAGCCCCGGCGAAGTTGCTGCCGGAGAAGATTTTGCCGTCGATGATGACGCCGCCGCCGACACCAGTGCCAAGGGTAATGGCCATAGCGACCTGCGCGCCCTTGAGGGCCCCGGCCATATACTCGCCGAAGGCCGCGGCGTTGGCGTCGTTCTCCATGTACACCTGTTTGCCGTCAAGGCGCTCCGAGAGCATCTTCTGCATGGGGGTGTTCAGGAAGGGCAGGTTATTGGCGTACTCGATAATGCCCGTGGCCTTGTTTATGGTGCCGGGGGAGCCAAGGCCTGCCCAGGGCACGTCGTTCAGGGTAATGCCGGCCTTCTCAAGGGCCTCGCGAGCGGTGGCGGCCATAGCGTCGGCTATCTGCTCGGCGTTTTCGGTGGCAGTGGAGGAGTTGGCTTTGGCGACGATTTTGCAGTCCTCGTCCACAACTCCGACGGCGATATTTGTGCCGCCCAGGTCAATTCCCAGATAATACATAAGCAAATGCTCCTTTACGATAATTGGGGCCGCCCACCCGGGGGCCCTCCTCTGTCAGTAGTATACTATATTTCCGGCGCGAAAGCAAATATTTTCAAGAAGTTTTTCAAAAAAATTTTTAGTAAAAATCTCACGCCGCTCTTGATTTTTCCATCGGGTCATGTTAAAATACCATAGATAGGCCGCTGTGGTGGAATGGCAGACACAAGGGACTTAAAATCCCTCGGCAGCGATGCCGTACCGGTTCAAGTCCGGTCAGCGGCACCAAGACTTGGCCCCAAAATGGGCCAAGTCATGCGAGTTCCTGGAATCAAAGATTCCAGGAACTCGTTCTTTATCTGGGACGAGTGGGGGTGGGCGGGGATTTGGTTTTGGTTGTTCGGACTTTGAGGAGGTAGTAGACGAGGCCCACGGCGTCGGCGAGAACCCAGCCGATGGGGACAGACCACCATATGCCTGTGACGCCCACGGGGCCCGACAGGATGTATGCCAGGGCGACTCTCGTGCCAAGGGATATCACCGTGAGCACCACGGACATTCCCGGCCTGCCGAGGCCTCTGTATAGGCCGTACAGCAGGAACAGGCAGCCTATGCCCCAATAGAACGCGCCCTCTATGCGGAGGTATACCACTCCCTCGGCGATTATGGCGCTCTCCCCCGCCTCCACGAACAGGCCCATCAAAGGCCCGGCAAAGGCGAAAACCAGCGCCGACACCACTATGCAGAAGGCAAACGCGGATATTACCGCGCCTTTGAGCCCCTTCCTTATACGCTGTTCCTCCCCCGCGCCGTAGTTCTGGGCGATGTATGTTGAGAAGGCGTTGCCGAAGTCCTGCACGGGCATATAGGCAAAGGCGTCCACCTTCACTGCCGCGGCGAAGGCCGCCATTACCGTTGGCCCGAAGCTGTTTACCAGCCCCTGCACCAGGAGTATCCCCAGGTTCATCACTGACTGCTGCACACAGGTGAGCACGGAAAACCCGGCTATCTGACGCACGCTTCCAAACCGGAGGCGCATATTCCTGTTTGGGCGGAGCTGCGGGAATTTCACCAGCGTGTATGCCGCTATCCCAATGCCCGAAAGATACTGGGAAATTACCGTCGCCTCAGCGGCCCCGGCCGCTCCCCTTTCCAGCCCCAGGACAAACCACAGGTCCAGCACGATATTCAGCGCCGCCGATACCGCCAAAAAGCCCAGCGGCGCCACGGAGTTCCCCACGGCGCGTAAAAATGAGGCGAAGAAATTATAGAGAAACACCGCGAATATGCCTGTATATATCACGAACAGGTACTCGCGCATCATTCCCCAGACCTCTTCCGGCACGCTGAGAAAGACCTTTATTCCGTCCAGGGAGGCAAAGGCCGCGGCGATAAGCGCCGCCGTAAGCCCCGCTATCAGCGCGAAGGCGGCCAGCACTCCCTCCTGAAGGCCCCTCTCGTCCCGCTGGCCAAAGCGAATGGAGAATACGGTCCCGCTGCCCATACAGAGGCCGAGAAGAATTGAGGTAAGAAAGGTCATAAGAGTAAACGACGAGCCTACCGCCGCCAAGGCGTTCGGCCCCAGGCAGCGTCCGATTATCAGGGTGTCGGCTATGTTATAGCACTGCTGCAGCAGGTCCCCCATTATCATGGGCACCGCAAAGCGCAGGAGCCCGGACATCACCGGGCCCCTTGTCAGGTCCTGATTCATGCAGTCTGCCCCTCCTGTTCCTTTTCCTCCCACTCCCTGAGCTTTCGGAGAAATGTCCCGCCGTATTTCTCAGCCTTGACCTCCCCCACGCCGGAGACCTTTAAAAATTCCCCCATGCTCCTGGGGCGGCGCCTTGCCATATCCTCCAGGGCGGCGTTGCTGAATATCATATACGGCGGTATCTTCGCCTCCTGGGCCAGCTGCCGCCGCAGGGCCCTCAGCTCCTCGAACAGCGGGCCTCCTGTCTGAATGCTTGCAGCCGGCGCTTTCCCGGCCTCCTTTTCTTTTCTATAGAAATACATGACCTGCTCCCCGCCTGAAAGGACGCCCTTGGCGCTGCCTGTCAGCCGCACTACCGGGTACTCGTCCCCCTCGGTGCGAAGGTAGTCCTCCTGTATCAAAAAGTCCATATAATCCCGGATAAGCCTGCGGTCCACGTCCTTCATAATGCCGTATGTTGGCAGCTTGTCAAGGCCCAGCTGGGACACCCGGCGCTCCCTGCTTCCGGAGAGCATAAGTATAATGGAGTTCACTCCAACTCCCCGGCGGTACTTCCGCTCGGCCCTTGCCACGGCCGAGAGTATCTTTTGGGCCTCAACCGTTATGTCCCTGGATTCAAGGCCGCTTGTGCAGCTGCCGCAGTTTCCGCACTCGCTGGGGCATTCCTCCCCGAAATACCTCATGAGATGGGCCCTCAGGCACAGGTGGGTCCTGCAGTAGGCGGTCATCTGCCCGAGCCTCTGCAGGTCCCGGCGGCGTATCAGCTCCTGCTCCTCCTCCGTCAGGGACTCGTTATCCTGTGAGTTCAGTATCAGGAATTTCGCGGTCGTGACATCTCCCGGGGCGAACAGCAGCACGCACTGGGCGCCGGCGCCGTCACGCCCCGCGCGCCCGGCCTCCTGATAGTAGCTCTCAATATCCTTTGGCATATTATAGTGCACCACAAAGCTTACGTTGGACTTGTCTATGCCCATCCCAAAGGCGTTTGTGGCCACCATGACCCGGGCTGTGTCGTTTACAAAATCCTCCTGGTTCCGTATGCGCTCATCGTCGGGGAGCCCAGCATGGTATCTGGCCGCCGGTATCCCCCGCATGTTCAGCTGCTGTGAGACCGCCTCCACAAGCTTTCTGGTGGAGCAGTACACTATGCCGCTCTCACCGGGCCGTTCCTCCAAAAAGCTCAGCAGCCACGCGCTTTTATTCTTGGGCTTCTCAACGCGAAAAAAGAGATTCGGCCTGTCGAAGCCGGTGGTTATCTGCAGCGGGTCTTCCAGCAGAAGCAGCCGCGCTATGTCCTCCTTCACCTGCCGGGTGGCGGTAGCGGTGAATGCCCCCAGCACCGGGCGTTTATCCAGCTGACGGATGAACTCCGGTATCTGCAGATAGCTGGGCCTGAAATCCTGCCCCCACTGGGAAACGCAGTGGGCCTCGTCCACGGCCAAAAGGGATATGCGCATGTCCTTTGCAAGATTCAGAAAACCATCGGTCAAAAGCCGCTCCGGGGCCACATACAGCAGCTTGTACGTCCCATGCCGCGCCCGGTCCACCACATCGAAGTATTCCTCCTGTGAAAGCGATGAGTTTATATATGCCGCCGGCACCCCGGACTGTAAGAGCGAGCCCACCTGGTCCTTCATCAGCGAGATAAGCGGCGACACCACCAGAGTTATCCCCGGCAGCATCAGCGCCGGGAGCTGATAGCAGACCGACTTCCCCGCCCCTGTGGGCATGACCCCCAGCACATCCCGCCCGGACAGTATGGCGTCCACCATAGCCTCCTGCCCGGTCCGAAACCCGTCATGCCCGAAAAATGTTTTGAGCAGGGATATCTTTTCCATAGCCTTCCGCCTCTCTCAAACAGAAATTCACATGAAATATCTTAGCATATTTTTCAGAAAATGGCAAGGCGCGCGGGCATAAAATCCGGCCGTGAAAAATTTGCCGAGAAAAGGATTGACATTCGCCTTCGGGCGTGCTATAATAGCAGAGCACTGAAGGATAGGGGTATAGCTCAGCTGGTAGAGCAGCGGTCTCCAAAACCGCGTGCCGTGAGTTCGAATCTTACTGCCCCTGCCAATGCGCCGTAGATGTTTTGGTCTACGGCGCTTGTTTTTTGGCTATATTCTGGCATATGTGTGCATCAAAAATCAGTAATGCCCGATTATTCTTTTCCTTCTGCGAACCGTCATATCATCACCAGATCATCAAAATTCATCCCGAAATCCGTCCTTTTTTCTCTGAAAATCTCCCCTTTAGGGGCCGGGGGCGCCGGGTTCTCCCGGCGAGTGCGGACGGCGTATAGCCGGACGCTATGCTTGCCCTGCCCATGGGCAGGAAGTTACCCTTTGGGTCTTAAGAAATCGCCTCTGAGCCTCGGAATTTCAGGGGGCTTGGATAGTTTTGTTTCTTGATTCTGAACCGTTCTCCAGACCTCGTGCCTAATATGTTCTCAGCCCGAATACAGTTTGTGACCCCTTAAAATCTGGCTTACCGTAGCCAAAAAAATGGACTGCAACCCCTAGAATCTCAAAAATCCAGAACCGCAACCCCTATCGTGATTTTGCGCTAAGAATCCCGAAATCCCTTGAAACGACCGGCGTTGCCGGGCGTTGTGAACCGAGTTGGGGACGCTGCGTGACCCCAACTCTTTCTCCTGCTTGAAAATCAGACGCCCGGGGATCTTTGCAGGTTGTGCAATATGGCGACAGTGTCGGCGTATTTTAAGTCAAATAAAGGGCACAGAAGAAAAAATCACTCCCCCTGCTCTGGCGGCCCACACTTTCGTACACGGCTCGAATTTGGCCTCTCTGTGCCTGGAGCGGCTGTAACTCCCTCTCTGCGTGCTGCCTCGCCCTGTGTGACCTCACAGGGGCACTTACGGTGTGCCTGCAGTGCCTGTTCTTTCCTGGTTACGGCTTGTTTTTCTCTCTTTGTTTAGCAACGCAAATTTTGAACCCCAGTTTTCCTGGCTCACTTTTTCATATCATCATTAAATCATCAAAACTTTTGGCGGCTTGCGCTTTAGAAACACAAACGGCTCAACCGTGCGGAAAACTGGCTGCTATATGTCCGCTGATGCCTTTCCCACATCCACTCCAAAACCGCGTGCCGAGGGTTCGAATCCTTCTGCCCCTGCCACAGATAAATCCCGGAATTCCTTGGAATTCCGGGATTTTCTTGTGTTTTGGGGTAGTGGGCTGCGGTCTGGATTGCCGTTCCAGTGGGCGTGTATTTTGCCGTTTTTTCGCATCTGGTCGCATCCGTTTCTAACCTTTCCGTCTGGCACATCATCAATAAATCATCAAAAATCCGGGGTGCTTTCTCCTGTCTTGCTGGCTCTGGCTAAAAATTGAACCCGTCTGTTATCCCTTGCAGGCGGGTTGTATCCTTTTTGACATAATACATCTCGGTTATCTGCGAAGTGCTGTGCCCCAGAAGGTCGGCTACTTGACGAGGTGATAAGGCGAGAATCGTGCCATCTGGCTGTTTCACGCCATTTATTAGCTGGGTCGCGAAATGGTGTCTGAGGCTGTGGAGGCCCTTCTGCTCTATGCCTGCGGCTTTCAAAATTCTGTAGTACCTCTTGCGGAAGTTCACCGGCCTGGTGTAGTCGCCCTTCTCGTCGCTCACGAGGGGCGCTGTGGGGCCGAAGTTGCGTTCCTGGCGTAGTTCCTCTACTGCCTGGACTGCGGCCCCATTTAGGGGCACACGGCGCTTGCTGGTGGCTGTCTTGGTTTTGCCTACCTTCACTTCCCGACCCGGGATGTAGTCTGTCCCCTCGCGCCTACACACTTCTTTGACATTCTGGCGCACTTCAAGGTATCTGCCCTCAGGGTTGATGTCGCTGTTGAGGAGGCCCAACAACTCCCCTGTCCGTAGCCCTGTGTTCAGCATGAGGATGTAGACGGCGGGCTGCTGGTACTTGGGCTTGTCGTTTGAAAATTTACTGAATGCCTCTGCCTTGAATTTCTCGATTTCTTCTGCCGTGAACACCGTGACGGTCTCTTGGGTAGGCAAGTCCTCTTTATTTTGCGCTGCCATAAAGTTAGACTTCTTTATCATGGGTACGCTGTTCATGGGGTTCTTTTGCAGGATTTCCTGCTGTGTCAGGTAGCGAAAATACTCGTTGAGGACGATGTACACCTTCTTTACCGTGGTGTATGCGTACCTCTCCCCCATCCAGTGGTTCAAAACTTCCTTGAGGTCGGCGGCGCTGATGTCACCCACCATTTTCTCTCCAAGCAGAGGAAAAATTTGGTGCTCCACCGTACATTCACAGCGGTCGTAGGTTGTGCGCTCTACTGAGGGGAATTTGAACACTTGGAGCCAGTGGTTCATGCTCTCCTTCAAAGTCTTGCGGGACTCGTCCGAGTTCTGCAAGGCATCATTAAAGGCCGCAACATAGTCGGTCATCTTCTTCGTGACTTCAGCTTTTGTAGTGCCAGAGAAGGATTTTCGCTTGCGCTCTCCCTTCTCATCCATGTACCACACAGTGCCACCCCAACGATTATCCGTTCGCTTGAAGGCTTTTCCATTGGTGAGCAGTTTCTTTTGTGCCATGCTTGTCAGCCTCCTTTCGTCAACAACACAACATACCACAGCTTGCTCCGAAAGTCCACTGACATTTTTCTTACTTTTTCTGCCCTCCCGAAAAAGCCTTTTCTTTGTTTTGCGGTACAGATTTTGAGGTAGGGCCTTGTCATTACAAAAGTGGGTCCGGGCTGCTGCCCGGCTCATGTGCCGTCCGACAACGTCGGACGAGCGCTCTGCTTGCCCTCCCCAAAAGGAAGGATTTCTGTAGGACACTTTCTTTGGAACTATATCAAGAAATGCATAATCTTACTATTTATCGGCCCTAAAGCCCACCTGCTTGACCGACCCCTGATTTGCAGAAAGAAAAATCTCTCATTTTGCCCCAACGGTCGGCTCTGCCGTCCGATGTTAACCGCGCGGTAGACCCCGCGCTTTAACCTGCTTGTCTTTTTGACCGCTTTCTGTACTCTGTTTTGCCGGATTTATTCTCATTTATCCGCATATTTTCACCGCATCCACAAAATTTCCATGCTCTGTAACTGCCCCGCTAAGTTTCCTTGAAACCAACTCCAGCGGAAACCCTTCTGTACATCAAATACGTGATCCCCGCCGCAATCACCCACCCAATAGGCCAGGCAAACCACACGCTGAATGCTGTCCCAAACGCCGCCGAGCAAGTGACCGCCGCGGCCGCTCGAAGTCCCAAATCCAGCGTAAGCGTGAACACTATCAACCCCATCTTTTTCGCCCCGCAGAAGAAAGCGTCACACATGATTTTGAGGGCGGGAGCGAAGAAAAACGGCGAGGCGATCCGCAGGAAATCCGTGGCGGTCTGTAGGACAGCCTGAGAAGGGCTACTGACAAAAATTTGTACCAGTATGCTGGGGAAAAACTCGTAGAGCAGGCACATGGCAATAGCGATCACCCACACGAATTTCACTGACGCACGAAACCCCTCCCGTGCTCGTGGGGGGAGTTTCGCTCCCAGATTTTGTGCGGTGTAGTTGGTAAGCCCGGTGCCAATCGTCGTGAAATATGTAGTAACAAGATTGATCAGCTTGACCGCCACGGAATACCCGGCGGTAACGGTAACGCCATAGGAATTGACTACGCCCTGCAAAATCATATTTCCGCTGACGATTACGGCCTGCTGAAAGACGGTGGGGACAGCCACATGGCTGAAATCCTTTAAGGCCAAGGATGTAATGAAAGGGGCCTTATTCGCCCGCAAGGATTTTACTTTCCTGTAGACCACCAGTACGGCGGGGATGCAGGCCGCGCCCTGACAGAGAAAAGTGGCCCAGCCCACTCCTGCAACCCCCATGTGGAATTGGGAAACAAACACAATGTCCAGGGCGATATTTGCTGTGGAGGAGGCTGCTAAAAAATAAAACGGAGTGCGGGAGTCGCCTAAAGCGGAAAAAATACCTGTCGCAAGATTGTATAAAAACAGAAAAGGTAGGCCGTAGGTGTAAATGCGCAGGTAGGTGACGGAGCTTGCGAAAATGCTGTCCGGCGTATGGATAAGCCGCAAAAGGGACGGGGTGAAAAGCAGTCCGCCAAAAGTGAGCAGAGCGCAGACTGCTACGGTTGCAATCAGCGCTGTAGTGATTGCTGTGCGAACCTTCCCATACGCCTTCGCGCCAAAATGCCGGGCCGCCGTGACGGAACAGCCGGTATTGCACCCCACGGCAAAGGCAATAAAAACCATTGTGATCTCGTAGCCGTTCCCCACAGCCGCCAAGGCGCCTTCATCAATGAACCGCCCTGCCACAAAGCTGTCGGCAAGGTTGTATAGCTGCTGAAAAAACACGCTGCCGAACAGCGGCAGACAGTAGCTGCGGATAACTTTTCCCGGCTCGCCCACAGTCAAATCTCGGTTTGCCATGCTCATTCCTCCGTCTGATATGATATGCTAAAATATTAACAGACGGGGATATAAAAAGCTATTCATCTTCTGCCGCTATTTGGTAGTATCCTGCCAATCTTAAGATGTGCTGCAAGAACGGCGGTACTCTGTGGGGGTCGTGCCAAAGTGTGCTAAGAAGGCTTTGCCGAAAAAACTACTGCTCCCGAAACCGCAGGATTGGCTGATATAGGTTATACTCTTGTCAGTTTCCCTGAGCATTTTACAGGCAATTTGCAGGCGGTACATCCTGAGGTACTCGCCTGGAGAGGTGTGCAGAGTCGCTTGAAAGGCACGGTAGCACTCCCTTTCACTGACAAATCCAGCGGCGGCAATGTCAGAAATCTTGACGGAATATGGATAGTTCTCATGAATATATAGCATCATTAACTTGATCTTCTCATCCGGCAGTTTTGACGAAATGTCCATGGAGTGGTTCAATCCCGCCAAGCCCAGCCAAATATCCGAGAGAATGGTGCGGAGCCTCAGTTCGTACCCTATCTCGTTTTCATCAAGAGAAAACGAATCGCGCAGCAGTTCCAGAAGTTTGACCTGCTCTGGCTCATCCGGCAGTAGCGGGATTATTTCAACTCTGCCGCCGGTCAAAATAGGTGCAAAGTATTTCTGATAGATCCGTCCGCCAACATCGCCATAGAGCAGGGAGGCGTCAAAAATATGCAGCTTTTGAATGGTGGGCGCGTTACTATTCAAAAGACAAGTTCGGTGAAGAACGCCCGTGTTCACCAGCCCACCGGAGCCGGTAGGGAAAATATGCTTTCCCTGGGGCGTTTCATATTCCAGAGAGCCGCTTTCCATGTGAAAAAGCTCTACCGCCTTGTGCCAATGCCAAAGAACACTATATCGGTCAAGCAAGGCCCGGGTGCTGATGTAGGGAAAATCTGGAGCCATGCCATCCAGCATCTCCTCACCGCTGTTTTCCCTCACATGGATTTCGCTGACATTTTTCATAGAAGAAACCGCTCTTTCGGAAGTTTTTGTTTATTATAGCATAAAGCTGTGCGGTTGTCACCTGTTTGGAGGTATTTCTTTGTTTATGCGGCGCAATTTTTGACTCGTACTGGCTGCTTGACAAATTGCTATTTCTGTGTTACCATCACAACTGAAGTTGTAATTTTCCCGCAATAAAATACCATGCTAAATGGCCGTAAACCGCTCCGATTTGGGCCTGAGAATTTCGAATATCATCAATAAAGCATCAAAACTTTTTGGGGCGTGGGTTTTGGAAACACAAACGGCTCAACAGCGCGGAAAACTGGCTGCTACATGCCCACTGATGTCTTTCCCACATCCACTCCAAAACCGCGTGCCGAGGGTTCGAATCCTTCTGCCCCTGCCAATGCGCCGTAGATGTTTTGGTCTACGGCGCTTGTTTTTTGGCTATATTCTGGCATATGTGGGCCTCAAAAATCAGTAATGCCCGATTATTCTTTTCCTTCTGCGAACCGTCATATCATCACCAAATCATCAAAATTCATCCTGAAATCCGTCCTTTTTCTCTGAAAATCTCCCCTTTAGGGGCTGGGGGAGCCGGGGCCTCCCGGCAAATGCGAACGGCGTATAGGCGGACGCTATGCTTGCCCTGCCAATGGGCAGGAAGTTGCCCTTCGGGTCTTAAGAAATCGCCTCTGATCCTTGAAATTTCAGGGGGCATGGATAGTTTTGTTTCTTGATTCTGAACCGTTCTCCATACCTCGTGCCTAATATGTTCTCAGCTCGAATACAGTTTGTGACCCCTAAAAACTCCCCGAAACGCCGCCATTTTTGAGCCAAGCAACCCCACTTTTTCTCAAAAATCTCATCCGTGACCCCTATCGTGATTATGCACTACGAATCCCGGAATCCCTTGAAACGACCGGCGTTGCCGGGCGTTGTGAACCGAGTTGGGGACGCTGCGCGACCCCAACTCTTTCTCCTGCTTGAAAATCGGACACCCGGGAATCTTTGCGGGTTGTGCAATATGGCGGCAGTGTCGGCATATTTTTGTGTCAAATAAAGGGCGCAGAAGAAAAAATACCACTCCCCTGCTCTGGCTGCCCACACTTTCTCACACGGCTCGAATTTGGCCTCTCTGCCCTTTGTGTGGCGCAAACTCCCTTTCTGCGTGCCGCCTCGCCTTGTGGGGCCTCACAGGGCCTTTTACGGCGTGCCTGCAGCGCCTGTCATTTCCCGTTTTTGGCCGATTCCTCTCTCTTTGTTTAGCAGCGCAAATTTTGAACCCCGGTTTTCCGGGTTCACTTTTCCATATCATCATTACATCATCAAAACTTCTCAGGCTGTGGGTTTTGAAAACACAAACGGCTCAACCGTGCGGAAAACCGGCTGCTATATGTCCGCCCATGCTTTTCCAACATCCACTCCAAAACCGCGTGCCGAGGGTTCGAATCCTTCTGCCCCCGCCACCGGGAAACCGCTTAAACACTGGATTTAAGCGGTTTTTCGCTGTCTGTCCCCCGGCTTTTTCCCTTATTTTTCCCTTACCAGCTTTTTACCCCTGCAAGCTGGTGATGAAACTCTGCATACGTTCCGCGCTGGCCTGCCGCATTTGCTGGGTAACGTGACCGTATACATCAAGTGTAAAAGCGGCGGTGTGGTGTCCCAAATTCTCTTGAACGGTCTTTATATCGTCCCCGCTCTGGATAGCGGCTACAGCGTAGGAATGGCGTAAATCATGGAATCTGGCCTTGGGGTAGCCAATTTGAGCAGCCACTTTCTTAAACGCCTTATACACCGTTTTTGTCGCCAGATGTTCGCCCAGTTCATTTGTAAACACTAGGCCGCTATCTTCCCAAACTTCACCAGCGGCTTGTTTCCAATCATCTTGCCGGGCTTTCTGTTGCCGTAAAATGTCCATTACAAAGGGGGCCGGGGTAATTCTCCGCGCTTTGCCGTTCTTGGGGGACAGTAATATATACTCCCCGGTGCCATCCCGCTTGTTCTGCAGCTGCTGGCCTATCAGCATTGTACCGTTTTGGAAGTCTACATTAGCCCAGGTAAGCCCCAATACCTCCCCCTGGCGCATACCAGTGAATAAGGTAACAAGGTACACAAATTCAAAGCGGTGCCCCTGGACTGCCTGCATAAACGCCTTTATCGCCACATCATCTAAAGGCTTTATATCCTTTTTTTCAATGCGTGGCAGTCTGCATGGGTCAGATGGGTTACTACGGAGATATCCGACCTCCACAGCTTGTTCCAGGGCTTTATGGAGCACTCCATGGATGTTCTTTATGGACTTGGGGCATAGGGGCTTTTCCTGCTGTTGCAAGGCATTATAGAGCCGCTGAATGTCCGTAGGGGTAACGGCCTCCATTTTCATCTTACCAAAGGCGGGTTTTAGATGGGTTCGCACCACAGACCTATACATTTCTCGTGAGAGCAGTTTCACATCACTAAGATACTGCTCCATCCAAATGTCCAGCCATTGACCGACTGTCATTTTAGATGGCTCCTGGTATGTGCCATTGTCCAGGTCAACGGACAACTGGCGCAGTTTTTGGGCAACCTCTTTTTGGGTCTTGCCGGACACGGAACGCTGTTTCTGTCTGCC
>JAETSR010000008.1 GCA_021769555.1 Clostridiaceae bacterium
TTACGTTTCATGTTTTTGGGATAACTGTTTCCATAAAGTTATCGCTCCCCAAGACGAAGCAGGTAAAGAAGCAAAACCGCCACTCTGCCAAGTGACGGCTTTTGTGAATAAAAAAGCTCGTTAATTAATGGTGGAGCCAACCGCTTGCGGTAAGTCCCTTTCTCTATATATTATAGCGGCCTGGGCCCGGATTGTCAAGGGGGAGGGGGCGCTTTTTTTATATCCCGCGGCAGGGCTGGGCGAGGAAGGTGCGGCCCATGCCGTCTATCCAGGACATGGCCTCACGGGCCCGGTCTTCGGTCTCGAAAATGCCGTAGACGCTGGAGCCGCTGCCGGTCATCATTGAGCCCAGGGCCCCCGCGTCCAGCATGGCGCGCTTGAGGGCGCGGACCGGGGAGAGGCGGATGGTCTCGTCGAAGCGGTTGCCGAGGGCCTTTCCTATGCGCTTTAGGTTACCGGCTTCCAGGGCCTCAAGCATACGGGGGGTGGCCTGGGTGCTTGAGAGGGGGTACTGGTCCAGGATGGAGTAGGCCCGGGGGGTGCTCATGCCCGCGGGGGGCTTGCAGATAAGGAGCCAGCAGTCCGGCAGGGGGTTCACCGGCTCCACCCGGTCCCCCACCCCGGTGCACCGGGCCGCGCCCCCTTTGACGCAGAAGGGCACGTCCGCGCCGACTTTAGCGCCGATAGCCATGAGCTGCTCGGTGGTGAGCTTTGTGTCGAACATCTCGTTGAGGCCCCGAAGGGCCGCCGCCGCGTCCGCGCTGCCGCCACCCATGCCGGAGCGGCTGGGGATGTACTTCTTTATGAACACGAACACCCCACGGTCCTCAAGCCCCTGGTCCTCAAGGAAGAACTTGGCGGCCCGGTAGACGGTGTTCTTGCTGTCCGTGGGCAGGCGGTCCTTGTTGCACTGGATATGCACCCCGGGCTCGTGGCTGCGCTGGATGTCCAGCTCGTCCCACACGGACACGGACTGCATGACTGTATCCAACAGATGGTAGCCGTCCTGCCTTCTGCCCACTACATCCAGGGTGAGGTTCACCTTGCCGTAGGCTCTTACTTTCATTTAAATCAACTCCAAAATAAACTCCTTTATCCTCTCTAAGGCCTCGGTTATATGCTTTACGGAATAGCAGTAGGATATGCGCACAAAGCCCTCCCCAGAGGGCCCGAAGGCGTCCCCGGGGACCACGGCCACGTGCTTTTCGTATATGAGCCGCTCGCAGAAGTCGGCGCTGGTGAGGCCGGTGGACTTTACCGAGGGGAACACATAGAACGCGCCCTTGGGCTCAAAGCATTTGAGGCCTATTTCGTTGAGGCCGTCAACGATGAGCCTGCGCCGCATGTCGTACTGGGAGCGCATATGCTCCATGTCCCCGTCGCCGTTTTTCAGGGCCTCGATGGCCGCGTACTGGCTGGTTGTGGGGGCGCTCATGATGGCGAACTGGTGGAGCTTCACCATCAGGGAGATTATCTCCCTTGGCCCCGCGGCGTAGCCTAGGCGCCAGCCGGTCATTGAGTGGGCCTTTGAGAAGCCGTTCACAACGATGGTGCGCCCCTTCATCCCCGGCAGGGATGAGAAGCATATATGCCCCTCCTTTGTGTAGGTGAGGGCGGCGTATATCTCGTCGGAGAGCACCAGTAAATTGTGCTTTTCCACCACTTTTGCTATCTCAAGCAGCTCTTCCCGCTCCATCACCGCCCCGGTGGGGTTGTTGGGGTAGGGCATGATGAGAAGCTTTGTGCGGGGGGTTATCTTCTCCTCAAGGCTCTTGGCCGTGAGCCGAAAGCCGTTCTCAGGGCCCGTCTCGATGGTCACCGGCACGCCCCCGGCCATCTCTGTGATGGGCACATAGCACACAAAGCTGGGCTCGGGAATTAAGACCTCGTCCCCGGGGGTGATGAGGCTGCGCACGCACAGGTCTATGGCCTCGGAGCCGCCCACGGTTATGAGCACCTCGCTCATGGGGTCGTACTCCACGGCGTAGTGCCGGGCTAGAAACTTTGAGACTTCCTCCCGGAGCACGGCAAAACCCCTATTGGGGGTGTACCGGGTGCGGCCCTTTTCCAGGGACTCTATGCCCGCCTCCCGGATGTGCCAGGGGGTGTAAAAGTCCGGCTCGCCGACGGACAGGGAGATAACGTCCTCCATCTCGTTGGCTATGTCAAAGAACCGGCGTATGCCCGAGGGCTTTATCTTTTTTATTATGGGATTCACCAGCTTATCATAATCAATCACAAAGGTTGCTCCCTCTCTCGTCTATCTCTTCATAGTCGCTGTTGAATATCACGCCGCCGTCCTTATAGCGGGTCAGGACAAAGTGGGTGGCTGTGGACAGCACGCCGTCTATGGGGGCCAGCCTCTTTTGGACAAACATTGCCACGTCCTGCATGGTGCGCCCGGAGACGGTGACGGCCAAATCGTAGCCCCCGGACATGAGGTAGACGCTCTCCACCTCCGGGAAGTTCATAATGCGCCCGGCAATCTCGTCAAAGCCCGTGTCCTTCTGGGGGGAGACCCGGAGCTCTATGAGGGCCGCGGCCTTCTGGGTGTCGGTGCGCTCCCAGTTTATGAGGGCGTGGTAACCCTTTATAACCCCGTCCTTCTCGTACCCCTTTATGGCCTTTGCCACCTCCCCTTCGTCCTCGCCGAGCATGACTGAGAGCTGCTTTGGGGTGAGCTTTCCGTCCTCCTGCAATAATTCAAGTATCTGTTCCATAGCCATTTTTTATCCCTCCCTATTCAAGGGGCAGCATTTGGGGCTTATGCCGCCGGTAGATTGTGAACTCTTTGAAACCTATCTCTCTTGCCGTGTCCATGGCCTGGTCTATGCCGCCCCCAAGGTTTTCGGTATTGTGGGCGTCGGAGCCGAAGGTCAGGAGCCTGCCGCCCAGGCCGTAGTATCTCTTTAAGAGCCCTGCGTCAGGCATTGTCATTCCCAGGGTCCCCCACAGGCCGGAGGTGTTCACCTCAAGGGCCTTGCCGTTTTTGATGAGCGAGCGAAAAATCTCGTCTATACTATTATAATGGGTGGTAAGGTCAACCTCAACTCCCTGCTCCCCCTGGATGTAGCGGATGGGGTAGGTCAGGTGCCCCAGGGCGTCGAAGTGGCCGAGGGATATCATCTCAAGCTCCTCCTCCCAGTAGCGCCTGAGAAGTGAATCTATTTCACCTTTTCGTTTACTGCGGCAGTCGATATAGTAAAAATCTTTCTCATCCTTGATGTTGTGGATGGAGCCGATGGCGAAGTCATAGTCATAGGTGGCCGTCACCTCCCGGGCCGCCCCGGGGTCCTCCGGGAGCTGGCCCAGCTCTATGCCCCGAAGGAAGATTAGGCCCTCGGGGACCTTTACTTTTTCCATTGCCTCCCAGGCTTTTTCGGCGCGGCCGCGGTAGTTGTGCTCGTAGTCATTGCACTCGCAGTGGTCCGTGAGGGTGTAGGCGTAGAGGCCCAGCTCATGGGCCCGGTCTATCATGGACTGGGGGGTGCTGCGGCCGTCGGGGGAGCAGTCTGAGTGGTTGTGGCTGTCGCTGGCGTATTTATGGTTCATTTATTTTGTTACCTCGGTTTTCGTTTTGTGGGGTATATTATAGCATAATATGGGAGGGGGGTCAAGCCCCTGCCAGGTGTTGGCCGAGCACATCGAGGGCGCGGCGGGAGAGCTCCCCCATCTCCCGGAGCTTTGCGGTAATCCTGCCCCGCCGCTCGCTGCTGTGCAGGGCCTCCCAGGTGACGCTGAACCCCCCGCCGATGGCCTCAAGGCAGTCCGGGCCCTTCTCCCAGAGCTCGCCTATGCCTCTGTAGAGCCGGTCCAGCTCCGAAAGCCAGGCTAAGTCCGGGGCGAGCTTCATGGCCCTCTCGGTAAACTGGCGGCAGGTGCCGTTGGTGGCCAGAATGCAGACGTAGTTGGTGTAGAGATACCACTTCTCCCTCTCGAACTCCCCGGGGGATATGCCCTCATACCGCCCGCGGTCTATCTCGTCAGCCCAGGCGAAGAATGCCTCGGGGCCCAGGCAGTACTGCTCATTGCGCACCCGCATGAGCCAGGGCAATTGCAAAATTGCCCTTCGGCAGGCCTCCGCCGGTTCCACCTGCTCCCGCTTTTCCCCGACGAATATGAGCCCCCGGCTCCAGCCGTCATTGTTTCCCCCGGCGAATATCTCCCCTGAGGGGACGCTTTCGGGCGCGGTCATATTGTCTGTCATGAACAGGAGGGTGCCGCCGCCGTCCTCATAGCCCACGAACACAAGCCATCTGCCTATGCCGGAGACGACAAGGTTGCTGATGACCGGCACGCCCCGGTCAATGTACCCGAGTATCCTTTTAAGGCAGGCCTCCCTCTCCAGGAGCACCTGCTCCTCGGGCACAAATTCAGCGCTGTAGCCGCACAGGGCGAAGAGCTGGGGGATGAGCTCATGGCGTCCGGAGCTCAGGAGGAAGTCGGTGGCGCAGTCGCCCCGGAAGCGGTCGAAGGCGAAGACCTGGGTGAAGGCGTCCCCGCTGGCCCCGGCGAAGAACTCGTAGTCGAAGTCCGGCTCATTGAGGGCCCTCATTACATAGCGGCAGCAGCCGTGGAGCCAGTAGTTCTCCCCAAGCTCGTCGGTGACAAAGCGGTGCAGAGTCGGTATTATATTGCTGTCTTTCATAGTGTGATTCTCTCCTGTATTACTTATTTCAGCTCTACTACAGTCACGCCGCTCTCGCCCTCGCCGAAGCCTCCAAGCCTAAAGCTCTTAACCGTCGGGCAGCGCCTCAGGTGCTTCTGCACCGCCGCCCTCAATACCCCGGTGCCCTTACCGTGTATGATAGTCACCTGCTGTAGGTTCATGCGGCCCACGCGGTCAAGGAAACTGTCCACCTCCATCAGGGCCTCGTCGGAGCTCATGCCCCGAAGGTCCAGGCTCGTGCCACCCTCCGGGGCAGACACGCTCTTTGTCACAGTCCGGCCCTTTGGCTTCTGGCTGCCCTTATCCTCCAAAAGCCTCAGGTTTTTGACCTCCACCCGGGTCTTGATTATCCCCGCCTGGACCAGGGCCTGGCCGTCACGGGGGGCTTCAAGCACTGTGGCCTGCTTGTCAAGGTCGAAAATCAGCACGCTGTCCCCGGGTTTTAGCTCCCTTGGGAGGGTGTAGTCCCCGCTGTCCCGCCGGTGGTGCACCGGGTCCGCGGAGGTCTCCATGTCCCGCATTCCGGAGCGGAGCCTCGCCTTCTGCTCAGCGGAGAGGGCTTTATTTTTCTGCCTCCTGGCCTCGTCCAGCTCGTTTAAAAGGGCGTCGGCCTGGCGGCGGGTTTTGGCCACTATCTCGGCGGCCTCCTTACGGGCCTGCTCAAGCTCCCGCTTGGCCTGGACCCCTGCCTCGAACTGCTTTGCCTCGGCCGCGCGTATGCTGTCCCGGGCGCGGCCAGCGGCCCTCTGGGCAAGCTCAAGCTCGTCCTGCAATTTGCGCCGGTCCTCCTCAAGGCGGCCTATCACCCGCTCGAACTCGCTGCTCTCCCGGGAGACAAGCTCCCCGGCCCGGTCCACGATATGGTCCGGGAGGCCCAGGCGCTTGGAGATTGCGAAGGCGTTGGACTTGCCGGGCACGCCGATTAAAAGCCGGTAGGTGGGCCTGAGGCTCTCCACGTCGAACTCACAGCAGCCGTTTTCAACCCCGGGGGTCTGTAGGGCGTAGGCCTTGAGCTCGGCGTAGTGGGTGGTGCAGGCCAGCTTCACGCCTTTTGAGCGGAGCTCCTCTATAATTGCGGCGGCTAAAGCTGCCCCCTCCACAGGGTCCGTGCCGGCGCCCAGCTCGTCCAGGAGCACCAGGCTGTGCTCACCGGCTGAATTAAGTATGCCTATTATATTTGTCATATGGGCCGAGAAGGTGGACAGGCTCTGCTCTATGCTCTGCTCGTCGCCGATATCGGCCAGGATATTGTCAAACACGGACAGCTCGCTGCCGTCCCCGGCGGGTATCATCAGGCCGCACATGGCCATGAGGGTGAGAAGGCCCACAGTTTTGAGGGCCACGGTCTTGCCGCCGGTGTTGGGGCCGGTGATGATGAGGGTGTCGAAGCTCCTGCCCAGGGTGATGTCCGTGGGGACAACCTTATCCTTGTGTATGAGAGGGTGCCGGGCGGCGCGCAAATCCGTCACACCGTCCTCCCGGACCCTGGGGGTCACGGCCTTCATGCGGTAGGCGGTCTGGGCTTTGGCGAAGATGACGTTCAGCTCTACGGCGCATTTGTAGCTGTGGATAATGCCGTCGGCGAACTCCCCGGCCTCGGCTGAGAGCTCACGGAGGATACGGTTGATTTCCTCAAGCTCCTCACTCTGCAAGACGCGAATCTCGTTGTTTGCCTCCACCACGCTCATGGGCTCGATGAAGACCGTGGCCCCGCTGGAAGAGGTGTCGTGGACAAGGCCAGGGACCTCCCCGCGGAACTCGGCCTTCACCGGCACCACGTACCTGCCCCCCCGCTGGGTGATGATGCTCTCCTGCAAATGCTTCTGGTGGGCGGGGGAGCGCACAAGCTTGTCCAGCTGGTCCCGGGCTCTTGCGGAGGCATTGCGAATCTTGCGCCTGATGGTGGCAAGGGCGGGGGAGGCGGCGTCGGCCATCTCCTCCTCGCTTACGATGGAGGTGAATATTTTTTCCTCAAGGTATTTGTTGGGGGAGAGCACGGAGAAGCGGTCCGAGAGGGCGGTCCTCATGCCAGCGGACTTGTCGTGCCAGCTCTGCAGGGAGCGGATGGAGCGCAGGGTCCCGGCCACGTCCAAAAGCTCCCTCATCCCAAGGGAGCCCCCGGCCTGGGCCCTTCTGAGGGGGTTGGAGACGTTTTTAAGGTCCCGAAAGCTTGGGCCGCCGAACTTGGCCATGAGCACAAAGGCGGCGTCGGTCTCCTCAAGGAGCAGGCGGGCCTCTGGGGCGGTCTTCACGGGCTCTATGCTCCGGACGGCCTCTGCCGCGTCGTCACAGGTGGTTTCGGAGGCCACGATGTCCAGTATTTTGTCAAGCTCTAAGGCTTTATAGTTTTTGTTCATAGTATTGTCCTCAATATATAGTTTTGTTTAGGCTAATAGGCTGTGATAAAAATCAAGGGTACTGAGCCGCTTTTGAAGCACACTGACGGAATATGCTTCGGCGGCCTCTGAGAGCTCACGGAGGGGCTGGCCGCTGAGGGTAAAGGCAAAGGCTTTCTCCAAAGGGGGCAGGACTATCTGGCGCATGGCCCTAAGGGCGGCGGGGGAGAGGGCTATGGCCGGGGAGCTCTTTTGAAGGTAACAGTCCTGGCAGTAGAGCTCGCCGCGCTGCACCCGGAAGAACATGCGCTCCGGCTCATAGGCCCCGCAGGAGGCGCAGCCGATAAGGTCAGGCATGAAGCCGGACATGGAGAGCATACGGAGCTCCACGATGGATTTTATGAGCTCCGGGGGGCGGCTGCCCTCTGAGAGGAAGTGCAGGGCGTTGAGTATCACCCGGAGATACCCCCCGGAGTCCGGGGCCTCGGGGACAAGCTCCCCGGTGAACTGGCAGAGGTACTGGCCCAGGGCCAGGGAGACTATATCTGAGCGCAGGCCGAAGAAGGCCTCGATGGGCACGGCTGAGTTGATTATGTACCGCTCCCGGCCTTGGTACAGGTCCAGGCGGGAGTAGCAGAGAAGGCCTGTGGCGGCGTTCTTGCTGTCCGACAGGTTCTTTGCCCGGCGGGCGAAGGCGCGTATCACGCCCATGTCCTCAGTGAGGACGGTCACCAGCCGGTCGCTCTCCCCAAGGGTCATCTCCCGGAGTATGAGCCCCCGGGTCTTCAATTTGGCAGAAGCCACTCTGGGCCCCCTCCTTTCCCATGGTCCCCTCATCCCTCAGGCGTGCGTAACGGAGATAGTCCTCCACCCGGCCTGACCGGGCGAAGCTGTTCCAGGCTTGTACCTCGTTCATGGCGGCGGCCCCCCTGTCCCATTAAAATAATTTGCTTACATCAGCAGTATTTGCATACGGGGGGCTGGTATGAGAGGAAAATATATCTTTTATCGACAGGGTGCGACGGACTTTGCGCACGGTTTGTGCTTTGGCAGGATATGTGCTGAAGGTTGGTGTAACTATTTTACATTGAAATTGGAGAATATGCAAGAGGGAAAAGTAAAACCGCCACTCTGCCTAGTGACGGTTTTAGGTCGATACATTTCTTGATTGTGATATGCGGTATAACTGTTAAAATAGAGTTATGTCAGACCGCGGCACAGAAAAAGGAGTCTGAAAAGCAAAACTGCCACTCCGCTAAGTGACGGTTTTAGTTAAAAAAACCCAAATCTGGTGGAGCCAACCGCTTGCGGTAAGTCCCCTTCTCTCTATATATTATAGCCAGTTTAAACCGCGTTGTCAAGGGGCAGGCGGCTTTTTTTATGCCCTCAGTCCTCCGGGCCCTGGCGGCGGTCGTATATCCACCGGCTGATGAACAGCAGGCACAGGCCTATCATCACCGCCGCCTGGATGAGCCCCGCGCCCAGGGTGGTCAGCGCGCCGTCCTCGATAAGGGGCGCGTGGTCAAGAAATATGTGGGGAACGCCCAGCGCCAGGAGCATCAGCCCGCATATCCCAAGGAGGATGTACACGGAGTTCTGCCGGGGGCTCCTGGGGAGCACGCCCCGGAGGATGAACTCGGCCATGGCAAGCCCCATACCGGCCCAGAGGATGAGGACGTTCCCCCACATACCCTGGGCCCAGACAATGCCCTCCTCCCTCAGAAAGCCGTCGATGAGCAGCAGGGCCATGAGCACTATCAGCGAGTGCTTGTATACGTTCCCTCTCAGCAGCAGCTGGCGCTCGTCCAGCCCGTCGTCTCCCATAAAGCATTTTCTCATTGTGATACTCTCCTTTTCAAATATATTATTGTTCGTCCTCCCCGGGCCAGAAGAGCTCGTTGAGGGTCACGCCCAGGGCGCGGCATATGTCCACGCACAGGCGCACTGTGGGGTTATAGTCCCCCTTCTCGATAGCCGACACGGTCTGCCTTGTCACGCCCACCCGGTCCGCAAGCTCCTGCTGGGTGAGGCCCTTGGCGGCCCTTGCGGACTTCATTCTGAGGTTTTTCCCCAAGTCATCACCTCCATGCTTTAAGTGTACACTATTTATTTCAAAAAGTCAAGTATATTTTACAAAAAGATTTTAATATTTTACTTTAGGGGATAAAAAGGAGGCCCCCTAAGGGACCTCCGCTTACTGTAAAGCCTACCCGGCCGCCTGGCCGCCGCTCTTTGGCAGGGCGTATTTTGTGAGGCTCTCCTCATAGGCCCGGGTGAACTCCGGGCTCCCGGAGCTCTTGAGCTGGTTTAGGTAGCCGTGGGTGTCCATTGCGGACTCCTGGGCCTGGATTACCGTTACGGCCACGTTGGAGCAGTGGTCGGAGACGCGCTCGTAGTTTGTGAGAAGGTCCGTGAGCACGAAGCCCAGCTCTATGGTGCAGCGGCCCTCCTGCAAGCGGCGCACATGGCGGTTCTTCAGCTCAAGCTTCAGGCTGTCCACCACCTGCTCAAGGGGCTCCACCTTTGAGGCAAGCCTTGTGTCCTCCCGCTCGAAGGCCTCCACCGTGAGGCCCAGTATCTCTATGATGGCCTCGGTTATGACCCGCAGCTCCTCCTGGGCCTTGTCTGAAAATTCCAGCCCCTTGTCCTCTATCTCCTTTGCCACCCGGAGGACGTTCATGGCGTGGTCGCCTATGCGCTCGAAGTCCCCGATGGCGTGCAGGAGCTCCGCGGCCTCGCTGCTGTCCGACTGGGAGAGGTCCTTACTGCTGAGCTTCACTAAAAATGTACCCAGGGTGTCCTCGTAGAGGTCCAGCTGCTCCTCCTGGCGGGTTATCTCCTCGGCTGTGTCCGGGTCGTACTCCTTTGTGAGCTTAATGGCGCTGAGCATGGAGTCCCGGGCGGTGTGGGCCATCTTCACGGCCAGGGCCCGGCACTCGCCGATGGCAAAGGCCGGGGAGAGCATGAGGCGCTCGTCCAGAAGGGCCTCCTCGGTGCTGGCGTCCCTTATGGTGAGCTTTGAGAGCTTCTCAAGCTGCTTTGAGAAGGGCAGGAGCACGAAGGTGTTCACAACATTAAATAAGGTATGTACAACGGCTATGCCGAAGGCGCTTATGGGCTCGTCCACTATGTCGAAGTGGAATATGGCGTTTATTCCGTAGAAGGCCGTCAGGCAGATTATTGTGCCTATCACTTTAAAGTATATGCTCACGGCCACCACCCGCTTTGCGTTCTTGTTGGCGCCGATTGCCGAGAGCAGGCCGGTGACGCAGGTGCCGATATTGGCGCCGGTTATGATGGGGAAGGCCATGCCGAGGCTTATGCTGCCGGTCATGGAGAGGGACTGCAAAATGCCCACCGAGGCCGCGGAGCTCTGGATAATGCCGGTGACGACGGTGCCAAGGAGCACGCCCATTAAGGGGTTTCTGAACATGACGAGCAGGTCCTTGAAGACCGGGCTCTCCGCTAGGGGGCTCACGGACTGGCTCATGAAGGTCATGCCGGTCATGAGCACGGCGAAGCCTATGAGCACGTGGCCCGCGTCCTTTTTCCGGTCCTTTCCGGTCATGGTCATGACGACGCCGATAAGGGCCACTAAGGGGGAGAAGGACTCGGGCTTTAGCATTTGCAGCCAGAAGCTGTCGCTCTCAATGCCCGTGGCGCTTAGAATCCAGGCGGTGAGGGTGGTGCCCATGCTGGAGCCCATTATCACCGCCACGGTCTGGGAGAGCTCCATTATGCCGGAGTTCACAAGGCCCACGAGCATTACGGTCATTGCGGAGGACGACTGTATGGCGATGGTTATCACCGCACCCAAAGCCAGGCCCTTCCAGGGGTTTGAGGTCATGGCCCGAAGGACCGACTCCAGCTTGCCGCCCACCATCTTCTCAAGGGCCGATGAAAGCACGTTCATGCCGTACAGAAAGAAGGCCAGGCCTCCCAGCAGCGTGAAGACTGAAAAAATATCCATAGCTCTCTCCTTACATATTTCCCTCATTTTTGCGATACAAGATAATCATAGCATATAGGGCGGGGGCAAATCAATGGGTTTTGAAAAAATAGGGAAAAAACAGGGAAAAATTAAAAGACGGGTGGAAAAATCCGGGGAGATATGATAAGATGGTATAAGCTTGAGGCAAAGGGGGCGGGCTTTATGAACGAGAGGTTCGGCGCGGTGCTGGCGGCGGGGGGGAGCTCCTCCCGGATGGGCGGCGGGCGCTCGAAGGTGCTGCTGGACTTGGGCGGGGAGACGGCCCTTGAGAGGGGGCTTAGGGCCCTTCTGGGGAGCGGTTACGTTGACGAGGCCGTTATCGTCTGCCGGGGGGAGGACATGGATGAGATATCCCGGCTGGCGTCAGGGCTTGGGAGCGGGAAGAAGATACGCTTTGCCATGGCCGGGAGGGACAGGCAGGAGTCGGTGAAAAACGGCGTGCTGGCCCTCTCTGAGGACTGCGGCTATATTGTGATACACGACGGGGCGAGGCCCTTTGTGAGCGGGGAGCTCATAGACTCGGTTTGCAGGGACGCTCTGAGCTTCGGGGCGGCTTCGGCGGCGGTGGCCTCAAAGGATACCTGCAAGGTGTCGGATAAAGAGGGCTTTGTGGAGAGCACCCCGCCGAGGGACAGGCTTATGGCGGTGCAGACCCCTCAGGCATTTAAGAGGGAGCTCTATATGTACGCCCTTGAGAAGGCCGGGGCGGGGGGAAAGAGCTATACTGACGACTGCCAGCTTATTGAGGCGGCGGGGGGGAAGGTGAGGCTGACCCCAGGGGAGTACGGGAATTTCAAGCTCACCACGCCTGAGGATTTGCTTATGGCCCGGGCGGCGGCGGGGGACAGGAGAATAAATATGCGCATTGGAAGCGGGTATGACGTGCACAGGCTTGTGCCGGGGAGGAAGCTCATACTGGGGGGCGTGACGGTGCCATATGAGCTGGGGCTTCTGGGGCATTCGGACGCGGATGTGCTGGCACATGCCATAGCCGACGCTATATTGGGGGCGGCGGCGCTGGGGGATATCGGTAAGCTGTTCCCGGACAATGACCCGGAGTATGAGGGGGCTGACAGCCTTAAACTGCTCGGGGAAGTGTGCAGGCGGGTGAGGGCCGGGGGGTATGACGTGGGGAATATTGACAGCACGGTTATAGCCCAGAGGCCGAAGCTTGCGCCCTATATAAATAGTATGCGGGAAAATCTTGCCCGGGCCTGCGGGGTCGAGGCGGGGCGGGTGAGCGTGAAGGCGACGACGGAGGAAGGGCTGGGGTTTACCGGGAGCGGGGAGGGCATTGCGGCGAGTGCGGTGTGCCTGCTTGCTGAGAGCGCAACGTAAAAGTTTTGTCCACTTTTTCAAAAGTGGTGGGGTGCAGGGGCAACGCCCCTGTCCGCCGGAGGCCATAATATGTAAATATAACAAAAAGGAGAATCACTATGTATCAGTTCAACCGGGAAGAGTACGAAAAGCGCATGGAGTGGTATCAGGAGGCACGCTTCGGCATGTTCATCCACTGGGGCATTTACGCCATTCCCGCAAGGGGAGAGTGGGTCAGGAGCCCGGAGGAAATGCCTGAGGAGGAGTACATGAAGTACTTCGAGGAATTTAACCCTGTGGACTACGACCCGAAGAAGTGGGCCAGGGCCGCTAAGGAGGCGGGGATGAAGTACGCCGTGCTGACGGCCAAGCACCACGACGGGTTCTGCCTGTTTGACAGTAAGCTCACGGATTATAAGTCCACGAAGACTAAGTGCGGCCGGGACCTGGTGAGGGAGTACCTGGAGGCTTTCAGGGCCGAGGGGCTGAAGGTGGGGCTCTACTATTCCCTTCTCGACTGGCACCATCCGGATTACCCGCACTATGGGGACCAGTATCATCCTATGAGGAATAATCCCGATGAAGGAAATGAGGGCCGTGACTTTAATAAATATCTTGAGTATATGCACGGCCAGGTGCGGGAGCTGTGCACGGACTACGGCAGGCTGGACATCCTGTGGTTCGACTTCTCCTACGGCGAGGGGGAGAAGTGTATGCGCGGGGAGGCCTGGAAGGCCCACGAGCTGGTGACGATGGTCAGGGAGCTGCAGCCGGGGATAATTATTGACAACAGGCTTGAGGTGAGCGGCGAGGGGTTCGGCTCCATGTGGGAGGGGGACCCGAAGCCCTGGCACGGGGACTTTGTGAGCCCGGAGCAGATTATCCCGCCCAATGGACTGCTGGATAAGAACGGCAGGGACCTCATATGGGAGGCCTGCGTCACCATGAACAATAACTGGGGGTACTGCGCGCTGGACAATAACTTCAAGCCCGCGGGTATGCTCATAAAGAAGCTGGTGGAGTGCGTCTCTAAGGGGGGCAACCTGCTGCTGAATGTGGGCCCGGACGCCAAGGGGAACATACCGGAGCAGTCCCTTAAGATACTTGCGGGGATTGGGGACTGGATGAAAAAGTACGGCGAGAGCATATACGGCTGCGGCAAGGCCGGGATGGAGAAGCCGGATATGGGCAGGATAACCCGGAAGGGGAATACGTTATACTATCATCTCTTTGAGAACACTATCGGGGCAATGCCATTGCAGGGGCTTTCTAAAGAGCAGGTGAAGTCCGTGCGCTGGGTGCACTCGGGGGCAGAGGTGAAGACTGCAAAGGGCTGGATTTATGACAACTATCCGGACGTGGTCTTCGCTGACTTGGGGCCGGACCCGGTGCTGCCCGACCCGGTGGACACTGTTATAAAGGTGGAGCTTAAATAATGGCTGAGAGGTACTGCGAGTATATATTGAGCGTGCTGCCGGAGTGTGATATTGAGGACTATCCGAAGGAGCTCTTTATGAGCTTTGCAAGGCACGGGGCTATGCTCCGGAAGGAGCTGGCCTGGTGCGGGGAGCTTTCGGAGGGGATGTTCCTGGACTGGGTGCTCTGCCCCCGGGTGAACAATGAGGAGCTTTCCGACTGCCGGGGGGTGTTCTATGGGGAGCTGGCCCCGAGGGTGAGGGGGCTCTCATTGCAGGAGGCCATACTTGAGGTGAACCGCTGGTGCGCGGAAAATGTCACCTACCGCTCCACGGACATACGCACGGCCTCGGCTTTGGCTGTGTACGAGTCGGGGTGCGGGCGCTGCGGGGAGGAATCCATGTTCGCGGTGAACGCCCTTAGGAGCGTGGGGATTGCCGCCCGGCAGGTGTACGCCCCCTGGTGGTCCCACTGCGACGACAATCACGCCTGGGTTGAGGCCTTCGACGGGGAGGGCTGGCGGTTCTTCGGGGCCTGCGAGCCGGAGCCGCGGCTGGATATGGGCTGGTTCATACCTGCCGCCGGGCGGGCCATGCTCTGCCATACTAAGCGCTTTACCAAAAGGGGCGCCGAGTATGTGAACGTCACCGGGAGGTACGCCAAGACCCGGGAGTTTACGGTTACGGTGACTGATGAGAGGGGTCAGGGCGTGCCCGGGGCGGCAGTGGAGTACTATGTGCTCAATGAGGGTATGCTGAGAAAAATCGCCCGGGGGGTGACGGACGGCTCCGGGAGGCACAGGCTGGAGCTGGGGCTTGGGAGCGTCGTCGTGACGGCCCGGCAGGGTAATATTTGCGGGGAGCTGCTTTTGAATACGGCCGAGGCTGATTTTACAGAGCTGAGCCTGGCCGGGGGCTTTACGGCCTCCGGAGAGGTTGACTTTGTGCCGCCTAAGGACAGCGGGGTGAAGTCCGGGGGGCTCAGCGAAGAGGAGCGGCTCCGGCGCAAAACTGAGCGCGGGCGGGCGAGAGAGCTCCGGGAGGGTAAGCACCCCGGCGGGGGCGCTGTGCCCAGGAAGCCTGAAAAATGGCCCTGGGAGAGGTTTTCCCCGGGAAAAGTGCCGGAGCTCTGGCAGGACGGCCGGGCCCACTGGCAGGATGAGAAGCTGGACTGCGGGCTCACCCTCGTAAAGGGGGAGGGCAAGGGGGCCCTGGGGCTCATGGCCTGGCGGGACGGCTGGGAGGCTGTTGGGGGCATTAGGTTTGGCAGGGAGATGAAGCTCCCCGGGGGGCGGTACAGGCTGATAACCTCATACAGGCTCCCGGACGGCACGCAGCTGGGGAATTTCCGGGATTTCACTTTGAGAGAGGGAGAGCCCCTGGAGCTGGCTGCTGAGTTCAGGAAGGCGGGGCCGGAGCAGCTGCTGCAAAAGCTGCCGCTGCCGGAGCTGGGCTTCAAGTGGGAGGGCCCGGCGCTTCTCTGCTGGACGGACCCGGGGGCTGAGCCCACGGAGCACCTTATAAACGAGCTGAGGGAGTTCGGGGAGTTCCCCTGCCCGGTGCACTTTATCACCAGGGAGCAGGGTGAGGGCGGCCCCGGGGCTTTGGTACACGGCTGGGACGGCTATGTGGCCGAGACTGTGGCCAGAAGGGTGTTTTTGGAGCCGGAGGTGCTGCCCCTTGTGGTGCTGGCTGACAGGGAGGGCTTCGCGAGGTTTTCAAGCGCCGGGTACAATGTGGGCTCGGTGGAGCTTGCCGCGGGGCTCTGCCAGATGATAACAGGCGAAGGAGGAAAATAATAATGAGTGATAATTATTGTAATGAGACGCTGAAGGTTTTGATGACCCGCAGGAGCGTCAGGAGGTACAGGCCCGAGCAGGTGGACGAGGGGGCGCTCTCGGCCATACTTGAGGCGGGGACCTATGCCCCCAGCGGCATGGGCAAGCAGCCGGCGGTTATAGTCGCCGTGCAGGACCCGGAGGACCGGCGGGCGGTCATGGAGCTCAATAAGCAGGCGAGAGGCGGCAGCGGGGACCCATACTACGGCGCGCCCACCATAGTGCTGGTGCTTGCGGACAGCAATATTACCGGCACCTTTGTGGAGGACGGCTCCTGCGTGCTCACGTATATGATGGCGGCGGCCCACTCTTTGGGGGTGAGCTCCTGCTGGATTCACGGGGAGCATTTGATGTTCGGGCTGCCTGAGGGTAAGGCGCTTTTGGAGAAGTGGGGCCTGCCCACGGACCTTAGGGGCGTTGGGGCCCTGGCCCTGGGCTATGGCGAGGGGGAGCCGCCCCAGCCCAAGCCACGGAAAGAGGGATATATTAAGATAGTGTAAATTTACAGTGCAAATTTTGGGCCGCGGGGGAGGAAATATCCCCTGCGGCTTGTTTTTTTTCGCAAAAGCCGTTATAATAGTAGAAAACTGGAAATTTACGGCCTTTGGGCTGAATGTATGGTAAAAAGGAAAGGCGTGGTTTTATTGAAGAAGAGACGGCTTTGGGCGGCGGCCCTCGGGCTTGCGGGGCTTCTGGCCTTCGGCGGGTGCGGGGCCCCGGGGGAGACGGCTGAGGTAAGGGAGCCGGTGCTGCCAAAGAACGACGGCGCGCCCGCAAAGCTCACCGTGGGCACCGGGGGCTTTATCGGCACGGATGAGATTGAGGAGATAATTAAAAAGTATGAGGCTGACTTTCCCAATACGGAGATAGAGATATCTGAGGATGAGCCGGATATAGCGCTGTTTTCAAGCGATGAGGCGGGGGACGCCGGCTGGCTCATGGACCTGAGCGGGTATAAGGACGCCTGGGAGCTTGAGGGGAGCGTTTCAAATCCCGCCGGGAGCATTATGCGCTTTCGGGGCGGGGAGGGGATATACGCGATACCCTGCCAGTACGACCAGATAATGCTCTACTACAGGCAGGACCTTTTGGATGAGTATAACGAGGGCCGCCGGGGGAACGAGCGGGCGGCGGTGGATATCTGGGGGAGCCTTCTGGATGTGCCGGGGAAGCTGGGGGAGAAGGGCAGGATAGTGATAGACCGGGAGGTCAGGCCCTGCCTTTTCGACGCGATTTTGTGGAGCTGGACGGACTCCCGGCTTATAGCGGACTGGGCCGCCGGGTATTATCTGAAGGACGGCGGGACGATATTCAGCCTTGAGAGCTCACAAAATGCCGCGGACGCCTTTAAGAGGCTGCTGGAAACTGAGACGGAGACCTCGGACCCAATGGGGGATTTTATTGAGGGCCGGGCCTGTGTGTATATCGGCCGGGGGACGGATATTTTGGAGCTTCGGGATAAAATGCCCGGGGAGCTGGGGGTGGACTGGCGCTCTGCGGGACTGCCCCAGGGGACCCTTGGGAGGATGTCAAGGCTTTTGGGCTGGACGGCCTGGGGGGTGGACAAGGACACCTCCCAGCCGGAGAAGGCGGTGCACTTTTTATGGTATCTTACAAACGCTGACAATAATACCCATATGTATATGGAGCTGGCCGATAATGGGGTGAAGCCCATATACAGGGAGGCCGAGGCCTATGAGCCCTCTGTATTGGAGGGGTGCTGGCAGGGGGAGATTGAGCTTCTGAACATGCCCAACTATAAATACGCAAGCCCCCCGGTGGTCATGGGGGAGAGCGCCGGAGCCGGAGCCGGAGCCGGGGGCGCCGGGGCGGGGAACCCGGAGTTTCTGAGCCTGCTCTCCAAGCTTGAGAGCGGGGAGATTGGCACGAAGGAAATGCTTAAAGGGCTTGACGGGGAGTATTTGAGGCTCCTTGAGGAGTACAGCGGCAGGCTCCCCTGGGAGCAGGGGGAATAGGGAGGTAATAATATGAATGTGAAGCTTTTGGCGTATACGCCGGACCCGGAGCGCACGGTGGCCTGCGCGGCCAAGCTCTGCTACGCGGCCTCGGATATTGACACGGTGATGGAGGGGCTGACTGAGGAGAAGACGGGCTCATTCCTCAATATGCTCACGGAGATAGGCCATGAGAGCCCCATTGAGCACGCGAGCTTTACCTTTGGGATAGAGGGGGTTTCAAGGTCTTTATTGGCCCAGATAACAAGGCATAGGCTGGCCTCCTACAGCGTCCAGAGCCAGAGGTATGTGAAGGAGGCGAGCTTTGAGTTCGTGCTGCCCCCGGAGATAGAGGCTGTGCCAAAGGCTAAAGAGGAGTTCCTTCTGGCGATGGAGGAGGACCAGCGGCACTATGAGCGGATAGCTGAGCTATTGCAGCAAAAGCATGAGGCTGAGTTTCTGAGAGAGGGGCTCAGTGAGAGGGAGGCTAAGCGCAGGGCAGAGAAGAAGGCCATTGAGGACGCAAGGTTCGTCCTGCCGAACGCCTGCGCAACGAAGCTTATCTGCACCATGAACGCCCGGTCCCTGATGAACTTCTTCACCCATAGGTGCTGCAGCAGGGCCCAGTGGGAGATAAGGGAGCTGGCGGAGGAAATGCTCAGGCTTGTGAAGGCCGCGGCCCCCACCATGTTCGGGAAGGCCGGGCCGCCCTGCCTGAGGGGGAGCTGCCCTGAGGGGAAGATGAGCTGCGGGAAGAGCGCCGAGGTGCGGGAGAGGTTTCTAAGGCTGGGTGACGGGCGGTGAGGATTGGGGTAATCCAGGCGTCGTCTCAGAGGGAGAAGAACCCGCTCATATTTGAGTGCACGAAAAAGGCCGCCCCGGGCCATGAGATTGTAAACTTCGGGGTGTTCCCGGAGGAGGGGGAGAGCTGGTCCTATGTGGAGACGGCCTTTCTCATAAGCCTGCTGCTCTCCAGCGGTTCGGCGGACTTTGTGGTTACCGGCTGCTCCTCGGGGCAGGGGATGATGCTGGCCTGCAACGGCCTGCCGGGGGTGCTCTGCGGATATCTGCCCACGCCCCAGGACGCGTTCCTCTTCGGGAGGATAAACGGGGGCAACGCCGCCTCACTGCCCCTGGGACTGGGCTTTGGCTGGATGGGGGAGATAAATTTGCAGTGCACCCTCCAAAAGCTCTTTGAGGGGGATTTCGGCGTGGGCTGGCCCCCTGAGGAGGCGGGGCGCAAGCGGCGGGACACGGAGCTTCTGCGGGAGCTCTCGGGCATTACTAAAAGAGGCATGAAGGAGTGCCTGGAAAGATACCCGAAGGGGCTTATCAAAAAAGCCCTGGGGAGGAAGAATGTTATTGAGTACGTGAAAAAGCATGGAAGGGGGATTATTGAGCTTGAGCCTTATTGTACTTGAGGGGCTGGACGGCAGCGGAAAGAGCACCCAGCTGCCACTTTTGGAGAAGGAGCTCCTAAGGCGGGGGCCGGTGAGGACGGTGTCGTTTCCGGACTACAGCTCGCCGTCCTCGGCGCTGGTGAAGATGTACCTTAATGGCGAGTTCGGGGAGAGGCCAGGGGACGTGAACGCCTATGCCGCCGGGGCCTTTTACGCCGTGGACAGGTACGCGAGCTTTGTGAAGGACTGGCGGGAGGACTATTTAAAGGGCACGGCAATTTTAGCCGGGAGGTATACCACTTCAAATATGATATACCAGATGGAGAAGCTGCCGGAAAAGCTCTGGGATGAGTACATCGCCTGGACGGAGGACTTTGAGTACGGGCGGCTGGGGCTCCCAAGGCCCGACAGGGTGATATTCCTGGATATGCCGCTGGGGGCCGCGCAGCGGCTGCTCTCAAAGCGATATGAGGGCCGGGAGGACAGGAAGGACCTGCACGAGCGGGACGTCGCCTTCCTTGAGAGCTGCCGGAGGTGCGCGGGGTTTGCCGCCGAGAGGCTTCATTGGCGGGTGGTGGAGTGCGCCAGGGGGGACGAGCCCCTGGGCGTTGAGGAGATACACAAGAGGGTCGTGTCGGCTCTTGATTAAAACATTTCAGAAAGGGGAATATTTTATGGTATACGTACTTTTAGCGGAGGGCTTCGAGCTGGTGGAGGCCATGGCCCCGGTGGATATTCTGCGCCGGGCAAAGGTGGAGGTCAGGATAGTGGGGGTCACAGGAAAGACGGTGAAGGCCTCGTGCGGCGTGCCGGTGGCGGCTGATATTGAGATAGGAGGGGCGGTCACTGAGGGCCTTGACTGTGTGGTGCTGCCCGGGGGACTGCCGGGGACCACCAACCTTGAGGCCTCGAAGGAGGTACAGGGGCTTGTCGACTTCTGTGTTAAAGAGGGGAAGCTTGTGGGGGCCATATGCGCCGCGCCGTCCATACTGGCCCATAAGGGGCTGTTAAATGGCAGGGAGGCCACGGCCTTCCCAAGCTTTCAGAAGGATGTGCAGGAGGGGGGCGGCAGGCTCTCTGAGAAATTCGTCGTGAGGGACGGGCAGTTCATCACAGGCCGGGGCATGGGCGTGTCCATACAGTTCGGCCTTGAGCTGGCGGCGGCGCTCACGTCGCCGGAGACGGCGGCTGAGATAAAGACGGGCATACAGTCTGCCTGAGCGGGGAGGTTTTTAAGCTATGAACGACAGACCACAGGAGCCCCGGAGCGCTCCGCGGCACGCGCCTCAGCAGGGAGCTGAGCGCCCCGGGAATTTCCAGGTGAATATAGATAAGCGGGACTTGATGACAGGGCCCCTGGAACAGCCGAAAATGAGGCGGCAGCCGGAGCAGTACCCGGAGCCCCAGTCGGCAAAGAAGGTGCAGCTCACTGACAAGGAGATGAGAGCGGAGAAGCGGGCCCATAGGAAGCGCAACCGAGTGAAGGCCAGGAAGAATAAGCGCATATTTAAAATAGTGTGGGTGTGCATGGTGCTGCTGGTGTCCTTTACCATTGCCAGCTACCTGATAAGCGGCTCCAACGACTTTCTGGGGGCGGGCAGGCCCGAGGGCAAGGCCGACGTGACCATACCCGAGGGGGAGCTCACTGAGGACGGTCTTGCGGAGATACTTCATAAGGCCGGTATAATCAGCAAGCCGGAGTTTTTCAGCCTGTACTGCAAGATTAAGAAGAATATAGACAGCTTCGGGCCGGGCACAAGGCTTCAGGTGAACACCAATATGGACTATGAGGCCATAATCACAGCCCTGAAGGGCGGCGACGAGGACCGGGAGATTGTGACAATAGCCTTCCCCGAGGGCAGCACCGCCTTACAGATAGCTAACCTTTTGGAGGAGAACGAGGTCTGCAAGGCCCAGGAGTTTTTGACGGAGCTGAACGCCGGGGACTACTCCAACTACGATGAGATAGCCGCCATGGGCACAGATACAGGGGACAGGTACTATAAGCTTGAGGGCTACCTCTTCCCGGACACCTACGACTTCTATAAGGGCGAGGATTTGAAGGACGTGATAGGCAAATTCCTCTGGAACTTCCACAATAAGCTCTCCGGGAGGCTTCAGGAGAAGGTGGACGCCTCTGGGATGACCCTGGACCAGGTGGTGATACTGGCAAGCATTATCCAGGCCGAGGGCGCAAATACCACGGATATGTTCAACGTGTCGGCGGTCCTGCACAACCGGCTGAACTTCGGCGGGGACTACGGCATATATAACCTTGAGTGCGATTCCACCTCCTTCTACCCATACAGGAACCAGCAGGAGATGGACGAGCTGGGGGGGACGCTGAGCCACGGGGCATATGACACCTACCAGGTCAGCGGCCTGCCCGCTGGGGCAATCTGCAACCCCGGCCTGGACGCCCTGAACGCGGCTTTGAAGCCCAACGACTCAGGGGACGCGGCCAGATACCTGTACTTCTGCCACTCGGCTGAGGGCGTGGCATACTATGCCACAAACGCCGACGACCATGAGTACAACAAGCAGCTGGCGGGGCTGGAATGATGGAGAGACGTAAGCCGGAGCTAGAGCTGCGGCGTAAGCCGGAACTAGAGCTGCGGCGTAAGCCGGAACTCTTAGCGCCCGCGGGAGATATGGAGCGCCTTGAGGCCGCGGTGCGGTATGGGGCGGACGCGGTGTACCTTGGGGGGAAGGACTACGGCATGAGGGCCGCGCCGGGGAATTTCACCAGGGAGGAGCTTAAAAGGGCTGTGGAGCTCTGCCATAGCTCTGGGGTGCGGGTGCACGTGACCTGCAATACCCTGCCGAGGAACAGCGAGCTCAGAGGGCTGCCGGGGTTCCTTAGGTACTGTGACGAGATAGGCGTGGACGGGCTTATAATCTCCGACTTGGGGGTGCTGAGCTTAGCCCGGGAGCACGCCCCCAATGTGGAGCTGCATGTGTCCACCCAGACCGGGATTGTGAACTACGCGGCGGCTAAAGCCTGCTATGAGCTGGGGGCCAGGAGGGTGGTGTTGGCAAGGGAGGTGCCCCTGTCGGAGATTCGGGAGATAAGGGAGAATGTCCCCGCTGAGCTTGAGCTTGAGGCCTTTGTGCACGGGAGCATGTGCGTGTCCTTTTCGGGGAGGTGCCTGCTCTCCAACTACATGGCAGGCCGGGACGCCAACCGGGGGCTCTGCGCCCAGCCCTGCCGGTGGGAGTATTTTCTAACGGAGAAGAAGCGGCCGGGTGAGCACTTCACCATAGCTGAGCAGGGGGAGGGCACGTATATCATGAACTCCAACGATTTGTGCATGATAGAGCATATCCCGGAGATGGCTGAAGCGGGGATATGCAGCCTGAAGATAGAGGGGCGGGCGAAGTCCGCTTACTATACGGCCTGTGTGACGGCGGCCTACAGAAGGGCCATTGACTTCTTTTTCGAGCACCCGGGGGAGAGGCTGCCCGCCGGGATTTTGGAGGAGACTGGGAAGATAAGCCATCGGGAGTACTCCACCGGGTTCTACTTTGGCGGGGAGCCGGGGGAGACCAGGGACCGGGGGCAGTACATCCGGGAGTACCAGGTGGCGGCGGTATGCGCGGGGCGCGAGGGAGAGTATGTGGCGCTCAGCCAGCGGAACAGGTTTTTCAGGGGGTGCACGGTTGACGTGCTCCAGCCCGGGGGGACGTTCACGGGGGAGCTCACTGAGATATATAATGAGGACTGGGAGCCTATTGAGAGCGCTCCACACGCGGAAATGAAGGTGTACTGGAAGACTGACCTGCCTGTGGAAGAGGGGGCATATTTGCGGGTAAAAACGTAAAAGTTTGGTCCACCTTTTCAAAGGTGGCAGGGTTCTCAGGGGCGGGGCCCCTGAGCCGCCGGAGGCCAAAACATCGTCCCAAAAATCTCTTGAATTTTCGCGAAAGCTATGCTAAAATATAATTATAAACACAAAAAGGAGGCATTCAAATGGATGGCATAAGTTCACTGACTTCCATACCCAGCTCTTACGGCGCGGTCTCGGCCATAGAGTCCGGGGACGGCTACGCGCTTGCGGTCACGAAGATGGCCA
This sequence comes from Clostridiaceae bacterium, assembly GCA_021769555.1. Classification (GTDB taxonomy): domain Bacteria; phylum Bacillota; class Clostridia; order Oscillospirales; family Acutalibacteraceae; genus Acutalibacter. The sequence goes on from JAETSR010000008.1 coordinate 22,995, forward strand.
TGGACGACACCCAGGAGCTGGCAATGCAGGAAATGCAGAAAATGCTGCCGCCGAGCCCCTATACCTTTGATGTGCGTGTTTAAGGCGGGGAGCCCCTTCGGGGGCTCTTTCTCTTTATAAAATTTTACATAACTGCATAATCAAAAGGGAGAGCATTTAAGCTCTCCCTGAGTTATTTTAGATATTGAGCTCCGCAGAGAGCCAGGCTTTGGCAAGCTGGGGCCAGACGCGGGCTGTCTCGCAGTCCCTTTCCAGCTTCTTTTGGCTCGCCGGGTCAGGCTCCCCGGGCGGGGCGAAGAAGCCGTCCAGGGCGTTTCTGGGAGCGCCGGTTATCTCACCGGAGGCGAGCTTTTCGCGGAGGGCCTTTATGGGGGCCAGGGTGTAGCGGTCTCCGTGGTCGTTTCTGAGCCAGGCGTCGTTTGCAAGGGACAGGCCGTGCTGGCCGGAGGTGAAAACATGGTGGGCGAAGGGCACCCCGGCGGCCCTGCAGGCTTTGGCGAAAAGATAACTGTTCTCAACGGGCACAGCGTCGTCCTCGGCGGTCTGCCAGAGGAAGCAGGGGGGAGCCTTGTCCGTCACCTGGGTCTCGAGGCTCATGTAGTGAAGGAGCTCCGGGTCCGGGTCGGTCCCCAGCAGGGCGTCGAAGGAGCCGCGGTGGGCGTACTTTCCGGAGGTTATCACAGGGTAGCTGAGTATGGCGGCGTCGGGGCGGTTTGAGATACCGGCGTACTGGGGGGAGGGGTCCTCCGCGTCCTGCCAGTGGACGCAGAGGCTGGCGCTTAAATGCCCGCCCGCAGAGAAGCCGCATAGGGCGAGCTTCTTCGGGTCTATATGGAACTCCCCGGCGCGCTTTCTCACATAGCGCACGGCCCTTGACACATCCTTCAGGGGCTGCATGAGAAGGGGCTCGAGTATGAGGGGGTTCACGGTGTAGGTGAGCACGAAGGCGTTATAGCCTGAATTGTAAAACTCCATTGCCACGGGCTCGGCCTCGCTGGGGGCCACGAAGCAGTAGGCGCCGCCGGGGGTCACGAGCATTGCCGGGTGAGGGGCGGGGTCGGAGTGGATATAGCTGACGATAAAGGGCGCAAAACCGGCGGCTAGGGGGTACCTGTACTCCCCGGGGGCCCAGATTTTATGGGTCTGCTTTTCCATGTGTCATACCTCACTTCTTCTGTTTTGAGAGCCACTGCAGGAGGGTGACGGGCTCGCCGTCTATTGTGACCGGGCTGCCGTCGTAGTCCAGCTTGCAGTCGTCGTTGAGCATGGGTATCCAGGCGAAGTGGCCGATGTACTCAAAGGGGTTTCCATCGGCGTCGGTGAAGCCCTCGTGGATATCCTTAATATTGTCCCAGAAGGTGAAGTGGACGTTCTTTGCCCCGGCGGCTATAAGGCGCTTATAGGTGGGCAGGACGGTCTCCTCGGGCTTTACCACCGGGTCGTTCTTGGCGTGGGTGAACCAGACGGGCTTGTCCTTAATGCTATTGATGTTCTCATCGGTGATGGTCTCGTCGTAAAGGGCCTCGCAGACCGGGAAGGCCGCGGCGAAATAGTCCGGGTGGTCGATGAACATGCGGGTGGTCATGAAGCCGCCGTTGCTGTCGCCGCCGATGTATATGCGGCCGCGGTCTATGTTTTCGTTTCTTGAGACGAAGTCCTCTATGCAGTCCATGAGGGCCCCCGCGTAAATGCTTTTGCCGGAGCGGCCGTACTCCCCGGAGCCGTCGTTCATCCAGAAGGTGGGGGTCTGGGGGGCCAGGACATAGGCCCCGCCGAAGAGCTTCTGGACCCGCTCTGAGCTCAGGGCCACCACCTTATTGCCCATATAGGCAACAGAGGGGTCAACGCCGCCCTCGCCAGCGCCGTGGAGCCAGATGATAAGGGGCCGGGGGCCGGGCTCGACGGACTGGGGGATGTAATAGCCGTAGTTTAAGGGCTCAGAGGTGCGGGAGGTATCGTTTATCCAGCCCTTTGAGTCCGGGCAGGATGTGCCCAGGGGGTAGTCGTACACAAGGCCGGAGACTGTGCCCTCTGATGTCTCGAGGGGCCCGGTCTGGGTGACGGTGAAGCGCATGTTCACGAAGACGTTCAGGCCCTTGGGGGCCGAGATACAGGAGGCCAGCTGGCAGAGGGGGCCGTAGGCGGTCTCGAGGGTGATGAAGCCCCCGGAGGCGCAGGGCTCCCCGGAGACGTCCGAGGGGTAGGCCTTTTTAACAGGGATATACCCCCGGCTCTCCTCCTTGTCGTCCACGGCCATCCAGGACTTGGGGAGAAGGAGGAGCTCCCCGCTCTGGTCCATGCGCTCAACGTACACTGAGAAGCTTTCGGGGCTTACCTCCTTAATGGGGGAGGGGACTGGGAGTATTATTTTTGTGACATAGGGGCCGAAATCGGTAATGCGGGTGATGCTGTAGTAACCTTTGCTCATTGGGGACGCTCCTTTGCGTGTTTTTTTAATTATATCGCATAAGGGGGCAGGTGTCAAGCAATGAGGGCTTGCAATCGGGGGGAATTGGGCTTATAATTAAAAAACATCAAATCTTGCCGAAGGGAATATGATATGCTTGAAATTATGACCGGAGTGACCCTTATGTTCCTCCTGATTTTCGCCGGGGTAATGCTCAGGGAGCCCAGGAGCCTTTGGAGCGGGGTCTGGTTCTTCCTTTTAATGCTGGACCTGGCGGTGCTCTCCGTGGTGACGGCGGCGGTATACAGGGACTGGCTCTCGGAGAACAGGATAGTTATCTGGCTGCTCACGGGCCTTGTGCTCATAGCGGGCCTGACGGTGCTGGCCTTCCCGCTGTTTTTATTGGTGATGTTCATTGTGGAGGGGGTGAAGCTGGTGCGGCGGGAGGGGCTGAGCCCATCGAACCTGCTGTCGCTGCTGTTTGCCCTATTATGGTTCGGGTTCATATTTATCTGGCCCGCTGTGGGCACCATGCAGCAGGGGTCGCTGGGGCTGGCGGTTTATTTTATCGTCAGCTTCTCGGCGGTGTACATGCTGGCTCTTATGGCAATGTTCGTGCTCTCAGCCCTTCTGAACCTGGTGCACATCAGGAAGAGAAGGCGGCTGGATTATATCGTCGTGCTGGGCTCGGGGCTGGACGGCTCAAGGGTAACCCCCCTGCTGGCCGCAAGGATAGACCGGGGCATACAGCTTTTAAAGTACAACCCCAAGGCCAGGCTCATACTCTCCGGGGGCCAGGGGCCAGGGGAGGACCTGCCGGAGGGGGAGGCCATGGCGGCTTATGCCATAGAGCATGGGGTCCCGGCGGAGAGGGTGATAGTGGAGCGGGAGTCCTCCGACACTGAGGAAAACCTGCGCTTCTCCAGGAGGCTCATGGAGGGAAAGCGCCCGAGGATTGCCATAGCGACCACGGCCTACCATGTGTTCCGGGCCCTGATACTGGCAAAGCGCCAGGGCATACGCTGTGTGGGCTTCGGGGCGAAGACAAAGTGGTATTTTACGCTGAACGCCACGCTCAGGGAGTTTGCGGGGTATGTCTCCCTGACAAGGAAAAAGCACATGATAGTGCTGGGGACGTTCGCGGGGCTTATGCTTTTGATATATGTGCTGACGATTTAATTGAGATAAAAGGGGAAATTATATGAAATACAAATATATTGTCTGGGACTGGAACGGCACTTTGTTTGACGACGCGCCGGTGTGCATAGACGTGATGAACGGTATGCTCCGAAAGCGCGGCATGAAAGAGCTCGCCCCGGAGCGCTACAGGGAGATATTCACCTTCCCGGTGGAGGAATACTATAAGGCGGCGGGCTGGGATTTTTCAAAGGAGCCCTTTTCGGAGCTTGCGGTGGAGTATACGGATGAGTACGCCAGGCGCGCCCGGGAATGCGGTTTGCGCCGGGGGGCCTTGGAGGTGCTGGGGGAGCTTGAGGGGCGGGGGCATGTGCAGCTGATAGCCTCGGCCTCTGAGCTGGGTATGCTGACCGGGCAGGTTAGGCGGTGCGGCATAGAGGGGTATTTCCAGGCAGTGCTGGGCCTTGGGAATGTGCTTGCCGCCACAAAGGAGGGCCTTGCCGGGGAGTACCTGAGGGCCGGGGGGATATCCCCGGAGGACGTGGTGTTCATAGGCGATACCGGCCACGACTATAAAGTGGCGAGGGGCATCGGCTGTGCCTGCCTGCTCATATCCGGCGGCCACGAGAGCCCCGAAAGGCTCGCCGCCACAGGCTGTCCTGTCCTCACGAGCCTTGAGGAACTGCTGGACATACTATAAAAATACCGGGCGGGGAAAGCTCCCTGCCCGGTCTCAGTTTCTGAAATTATTTCTGCTCCTCTTCGCCGTTCACTGCCTGGGGCTCAGGAGCGTTCTCGCCCTTAGTGACCGTCCGGGTGGTGCCGCCGGAGACGTATACCTTGCCGCACTCCGGGCAGATGTCCGTGTGCAGGGTGACGGTCTGGCTCACGACCTTGCGGTCCTCCCTTTTGGCCTTGGCCTGCTCGCGGACCACGTGCTCCATCTCGTGGCCGCGCACGGCGGCGGGGGCGGCGTCCGCGTCGATGTGGGTGGGGGTCTGGTAGGAGACGCCGGAGTCGTCGGAGCCGTCCTGGTACTTGCGCTCCTCACAGGTCTGACACTTCCCCTCCTCGGCGGCCTGCTGAGCGCCGTCCGCGCCCAGGGCTTCATCGAGCTCAATGCCGTCGTGGCCTGGGAGCTCGGCGCTCAAATCTATCACATTGTCCTCGGGGTACTGCACCCTCATTCTCGCCGCCATCTCCGCAGGATAAGCCTGTGGCAGCACCGTGCCCGGGACAGTATCAGCCCAGGCGGGGGTCACCCTTGAGGGGGCCTCGGAGTACACCGGTATCGCCGGGCGCACCGGTGTGACCGGCGCTTCCGGCATGGCCTGCCTGGGGGAGCGGTGCATCTGGGCCATCCTATAGTTATATATGCTGGAAACGTTTCCCGCGGGCCTAGAGAGCCCTACGGGGTTTATCATACCGACCATTCTGAAACACCTCTTGAAGCGTGATATATATCACTAGTATAGCCTATTTTCTGTAAAAGTTCAATAGCAAAAAAAGAAAAATTTTCATTTCCCCTTGACAACCCAGCTTCACTGTGATAAAATACGGTAAACCGAAGAAAAAGTGTAAGTAGTCAGCCTTTGGCACCCTACCAGAGAGCCGCGCGCCGGTGGAAGCGCGGCGGGCAGCGGGGCGGGACGAATGGGCTTTTGAGGGCGAACCGAAAGCGGCAGGGCCGAGCGGCAAGGCCGCTAGTAGGGGAGACGGAGGGGCGCTCCGTTATAAAGGGCGGCGCATAGATGTTGTGCGCAGTGAGAGGACGCTTTTGCGTCAAGCCGGGTGGCACCGCAGGAGAATTTTTCCTGTCCCAGCAGATTATTGCCGGGACAGTTTTTTTGTGTTCCGGACATATAAACATCGAAAGGATGAAGTAAAATGAGCGAGAACAAGATTCCCTACAAAATCTATCTGGAAGAGAGCGAAATGCCTAAGGCATGGTATAACCTGAGGGCCGACATGAAGAATAAGCCCGCGCCCCTTCTGAACCCGGGCACCCTGCAGCCCATGACCGCCGGGGAGCTCTCGGGGGTGTTCTGCGAGGAGCTGGTGAAGCAGGAGCTGGATAACGACACGGCTTTCTTTGAGATACCGACTGAGATAAGGGATTTCTACAAGATGTACCGCCCCTCCCCGCTGGTGAGGGCGTACTGCCTGGAGGAAAAGCTGCAGACCCCCGCGAAGATATACTATAAGTTCGAGGGCAACAACACCTCCGGCTCACATAAGCTGAACTCCGCTATAGCCCAGGCATATTATGCCAAGAACCAGGGGCTGAAGGGCGTGACTACCGAGACCGGCGCGGGCCAGTGGGGCACGGCCCTCTCAATGGCCTGCTCCTATCTGGGGCTGGACTGCAAGGTGTATATGGTAAAGTGCTCCTATGAGCAGAAGCCCTTTAGGCGCGAGGTCATGAAGGTGTACGGCGCGGACGTGACCCCCTCCCCCTCGGACACCACCAATGTGGGACGGAAGATACTTGAGGAGTACCCGGGCACCGGCGGCTCCCTGGGCTGCGCCATAAGCGAGGCTGTGGAGGTTGCCACCTCTACCGAGGGCTACAGGTACGTGCTGGGCTCGGTCCTGAACCAGGTGCTTCTGCACCAGTCCATAATCGGCCTTGAGACGAAGACCGCCATGGACAAGTACGGCATAAAGCCGGATATTATCATCGGCTGTGCCGGGGGCGGCAGCAACCTGGGCGGGCTTATCTCCCCCTTCATGGGCGAGAAGCTCAGGGGCGAGGCGGATTACAGGATAATCGCCGTGGAACCCGCCTCCTGCCCCAGCTTTACCAGGGGCGAGTACCGCTACGACTTCTGCGACACCGGCATGGTCTGCCCCCTCGCGAAGATGTACACCCTTGGCAGCGGCTTCATCCCCAGTGCCGACCACGCGGGGGGCCTCAGGTTCCACGGCATGAGCTCGGTGCTCAGCCAGCTCTACGCCGACGGCCTGATGGAGGCTGTTTCCGTGAAGCAGACCGACGTGTTCAAGGCCGCCGAGGAGTTCGCGAGGGTGGAGGGCATACTCCCCGCCCCGGAGAGCAGCCACGCTATTCTGGCTGCCGTGAACGAGGCTTTAAGGTGCAGGGAGACCGGCGAGGAGAAGACCATACTCTTCGGGCTCACGGGCACAGGGTACTTTGATTTGGTGGCCTATGAGAAGTTCCATAAGGGGGAGATGGTGAACACCATACCCACCGACGAGGACATCAGAAAGTCACTTGATAAGCTGCCCAAGGTGTAAAAACGGGGGCTTTTCCTAAGATTTTCTTACAAATTTATTAAAACATAATATGTAGTGGACAAAAACCGGCGGGACTACCAAATGACCGCCGGTTTCCGCCTTTTTTCGACGGTTTTCGGCCCTCTATGGCCCCCCTTATCCCTTGTAATTACTGGAATTTCGGCAGAAAAGATTGCAATTTTGTAACCTTTCTGTTATAATTGGGCTCACCGGGGGGTGTCTCACCCGGGCGACTTACTTTTGGAGGTACATCTATACTATGCGAAGACGACGGATAAGGCTGCTGACGGCCCTGCTCCTGGCGGTGCTGACGGCTGTGCTTCCCATATGCTCCGCGGCGGCGGAGGGAGCGGACTTGAATGAGCAGCAGGAAGCAGTAAATGAGGGCGCGCCTTATGAGGACGCCATAGAGGACATAATGGAACCGGAGGACGGGGCTGAGCCCGAAGCTGAGCCCGAAGCTGAGCCTGAAGAGGGCCCGGAGACAGGCGCCGGGGAGGGGGATTCCACCCAGGACATGTTTTCAAAGGCCCTTGTGAAGCTCAAGACCGGGGGCCACGAGGCCTATATGACCGGGACCACCGACGGGCGCTTCAAGCCCGAGGCTTTCATCACCCGGGAGGAGGCCGCCCAGGTCATATATAACCTCCTTGCGGAGAAGCCGGAGAACGCCGAGGCCAGCTTCTCGGACGTTTCCAGCACCGGCTGGGCCTATAAGGCCATAGCGGCCATGAGCACCCTGGGGGTCATGAAGGGGGACGGAAAGAGGTTCCGCCCCAAGGAGAACCTTACAAGGGCCGAGTTCATGGTGGTGCTCAGCAACTGCTTCGACCTGCCGAAGGGCCAGAGCACCTTCCCGGACGTGCCGGAGAGCCACTGGGCCTATGAGGCCATAGCCGCCGTGCAGCAGAAGGGCTGGGTGGCCGGGTACAGCGACGGCAGGTTCGGCCCGGACGACAACATAAAGCGCTGCCAGGTGGTTACGGTGCTGAACAGCGCCCTGGAGCGCCGGGACGATAAATTCGCCCAGGACAGCGACAAGCAGGAGTTTTCCGACGTGCCCAAGTCCCACTGGGCCTTTAAGGAGATAGCCGAGGCCGCGGACCCGGTGGAGCAGCCGGACCCGCCTACGCCGCCCAACGGGGTAAAGGTGGGCTCGACGGTACAGGTGAACTCAGACAACGGGCTTAACGTCCGGGAGGCCCCGGTGGACGGCAGGGTGATAACCGCCGTGCCCAACGGCACCCTGCTGACTGTTACGGATATCAGCAAAGCGCCCTGGCTTGGGGTGAGGACCTCCGGGGGCATAAACGGATTTGTGCTGGGGGACTATGTGAAGCTCTATACAGGGGGCGGCGGCACGCCCCAGAACGGCAGCCTCTCGGCCTCGAGCCTCAATATGCGCCAGTATATGAGCGCAAGGCTGGACGCCACTGCCGGCAAGCAGGTGAGCGCAATGAAGTGGAGCAGCTCGGACCCGGACGTGGCCAGAGTGGGCTATACCATTAACTACAGCTCCACTAAGCAGAGCGCCATAGTCTACGCCGGGAGCCCCGGCACGGCGGTGCTTACATACTCAGACGGGGCGGGCAATAAAAAGGCCTCCTGCACCGTGACGGTCTCCTCCCCGGAGCCTGTGCGCTTCGCGTACCCCTCCGAGAGCATTGTGCAGAAGGGCGCGGACTTTGAGTTTATCGCCATAACCGACAGCAGCCGGGACCAGGTGCGCTTTGACGTATCCGGGGGCGCAAGCTATACCACGGACAGCTTTGTATCGGAGAGCAACCGCTCCCAGTACGGCCTTCCGGACAACAATACAAGGGTGTTCTCCCAGACCCTGAGCCTCTCCCTGCCGGGGACATATACCGTGAGGGCATACGCCGGGGTGAACGGCCAGTTCTCCGGGGAGAACGTGACCTTTACCGTGCAGGTTAAGGACCGGGTGAGCTATACCGAGGCCACTACTGAGCCCAGGAGGCTCAGCGCCAGGGGGATAGCGGTTATCAGGGACTTTGAGGGCATTGTAAACGAGGTGGAGGACGACGTGCTGGTTGCGGGCAACCCCACGGTGGGCTGCGGGTATGTTGTCGCCAACGCCAACGACACCTTCTACAATAACCTCACCGACAGGGAGGCCTTCGCCCTGCTCAGCGAGAAGGCTGACGAGGGGGTGTACGCCCGGGCGGTGGAGAACTTCCGCAAAAAGCACAATATCAAGATGAGCCAGGCCCAGTTCGACGCGCTTACAAGCTGGGTGTACAATATCGGCACGGGCAACCTGGCCCAGGGGGCTACCGACGCCGCGGACATGATACTGAACATGGTTGCGCCGCCAAACGCCTCGGCCGCGAACCCTGTGTCGGGGGTTGTGAACACCAGTTCGAACACCAATCCGGCGGTGCTCTATGCCAGCGCGGACAGGTCCAGCAAGAAGCAGGGGACCATCCCCGCGGGGACCTCGGTGAAGGTCACGGAGGTGAAGGTGGTGCGCTCGGCCACAAGGCAGGAGGTCTGGTACAAGACAAGCTACGGCGGCAAGGCCGGCTGGGTGGGCTCAGGGTACGTGAAGCTCAGCGGGAACCGCCAGGTGGACCTCACCTACGCGGACTCCACCTCCCTTGCCACGGAGTTCCTGCTGTGGCATATGGCCGGGGGCATACAGCCGGGCCTTGTGTACAGAAGGCTCTTTGAATGCAAGATATTCTTCTTCGGAAACTACGACGAGGGCAAGCCCAACGGCTATGAGACCCCGAACTACAGAAAAAACACATACGGGTTCGTGTACCCGGAGCGTATTCAGAATCTCGACAGGAGATAAAGGTTTATTGGGTAATCTGAACATATAATAATATAACTAAAGTTTATATATAAAGGGCCTCTGAGCGTTCAGGGCCCTTTTTTGTTATCTTTCTTATCACCTAAGGACGGGCCCGGGCATATGATAACGTAGGGCCGGGCCTGGCTTTTGGGGCCCTGCCTGTTAATATGAAACTGAGGTGATAATAATGGGCAAGCCTGTTATTCTGGTCAGCTCCGTCACCTACGCCATGAAGGGCCGCGACCTGCTCACAAGGCAGGGCGTCCGGGCCTATGTGGAGCGCATACCCCCAAGCAGCACCACCGGGTGCGGCTACGGGATATATGTGCCCCTGGGAGCGGACGAGGCGGAGCGCATACTGACCGAGAACGGCATAAAGATACTTGGCCGCCTGGAGCAGGAGGCCAAAAAGTGAACAGCATAAATCACAATAATCACAATAACTATAATAATTATAATAGTTATAACAGCGCGGGCGGGGGGAAGGGCAGGATGATATATCTTGACAACTCGGCCACCACCTACCCGAAGCCCCAGTCGGTGATAAGGGCCATAAGCGGGGCTGTGGTGCGCTACGGGGCGAACCCGGGGAGGGGCGGCTTCCCCATGAGCATTGAGACCGGGGAAGCTGTGTACGCCTGCCGGAGGGATATAGCGGCCATGTTCGGTGCCCCGGGGCCGGAGTGCGTGGTGTTCGGGGCAAACTGCACAGGGGCCCTGAACCTGGTGATGAAGGGGACCTTAAAGCCCGGGGACCATGTGGTCGTCTCGGACATGGAGCATAACGCGGTGATGAGGCCCTTAGAGGCCCTGAAGGAGCGGGGGGTGACGTACTCCGTGGCTGAGGTCGTGCCAGAGGACAACGACGCCACCCTGGACCGCTTTCGGAAGGCCATTACCCCGAAGACAAAGCTCCTGGTATGCACCCAGGCCTCGAATGTGTTCGGGATAAGGGCGCCGGTGGAGCGGCTGGCGGCTTTATGCCATCAGTACGGCGCGAAGATATGCGTGGACGCGGCCCAGTCCGCGGGGGTCGTGCCCATAAACATCGGGGAGAGCGGCATAGACTACCTGTGCTGCGCGGGGCATAAGGGGCTTTACGGGCCAATGGGCATAGGCATACTGGTGCTCGGGGACCCCGGGGATAAGCTGGCGACCCTCGTGGAGGGGGGCACCGGCACCCAGTCCAGAAGCCTCATGCAGCCCGACGACCCGCCCGAGCGCTATGAGGCGGGGACCATAAACGTGCCGGGGATAATCGCCCTGCGCTCGGGGGTGAACTTCGTTATGAATAAGGGGCCGGAGAACATCTACCGGGAGGAGCTCGCTATGGCCGCGTACCTTCACAGGGGGCTCTCCAAGCTCCCGAAGGTGAGGCTCTATACCGATGAGCCCAGGGCCCCCTGGTACGTGCCGGTGGTGTCCTTCAATGTGGAGGGCATGAAGAGCGAGGAAGCGGGGGAATATCTCGGAAGGAAAAATATAGCGGTGCGCTGCGGGCTGCACTGCGCTCCCTGCGCCCATATGAAGATGGGCACAGAGGCGGGGGGCACGGTGCGGGCCTCCGTGTCGGTGTTCACAAGGCGTCAGGAACTGGACGCCCTTATAAGGGCCGTATCTGGGCTTTAGGCCGGGGCCCGGGGCCGGGAGGCGCGGGCTTCCCGGCTCTCTCTTTGTGAAAGAACTGTAAAACTTGCGGCGATTCTATCAAAAAACCCTTTTCTTTGACAGAGGGTTGTGATAAAATAATGGGAGCATACATCCCAATGGGGAGAAAGCGGGGAAGTTAAAATATGGGAAGCTTTATAGAGACCGTGACCCAGGCGGGGCAGACCGTGCTGGACCTGGCGCGCGGGTTCTCCTTTAAGGACGCGGTAGACGTTGCCATAGTCACCTTTCTGCTGTATGGCCTCATAAAGCTGGTGCGGGACACCAGGGCCGGGCAGCTGGTGAAGGGGATAATCCTGCTGGTGGCATTGTACCTTGTGTCCTTCTACGGCGACCTTATGATGTTAAACGGCATATTAAGGGCGTTTTTACAGTCCACGGTTATAATGGTCGTCATACTCTTCCAGCCGGAGATACGCAAGGCCCTTGAGCAGGTGGGCCACAGCAAGGCGGTGCAGTCCATCACCAGCAACCTCGGGGCCAGGGGCCGGGACGCTGAGAACGCCGGGACCAGGGAGGCCATTAACGGCGTGGTGGAGGCGGCGGGGATACTCCAGCAGCTCAGGATGGGCGCGCTGATAGTCTTCGAGCGCCAGACTAAGCTCGGGGAGATAATCTCCACCGGCACCCTTGTGGACGCGGGCCCCTCCGGGCAGCTTATAGCGAACATATTCTTCAATAAGGCCCCCCTTCACGACGGCGGCATGATAATAAGGAACGGCAGGGTCTGCGCCGCTGGGTGCATACTGCCCCTTACCGCCAGCGACAGCGTTTCCGCGGAGCTTGGCACAAGGCATAGGGCGGCCATAGGCATGAGCGAGAACTCCGACGCCGTTGTGGTGGTGGTCTCAGAGGAGACCGGGCAGATATCCATAGCCGCGGGGGGAAAGCTCACAAGGAACTATAACCGGGTGACCCTCTCCGAGACCCTCTGCGCGGAGCTTATCGGCGAGGACGCCTCGGCCCAGGGCGGCGGCATTTTAGGCAGGCTCGGGCTTATGAAGGGAAAGAAGGGCGGGAGGTGAAGACCCTATGAACATGAGAAGAAACACCGAGGAGCAGCCGAGGGAGAGGAAGAAATTCCGGCTCTCGGGGCTTATATACCATAACAGCTTCGTGCTGGCCTGCTCGTTCCTGGCGGCCCTTGTGGGCTGGTTCATCACAGCCGCCGGCAGCAGCGACCTGAACCGCACGGTCTATAACGTGCCCATACAGTTCACCCTGTCCCCGGAGGCTGAGGCCGACGGCCTGAGGGTGTGGGGTTCCAGCTATCAGACAGTGGACATAGAGGTGTCCGGCAGCAATATGATAACCTCTAAGCTCACCTTGGAGGACTTTGAAGTGACGGCGGCTTTGAGCCCCACCTCCACGAAGCTCACCGGGAACACCACCCAGAAGGCCTCGGCCCAGGTGCGGGTGATGAAGAAGTCCACCTATACGGACTACGAGGTGGTGTCCGTGAGCCCGGAGGAGATAACCCTTGAGTACGACCGGTATAAGGAGGTCTCCCTGACGGTGGAGAACGAGATAAGCTTCACCGCGGGGGCGGGGTTCTATCCCGGCACGCCGGTGCTCTCCAGCGAGAAGGTGGCCGTGAGCGGCCCGGAGTCCTCGGTGAACAAGATAAGCCGGGCGGCGGTGGTCTACAGTGTGGACGGGCCCCTGCGGGAGAATAAGGAGCTCAGCTGCCCCGTGCGCCTCTACGACCAGGACGGCCAGGAGATAGGGGACACGGCGGGGCTGTACCTCACTATAGACGTGGACACCGTGCAGGTGACCGTGCCCGTGTACCCCAAGAAGACCGTGCCCGTAGTAGTCACCATGGCCCACAGGCCCGCCCAGTTCTCCGACAGCCGCATAACCGTGGAGCCCTCCTCCATAGACCTTGCGGGCTCCGCGGAGGCCCTGGGGGCTGTGACTGAGATACACATGGACAATGTGATAGACTTCGCCGAGCTGGACCCGGACACGTCCTCCCAGAGCTTCCAGTTCGAGATACCCGTGCCCCAGAACACCAGGAACATCACCAATAACAGCAGCAATAACGCCATAAGCCAGGTGACCGTCTCCATAAACCTCAACGGCTACAAGCGGCAGACTGTCACCGTGCCTGAGGGCAATATACAGGTGATAAACGGCCCCGCCGGGGACCTTGCGGCGCTGACAATAGCAAGGACCCTGGACGTGACCCTTGCGGGCCCGGAGGCCCAGGTGCAGAGGCTCACCGGCGACTCGGTGATGGTGCAGGTTGACATGAGCAACGTGACCGCCGCCCAGGGGAACGTGGACGTGCCGGTTACAGTGACCATACCCGGTTCCTCAGGGGAGGCCTGCTGGGTGCTGGGGAGCTATACCATGGCGGTTACCATAGTCAGCGCGGAAGAGGCGGCCGCCAAGTCCGAGTCCCAGCCCAGGGACCTTGCAAAGGGCATGGCGGCAGTGCCGCCCTCGGACTGAGGGGGGCGGCCCTATGGACGTGCGGGCAGGCGACCGCCTGCAGATGAAGAAGGAGCACCCTTGCGGGAGCAGGGAGTTTTTGGTGCTCCGGGCCGGCATGGACTTTAAGCTTAGGTGCGCGGGGTGCGGCCGGGAGGTCATGGTCCCCAGGCGCAAGATTGAGAAGAATATTAAAAAAATTATCAGGGAAGGGGATTAGCGTGGCGGTAACAGTGAACATCTATTATACCGGGAAAAACGGCAGCGCGGTGGATTTCGTGCGGGAGATGGGGGAGAGCGGCGTTTTGGAGCGCATAAGGAGAGAGGACGGCAATATCCGCTATGAGTACTTCCGGCCCTTTGACGACCCGGAGACGGTGCTGCTGATTGACAGCTGGCGGGACCAGGAGGCCATCGACGCCCACCACGCCACCCCCATGATGGACGAGATAATAAGGCTTCGGGAAAAATACGACCTGCATATGCGGGCGGAGCGCTATGTATCCGACGAGGGCGGCGTGCCCGAGGGGGACAGGGCGTTCCTTCGGGAGTGATATTGCTGATGTTTGAGAATTTACAGGTTTTCGAGAACCGCTATGAGGAGCTCTCGGAGAAGCTTTTTGACCCCCAGAGCGCGGCGGACCCGGCGGTCTTTGCCGGCCTTATGAAGGAGAGCCGGGAGCTGGAGCCCATTGTTGCGGCCTACAGGGAGTATAAGCGGTGCATGGGTGCCCTTGAGGACGCGAGGGAGCTTTTGGAGTCCCCGGACAGGGAGCTTAGGGAGCTGGCCCAGGGGGAGATGAGGGAGAATACCGCCCGGGTGCAGGAGCTCACAGAGGAGATAAAGCTCCTGCTCCTTCCAAAGGACCCCAACGATGAGAAGAACGTGATAATGGAGATACGGGGGGGCACCGGCGGGGAGGAGGCCGCGCTCTTTGCCTATGACCTCTACCGCATGTACACGGCCTATGCAGAGGGCAGGGGCTGGCGCACGGAGATAGTCTCCCTGAACGAGACGGAGCTGGGGGGCTTCAAGGAGGTCAGCTTCATGATAGAGGGCCAGGGGGCCTACAGCCGGCTGAAGTACGAGAGCGGGGCCCATAGGGTCCAGCGGGTGCCGGAAACTGAGGCCGGGGGGCGCATACACACCTCCGCGGCCACTGTGGCCGTGCTGCCCGAGGCCGGGGAGGTGGAGGTTGACATCGACCCCAAGGACCTGCAGATAGACACCTTCCGCTCAAGCGGCGCGGGGGGCCAGCATATAAACAAGACCTCCTCGGCCATCCGCATAACCCACCTGCCCACCGGCATGGTGGTGGAGTGCCAGGACGAGCGCAGCCAGTATAAAAATAAAGATAAGGCCATGAAGGTATTAAGGGCCCGGCTCCTGAGCAAAGAGCAGGAGAAGCAGAGCTCCGAGGTGGCGGCGGAGCGCCGCTCCCAGGTGGGCAGCGGGGACCGCTCCGAGCGCATACGCACCTATAACTTCCCCCAGTCGAGGGTCACGGACCATCGGATAGGGCTGACCCTCTATAAGCTCCCGGAGGTCCTCTCCGGCGGCCTGGACGAGGTGATAGACGCCCTCATAGCCGCCGACAGGGCCGCCCAGCTCTCGGAGAGCGCGTCATGATGACGGAGATACTGAACTGCTCCCCTAAGGGCGCTGCCCGGGCGGGGGAGCTGCTGAGGGCGGGGGGAGTTGTGGCGATACCCACTGAGACAGTGTACGGCCTTGCCGCCGACGCTTTGAATCCCGCGGCGGTTAAGAGGATATTCGAGGCCAAGGGCAGGCCGGGGGACAACCCGCTGATAGTGCATATCACAGAGATTGAGCAGTGGGGGCCCCTGGTGAGCTCCCTGCCCGCGGAGGCTTTAAGGCTGGCTGAGAGGTTCTGGCCGGGGCCGCTGACTATAATACTGCCAAAGTCAAGGCTTGTGCCCTATGAGACAAGCGGCGGGCTTGAGACCGTCGCCGTGCGCTGCCCCTCCCACCCGGCGGCCAGGGCGGTGATAGAGGCGGCGGGGGCGCCGCTGGCCGCGCCCTCTGCAAATGTGTCCGGAAGGCCCAGCCCCACTACCTTCGCCCATACCTATGGGGACTTGAAGGGGAGGGTGGACGCGGTTATGGACGGGGGGGACTGCCCGGTGGGGGTGGAGTCCACGGTCATTACCCTGTGCGGGGATGTGCCGAGGCTTTTAAGGCCCGGAGGGGTCACTGAGGAAGAGCTCAGGGCTGCTCTGGGGGAGCTTGAGATAGACCCTGCGGTTCTGGGGGAGCTCAGGCCCGGGGAGCGGGCGGCTTCCCCGGGGATGAAGTATAAGCACTACGCGCCCAGGGCGCAGATAGAGGTGATAGACGGCTCGCCGGAGGAATATATAGAGTATGTGAACAGCCTTCCGGAGACGGGGGGTATATATGCCCTTTGCTTTGACGAGACTAGAGAGCATGTGAAAATACCCGCCGCCGCCTACGGCCCGCGCTTTGACAGGCAGGCCCAGGCAAGGGAGCTCTTCGGGGCCCTGCACCGGCTGGATGAGCTGGGGGCTGAGAGGGCCCTTGCCCAAATGCCCGGAAGGGCCGGGGTGGGCCTGGCGGTGTATAACCGGCTCATGCGGGCGGCGGGGTTCCGGGTAAGGAGCCTGCCGGGGCCGGTGATAGTTGGCCTTGTGGGGCCCAGCGGCGCGGGGAAATCCACCGTGGCGGCGGGGCTTGTAAAGCGGGGGTTCGGGCTCATAGACTGCGACGCCCTCACCAGGCGGCCGGATGTGTACGACAGCGGGTGCATTGAATCCCTGGCCAGGGCCTTTGGGGGAGACATAGCCCCCGGGGGAGTGCTGGACCGGCGGGAGCTGGGCAGGCGGGCCTTTAGGGATAAGGAGAGCGCAAAGCTTCTGGGCAGGCTCACGTTCCCGGCCATAACCCGGGCTGTAAGAAGGGAGGCGGCGGGCATGAGGGGGCCGGTGCTTCTGGACGCGCCCACGCTCTTTGAGGCGGGGCTTGACGGCATGTGCCGGAGGATACTTGCGGTGACCGCCCCGGAGGATGTGAGGCTCGGGCGGGTGATGGCCCGGGACGGGCTCAGTGAGGCTGCGGCGAGGGCAAGGTTCAGGGCCCAGCAGCAGGAGAGCTTCTATGTTCAGCGGGCGGATATTTCCCTTGACAACTCCGGCGTCTTTCTGACAAAGGCCGGGCTTGACCGCCTTTATTCTGAATTGAAAGGGGAGGGCTGATGAAAAAGCGCACCCGGGTCCTGGCGGCGGCGCTGGCAGTGCTGGCGCTGCTGGCCGTGGGAGCGGTAATGAACGGGCCTGAGATATCCGGCTGGGTTCTCAGGCAGATGTACCCCAGGCGGTTCAGCGAGGCCGTGAGCCGTGAGGCCGCGGAGTTCGGCCTTCCGGAGGGGCTGGTATACGCCGTGATAAGGGCCGAGAGCGGCTTTGACCCCAGGGCGCGCTCCCGGGCCGGGGCCAAGGGGCTAATGCAGCTCACCGACGAGACCTTCCGGTGGATGGCCGAGGAGCACCCTCCGGAGAACGGCGGCGGGGACAGCTATGACGTGGACGACAACCTCCACTGCGGCTGCGCATTGCTTCGGCGGCTTCTGGACCACTACTCGGGCCCGGAGGTGGCCCTTGCGGCCTATAACGCGGGCATGGGCAATGTGGACGGCTGGCTCACGGACTCCGGGCACTCCCCAGACGGCAGCACCCTTATGAACATCCCCTTCCCCGAGACCTCGGCCTATGTGAAGAAGGTGATGGAGAACTGGCGGGTATACGAGAAGCTGTACCCTGGCTGAGGGGCCTCAGTCCAAAGGCTCGCTGAGCTCTACGGCCTCCTGGACAGGGCTTTCAGGCTCAGGGCATAGGAGGCGCATAAGGCGTATCAGGCCGATGGTGAGGCTTGCGGAGCCCAGGGTCTGCTCGCAGGGGTCTCCGAAGCCCGCGGCCTGCCGCCGGAAGCCCATAAGCGCCCAGACCGAGAGCAGGGAGGCCCCGAGCTGGAGCTGTTCTGTCTTTGCGCCGGTATCGGGGCCGCAGCCCATCAGCCGGCGGCGTTCCAGCTCAAGGGAGCAAAGCTGCATTCCCACCCCGATGAGTATGCCAAAAAGCAGCCCCATGGACTCATCCAGGAGCCCGAGGGCCTCCTCGTCCGAGCCCGTGCCGGGGCTCGCCTGCGCCCAGAGCGCGCTTTCCTGCCGCATATCTTGTCCCTCCCTTCCCGAGTGGCGCCGTTTTTCCCAGGTTATGCGCGGGGGGAGAAAAATGTGCGGAGAAGCGCAGATTTTGCTTGACGCAGGGGGAGAAATGGTGTATAATTAATCGAGGCCGCGCTGGATTAGCTCATTCGGTAGAGCGCATCACTCGTAATGATGAGGTGGCCGGTTCGATTCCGGCATCCAGCTCCAAAAAGGCGCCGCTTTCATAAAGCCCCACCCCCCCGGAAACCGCAGGGTCTCCGGGGATTTTTCCTTTTATCCCCATGCGGCGGGCTTTGCGGTGTTGCAAGGGCATGAAATCTGTGCTATAATATGGAAATGCAATAAGAAACTTACTTCGAGGTTGATATTATGGCGATACAGACCGCGCGAAAGACCGGCTGGCGGGAGAACTATTTTCTGAAGGCCTTTCTCCTGGGGCTGGGGCTCTCCTTTGTGATATTCCTTCCCTTTATTATAGTGGACGGCGGGCGATTCCTGTTTTACGGCGACTTCAACGTGCAGCAGGTGCCCTTTTACAGGCTCGCCCACGACGCCATACGCTCCGGGGAGTGGGGCTGGAACAGCCGCACGGACCTGGGGGCGAACTTTATCGGCTCCTACTCCTTCTACCTGCTGGGGAGCCCCTTCTTCTGGCTCACCATACCCTTCCCCTCGGGCTGGGTCCAGTATCTCATGGGCCCGCTGCTGGTGCTGAAATTTGCCTGCGCGTCCCTTACGGGCTATGTGTATATACACCGCTATACAAAGAGCAATGACTCGGCCCTTATAGGCGCGGTGCTGTACGCCTTCTCGGGATTTTCAGTGTATAATGTGTTCTTTAACCACTTTCACGAGGCAATAGTCTTATTCCCCCTCCTTTTGGCCTCGTTGGACGAGTATATGTACCGCAGGAGAAGGGGCGTCTTCGCCCTTTCGGTATTCGCCTGCTGCGCTGTGAACTACTACTTTTTCGTGGGCATGGTGACGTTCACCCTGATATATTTCTTCCTCAGGCTCATCTGCGGGAGCTGGCGCGTTTCCCTCAGGGACTTCCTGCTTTTGGCCCTGGAGGCAGTGCTGGGGGTGGCGCTGTCGGGGGTGCTGCTGGTGCCCTCGGTGCTGGCGGTGATACAGAACAACCGGGTCCAAAACCCCATAAACGGCTGGAACGCCGTGCTGTATAACCGCAACCAGCGGTATATGCACATAATCGAGTGCTTCTTCTTCCCCCCGGACCTGCCCGCAAGGCCCAACTTCACCCCGGAGTCCGAGTCAAAGTGGTCGTCCCTGGGGGCGTGGCTGCCCCTGTTCGGCATGACGGGGGTCATAGGCTGGCTTCAGCTTCGGCGCAGGCACTGGCTCAAGAAGCTTTTATGGGTGCTGTTCACAATGGCCCTGGTGCCCTTTTTGAACGCGTCCTTCCAGATGATGAACTCGGCCTATTACGCCCGCTGGTTCTATATGCTCACCCTGATGATGTCCCTGGCGACGGTGATGGCCCTTGAGAACGACCGGGTAAACTGGCGGCGGGCCGTCACCTGGAATTTCGTGATAGTCATTGCCATAGCTGGGGTCATAGGTTTCATGCCCGCGAAGGAGACCGTGGACGGGGAGGAGAGCTGGTCCTGGGGGCTGATGGAGTACCCCACCCGCTTTTGGAGCTATACGGCCATATCCCTTATATGCCTGGGGCTGGTGGTATATCTCTTCATGTTCTGCAAGAGCCGCAAGGCCTTTAAGCGGGGGGCCTTCGGGTGCCTCTCCATTGTGACGGTGCTCTACTCCATCTACTTTATCTCCCTTGGGAAGACCCAGTCCGACTACACCTGGGACCACCTGATACCCTACCAGCTCAACGGCGGGGTGAACGTGCCCATGACGGACCTGCAGGCCTGCCGCTCGGACTTTTACGAGTCCCTTGACAACGCGGCCATGTTCTGGCAGATACCAAGCATACAGGCCTTCCACAGCATTGTGCCCGGCTCCGTGATGGAGTTCTACGACTCCATCGGCGTGCAGCGGGACGTGGGCTCAAGGCCCAAGGTGAGCCACTATGGGATAAGGGGCCTTCTGTCCGTCCGCTGGCTTTTTGACGACGACTCCGACGGGGAGTATTTCGCCGGGAAGGATATGGACGAGACGGCAATGCCCGGCTGGGCGTATTACGGCAACGCCAACGGTTATGATATATGGGAGAACGAGTTCTATGTGCCCATGGGCTTCACCTATGAGTACTATCTCCCCAGAAGCGAGTATGAGGAGCTCTCAAAGGGCAGCGACACCTCTGTGGGGCATAGGGAGCTCTCAATGCTCCGGGCGCTGGTGGTGGAGGACGAGGATATCCCGAAGGTGCAGGGCCTGCTTGAGCTGCTGCCTGAGGAAATGCGCCATTTCAGCGAGCGGGGGTATATGGACGACTGCATAGAGCGGGCCGGGGGAGCCTGCAAGGCCTTTGGGTATAACGGCCAGGGCTTCTCGGCAGAGATAGACACCCGGGGGGACGAGATGGTGTTTTTCAGCGTGCCCTATGAGCCGGGGTGGAGCGCCAGGGTGAACGGCCAGGAGGCTGAGATACTCAGGGTGAACGTGGGCTTTATGGCCGTGGCCGTCCCCGGGGGGGAGAGCGTCAGGATAGACTTTTCCTATGAGACCCCGGGGCTCACGGCCGGGATTACCCTGAGCGTGCTGGCGCTCATGGGGATTATCGCCTATCTCTCCCTCATGAAGCGCATGCCAGAAAGGGACGGGCCGAAGTACCCGAAGCTCATGCGGGCGGGGAGCGTCCCGGGCTGGGCCAAGAAGAATAATGTGGCCGCCCAGAGGCCCATAAGGCTGAAGCGGAAGCCCCGGCGCGCGGCGGCGTTCCCGCCCAAGGCCCCCGCAAGGCCGGTGCGGCCAGAGCCGCCCCCAGAGGAACCGGAGAAGAAAACCCGTGCCCAGAAGAAGTTCCAGCCAAGGCCCTGGCCCCAGTTTGAGGAGCCTGAGGCGGAAGAAAAGGAGGACGCTGAATGAACCCCACAGTCTATTTTGTCATACCCTGCTATAACGAGGAGGAGGTGCTGCCGGAGACCGTGCGGCGGCTGACGGAGAAGCTCCGGTCCATGAGGGAGAGGGGCCTTGCGGGGGACAGGAGCCGTATGCTCCTGGTGGACGACGGAAGCCGGGACAGGACCTGGGAGATAATCTCGGGGATGAACAGGGAGAACCCCTATGTGGAGGGGGTGAAGCTGGCCCATAACAGGGGGCATCAGAACGCCCTTCTCTGCGGGCTCATGACGGCTATGGAGCATTGCGACTGCGCCATCAGCCTGGACGCGGATTTGCAGGACGACGTGGACGCCCTTGACAAGTTTGTGGAGAAGTACCTTGAGGGCTGCGACGTTGTGTACGGCGTGAGGAACAAGCGGGAGACGGACACCTGGTTCAAGCGCACCACAGCAGAGGGCTTCTATAAGGTAATGAAGCTTCTGGGGGTGGATATAGTTTTCAACCACGCGGACTACAGGCTCATGAGCAAAAGGGCTCTTGAGGGCCTTTCTGAGTATAAAGAGGTGAACCTGTTCCTCAGGGGCATAGTGCCCCTTATCGGCTACAGGAGCGACTATGTGTATTACGACAGGCACGAGAGGTTTGCCGGGGAGTCAAAGTACCCCCTAAAGAAGATGATAGCCCTGGCCCTGGACGGCGTAACGAGCTTCAGCGTGAAGCCGTTGAAGCTTATCTCGAACTTCGGCATACTGGTGTCCGTGCTCAGCGTCTTCGGGCTTCTCTACGCTCTGATATCCTACTTTGCGGGCCTGGCCGTGTCCGGCTGGACGGCCATAGTCTGTTCCATATGGCTCCTGGGAGGGCTTCAAATGCTCTGCCTTGGAGTTGTGGGGGGGTATATCGGCAAGATATACAGCGAGGTGAAGGCCCGGCCCAGGTACAGGGTGGAGGAGTATTTGAGAAATGCTGAGAAACCCCTTGACAAAGGGGAGTAAATGGTGTATGATATTTGACGGAAAATAAAGAGGGAGGCAGTTCTTCCCACCCGTGGGGCCGGTGAGCGCCACAGGTCAATACGGATTGAAGGCCCGGTTTACGGGCCATAGCTTGATGTGTTGATTATGCGGGTGGAGCGCGTTCCACCCGTTTTTTCCGTTAAGTTATGAGGATATCCCTTGATGGAGGTGCTGAACATTAGCAGCAAGGAACTGCAAATCAACGAGCAGATTCGCGACAGGGAGATAAGGGTCATCGATTCCGACGGCTCCCAGCTGGGGATAATGCCCGCAAAAAAGGCTATGGAGCTCGCTGAGCAGAAAAATCTTGACTTGGTGAAGATAGCTCCCCAGGCGACCCCGCCGGTATGCAAGATAATCGACTACGGCAAGTACCGCTTCGAGCAGAGCAAGCGGGAGAAGGAGCAGCGAAAGAACCAGAGGGTGGTGGAGATAAAAGAGGTGAGGCTCTCCCTCAATATCGACACCCACGACTTTGAGACCAAGAAGAACCACGCCATGCGCTTTATCGCCGAGGGCAACAAGGTCAAGGCCTCTATCCGCTTTAGGGGCAGGGAGATGGGCCATCCGGAGCTGGGGCAGGAGATAATGAAGCGCTTTGCAGCGGCCATGGAGGAAGCTGCAAACGTGGAGCGGCCTCCGAAGCTCGAGGGCCGCACCATGCTGATGTTCTTGGCGCCCAAGCCCACAAAGTAAGCCGCCGGACCCTTTTGTTTCGGAACGGCGCTTTAAGATTAAGGAGGAATAAAGTATGCCTAAACTGAAGACTCACAGCGGCGCTAAAAAGCGCTTCAAGCTCTCGAAAAACGGCAAGGTGATTCGCGCCCACGCGTTCACCAGCCACCTGTTCAACGGCCACGGCAAGACCCCAAAGGTCAAGCGCCACGCCAGGGGCACCACTGTTACCGACAAGACCAACACCGCCGCCGTCAAGCGGATGCTGCCCTACAAATAAGCGACGGGGAAACTGCGAATTAAATTGGAACATGCCGGGGGCCTTTGGGGCCCGGGCAGGCCGGGAAAGGATTGAGAAGCTATGGCAAGAGTAAAGGGCGCGATGATGACGCGCAAGAGAAGGAAAAAGGTACTGAAGCTCGCTAAGGGATACTGGGGTGCTAAGAGCCGCCACTTTAAAATGGCCAAACAGGCCGTGATGAAGTCCGGCAACTATGCCTACATCGGACGCAAGCAGCGCAAGCGCGACTTCCGGCGTCTGTGGATTACCCGCATCTCCGCGGGCTGCCGCATGAACGGCGTGAACTACTCCACCTTTATGAACGGACTGAAAAAGGCCGGGGTAACGCTGAACCGGAAAATGCTTTCCGAGATTGCCATTGCCGACCCTAAGGGCTTTACCGCCCTCGTGGAGAAGGCCAAGGCAGCACTGTAAAAACCCCGCCGCTTTACGCGGCACCCGCGCCTGAGGCTCCATGCCTTGGGCGTTTGTATTCCCGCGGCTTTGCCGGAGGTGAGGGAGATTATGGACGTTATATCCAGCCGGAGGAACCCCCTTATAAAGTCCGCGGCGGCGCTCAGGGAGTCCGCAAGGGAGCGCAGGGAGCGGGAAGAGTTCTTATGCGAGGGGGCCAGGCTTTGCAGGGACGCGGCGGAGTCGGGGCTTTTGATTAGGGCCTGCTTTTTTACGGACAGGGCACAGGACAGGTACAGGGAGTATCTTGAGCCGGTGCTCCGCGCTGCAAAAAAAGCTTATATGATAGAGGAGCCGGTGGCGGCGCTTCTGTCGGACACAAAGAGCCCTCAGGGGGTCTTCTGCCTGTGCGCTTGGCCGAGTGGGAGCGAGGCGGGCCCGGGCGGGCCCTGCCTGGTGCTTGAGAATATACAGGACCCGGGGAATCTGGGGACGATACTGCGCACGGCGGAGGCTTTGGGGAGGTTTCGGGTGTTCCTGCTGGGGGACTGCTGCGACCCGCTCTCACCCAAGGCCCTCAGGGCCTCCATGGGCGCGGCGTTCAGGCTTTGGCCCGGGAGCGGGGGCACGGCCCGGGAGCTTCTGGGGCGCCTGAGGGCCGAGGGGTACGGCATTTATGGGGCCGTGCCCGCGAAGACGGCTGTGCCGGTGACGGAAATGGACTTTTCCCGGGGGCTGCACGGGGTGGTTATCGGCAATGAGGGCAGAGGGCTCACTGAGGAGACCGCCGGGCTCTGCGACGGCCTTGTGACCATACCCATGGGCGGCAGGGCCGAGTCTTTAAACGCTGCGGCGGCGGCAACGGTGCTCATGTGGGAGCTCAGCCGGAAGGGAGGAACAGCTGAAAGTTGGAGCATATAGTTTTCTGGATGTGGGCCCAGCAGGCCTTCGGGGCCGGCAGCGGCAGGCCATGGCATATCCACAGGAGTTTTCCCGGGGGCCTTGAGGGGTTCTACAGGGAGGGGGCAAGGTGCTGGAACAGGCTGGACTATGTATCCGAGTCCCAGTCGGCGGCGCTCTCGGCCTGCACCCTCGAGGAGGCCATGGTGCGCCTGGACTGCGCCATGAGGCTGGGCTGGCAGGTGGTAACGCCGGAGTGTGAGCAATATCCCGGGGAACTGAGGAATATTTCTGACCCTCCTGCGGTACTGTATAGTAAGGGCGCGAAGCTCGGGGAGCTTTCGGGCCCGAAGGTGGCTGTGGTGGGCGCGAGAAAGGCCGCGCCCGAGAGCCTTGACGCCGCCAGGGGCATATGCTACAGGCTCTCCATTGCCGGCGGCACGGTAGTCACCGGGGAGGCCGTGGGCGTGGACGGCTGCGCTTTGGAGGGGGTCATCAGCGCCAGGGGGCGGGCGGTATGCGTGCTGGCCGTGGACCTTACAAGCTCATATATGGCCTCCACGAGCCACCTCAGAAAGAGGGTGCTGGACCTGGGAGGGACCCTTTTAACAGAGTATTTCTCCCAGAACAAGCCGGACCGGGGCGGGTTCCAGCTGAGGAACCGCATAATCACAGGGCTCTGCCCAAAGGTTGTGCTTGTGCAGGCGGCGGAGAAGAGCGGCACGATGATATACGCCCGCCACGCCGCCAGACAGGGACGCAGGCTCTTTGTCTTCCCGGGTCCGGAGGGCGCGGAGGAGTTCGCCGGGAGCAGGAGGCTGCTCAAAGAGGGGGCGGCCCCGGTCGTTACCGGCAGCGAGGTGCTGGACCAGGGCGGGGCCGCTCCGGATAAGCCGCTCTTTGAGGAGGCGCCCGCGGTACGGAAGCCGCCTCCCGGGAGAAAAGAGGCTCATGAGAAGGGGCTGCCTCCGGAGAAGGGACTGTCTCCAGAGCAGGAGGCAGTGCTGGACCTGCTTGGCTCCGGGGAGCGGACCGTGGACGAGCTCACGGAGGGCTCGGGCATGGACCCGGGAAAGCTTCTGCGGCTGCTGACGCGCATGGAGCTCAAGGGGCTCATAGAGAGCGCCCCGGGCAGAAGGTACCGGCGGCTGGGCGGCTGAGGCCGGCGGCCGGAAAATATAGAGAATGAAGGAAACGGATATATGTCTAAACTAGTCATTGTGGAGTCGCCCTCAAAGGCGAAGACCATTCAGAAATATCTCGGGCCCGACTATGAGGTAGTCGCCTCCATGGGCCATGTGCGGGACCTGCCGAAGGCCAGGCTCTGCGTGGACGTGAAGGACCATTTTAAGCCCAAATACACTATTATAAAGGGCAAGGAGGCCCTGGTGAAGGAGCTGAAGGCCGCGGCGAAGAAGTCCGACGGCGTGCTGCTGGCCACCGACCCGGACCGTGAGGGGGAGGCCATATCCTGGCACCTGGCGTACATCCTGGATTTGCCTGAGGACGCCCTGGACCGGGTGACGTTCAATGAGATAACCAAGACCGGCGTTGCCGAGGGCATGTCACACCCCCGGGCCATCGACATGGACCTGGTGAACGCCCAGCAGGCAAGGCGCATACTCGACAGGCTGGTGGGCTATACTCTCAGCCCCTTTTTGGTGAAGACCATCAGGAAGGGGCTCTCGGCCGGGCGGGTGCAGTCTGTGGCTGTGCGCATGATAGTGGACCGGGAGGAGGAGATACGGGCCTTCACCCCAAAGGAGTACTGGTCCATCGACTCAAAGCTCACCGCGCCCCCGGCGAGGATAGTATTCCCCGCGGCGTTCTACGGGGACGAGAATGGCGAGATAGAGATAACCAACAAGGAGCAGGCCGACGGCATTCTCGCTGAGCTAAAAGACGAGGAATTTATCGTGGGGCCGGTGAAAAAGGGCAGAAGGACCCGCCAGCCCGCCCCGCCCTTCATCACCTCCACCTTGCAGCAGGAGGCCTCAAAGCGCCTGGGCTTCCAGGCCTACCGCACCATGCGGGCGGCCCAGGAGCTCTATGAGGGCGTGGACATTGAGGGCCAGGGGGCCGTGGGCCTTATCACCTATATGCGTACAGACTCACTGAGAGTTTCCGAGGACGCCATAAGGGACGCGTCGGAGTTTATAAAGGGCCGCTGGGGGGAGAAGTACCTGCCCCCGAAGCCCCGGCACTATAAGTCCCGGGCCGGGGCCCAGGACGGCCACGAGGCCATACGCCCCTCCACCATCAGCCTCACCCCCGAGCAGGTTAAGGGGTCCCTGACCCCGGACCAGTATAAGCTCTATAAGCTCATATGGGAGAGGTTTATCTCAAGCCAGATGGCAAACTGCGTGCTCAATACCACCCAGGCCAATATAAAGGCCGGCAGGTATATCTTCAAGGCCAGCGGCTTCAACGTGAACTTCGAGGGCTTCACGGCCCTGTATGAGGAGGCGAAGGAGGACGAGGAGAAGGCCGGAAAGGACCTGCCGCCCCTTGAGGAGGGCATGAAGCTGAGGGTGCGGGACCTCTCCGGCAGCCAGCACTTCACCCAGCCGCCCCCGAGATTTACCGAGGCCTCGCTGATAAAGACCCTTGAGGAGAACGGCATAGGCAGGCCCTCCACATATGCGGCCACTATCTCCACCATCACAATGCGGGAGTACGTGACAAGGGAGGGCAAGGCCTTCAAGCCCACGGAGCTTGGGGAGGTCATCACAAAGCTCATGAAGGAGCAGTTCCCCAAGATAGTGAACGTGCGCTTTACCGCCCAGGTGGAGGATAACCTGGACGCGGTGCAGAGGGGGGACGAGGAGTGGGTTGACACCCTGCAGACCTTCTATGACGACTTTGACAAGACCGTCCAGAAGGCGAAAAAGGCCATGGACGGGGTGAAGATACACCTGAAAGAGGACGAGACCGACGAGATTTGCGATAAATGCGGCAGGCCCATGGTGGTGAAGCACGGGCGCTTTGGCAAGTTCATCGCCTGCTCAGGGTACCCCGAGTGCCAGAATATCAAGAAGATTGTGAAGACCACCGGGGCCGAGTGCCCCAAGTGCGGGGGGAACATCATAGAGCGCAAGTCCAAGAAGGGCCGGGTGTTCTATGGCTGTGACCGGTACCCGGAGTGCAATTTTGTGAGCTGGGACCCGCCCAGCAAAGAGAAATGCCCGGTATGCGGAAAGGTGCTCCTGCAGAAGAAGACCAAGGATAAGCGCCTATACTGTGTCACCGAGGGCTGCACCTTCCCGGGCAAGGAGCCCAAGGAGTAAAATTATGGAGAGCATAACCGTTATAGGCGGGGGGCTGGCCGGGTGCGAGGCCGCCTGGCAGGCAGCTAAAAGGGGCGTGCCGGTAAAGCTATTTGAGATGAAGCCGGGGAAGTTCTCCCCGGCCCATAAGAGCGGGGGGCTGGCGGAGCTTATCTGCTCGAACTCCCTGAAAGCCGCGCGGATAGAGAGCGCGGCGGGGCTTCTCAAGGAGGAAATGCGGCGCTTGGGCTCACTGCTCATGGACTGCGCCCTAAAGTGCCAGGTGCCCGCCGGGGGAGCGCTGGCGGTGGACCGGGAGGAGTTCTCCCGCCTTGCCACAGAGGCCATAGAGAGCGAGCCCCTTATCGAGCTCTGCCGGGAGGAAGTGACTGAGATACCAGAGGGCGTGACTGTGATTGCCAGCGGGCCCCTGACCTCAGACGGGCTTGCCGCGGAGATAGAAAAGCTCTGCGGGGGGAGGCTCAGCTTTTTCGACGCCGCCGCGCCTATAGTCTCAGCCGAGAGCGTTGACATGACAAAATGCTTTGCCGCCTCCCGCTATGGCCGGGGGGAGGACGACTATATCAACTGCCCCATGAATAAGGAGCAGTACGAGAGCTTTGTGACGGAGCTGGTGAATGCCGAGAGAGCGCCTTTGCACGGCTGTGATGCGAGTTCCCCCGAAGGGGGAAGCTCGGAGGACCCTAAGGTGTATGAGGGCTGTATGCCCATAGAGGTGCTGGCCTCGAGGGGCCGGGACGCTATACGCTTCGGGCCCATGAAGCCGGTGGGGCTTATTGACCCCAATACCGGGCACAGGCCCTGGGCTGTGGTGCAGCTGCGCACGGAGAACCGGGAGAGGTCCCTCTATAACTTGGTGGGTTTCCAGACAAACCTGAAATTCGGGGAGCAGAAGCGGGTCTTCGGGATGATACCGGGGCTTGAGAGCGCCGAGTTCATGCGGTACGGCGTTATGCACAGGAACACCTTTCTGGACTCGCCAAGGCTGCTTGCGGGGGATTTCTCCCTTCGGGCGCGGCCGGAGCTCTTCTTTGCCGGGCAGATGACCGGGGTGGAGGGGTATATGGAGTCGGCGGCCTCGGGAATCATGGCGGGGATAAACGCCGTGAGAAGGCTTCATGGGCAGGAGAGTGTTATTCTGCCTGAGACTACCATGATGGGGGCCCTGAGCCGGTATATATCCGGGTATGAGGGGAAGGACTTCCAGCCCATGGGGGCGAATTTCGGCATACTGCCGCCCCTTCCCACGCATATCCGGGACAAGCGGGAGAGGTACAGTGGGCTCTCGGAGAGGGCCCTTGGGGACCTTGGAAAGGAGATATCATGCGCATTATAGTTGACGGCTTCGGCGGGGACAACGCCCCGGGGGAGATACTCACAGGCTGCGCCCGGGCCATGGACGAGCTTGGAATTGAGATAAGCGTCTCGGGGGATAAGGACAGGCTGCTGAAAAGCGCCAGGGAGCTGGGGCTCGAGAGCAGTTTTAATAAGATGGAGGTTTTGCACTGCACGGACGTGCTCACCATGGAGGACGAGCCGGACAGCGTAAGGAAGGAGAAGTCCGGTAGCTCTATGGCCGTCGGCATGAGGGCCCTGAGAGAGGGCAGGGGCGACGCCTTTGCAAGCGCGGGGAACAGCGGGGCCCTGGCGGTGGGCGCCACGGCGATAGTCAGGAGGATAAAGGGCGTGAAGCGCATAGCCTTCGCCCCGGTGCTGCCCACGGCAAAGACCCCCTTTATGATATCCGACGGCGGGGCCAATGTGCTCTGCCGGGCGGACATGCTTTTGCAGTTCGGGGTCATGGGCTCGGTGTACATGGAGAAGGTCATGGGGGTGAAAAGCCCCAGGGTTGGCCTTGTGAACGTGGGCACGGAGGAGCATAAGGGGGACGATTTGCGCAAGGAGGCTTACGCGCTCCTGAAAGCTTGCGAGGGGATAAACTTTATCGGGAACATAGAGCCCAGGGACATACCCTACGGCGTGTGCGACGTGGCCGTGGCAGACGGCTTTGTGGGCAATACGGTCCTAAAGCTCTATGAGGGCACGGCTTTAGCCATGATGGGCATGGTGAAGGATATCTTCAAGAAGTCCCTTAAAAACAAGCTGGCCGCGGGGATGATATACGGGGACCTGCAGGGCCTCAAGAAGACCATGGACTATAATTCCTACGGCGGCGCGCCGCTGATAGGGGCCTCGAAGCCGGTGTTCAAAATGCACGGCAACGCCAGGGCCTATGCCGTGCAGAGCGCGTTGAAGCTTGTGCGGGACTGTACGGAGTCGGGGTATGTGGAGGCCATAGGGGCCGCGCTTGGGGAGAAGGAGCAATAAGTTCAGGGAGGTGCCGGCATGAGGCCGATGGAGGAATACGAGAAGCTGATAGGCTATGAGTTTAAAGACAAAAGGCTGCTTGAGAAGGCGCTGACCCACTCCTCATATGCCAATGAGCATAAGACGGAGAGCTATGAGCGGCTGGAGTTTTTAGGGGACTCGGTGCTGGGGTTCGTCACCGCCGAGTACCTTTTTGAGAACCTGGGGGACCTTTCAGAGGGCCAGCTCACCAAAACCAGAGCGGCGCTGGTGTGCGAGAAGTCCCTGTGCGGGTTCTCAAGGTCCCTGGAGGTGGGGAGCTTTTTAAGGCTCAGCCACGGTGAAATGCACTCCGGCGGGCGTGAGCGGCCCAGTATACTAGCGGACGTGTTCGAGTCCACCACCGCAGCAATATACCTTGACAGCGGGGGGATAGAGGCGGCAAAGGAGTTTATCCTGCGCTTTATAATCCCCGCGGCGAAGACCAGGGGCCAGAAGGCCTTTAAAGACTATAAGACCACATTGCAGGAGATAATCCAGCAGAACCCGGAGGAGCGCCTTGAGTACGTGCTCACCGGGGAGAGCGGGCCGGACCATCAGAAGCATTTCACCGTTGAGGTCCATCTTAACAGCAACGTGATAGGCAGGGGCGGCGGCAGGAGCAAGAAGGAGGCCGAGCAGCAGGCCGCAAGGGAAGCATTGGAGCTGATGGGGTACTGATGGGTAAGCACAGCAATATAGCCATATTCGTGCCCCATCTTGGCTGCCCGCGCCAGTGCAGCTTTTGTGAGCAGAGGACTATAACGGGGCAGACATATGCGCCAACCGCTGAGGACGTGCTCTCGGCGGCTGAGACGGCGGCGGGCTCGCTTTCCGATTGCTCACAGGCGGAGATAGCCTTCTTCGGGGGGAGCTTCACGGCCATTGACCGGGGGTATATGCTCTCCCTTTTGGAGGCGGCGAAGGGGGCCGTGGAGCGGTACGGCTTTAAGGGGGTCAGGTGCTCCACAAGGCCGGACGCCATAGATACTGAGGTGCTGGACATACTGAGGGCCCACAGGGTCACGGCGGTGGAGCTGGGGGCCCAGTCCATGGACGACGGTGTGCTTAAAGCCAACAGGCGGGGCCATACGGCCGGGGACACAAAAAAAGCGGCGGGGCTGATACATGAGGCCGGCCTTGAGCTGGGCCTGCAGATGATGACCGGGCTCTATACCGACACGGACGAAAAGGCCCTTGGGACCGCCCGGGAGTTTTTGAAGCTCCGGCCGGAGACGGCGCGGGTATACCCCACAATAGTGCTGCCGGGGACGGAGCTCTGCCGGCTCTATAACGGGGGGCTCTATAGGCCCAAGGAGCTGCCGGAGGCAGTGGAGCTCTGCTCGAAGCTCCTTGAGCTCTTCGAGAGTGCGGGCGTGCGGGTGATACGCATGGGGCTGCACCCCGGGCGGGAGCTTGAGGAGCGGATGGTGGCGGGGCCCTATCACCAGGCCTTCCGGCAGCTTGTGGAGAGCAGGATGTTCCTAAGAAGGCTCCTGGCGGAGCTTTCGGAGCCCGGGGAGTACCGGGTCATGGTGAACCCCCGGGATATCTCCACGGCCCTGGGGCAGGGGAAGGAGAACCTGCGGAGGCTCTCGGAGATGGGTTGCTCGGTGACGTTTGTGCAGGACGAGAGCGTGGAGCGAGGGAGAGTGAAAATTTATGCAGAAGCTGATAATATTGAGCGGCTCCCCATGCGTGGGCAAGAGCACGGCGGGAAACCTGCTGTTTAAAATGTATGATAATTCGGCATATCTTGACGGCGACTGGTGCTGGTGCGTGAACCCCTTTGACCTGGGCGACCCCAGGCTCCGGGAGGGGGATAAGGCCATGTCCATGGTGCTGTCGAACTACCTTAGGCTGGGCTTTGAGTATGTGGTGTTCTGCTCGGTAGTTGCCATGTATGAGAATATCCGCGGGGGGATACTCAGGGATATCACTGAGGAGGGCTTTGAGGTCATAGGCTTCACCCTGACCTGCTCGGAGGAGACCCTTAGGGCGCGGCACAGGGCCCGGGGGGATGAGAACGAGTGCTCCATGGAGTGGCTGAGGCTGCCAAGCTATCCCGGGGACCATGTGATTTATACTGACGGCAAGACCCCCGAGGAAGTGGCGCTTATGATGAAGGAGATAATCGACGGCTATGGAGCATGAGAACGGCGACCCGATTTTCTATTTGAGCAAGGAGACTTACCTTAATGATATTAAAATCGCTGGAGCTTCAGGGCTTCAAGACCTTCCCGGATAAGACCACGCTCTCCTTTGAGCGGGGCATAACCTCGGTGGTGGGGCCCAACGGGAGCGGAAAGAGCAATATAAGCGACGCCATGCGCTGGGTGCTGGGGGAGCAGTCCCTCAGGTCCCTCAGGTGCTCGAAGATGGAGGACGTTATCTTCGGCGGCACCCCCCAGAGAAGGGCCCAGGGCTTCGCGGAGGTCACCCTGACTATCGATAACGCCGACCGGGCCCTGCCCTTTGACAACGACCAGGTTGCCATAACCCGCCGGTACTACCGCTCAGGTGAGAGCGAGTACCTTATCAATAAGAGCACCGTGAGATTAAAGGACATAAACGAGCTGTTTATGGACACCGGGCTCGGCCGGGACGGCTACTCTATTATCGGCCAGGGCAAGATAGACAGCATTGTGGCCGCAAAGAGCGAGGACAGGCGGGAGATTTTCGAGGAGGCGGCGGGGATATCCCGGTACCGCTACAGGAAAGAGGAGGCAGAGAGAAGGCTTTCGAGGGCCGAGGAAAACCTTGTGCGCCTTCGGGACATCCTCAGCGAGCTTGAGGGCCGGGTGGGCCCCCTTAAAGAGCAGGCTGAGAAGGCCGAGAAGTTCATAGAGTACGACGAGGAGAAGAAGGGCCTTGAGATAGGCATATGGCTTGAGACCCTGCGCCGTTCGGCCCAGGGGATAAGGGAGCACCAGGACAAGATAGGCCTTGCCGGGATACAGCACAGGGAGATAGAGAAGGAGCTTGAGAGGCTGTCAGCGCGGGCCGAGGAGAACCTTCGGGAGGTAAACGGCTGCACGGCGGCAATGGACGAGGCCAGGAACGAGGCGGCGTCCTTGGACGAGCAGGCCGTCCGGGCCGAGGGCGAGGTGGGGCTTTTGGAGAGCGAGATAGCCCATAACGCCCAGGACGTTCTAAGGCTTGAGGGGCAGATAGAGGCCGCACGCCAGTCCGGGGAGGACACGGAACGGGAGATAGCCGCAAAGCGGGCCCAGGCTGAGAGCCGGGAGAAGCGCATAGCAGAGAGCCGGCAGAAGCTCAGCGACTTCACCCTCACATTGGAGGAGCTGAGAAAGGGCGCGGACCAGGCCACCAGGGAGATAGAGCTTGCGGCGGCAAAGCTTGCGGGGGTCAACGCCAGCTTATCCGAGGAGCGGGTCAGAATAAGCTCCTCACAGTCCTCCATAGAGGAGATACTGAGAAGGGCCCAGGCTGTGGACGAGAGCATACGGCAGACAGGCCAGCGTGAGGAGGCCGCCGAGCGCGAGGGCCGGGAGCTCATGGAGCTGCTCTCCGGCATAGAGCGGGAGATAGCCGCGAAGGAGAACGCTGTTAAGGGCTATCAAATGCGCCTTGAGAGCAGGAAGGCAAAGGTACAGAAGAATAAGGACGAGGTGGACAGGCTCACCCTTGACACCAACGAGCAGCTCAGAAGGGCGAAGCTTTTGGAGGATTTGGAGCGGAGCATGGAGGGCTTTGGGCAGAGCGTCAAGGCCGTTATGCGGGAGGCCGGAAGGGGTATGCTCAAGGGCATATGCGGGCCGGTGACGAGAATTATCAAGACCCCCGGGGAGTATGCCGTGGCCATTGAGACGGCTTTGGGGGCTGCCATGCAGAACGTGGTGGTGGAGACCGAGGGGGACGCCAAGGCCGCCATAGGGCTCCTAAAGCAGAGGGACCTGGGGCGCGCCACATTCCTGCCCCTGACTACGGTGAAGGGCCGGGCCATAGACACAAGGGAGATGGCCGGGGAGCCCGGGTTTGTGGGGGTGGCCTCGGAGCTCTGCAGCTGTGAGGAGCGGTTCACCGGGGTGAAGGACTCCCTGCTGGGCCGGGTGGCCGTTGCGGAGGACCTGGACAGCGCCGCAGCTATTGCCAAGCGCACCGGGTACAGGTTCAGAGTGGTGAGCCTGGACGGGCAGGTGGTGAACGCCGGGGGCTCCCTCACCGGCGGCTCCCGGGCCAAGAACTCGGGGCTTCTCAGCCGGGCCGGGGAGATAGAGCGCATACGGGCTAAAGCGGCGGGCCTAAAGGAGCAGACGGGCAGGGCGGCCGAGGCCCTTAAAGGGAGCCGCCAGGAGCTTTCCTCCTGTGAAGCCGAGCTGGACGCGGCCCAGGGGGAGCTGGGCACCCTGCAGGACGAACGCACGAAGGTGACAGCGGAGCTGGCCTCTGCAAAGCGTGAGCTTGAAGCCGTGCGGCAGAGCAGAGAGGAGCTCGCAAGGGAGCGCTCCACGGCCCAGGGGCGCCTTGAGGCCCTGAATAAGTCCCAGGCCGAGAGCAGGGAGCGCCTTGAGGCACTTGAGCTTGAGGCAAAAAATTGGCAGGAGAAGAGCCAGGCCCTCACCGGGGACCGGCAGGAGCAGCTCCAAAGGTGCGACGAGATAGGGGAGACGGTGCAGGCCCTGCGCATGGAGGAGTTTTCGGCGAAGAAGGACCGGGACGCGCTGATGGAGGCTGTGGCCGAGCTTGAGGCAAGGCGGAAGGACGCCTCCGGGGAGCGGGACAGGCTCGAAGCTGAGATAGCCGCCCTTGAGGAAAAGAGCGGCGGGCTGAGAGAGGATATACTAAGACAGAAGGAGCAGATAGAGTCCCTTAGGAACAGCGCCCGGGACAAGCGGGCGCAGGTACAGCAGCATGCGGAAAAGCGCACGGAGCTTGAGCGGGAGGCCTCGGAGCTGAGAAACTCCGAGCGGGACACCCTGGCCCGAAGGGAGAGCGCCGCCGGGGAGCTGGCAAGGCTCCAGGAGCGGGCGGGGAACCTTCAGAAGGAGTACGACGGGCTGATGAACCGGCTCTGGGAGGAGTACGAGCTCACCCGCAGGGAGGCCGAGGAGGTCGCCGCGGAGATAGACGACCTGCCCACGGCCCAGCGGAGGCTCGCCGAGCTCAAGAATAAGATAAAGGCCCTGGGCGCTGTCAATGTGGGCGCTGTTGTGGAGTATAAAGAGGTATCTGAGAGGTTTGAGTTTCTAAACAAGCAGGTGGGCGACGCGGAGAAGTCCAAGAAGGAGCTTCTGGACCTGATAAACCAGCTCACCGGGGCCATGCAGGAGCAGTTCATAGAGCGCTTTGGGAAGATAAACGAGAACTTTTCCCATATCTTCCGGGAGCTCTTCGGGGGCGGGGCGGCTGAGCTCAGCTTCTCGGACCCGGAGAACGTGCTCACATCGGGCATAGACATAAAGGTCCACCCGCCGGGGAAGATAGTCACGCATATCGAGTCGCTGTCCGGCGGCGAGAAGGCGCTGGTGGCGATTTCCATATACTTTGCAATCATGCGGGTGAACCCGCCGCCCTTCTGTGTGCTGGACGAGATAGAGGCCGCTCTGGACGACGTGAACGTCACAAGGTTCGCCCAGTACCTGAGAAGGATGACGGGCAAGAGCCAGTTTATCACCATCACCCACAGGCGCGGCACTATGGAGGGGTCGGACATGCTGTATGGGGTGACTATGCAGGACCAGGGGATAAGTAAGCTTTTGGCACTTAGGACGGATGAGGCGGCGGAGTATGGGTCATAAATCCAAGAAGGAGCGTAATAATGGGAATCTTTGAAAAAATACGCCAGGGCCTGAAAAAGACCCGGGACAGCATATCAGGGCAGATAGCCCAGATGGTGAACTCGTTTACGAAGATAGACGAGGAGCTCTTTGAGGAGCTTACGGAGCTCCTGGTGATGGGCGACGTGGGCATGGACACCGCGGAGTTCATCACCGGGGAGCTTCGCCGGGTGATAAAGGAAAAGGGCATTACGGACCCGGGGCTCATTATGGACGAGCTGCAGGGGATAGTGACGGAAATACTCTCCGGGGACTGTACGCTGCATATAGGCACAAAGCCCTCGGTGATACTGGTCATAGGCGTGAACGGTGTGGGCAAGACCACGGCCATAGGCAAGCTCTCAGCACAGCTGAAAGCTGAGGGTAAGTCGGTTATCTTAGGCGCGGCCGATACCTTCCGTGCGGCGGCTATCGAGCAGCTTGAGGTCTGGGCCCAGCGCGCGGATGTGCCCATGATAAAGCAGGGTGAGGGCTCGGATCCGGCGGCCGTTGTCTTTGACACTATAGCTGCCGCAAAGGCCAGAGGGTGCGACGTTGTCATATGCGACACGGCGGGCAGGCTCCACAACAAGAAGAACCTGATGGACGAGCTCAGCAAGATATCCCGGATAATCGACCGCGAGCTGCCCGGGTGCGACAGGGAGAACCTTTTGGTGCTGGACGCGGCCACCGGGCAGAACGCCGTGAACCAGGCCAGGGAGTTCATGGGCGCGGCAGGGATAACCGGAATCGTGCTAACTAAGCTGGACGGCACCCCCAAGGGCGGCGTGGTGCTGCCAATTAAGCGGGAGCTGGGCCTGCCGGTGAAGTTCATCGGCGTTGGGGAGCAGATAGACGACCTGCAGCCCTTCGACCCGGCGGCGTTCGCGGCAGGGCTCTTTAACCTGGAAGAGCCTGTTGTAACTGTAAAGGAACAGCCTTTACAGGAGGATACGGCTGTAAAGGAGGAGCCCTTGCCAGAGCCCGAGCCCGTACCCGAGAGCGAGAGCCCGGAGGAGAGGCACGCGAGGTTCAGGCGCTTTGCAGAGGCGCTTATGGCAAGGCTCGACGAGAACGGGAGCGTCCGGGACATGCTCCCGGAGCTGAGGGCCTGGCGGGACGACCGGGAGCTTGACCGGGATGACCAGCGCCTTGTGCGCAACCTATTGCTCACCGCGGAGAAGCGGGAGAGCTGAGTGAAGGAGAATACTATCATGAAATATGTTATAGCTACCCATAATAAGGGCAAGCTCGTGGAGTTCCAGAGGCTTTTGGAGCCCATGGGCATAGAGGCCGTGACTATGGACATCGCCGAGCCCGAGGAGACCGGGAAGACTTTCGCCGAGAACGCCTTTATCAAGGCCGAGGCGGCATGTAAGAAGACGGGCCTGCCCGCCGTTGCGGACGACTCGGGGCTGTGCGTGGACTATCTTGACGGCGCGCCGGGTATCTACTCTGCAAGGTTTGCCGAGCCCGGCAAGAGAAGGCTCACTGTCCTTGAAAAGCTCAAGGGCGTGCCCGAAGAGCAGAGGGGGGCCCACTTTGTGAGCGCCGTATGCTGCGTGTTCCCCAACGGAGATAAAATTGAGGCCGAGGGGAAGTGCTTCGGAAAGATAGCCTTCGAGAGCCGGGGGGAGAACGGCTTCGGCTACGACTCCATCTTCCAGCAGGGGGACGTGACCTTCGGGGAGCTCACCGCAGAGGAAAAGGACGCAAGGAGCCATAGGGGCCGCGCCTTCGCGGAGTTTGAGAAGAAGCTCCGGGCCTATCTGGAGGGGAAGGCATGAGCGAAAGGAACACGCCAAGGCTCGAGACAGAGCGGCTGATACTCCGGCGGTTCACCCGGGAGGATATACCTGTCATATATGAAATGATGAGCGACCCCCAGGTGAATAAGTTCGTGCCGTGCAGGCTGGGGTCGATAAAGGACGCGGAGCAATACTTTGAGGATAACTATGCCGGCGTGTACCGCGGGACCACTGGCTGCGCCTACGGCATCTGCCTTAAAGACAGCGGCCGGGTCATAGGCTATATCGGGGTAAAGCCCGGGGAGCCCTGGGACCTTGGCTACGGCCTTCGCCCCGAGTTCTGGCGGCAGGGCTATGTGAGCGAGGCCGCAAGGGCCGTCATAGGCCTTATGAGGGAGCAGGGCCTGCCATACGTCACCGCCACCCACGACGTGGAGAACCCCGCAAGCGGCCGGGTTATGCGGGCCGCCGGCATGGAGTATAAGTACACCTATCACGAGTTCTGGGAGGCGGGGGACCGCTGGGTCTGGTTTAGGATGTACCAGCTGGACTTAAACGGCGAAAACGGCACATATATGGGCTACTGGGAGAAATACCCGGAGCATAGGATAGAGGAAAATCTTGACTGAAACGGGGGATAGCTTTTGACAAGCAAACAGCGGGCGTATCTTCGCTCGATAGCCGTAAACGAGGACACCATACTGTATGTGGGCAAGGGGGGTCTTGGGCCCGAGGTCATCAAGGAGGCCGGGGACGCCCTGAAAAAGCGGGAGCTCATAAAGGGCCGGGTGCTGCCCGAGACCTGCCCCAGCTCCCCCAGGGAGGCCGCCGAGGAGATAGCCGCCGCAACAGGCAGCGAGGTGGTGCAGGTGATAGGCAGCCGGTTCGTGCTATATAAGCCGGACCCGAAAGAGCCTAAGATAAAGCTGCCCAAATGAGGACGGGGGTTTACGGGGGCACCTTCAACCCCATACACCTGGGGCATGTGCACATTTTAAGGGAGTTCATAGGGCGGCTGGGGCTTCAGAGGGTGCTGCTCATCCCGGACGGCACGCCGCCCCATAAGGAGGCTGAGGATTTGGCCTCCCCGGAGGACCGGCTTGAGATGTGCAGGCTGGCGGTCAGGGGGCTGGGCATAGTTGAGGTGAGCCCCATGGAGACAGAGCGCCCCGGCAAGAGCTTTACAAGCGACACCCTTACTGAGCTCCACAGGCTGTACCCCGAGGACGAGCTCTATTTTCTCATGGGCGAGGACATGTTTTTGACGGTGGACAAATGGCACGAGGCCGGGACCATACTCCGGCTGGCGGTGCTCTGCGCGTCCCCGAGGAGCCCGGAGGGGTATGAAAGGCTCCTTGAAAAGGAGCGGGAGCTCATAGCCCTGGGGGCCCGGTGCAGGGTGGAGGACATACCCTTCCTGGACATTTCCTCCACCAAAGTGCGGGAGCTTGCCCGGGAGGGCAGGGACATCTCAGGGCTTGTGCCGGCGGAAACGGCGGGGTATATCAGGGAGAACGGGATATATGGAGGTGTGCGGATATGACATTTGAGGAATATGAGGCGCTGGTAAAGCCACATCTGAGCGAGCACAGGTTTTACCACAGCCAGTGCGTTGCCCGGTGCGCGGCCAAATTAGCGGAAAGGTACGGCGCGGACGTGGAGAAGGCCAGGCTCGCGGGGATACTCCACGACGTGATGAAGGACACGGCGCCGGAAGAACAGTTGAAAATCATGGAGCGCTCTGGTATAATGCTCACAGAGGCCCAGCGGCGCAACGTGAAGCTCTGGCACGCCATCTCGGGCGCGGCGTATGTGGAGCACGAAATGGGAGTTGCCGACAGGGAAATTCTCGACGCCATCGCCTGCCACACCGGGGGCAAGTCGGGCATGACAGTTTTGGACAAGGTGCTGTTTGTAGCCGACTATATCTCAGCCGACCGGGACTATCCCGGCGTTGAAGAGCTGAGGGAGGCCGCAAAGAGCAGCCTTGAGGAAGTGATAGTGGAAGGGGTCACATTCACCATGCAGGAGCGCATGGGGGAGCGGATGACCATGGAGCCCCGGTCCATAGACGCCTATAACGAGGCGCTCTGGATATTGGAGGAAAAGCAGAAAGAGAAAGGATGAAGCAGATGGAATCTTTTGAGACGGCGAAGACCGCCGCGAAGCTTTTGGACGAGAAGAAGGCTGAAAACATCAGCGTGATAAAGATAGACGATATCTCAAGCCTTGCGGACTATTTTGTAATAGCCAACGGCCGGGGCAGCACCCACGTGCGCTCCCTCGCCGACGAGCTTGAGGAGAAGCTGAAGGCCCTGGGAGTTTCGCCCATGAGGATAGAGGGATACCGCTCGGACAACTGGGTGCTCATGGACTACGCCAATGTGGTGGTGCACATCTTCACCCAGGAGGCCAGGGATTTCTACGATTTGGACAGGCTCTGGGCGGACGGGGTTAAGACGGACTGGCAGGAGGGCGGCAGTGATGACTGAGCGGCAGAGGGCGCTCATAGAGGAGTATCTTGGAAAGCTGCCGCCGGAGCTCTCCCGGGTGTACAGGGAGCTCATACGGCGCCTGTCAGAGCTCGGTTACTTCCCCAAAAAGCAGCGGGCGGCCATTGTCTTCAACTGCGCCCGGCACAATAAGCAGCTGGTGAAGATAGGCTTCGACCGAAAAGGCGAGCCCTTCTTCGCCCTGAGGTTTTCGGCCTGCAAGGGGTACTCAGAGAGGTTTTCCAACATTGTGCGGGAAGCTGTATGCGGGACGAACTATAAGGAGCCAAACTGCATGGCAAAGGGCGAGGACTTCTGCAAGGGGCCCATAGAGCAGAGGCTCTATGCCTGTGAGCTCCCAGGCGGCGAAAAGAGGTATCACTGCGGGGCCAAGGCCCTCCCCATACCCGGGCTCTGTGAGGAGGATATCCCGGAGATAGAGCGGCTGATGGAGGAGGAAGACAGGTTCCTCATGGAGTATGAGGCGAAGACAGAGGAAACGCCTTGACAAACCCCGCCCCATAGTGTATAATCATCAGGAGAAAAATATCTAAAGACTGTGACGGGAAGAAGGCGCCGGGAGGCCTTTCAGAGAGCCTGCGGCTGGTGTGAGCGGGCAGGAGGAGCGGCGCGTATACTGGTCCCTGAGTCTCCCAACTGAAAAGCGCGGCGCTTGAAGCGTCCGGCTTAGTAGGCTTGGGACGTGCGGCGGCGTTATAGGCCGGGCCTTGCTTGAGGCTGTGAGGGGGTACGCGTGAGCGTGCCCTGAAATCACGGGTGGTACCGCGAAAGCTTTGATTTTTCGCCCCGGATGCTTTACTATAAGCTTCCGGGGCTTTTATTCTGCTCCTCTGGGGGCTGAAAAATATCAGAAAGGATGATGCAAGTTGAAATACGACCACAAGTCCATCGAGCCCAAATGGCAGAAAAAATGGGAGGAAAAGGGCGTCTTCCACGCCGAGAACGGCTCAGAAAAGGAGAAGTTCTTCGCCCTTATCGAGTTCCCCTACCCATCCGGGGCGGGGCTGCACGTAGGGCACCCCAGGCCATATATCGGCCTGGACGTTGTCGCGAGAAAGCGCCGTTTGCAGGGCTATAACGTGCTGTACCCCATCGGCTGGGACGCCTTCGGCCTGCCCGCCGAGAACTACGCCATAAAAAACCACGTGCACCCCGAGGGCATAACCAGGGAGAATATCGCCCGGTATAAGAGCCAGATACAGTCTTTGGGCATATCCTTCGACTGGAGCCGGGAGATAGCCACCATTGACCCGGAGTATTACAAGTGGACCCAGTGGATTTTTTTGCAGCTCTATAAGCACGGGCTTGCATATAAGAAGGAGATGAACGTGAACTGGTGCACAAGCTGCAAATGCGTGCTTGCAAACGAGGAGGTAGTCAACGGCGTGTGCGAGCGCTGCGGCAGCGAGGTGGTGCACAGGGTGAAGAGCCAGTGGATGCTCAAAATTACCGAGTACGCCCAGCGGCTCATCGACGACCTTGACCTGGTGGACTACCCGGAGCGGGTGCGCACCCAGCAGAAGAACTGGATAGGCCGCTCCACCGGCGCGGAGGTGGACTTCGACACCTCCGCCGGCGATAAGCTGACAATATACACCACCCGGCCGGACACCCTCTACGGCGCCACATATATGGTTATCTCCCCGGAGCACCCCTATATAGAGAAGTGGGCCCATAAGCTCACGAATATGGACGATGTGCGGGAGTACCAGGCCCAGGCGGCCAGGAAGTCCGACTTCGAGCGCACGGAGGTAGCTAAAGAAAAGACCGGCGTGAAGCTCTCGGGCGTGACGGCCATCAACCCGGTGAACGGCGCGGAGATACCCATTTTTATCTCCGACTACGTGCTGGTGAGCTACGGCACCGGGGCCATCATGGCCGTGCCCGCCCACGACGACAGGGACTGGGATTTTGCAAAGAAGTTCAATCTGCCCATTATAGAAGTGGTGAAGGGAGGCAATGTCCAGGAGGCCGCCTTTACTGACTGTGAGACCGGCATTATGGTAAATTCCGGGATTCTCGACGGCCTGAGCGTTGAGGACGCAAAAGTTAAGATAACCGAGTTCCTTGAGGAGAAGGGCATTGGCCACGCCAAGGTGAACTATAAGCTCCGGGACTGGGTATTCTCCCGGCAGAGGTACTGGGGCGAGCCCATCCCCATGGTGTACTGCGAGCACTGCGGCTGGCAGCCCATCCCCGAGAGCGAGCTGCCTTTACGGCTCCCACAGGTGGACAGCTACGAGCCCACGGACACCGGGGAGTCCCCTCTTGCCCACATGACCGACTGGGTGAACACCACCTGCCCCCACTGCGGCGGGCCGGCAAAACGTGAGACGGACACCATGCCCCAGTGGGCGGGTTCCTCCTGGTACTTCCTGCGGTATATGGACCCGGATAACAGCGAGGCCCTGGCCTCCAAGGAGGCGCTTAGCTACTGGTCCCCGGTGGACTGGTACAACGGCGGCATGGAGCACACCACCCTGCACCTCTTATACAGCCGCTTCTGGCACAAGTTCCTTTTTGACATCGGCGTGACACCCACCCCGGAGCCCTACGCCAAGCGCACCAGCCACGGCATGATACTGGGCCTGAACCCCCATAACCTCCAAAACCTGCCCGCTTCTGAGCAGAAGAAGCTCGTGGAGGAGCACGGGAGCAGGGAGAAGGCGCAGGAGGCGCTCA
The DNA here is from genome assembly GCA_021769555.1 of Clostridiaceae bacterium. Classification (GTDB taxonomy): domain Bacteria; phylum Bacillota; class Clostridia; order Oscillospirales; family Acutalibacteraceae; genus Acutalibacter. The sequence continues at coordinate 65,550 of JAETSR010000008.1, forward strand.
GGGAGCAGTTCGGCGAGATGGCCGACCACCCCGTTGTGAAGATGAGCAAGTCCCTGGGGAACGTGGTGAACCCCGACGGCCTGGTGGAGGAGTTCGGCGCGGACACCGTGCGGCTCTATGAGATGTTCATCGGCGACTTCGAGAAGGCCGCCCCCTGGAGCACTGCGGGAATGAAGGGCTGCAGAAGGCTTGCGGACCGCTACTGGGCCCTGCAGGACAATATCACCGGCAGCGACGAGCTGAGCCCGGAGCTCGAGTCCTCCTTCCATAAGGCCATCAAAAAGGTGGGCGAGGATATCGAGACCCTGAAGTTCAACACGGCTATCGCCACCTTGATGGCCCTCATAAACGAGATAGGCCAGAACGGCAAGGGCATAACCAGGGGGGAGCTGAGGGTGTTCACCCTGCTTCTGAACCCCTTCGCGCCCCATATCACCGAGGAGGTCTGGGAGGCCCAAAAGCTTGGGGAGGGCATGGCCTGTGAGCAGGCTTGGCCGGAGTATGACGAGGCAAAGACCATAGACAGCATGGTGGAGATAGTGGTGCAGATAAAAGGAAAGGTACGCTCAAGGATAAACGTGCCCGCCGGTATCGGTAAAGACGAGGCCATAGCCGCGGCAAAGGCCGAGGAGAAGATAGCCGCCGAGATTGCCGGCAGGGAGATTGTCAAGGAGATATATGTCCCAGGCAAGCTGGTGAACCTTGTGACAAAGTAATAGAGATAAGACCCCCGGTTTGGAGCCGGGGGTTTTTGTCTGGAAACATTTCAGTATTTTCTAAAATTTTCGCGGGACACGGTTGACACCCCGGCTTTTATCATATATAATAGTAAAGCCCCTGTGGAGGGGGCAAAAATACCGGGGTATAGCGCAGTTGGTAGCGCGCGGCATTTGGGATGCTGAGGCCGGGAGTTCGAGTCTCCCTACTCCGACCAAAGTCGGCAAGTTTCAGAAGAAACTTGTCGACTTTTCTTTCAGCTTGTGATAGACTTAAGGTACACAGCTTTCGAGAAACGGCAGCGCAAAATCATAAAAGAGGTGAGCAGGCGTGGAGCATAGAGATTTGTTGACAGAAAATGAGGTCATTCAAGGGGTGGAGAATTTTCTGAGGCATAAAGGCATCACTTCCCGAAAACGAGTTATGAGCAAAGCGGACGCAGTGAAAAAGGAGCATGGCGTTGATTTAGTGGTTAAATTAGAAAATGAAAACAAAAATGGTAATTGGTACTTTATTGAAGCAAAGGGAAATCTGAAAGCGGATGGGAGCAAGATGAAATCTTCATGTAATACCAATTTCCGCTGGGCCTTATCACAAATAATTTTGCGCATAAATGTTGACCCGAGAAAATACAATTATAATTATGGCATTGCGCTGCCAAAATCAGATGCGGAAAGATGCAAAAAGCTTATCGAGAAAAATTGGGCTCTGAAACACCTAAAGATTCGGCTATATGGCGCTTTTTATAAAGACGGACAGCTTACAGCCAAGGAATATTTGCCGAAAAACATTTACAGCTGAGCGCATTTCAACATAAATCCGGATAAGGCCGTTGATGTTGATATGGCCGGCTTTTACCAGTGCGCGGACTTTTTTGCCCGCAGAGGGCTTGACATTCAACACCATATATGCTATAATAGCAAAGCTGTCAGACCATAGACAGCAGGTGCGCCCGGGGGACCGGGAGCTGAAACGGATGTTTCCGGCCTGCCGAGGAAAGATGAGCGTTTGATTTTGCGCGTGGCCCTTTGGGACATGCCGTTTATCCAGCGTTTCGCGCCTTTCCGCGGTCTTTTCCCGGAAAGGCGTTTTCATTTGATTTTTGAGTACGGAGGTGAAAGAATTTGCCCAGCGAGAAGATTTTAGAGCAGAAGAAGCAGCAGGTGGCTGAGCTCAGCGAGGCTTTCAAGGCGGCCAACGTGGGCGTGCTGGTGGACTATACCGGCATAAGCGTTGAGAAGGACACAAAGCTTAGAAAGCAGCTTCGCGAGGCCGGCTGCGAGTACAAGGTTGTGAAGAACACCCTGCTGTCCCGCGCCTTTAAGGAGGCGGGGATAGATGGGCTGGACGAGGTGCTGAACGGCGCCACGGCCATCGCCTACAGCGACAAGGGCTATACCGAGGCCCCGAAGATTTTCGCCGACTATGTAAAGGCCAACCCCAACGGCAAGTTTGCCGTTAAGGCGGGCTTTATTGACGGCGGCGCGGTTGACGCCAAGGGTATCGACCAGCTTGCGAAGCTGCCTCCCAAGGAGGTCCTGGTGGCCCAGGTGCTCGGCGGCTTGAACGGCCCCATCCAGGGCTTTGCCAATGTGTGCAGCGGCGTTATGCGCGGACTGGTGATAGCGCTGAACGCTATTGCGGAGAAGCAGGGTGCATAAGCTTTGTACCTGAGTTTCTTGTAAAGCTACAAAATTTCTGTATGATTAACTAAAAAACAAATATTAAAATTGGAGGAAATCACAATGTCTGAGAAAGTAACCAACCTGATTGAAGAAGTCAAGGCTCTTACCGTTCTGGAGCTTTCCGAGCTCGTTAAGGCCCTGGAGGAGGAGTTCGGCGTATCCGCTGCCGCTCCCGCCGCTGTTGCCGTGGCCGCCGCCCCCGCCGGGGACGCTCCCGCCGCTGAGGAGAAGACTGAGTTTGACGTCATCCTGAAGGCCCCCGGCGCCAACAAGATTAACGTCATCAAGATTGTCAAGGAGGCCACCGGCCTTGGCCTGAAGGAGGCCAAGGAGCTGGTTGACGGCGCTCCCAAGGCTGTTAAGGAAGGTATCTCCAAGGACGACGCCGAGGCTCTGAAGACCAAGCTGGCCGAGGCCGGCGCCGAGGTGGAGTTGAAGTAATTCACTCCCGCTGAAGTAATCTGGCTCCCGCTGAAAGTATTCAGCGGGTGAAGGTTCCAAAGGATATACAGTATATAGGGGCAGACCGGAGGTAGGGTACATCCGGTCTGCTTTATTTTGCCTTAATTGTGAACAAATTGTGAATCTTTCAAATAACCCTTGCTTTTTGAGAAAAAACCCGCTATAATGTAACCAAATTGTAACACTTGAAATGAAAATGTAATTTTCGATAGACATAACCGGGCCATCAATCGGATGGCGGGAGGAAATGACATATGGGTAAGAAAGTAAGATTTCTGGTATCATTCCTGTTGGTGCTGGCGGGCACGCTGGTCCTGGTAGCTCTCCTGAGCGCCATGACCCAGGACAGCCCCCAGGCCGCCGCCGACAGATACATGGAAGAGCTGCACAGCCGGCAGCAGGTGCAGGAGCTGTCCGCTCCGGCCACGGGCCAGCAGGGGATACCCCTCCTTGCAAGCGTCGCGGGCTTTGCCTTCATTCTGCTCATACCGGCGGGCGGCTGGCTGATGATAGCAAAGTCCAGGCGCAGCAGCCAGCGGGCTCAGGAGCGGCGGCGTTCCCGGGGGCGGCGGACAGTGTCCGACGCGCTGAAACTTCGCGTATAAGGGTTTTCGTCCTTTCATATTTTACCTCGAATTGGGCCGGCGTTACTGCCGGTCCGATTTTTGGTTTTAGGCGGGGGAGGGGCGGCCCTTAAAATAAGTCTTGACAAATTGCCTGTTTTTTCGTATAGTATACTAAGTGCGGCAAAGCCGTGCTGATATTATATTTGCGTTTGCATCTGAAAACGGCCGTGCGTTCAGGAGGTCACGGCCATAAAAGCGGCCCGGTTTACGCTGCTCCGGCCTGCCCCAGAAATGGGGAGGACCTAAAATCCTTTGCGGGAGGCAGCGGGCGACCGTCCGGGCCGGGTTATGTTGTGAATAACGAAAGACACGCAACTAATTTTTTCGCAAAGGGGATGCACCCAAGATGAACAATCCAAACAGCACTATCATTTCGCTTAAAGACATCACCGTTTCCTACGACGGCGAGCAGGTGTTAGGGGGCTTCTGCCTCGACATCCACGACGGCGAGTTCCTGACTTTGTTGGGGCCCTCCGGCTGTGGCAAGACCACCGTGCTCAGGACCATCGGCGGCTTTATCAGGCCGGACGCGGGGGATGTCTTTTTTAATGGCGGAAACATCACAGCACTGCCCCCCCATAAGCGGGAGGTGAACACAATCTTCCAGAAGTACGCCCTGTTCCCCCACCTGAACGTCTACGACAACATTGCCTTCGGCATGAGGCTCAAGGGCAAAAGCGAGGCTGAGGTGAAGGAGACTGTGCACCAAATGCTCTCCATGGTGAACCTCTCGGGCTACGCCCACCGGGGCATAGGCCAGCTCTCAGGCGGCCAGCAGCAGCGGGTGGCTATGGCCAGGGCCCTTGCCAACGAGCCCAAGGTCCTGCTTCTGGACGAGCCTTTGTCGGCCCTGGATTTGAAGCTCAGGAAGGACATGCAGGTGGAGCTCAAGAAAATCCAGCAGCAGACCGGCATAACCTTCGTCTTCGTCACCCACGACCAGGAGGAGGCCCTGTCCATGTCCGACCGGGTGGTGGTGATGGACGGGGGCGATATCCAGCAGATAGGCACGCCTACGGACATCTATAACGAGCCCAAAAACGCCTTTGTTGCGGACTTCATCGGCGAGTCCAACATCCTGGACGGGCTGATGGTGAGGGACTTTGAAGTCAGGTTCGCCGGGCATAAGTTCAGGTGCTTGGATGAGGGCTTCGGCAGCAACACCCCGGTGGACGTGGTTATCCGTCCTGAGGACATCGACGTGGTGGAGCCGGACTCCACCCACATCACCGGAGAGGTCACGAACGTCACCTTCAAGGGGGTGCACTACGAGATAATCGTGGACGTGGCCGGGTTCAAGTGGATGATACAGTCCACGGACTATCGGGCGGTTGGGGACAGGATAGGCCTTTCCCTCACCCCGGACGACATCCATGTCATGTCAAAGTCCCAGTACTCCGGCATGTTCGGCGACTACAGCACCTTCTCCGACGAGATGGAGGAGGACATTATAGCCACCGAGGAGGCACAGCAGGAGGGCGGCGAAGATGAAGACTAACTCCAAGCTCCTGTCGGCCCCATATACAGTGTGGATGACAATATTTATTGTGCTGCCCATGGTGCTTGTGGCGTATTTCGCCTTTACTGACAAGCAGGGGGCCTTTACACTTGAGAACATACTCAGCGTGGGCCAGTACTCAAACGTGTTTTTACGCTCCATCTGGCTGGGGGCCGTGGCGACGGCCATATGCCTGGTGCTGGGCTACCCAATGGCGTACATAATCGCGAAGCTCCCCGCAAAGCGCCAGAGCGTGATGGTTATGCTTGTCATGCTGCCAATGTGGATGAACTTTCTCCTTCGCACCTACGCCTGGATGACCTTGCTTGAGGACAACGGCCTCATTAACGCGGTGCTCTCCGCAGTGGGCCTGCCGAAGGTGCATATGATAAACACGGCGGGGGCTGTGGTGCTGGGGATGGTGTACAACTATATACCCTATATGGTCCTGCCCCTCTACAGCGTGCTCACAAAGATAGACGGCAGCGTCATAGAGGCCGCCCAGGACCTGGGGGCCAGCGACAGGAAGGTGTTCCTGAAGGTTGTGGTGCCCATGAGTATGCCCGGTATCATCAGCGGGGTCACCATGGTGTTCGTGCCGGCGGTGTCAACCTTTATAATCTCAAAAATGCTGGGGGGCGGTGGGAACCTGCTCATAGGCGACCTTATCGACATGCAGTTTTTGGGCAGCGCCTATAACCCCAACCTGGGCTCGGCCATCTCCCTGGTGCTGATGGTGATAATACTCATCTGCATGGGGATAATGAACCAGTTCGACGACGGCGAGGACGAGGGGAAGGGGGGCATAATGCTATGAGCCGTACAGCAGCCAAGCTTTACACCTTTTTGATTTTCCTCTTTTTATACGCGCCCATACTGGTGCTCATAGTCTTCTCCTTCAACGACACCGAGACCGCGAGCAGAACGGTGTTCAGCGGGTTTTCCCTTCGGTGGTATGAGAAGCTCTTTCAGGACAGGCTGATACTTGAAGCCCTTCGCAACACGCTGATAATCGCCGTAGCCGCGGCCGCGGCCTCGACGGTGCTGGGTACTATGGCGGCAATAGGCATAAACTCCATGAAGCGCCTGCCAAAGCGCATCATGATGAACATCACCAACTTCCCCATGGTGAACCCGGAGATAGTGACAGGCGTATCAATGATGCTGCTGTTTGTGTTCGCGGTGGGGGTCTTCGGGGGGCGGAGCCTGGGGATGGGGTCCATCATAGCTGCCCATATCACCTTCTGCCTGCCCTATGTGATTTTGCAGGTGCTGCCAAAGCTTCGGCAGATGGACCCGGCGCTGTATGAGGCGGCCCAGGATTTGGGGTGCCCGCCGGTGAAGGCGTTCTTCAAGGTGGTGCTGCCGGAGATAATGCCGGGGATAGTCACGGGGATGATAATGGCCTTCACCCTGTCCATCGACGACTTTGTCATAAGCTATTTCACCAGCGGCACCACCCAGACCCTGCCAATCTACATCTACTCCATGACCCGCAAGCGAGTGAGCCCGGAGATAAACGCCCTCTCCACTGTGCTCTTCGCCGCGGTGATGGTGCTGCTTATCATTGTGAACGTGCGCTCCTCGGGGCAGAAGGCAGAGAAGGGGGGCGAGCGGGGGTGAAAAGGATTTTTGCTTTACTCCTGGCGCTGCTTCTGCTGGGGCCCGCTGTAAAGGCCAGAGCCATTACGGACTATGACCCGGACGTTACCATAAACGTATACAGCTGGGGGGAGTACATCGCCAACGGCACGGACGGCTCCATGGACATAAACGCAGAGTTCACAAAGCGCACGGGAATCAAGGTGAACTATACCACCTTCGACAGCAACGAGTCCCTGTACTCGAAGCTGGTGGGGGGCGGCGCGGACTATGACGTTATCGTGCCCTCGGACTATATGGTGTCAAGGCTCATAAACGAGGACATGCTTTTGGAGCTGGACTATGAGAATATACCAAATTATCAGTATATAGACGAGCAGTTCAGGAGCCCGGGGTATGACCCGGAGGAAAAGTACTCGGTGCCATATACCTGGGGCGTGGTGGGGGTGTTCTACAACACCCAGTACATCGACGGCGTTGAGAGCTGGGAGAGCCTCTGGGACGATGAGTACGCCGGGAAGATACTCATGTTTGACAACCCCCGGGACAGCTTCGCTATCGCCCAGTTCATGCTGGGCCAGGACGTGAACACCACGGACCCGGAGGACTGGCGGGCGGCCGCGGACCTCTTGAAGGCCCAGAAGCCCCTGGTGCAGGCCTACGTTATGGACCAGATATTCGACAAGATGGAGAGCGGCGAGGCCTGGATAGCGCCCTATTATGCAGGGGACGCGGCTATCCTGGTGGACAACTCCGAGGACATAGACTTCGCCGTGCCGAAGGAGGGCACGAACTTCTTCGTGGACGCTATGTGCATACCGAAGACCGCCAGCCATAAGCGGGAGGCTGAGGAGTACATCAACTTCCTCTGCGAGCCGGAGATAGCGGGGGCCAATATGGACTATGTGGGCTACTCCACGCCTGAGACGGCGGCGAGGGAGTACCTGGACCCTGAGGTGGCGGCTAGCCCTCTGCACTACCCGGACGAGGAGACCATCGCAAAGACACAGATTTTTGTGAACCTGCCGGGGGAGACGTCGAAGGAGGTGGACCGGCTCTGGGCCGAAGTGAAGATGGGAGGCCCGGGGGAGTCGGCGGTGCTTGCGGCCATAATCCTGGGGTTCCTGGGGGTATACGTGGCAATAGTAGTATATAAGCGCCGCAAAAGAAAAAGAGAGCTGGCGTAGCCAGAGCAAAAGTTTCGTCCACCTTTTCAAAGGTGGCGGGGTATGGGGTGGAGCCCCACAGAAGTTTGCCGAGAGGCAAAAAAAAGAAACCCTCGGACACCCCGAGGGTATTTCTTTACAACTTACTTCAACAATCTCTCCCCATCAAACACCAGCACCCCCAGGGCGCTGCCGTTCTTTCCTCCGGCCAGCAGGTGCTGCTTAAACGCCCGCTGCATACTGGTGTCCTCAGGCAGCTGCCCGGTAGGCCCATCGGCGGCAGGGCCGAAGACACGCCATGCGTCCCGGAAGGAGCCGTCGTCTATCTCAAGGATAGTAAAATCATCCTGAAAACTGACAATATTGGACGAGCCTGAGAGCACCTTCCGGTACTCCGGATAAAGCAGCCAGGAGTGGCAGACGCATACAAGGGGCCCCTCCCCGCGAATATCCTTAAAGAAATCATATGCCAGCTTATAGGACTGAAGCCGGGATTCAAGGTCAAAGGGCTCGCCGCTGGAGGGAATATGTATGTTTGCAACCTTACGCCCCGGGCAGAGGCGCACCCCCGCCACCTCCCGGGCAGGGCCGTCGTAGGTGATGGTCTCATACTCAAGGCGGCCCAGCTTCACGATGTCACAGCGGTAGAAGATAGGATACCAGAACTGCACGAAGGTGCCCCAGACCCCCTTATTGTGCATACACTCCACGGCCTTATAGCGGAGGTCGCTGAAGGTGTCGAAGAAGACCTGCTCGCTGATGCCCTGAGAGAGGTAGTCCTCATGGGCGCGCTCGGCGGCGAAGGCTAGAAAGAGCCCCCAGACGGTGTGCACGCTCACGCCGGAGCTTTGGGAGATGTCCTCAATGAGGGGGGTCAGCTGGGCGATGTCAAAGTCGGTCTCATAGAAAAAGCTGATGGCGCCGTCCACGGCCTCAGGGTCCAGCCGGCCGGCGGACTCAATGTAGGCGGCCTCAGCCTCCTTGGGGAAGCCGGTGCGGTCCATGAGAAGCCTCAGGAAATCAATGTTCATTTTGTACCTCCTAATTTTTCAGTGTCGAGAATAATGGTGACGGGTCCGTCGTTTTCCACAGGCACCCGCATATCCGCGCCGAACTCCCCGGTGACTGCCGGCACGCCAAGGCCTCTGAGGCAGTCCGCAAAATACAGGAACAGCTCGCGGGCGCTGTCGGGAGGGGCGGCCAGGTCGAAGGAGGGCCGGCGGCCCTTTTTGCAGTCGGTGCCAAGGGTGAAGTTGGGGATAAGGAGCACCTGGCCTCCGGTGTCGGAGAGGGAGAGGTTCATCTTATCATCGGCGTCGGAGAAGATACGGAGCCCGGAGAGCTTGTCCGCAAGCTGGCGGGCCTCGTGCTGGGAGTCGCCCTTCACAACGCCGAGGAATACCGCAAGGCCCGGGCCGATGGAGCGGGTCTCGCCGCCGTTTATCGTGACTGAAGCGGACAGGGCCCGCTGTACTACTGCTCGCATGATGGATACCTCCGGGGGAATGTTTATATACAGTTTAGCATATTTTTGGGGAAAGGTAAAGGGGTAATTTGGGGGTTCTTTTTCAAACCTCCCGAAACAGGTTGCAACCTTCCGCGAGTTTTGCTATAATATAGAAAATTCTCCCGCGAAAGGGGCGGCAGTATGATTTACGAGATAAGCAACGGAATTTTTACGGCAAAGGCGGACAGCCTGGGGGCACAGCTTGTGTCGCTGAAGGGCGCGGACGGATTCGAGCTTTTGTGGGTCGGGGACCCGGGGTACTGGCGGGAGCACGCGCCTGTGCTGTTCCCCATAGTTGGGGCCCTGAGGGACGGGCGCACGCGCATTGGCGGGGAGTGGTACGAGATGTCCCGGCACGGCTTCGCAAAGCATATGGAGTTCGCTTTGGAGGAGCAGAGGGAGGGGTATCTGGCGCTGGCGCTCTGCTCCAATGAGGAGACACGGAAGGTGTACCCCTTTGACTTTAAGTTTATTGTGAGCTATGAGCTGAGCGGCAAGGGTATCACCACAAGGTTTACGGTAAAGAACACCGGCGGGGCCGCAATGCCGTACTCTGTAGGCGGGCACCCGGGGTTCAACCTGCCCATGGGCGAGGACGCGGGGTTTGAGGACTATACCATCCAGTTCCCGGAGCAGGAGCGCCAGGACTGCCCGGCTATCGACTTGGAGACCGGCCTCATCCACGGGGATAAAAAGGCCTTCCGGCTGGATGGAAAGGAGATTCCTTTACAGCACTCCCTGTTCTATGAGGACGCCCTGGTGTTCGAGGGGCTGAACTCCAGCTCTGTGAGGGTTGTGAACAAGAGCTCAGGCAGGGGGGTGGAGATGGACTTTACAGGTTTCCCCATGCTGGGCATATGGTCCGCGGTGAACGACGGGCCCTATGTGTGCCTTGAGCCCTGGACCGGCTGCGCAACGCTGACCACCGAGGGGGATGAATTTGCGGAGAAGAAGGGTATGACCGTCCTTGAGCCGGGGGCGGTAAAGGAGCACAGCTTTACAGTGCGTTTTTTAGGGATGGACAAGGACGTGAGCTGGAAACAGCTGCAGAAGGATGTGTACAGGAACAAGGTGGACCACGGCTTTAATGTGACGGATGTAAACCTTGAGTTCTGCTATCTCTACGGCGAGCTCTCCGAGGCCCACGCCGCCTGGCGCACTAAGGACGAGGGCCTGGGGCAGGAGCTGGCGGACGTGGCCATATACCTGCTGGGGCTCAGCGAGATTTTGGGGTACGACCTGGACGCTGAGGTCAGGAAGAAGATGGAAGTAAATAAAAAGAGGCGCTATACCAATGTGGACGGTGTGTTGCGCCGGGTGGAGGACTAGGGATGGATATAAGGCTGCTGGCCTTTGATTTGGACGGCACGGCCCTTGAGAAAAACGCCGTGCTGCCAAAGAGGAACAGGGAGGCCCTGCTGGAAGCCCACAGGAGGGGGGCCATACTTGTGCCCGCCACAGGCCGTATGCGCGGGTTTATCCCCAGGTGCATAACCGAGCTGCCGGTTGAGTATGCCATAACCTCAAACGGGGGAGTGGTATATGATATGGCTGCAAATAAGCCAATTATAGATAACCTGATAGATAATAAGACAGCTATAGCTGTGCAGGATATTCTGGACGGATTTGACGTTTACCTTGAGTACTATACCGGCGGCGAGGCCATCACAAAGACCGGTATGCCGGAGCGGTCCCGGACCCACTACGGTATGCCGGAGGTGAAGTGGACATTTGTGGACAGTAAAGGATATACCTTTACAGCCGACTTCGGAAAAATGCTCAGGGAGACCGGGCTCTGCCCGGAGAAGATAAACCTGCCCTACCTGAAGAAGGCGGAGCGGAGCAGCATATGGGAGAAGCTGTCAGGAATAGACGGACTGCGGCTCACATCCTCAGTGCAGGACAATATAGAAATAAACAGCGCCGCGGCCCATAAGGGCGGGGCGCTGAGAGAGCTCTGTGAAATGCTGGATATTCACATGGAGCAGGTGATGGCCCTTGGGGATAACGGCAACGACGTGACAATGCTCGAGGCCGCCGGGATATCCGCAGCCATGGAGGACGGGAGCGGCGAGGCGAAAAAGGCGGCGGGGATGGTTACCGCGCGCCACGACGATAACGGTCTTGCGGAGGCGGTATGTAAAGTGTTCGGCTTTACAGTGAGCCCATAGGCTCCCCCCACTTGGCCAGCTCCCGGCCAAAGAAGTTCACATAGGTCTCCTCGGCCACGGTGCTTACCGCCTGGGAGAGCTTCATGCGCTCTATGACCGGCAGGGACTTGTCCGTGAGCCGCTCGTCGATGGTGACATTTTCCACTTTGCAGAGGAACAGGGTGCAGGCCTCCTCCGGGTTGGAGGGGCTCGTCAGGGCTTCCTCCTTAACGACCTTTAACTCAAAGCTCACCGGGCTCTCGGCTATGGTGGGCACATTCAGCGCCTGCCCGCGCTCAACAGTGGGCAGGCGTTTCATTTTGTCCGGGACAGCCCTGCCGTTGACACAGCCGTAGTAGTCGGCAAGGGGGAGAAGGGGCTCGCTCACAAGGTTCGCAGAGAACATGCCGGTCTTGCGTATAAGGTCCTTGGTGCGCTTCTCGCCGCCAATACATGCCATGACGCTGAGGGCGCCGTCACCCTCGCCTGTCTCGCACCAGCCGTACCAGCAGAACAGGCCGAAGTGGGGGGTCACGCCGTCCTCCTCGTAGTTTCCGTAGAGGTAGAGGGTCTGGGGGCAGAAATTATTGCTGATTTCACCTTTGATTTTTGCCATGATAATATTCTCCTTTGTATAAGCGTAAAGGAGGAAAGCTTTACAGGAGCTTCTGCAGGTTCATAAGCACCCGGTCCAGAAGCCCGTCGAGGGTGCTGGCGTCCTGCTGGGTCATGCCCGCATAGAACAGGCTGTTCATCTGCTGGGACACCCGGTCATACTTTTCGCGGAGCCCCCGGGCCCTGGGGGTGAGCTTCACTATGACCTGCCTTGCGTCCCTCTCGCCGGGGCCCCGGGTTATGAGCCCGGCCTCCTCCATGCGGGAGAGCATGGCCGTGAGGGTGCTCTTTGCAAGGCCCGTCTCCCTGACGAGCCGGGCGATGGGCACGCCGTCCTCCTGCCAGAGCACATAGAGTATGCGCCCCTGGGGGCCGTTGAACTCCTCAACGCCGCTCTCTGTGAGCAGCCGCTGGAACACGCGCCCCTGCAGCTGCTTTATCTGGGTTATGAGAAAGCCTGTTCTGGTCTCCATAAGTCCTCCTTACGAAATATAGTACTATATAAAACTAATTTTGTCAAGTACCATATGGAACTTTTTTGCGGAATATACCGGTACTAATTATATACCAGAGGGGGCCGCGGCGCAAGCCCCTGGCACACATAGCGGCCTCGGGCATAGTATGGGGTAGAACTCTAAAGGAGGAGATATCATGCCAGAAATGGAAGGCTTCCCTGAGCTTGAGGGCAGGGATTGCTTTAAGGAAGCGGTCTGCATCGACGCTATGAGGATATATGATTCCTGCGGCGATAAAGATTGCGTCGAGGACATACGCGTGCTGTTCCCAACCGCCCGGCAGCCAATGATAGACAGCGCCACAAACGTGCGCATAAAGGATGTGAGCGTCATCACCGTGTATATCGACCTGCAGCCCATACCCTTCAACAAGGGCTTCTACTCGGTGGATATGACCTACTTCTTCGACGTCTGCGTGGAGCTGTTCGGCGGGCCCACCGCCTGCCCGGTGCCCATAAACGGCGTGGCGGTATTCAACAAGAAGGTGGTGCTCTACGGAAGCGAGGGCAATGTGAAGGTGTTCTCCTCCGGCACGTGCACCGACGAGTACGCCCCGGTGGACGACGCCAGGGCGCTGCCCAAGGCCACTGTGCAGGTAGCCGAGCCCATAGCCCTCTCGGCAAAGCTCTGCGACAGGCCCTGCAAGTGCGAGCCCTACTGCCGGATACCCGACAGTATCTGCCAGCGGTACGGCGGGGAGTTCGACTCGGCTCCCCAGCGCAACAATGTGTACGTGACCATCGGCCTTTTCACCATCGTGCAGATTGTGCGGAGCGTGCCCATGATGATTCCGGCCTGTGATTTCTGCGTGCCGGATAAGGAGTGCGTGTCCACCAGCGACAACCCCTGTGAGCTCTTCAGGCGCATAGACTTCCCCATGGGCGAGTTCTTCCCCCCAAGGGCCGGGGAGCTGGGCGACTGCGGCTGTGAGAAGCATTAGGGAACGTTAGAAAAATCCCCCCGGAAGCCTGGGCTTTCGGGGGGATTTTCTATGCCGCGCTGTAATTTACGATGGCCACCTCAGACAGAGCCTGGCAGAGGCTGTGAACGATTTGCTCAAGCCGGGCTGATACCTGGTCGGTATATGCCACCTCTCCGCACTGGGTGCATACCAGGGACGGTACATTTTTCACTATGATGAAGCAGTTGTCAATATCCGCCATAAAATTCGTGTTCTGTTCTACTAAATTTCCTTTGCAGAAAAAGCAGTTCATTGGGCACCTCACTTTCGGGTCTTTTGGTCCGGCATCCAGCTTTCGGCGTCCGGACGGTAAGCGGTTATTATCCAGAGCTCGCACTCAGCCTTCCCGCATACTACGTGGAGCGGGCCGGTAGATGTGCCGCTGTGGAAGAACAGGCCGCCGGGGTACGGATAGGACTCGGGGTAATATTCGATAAGCTCGCCGCAAAGTATTGCAGCCTTTACTTCCCCCCGGCTTATCTTGCGCTGGAGCATTCTGAGCTGAACGTGATGGGTCCAAACTATTCTGTCCTGGGTGCATAGGGACCTTATTTCCTGGATAAGCCCGGTGGTATTATCCTCCATAAGCCTATTCTATCCCCATCACCTTATAATCCTGCTCCTCCACCGCGGCCTTCAGCCGGCTGTCGTCAATATCCCCTTTAAGGGACACCACTGCCGTGCCTGCCTCGTGGCTTACCTCGGCGCTCTCCACCTCCCCGAGGGCCTCAAGGGCCTTCTTCACCCTTGCCTCGCAGTGGCCGCACATCATGCCTTCAATCTTCATGGTCCTAGTCATAGCTTTTGTCTCCTTTATAATAGTATTATTTTTAACACGCTTTTTGAAGCTGTGGTCGTGCCTCGGGTCATACAGCTTGAAGAGGTTCAGCCTCAGGGCGTTGCTGACCACACAGAAGCTGGAAAGGCTCATGGCCGCCGCGCCGAACATGGGGTTCAGGGTGAGGCCCAGGGGGATGAACAGGCCCATGGCAAGGGGGATTCCGATGGTGTTGTAGAAGAAGGCCCAGAACAGGTTCTGATGGATGTTCCGAAGAGCTGCCCGGCTGAGCCTCAGGGCGGCGGGCACGTCCAGAAGGCTGCTCTTCATCAGCACCACATCCGCCGCGTCCAGGGCCACGTCCGTGCCCGCGCCGATGGCAATGCCGGTGTCGGCCCGGGTGAGGGCGGGGGCGTCGTTTATGCCGTCGCCCACCATGGCTACCTTCCCCTGGGTACGGAGCCGCCTGATAACGGCCTCCTTGCCGTCTGGGAGCACCCCGGCTATGACCTCGTCCACACCCGCCTGCGCGCCGATGGCCCGGGCGGTGCGCTCATTGTCGCCGGTGAGCATGACCACCCTCAGGCCCATGCCCTGCATTTCCTTTATGGCCTCGGGGCTGTCCTCCTTCACGGTGTCTGCTACGGCTATAAGGCCCAGCGCACGCTTTTCAGTCTCATTGGCAAAGAACATGGGGGTCTTGCCCTCAGATGAGAGCCTCTGGGCCTCACTGTCCAGGGGGCCGGGGGATATGCCGCTCTCCTCAAGCATGGGGCGGTTCCCGGCAATATAGGTGCTGCCGTTAAGCTCCGCCCGGACGCCCCGGCCGTGTAAAGCAGTGAAGCTTTCCACCGGCTGTAAAGCAATGTCCCTTGACACGGCCTCCTGAACTATGGCTTCGCCCAGGGGGTGCTGGGAGGGGTTTTCCAGGGCGGCGGCTATGGATAGCAGCTCCGGCTCATTAACGGCCCCGGCGGGTATAATATCCGTGACCTTGGGCTCCCCGGAGGTGATGGTGCCGGTCTTATCCAGCACAACTATATCCGTGCGCCCGGCGGCCTCAAGGGAGACGGCCGTTTTGAAAAGTATGCCGTTCTTTGCCCCCATCCCGCTGCCCACCATTATGGCAACAGGGGTCGCCAGCCCCAGCGCACAGGGGCAGCTTATCACCAGCACGGATATCCCCCTAGCCAGGGCAAACCCTGCGCCGTTTCCCAGCAGGAGCCACACGATGGTGGTGGCCGCGGCAAGGGCGATGACTGTTGGCACGAATATCCCTGAGACCCTGTCGGCCACTTTGGCTATGGGGGCCTTGGTGGCCGCCGCGTCGCTGACCATCTGGATTATCTGGCTGAGGGTGGTGTCCTGCCCAACCCTTGTGGCCTGACATTTGAGGTAGCCGGACTTATTGAGTGTGGCCCCGGATACCTGGTCCCCGGGGGCCTTGTCAACCGGCACGCTCTCTCCGGTGAGGGCGCTCTCGTCCACCGCCGCCGTGCCCTCGAGGACAATGCCGTCCACCGGCACGCTCTCGCCCGGGCGCACAGCGAACACGTCCCCGGGCATGACCTGCTCGACGGGGACCTCTGTCTCCGCGCCGTCTTTAATAAGGGTGGCGGTCTTGGGTGAGAGCTTCATCAGGCTCTTCAAAGCGTCTGTGGTGCGGCCCTTGGAGCGGGCTTCAAGTAATTTTCCGAGGGTGATAAGGGAGAGAATCATGCCCACGGACTCGAAGTAGAGCTCCATCATATAGTCCATCACTGCGGCGCTGTCCCCCCGAAGCTGAGCGCCGGTCATGGCAAAGAGGGCATAGGTGCTGTAGACAAAGGCCGCCGCCGCGCCCAGGGCCACAAGGGTGTCCATATTCGGGGCCCTATGCCAAAGGCTCTTGAAGCCGCTGATAAAGAACCGCTGGTTTATTACCATTATAATCCCGGTCAATAAGAGCTGTATGAGCCCCACTGCAATATGATTGCCGGCAAGCGCCCCGGGCAGGGGCCAGCTCCACATCATATGGCCCATGGAGAAGTACATGAGCACAATGAGAAAGCCCAGGGACCAGAAGAGGCGCTTTTTCAGCAGGGGGGTCTGGGTATCCTTTAAATCATCCTCGCTGACGGTGCTCTCCCGGGCGGCGCCGGCCGCGCCCTTCTGGGAGGCGCCGTAGCCCGCTGCCTCCACCGCGGCGATTATCTCGCCGGGAGCTGCGATGCCCTCCACGCCCATGGAGTTTGTGAGCAGGCTCACCGAGCAGCTGGTCACCCCCGGGAGCCCGCCCACGGCCTTTTCCACCCGGGCGCTGCACGCCGCGCAGGTCATGCCGGTGACGCTGTATTGTTCCATAATGTACCCCTTTTCTAAATAATATAAAAGTTATATATAGTTTTATTATAAATTTATCTTAACAGCTTCTGCAAGGCTGCGGTCAGCTCGTCTACCTTGCTGTCGTCCCCGCGCCTGAGGTCGTCCGCAACACAGGTGCGAAGGTGCTGGGACAGAAGCTCCCGGGAGAAGGCGTTCAGCGCCGCGCCCACCGCCGCCGCCTGGGAGAGCACGTCGATACAGTACGCGTCCTTTTCCAGCATTCCCCGAATGCCCCGCACCTGGCCCTCAATGCGGCTCAGCCGGTTTATCAGGCGCTTATATTCCTCCTGCGAGCGCTCCCGGGTCTTGGGGCAGTCGTCACACATAGGGACACCTCCGTTTATCTATTATACCCATAGGGGGTATAGTTATTATATACCGGGGAGGGGTATTTGTCAAGGGGATATTTCAAAAATCCATTATGAAGTGAACGGGCAGGCAGAAAGCGCGCCCCAATGCCTTCCGCCTGCCCGTCAGTTCCAGGTCAGTTATTCTGGTTCGTTTCCGCCGTATTCCTGCACTGCTCCACCATGGTCTCCGCAAAAATCCCGTACCCCATCGCTGGGTCCTCGGTAAAGACATGGGTCACCGCGCCTGCAAGCCTGCCGTTTATTAGGATGGGGCTGCCGCTCATCCCCTGCACAATCCCCCCCGTGCACTCCAAGAGCCTCTCATCCGTCACCTCTATCACCAGGTTCTTCGTAGGCTGGTCCGCATGGTTTACCTTCCTTATCTCTGCGGAATAGAGCCTTGGCCCGCTGCCGTCAATGCTGACCAAAATCTCCGCCGGCCCGGTTTTCACCTCATCCCTTGAGAGCACGTCCATGGGCGTGCCCTCCGGCGGGGTGAGGAGCGTGCCGTAAACGCCGGTCTCGTTGTTGGCAAGGAGGCTCCCCATGGGCTCGTCCGAGGAGAAATAGCCCCTGAGCTGGCCTGGCTCGCCCTTTTGGCCCTTGACTATGCCGCAAAGGGTGATACCGGCGGGCTCGCCAGTGCGCAGGGTCATGACGCTGCCCGCGTCGGAGTCGCATATGCCGTGGCCCAGCCCTGCGAACATGCCGGTGTTCGGGTCATAAAAGGTGAGGGTTCCCACGCCGGCGGCGCTGTCCCGGACCCACATGCCCGTTCTGAAGGCCCCCTCGCCGAACACCGGGGTCACGGTGGTCTCGAACTCCTTCTCCCCCCGGCGCACCTTAAAGGTGACGCTCTGGCCCTGGCTTTGGCCGATATATGCCGCAAGGTCCGAGTTGCTCCCGATGGCCATGCCGTCGGCCTCGATAAGATAGTCCCCCGGGTGCAGCCCGGCCTCGGCGGCGGGGCAGCAGATACCGCTGGCCGTATAAATATCCGAGAGGGAGGCAACAATAACCCCGTCTGTGAAGAGCTTAATGCCAAAGGCCTCCCCAAGGGGTATCACCTGGCCTTCCTCCGCTTTTTGGGCGGCTTTTTGAGCAGGGGGCTGGCTCACAGTCTCAAAGGCCGCCGCCTCCCGGACCGCGGCCCCGGCGGGGGGCTCCTCAAGGCCCAGCACACCCACAGTCAGGAGCATACATACCGCCGTTATCCCCACGCTCACGGCGAAGGTGTGCAGGGCCTGGGCGAAGGCTCCCCGCTTTGCCGCTTTTTGATGATTTTCACTTTTCAAACGCTTCACCCGCTTTCGGGGCAAGACTGAAAGTTTTTTCACTTTCGGCCCCGATTTTAATTTGCCACAGGGAAAAGCATTTATGATGGAAATTAAAAACGCTTCTGCATCAGTTGTGCACGACAGCACACATAATACAGAAGCGAGAATTTTTGGTCTGCCGCAACTACCGGGCACAGCGGTGGCAATCCCGAAGAGTTCGCGAATGCCAATGAGCGAACTCTTGGGCCCGCGCTCCGGCTATTGCCGGTCTCGCCCGGTAGAAGGGACAGTAAAACGTGCGTAAAATAAGTATACGATGATATTAGACAAAGTATGTTAGGCTTTTATCGTCTCGGCTTTCCTACCACCTTCTTTCCTTTCGATGGTCTTAGTATACAGCAGAATTATGAAAAACATGTCAAGGGCATATAAAAGAATTGTGAGATTTTTATGAACGCTTTTTGAACATATCCACTAAAAAATCTATGCGCTTTTGAATATTCGTAATTGCTATTGCGGTATTGATAGCTGAGTCATACCCGTGAACAGTCCCCTCTGTATCGTTCACAGTGACCTTCGCCCCGGCCCCCCTGAGCCGCGCGGCGTACATTATGCCCTCGTCGTGCAGGCAGTCGAACTGGGCAGTCTCAATATACGCCTGGGGGACAGTCTCCGGCAGGGGGCAGTGCATGGGGGAGGCCGCCAGCCTGTCCCCTTCGCCGGCGCAGTAGTATGCCCACATCTTTCTGTTGCTCACCGCGTTCCAGAGGGGCGTGTCCGTGTACCTTCTTATGGACTCCGTGTCCATATTCCAGCCGGTCAGCGGGTACACAAGCATTTGCGCGCAGGGCCGGGGAAGCTTCTCCCGCTGATAATTGCAGCAGATAAGCGCCGCCAGGCACCCTCCGGCGCTGTCACCTGCCAGGGCGATATGCTCCGTGTCTGCCTGAAGGGCCTCTGCATTGTCTATTATATATCTGTACAGGGAGAGAATATCGTCGTAAGCCGCCGGGCAGGGATATTTCGGCGCAAGATGGTAGTCCGGGAAGAAGACCCTGCACCCGGCCCCCGCCGCGTAGGTGTACGCAAGCTTTTTGTGGTATGGGGAGGCCCTGTAGGTGAAGGCCCCGCCGTGGGCGTATATCAGGCAGGGGAGCGGCCCCCCGGCGCCTTTGGGCTCGAAAATGTCCGTCCTGAACCTCATGCCCTTATGCCCGGAAATATATATGCTCCTGCCGCTCACATTATCGGGCAGGGCCGGGAGGGACCTGGGCAGGAAGACGTCCGCAAGCTTTATCATAAGCCTATTGTACGGCACTCTTCTTGCTATCCCTCTAAGCTCGGGGCTTATATCATATTTCATAGGGTACACCTGCCTTTTAATGCGATTTTATCACTCTATGCACCCCCTGTCAACCTGGGCACAGCAGCCAGTTGAATTTTCTCCCCACATGTGCTATACTAACATACAAGCACGCAAAAGCGCGAAAGGAGGCCCGCTATGCCCATTACCGTTATATGCGGCCATTATGGGTGCGGCAAGACGAACCTTGCCCTGAATCTGGCATTGGAGGCCGCGGAGTCCGGGCCTGTCACCCTTGTGGACCTTGATATTGTGAACCCCTACTTTCGCTCCTCGGACTATGGGGACATATTAAGGGGGAGCGGCGTGGGGCTCATAGCCCCTGTGTTCGCCGGGACCACCCTGGACACGCCCACCCTGCCTCCGGAGATACACTCAATATTCGCTCCGGGAGCCGGTAAGGTATTTATTGACGCCGGCGGCGACGACGCGGGGGCCACGGCCCTTGGGGGGCTGAGCCCAAGGCTTAAAGAGGCGGGGTATGAGCTGATTTATGTGATAAACCGCTATAGGGCGCTCTCGGGGACCCCGGAGGAGTGCGCGGCGCTGCTTCATGAGATAGAGTCTGCCGCAAGGCTCAAAGCCACGGGGATAGTGAACAACTCCCACCTGGGGACGCAGACGAAAATGGAGCATGTGCTGGACGCGCTGGCCTTTGCCCGGGAGACGGCTGAAATGACCGGCCTGCCCCTGCTGTATTCGACCGTGCCGGACTTTGCCCTAAGGGGGGAAGCGCCGCCGGAGGGCTTCAGGGCCGTGGGAAGGCTTGTGAGGTTTGCATGGGAATAAACACTAAATATATAAGAGATATAATTTAAGGAGGTAATATCATGCCGAAAATAACCGTAGACGAGGCCGTCTGCAAGGGGTGCGGGCTCTGTGCCAACGCCTGCCCGCTGAAGATAATCTCCCTGGACAAGGGGAGGCTGAACCCCAAGGGCTACCACCCCGCAAGGCTCATGGAGCCCGGCAGGTGCACCGGCTGCGCGTCCTGCGCGGCAATGTGCCCAGACACCGCCATAACCGTGGAAAAATAAGGGAAAATCAAAGAGAAAAGAGGTCAGGACCAATGAAAGTATTGATGAAAGGCAACGAGGCCCTGGGAGAGGCCGCAATAAGGGCGGGCTGCCGCCATTTCTTCGGCTACCCAATCACTCCCCAGACGGAGCTTGCGGCCTATATGTCAAAGCGCATGCCGAAAATCGGGGGTACATATCTTCAGGCCGAGTCCGAAATAGCCGCCGTGAACATGGTGCTGGGGGCTTCGGCGGCGGGGGTGCGGGCAATGACGTCCTCATCCTCGCCGGGGATAAGCCTGAAATCAGAGGGCATATCCTATATGGCGGGCTCGGACCTGCCGGCGCTGATAATCAACGTCCAGCGGGGCGGCCCGGGGCTGGGGGGCATACAGCCCTCCCAGGCCGACTACTGGCAGGCCACCAAAGCCACCGGCCACGGGGATTTCCAGATACTGGTCTTCGCGCCGTCCACTGTCCAAGAGATGGTGGACCTGGTGTCCGAGGCCTTCGACGCCGCCGACCGCTGGCGTATGCCCGCAATGATTCTCGCCGACGGTATGCTTGGGCAGATGATGGAGCCTGTGGAGCTCCCCGAGGAGGGGGAGAGGGCTCAAGTTGAGAAGCCTTGGGCGGCTTGTGGGCACGGTGACAAGCGTGAACATAATATAATCAACTCACTTTACTTAACTCCGGATAAGCTTGAGGACTTGGTAGTGGAGCGATACAAGCGCTACGAGCAGGTGAAGGCCCGGGAGCAGCGGGCAGAAGAATACCTCTGCGACGACGCGGACGTGATAATCGTTGCCTACGGCGCGTCTTCAAGGGTTGCCAGAAGCGCCGTGAACAAGGCCCGGGAGAAGGGCGAGAAGGTGGGCCTCCTGCGGCCCATCACCCTCTGGCCCTTCCCGGTGGACGCCCTGAGAAAAGCGGCGGGCCGCGCGAAGGCCTTCCTCACCGTGGAAATGAGCATGGGCCAGATGGTGGACGACGTGCGGCTCGCCATCGACTGCAGGGTGCCCGTGGAGTTCTTCGGGCGCACCGGGGGGATGATTCCCACGCCGGGGGAGGTGCTTGAGCGTGTGGAGGGGCTGCTGTAAGCTCATATGCTGCCTGGTGGCGGTGCTGCTGCTCGCGGGCTGCGGCGCGCCGGAAGAATTTGACCCGGAGACCGCCAAGGACTATGCGGTGGTATGGTTTGACGTAAATCATTGGCAGGTCACCAATGCCGAAGGGCAGGAGGTCTATTGGCTGAACCATGTATCGGACTCTTTGTGGAATAACGACAGCATGGTGGGAGATATGGAGTGTTATGACGAGACATATCTGTTTGACTTGAACCATTTTTTCACAACACGCTACAGTGAGTGGTTCAAGGTTCAGACAAAGCTTCCCACGCACACGGTCGAAGTATTCAATGTGGAGTTTTACAAAGACGGTCAATTAGAGAATAATATCTCAGTTGGAGGAAGCTATGCGGGCACAGCCACTATCCATGCAGACGGCACTGTTGAGCTCCAGGGTAACTTCAAGGATTTTTCCGTGGACTATACCTTTGAGGAGGAAAGAATCTCTGTAGAGGGCGACGGCGGGCGCAGGGTGAAGCTCTGCCTCAAGGGCGGCGATATCATCGCCGAGGGCATGGTCGGCGAGTATACGGTCAATAAGTTCCGGCGCGGCCATGAGGGAGCTCTTGACGAGGTTATCTCCAGCGAGACCCGGCAGGGAGACAGTTAGAATTATGATTGGAGGAAGGTGCTGGAGCGTGTGGAGGGGCTGCTGTAAGCTTGCGCTCTGTTTGGCGGCGCTTGTGCTGTTGGGCGGGTGCAGGGAAGAACCGGCGGGCACTTATGCTCACATCATATTCGACTTGAAGCATGAGTCCTTCACCAACGCCGAAGGAGAAGAAATCCACTGGAGCCTGATGTCCGACGGCACATATAATCTGCCGCCCACTGGAGACATGGAGTGCTTCGGCTGGAATGGAGCTATTGCCACGTGGGTGCTTCTGGATGTCCCGTACAGCAAGTCCTTCACTGTGCAGACCCGGGAGCATATGGATGGCGCTACGGCCCCGTTTGCGGTGGAGTTCTGCCTTGATGAAGACCGGTTCCTGAGCGAGATATACATAGACAGCGACCTTGAGGGGAGCGCCACGGTTTATGACAACAATGTGGTGGAGCTTGAAGGTGATAGTACTGAGATGTATGTCAGGTTTACTGTGATGGAGGGGGAGAGGCAGATTGGATATGTTTTGGAAGGGCGTACAGCCCAGAACGCGCTTATCTCCTTCAACGGTGGAACTATTGCCGCTAGCGGCATGATAGGAGAGTATACAGTCAGTAAGCTAGACATGGACAGGTATAACCTGAATGACACGCCCCTTGACATAAAGACCTATCAAAGGGAGCAAAATTAACGAAAGGAAGTAAAATATGGCAACAGTATTTCAAAAGCCCAAGGCGCTCACCAGCGCCCCCCTGCACTACTGCCCCGGCTGCACCCACGGCATTGTGCACAGGCTCGTGGCCCAGGCCATCGACGAGCTGGGGGTCGAGGGGCGCACGGTGGGGGTGGCCTCGGTGGGGTGCTCGGTGATGTGCTATGACTATTTCGCCTGTGACATGGTGCAGGCGCCCCACGGCAGGGCCCAGGCGGTGGCTACGGGGCTAAAGCGGGCTAGGCCCGAGAACGTGATATTCACATATCAGGGGGACGGCGACTTGGCCGCCATCGGCACCGCCGAGACCGTCCATGCGGCCACGAGAGGCGAGAACATCACCGTCATCTTCATCAACAACGCCATTTACGGCATGACCGGCGGGCAGATGGCCCCCACGTCCCTCCCCGGGCAGATAACCCAGACCACCCCCTATGGCCGGGACACGGACACTGCGGGGTATCCTGTGAGGGTATGCGAACTGCTGTCAACTTTAGACGGCGTGGCCTTTGCCCAGCGGGTGACGGTGGACTGCGTGAAGAATGTGAACATAGCTAGAAAGGCCATCAAAAAAGCTTTCCAGAACCAGCTGGACGGCAAGGGCTACTCAATAGTTGAAGTGCTCTCCACCTGTCCCACAAACTGGGGCCTTACCCCGGTTGAGTCCCTGGACTGGCTTAGGGAGAACATGATACCATACTATCCCCTTGGGGTCTATAAGGATATAGACTCCGGGGTGAAGAAGGGGGGCGCGGCAGAGTGAAGGACCTGAACATTGTATTCGCGGGCTTCGGCGGCCAGGGAGTGCTGTTTGCTGGCAAGGCCGCGGCCTATGCCGGGCTTATTGAGGGCAGGGAGATTTCCTGGCTCCCCTCCTACGGCCCGGAAATGCGCGGGGGCACGGCCAACTGCAGCGTCTGTATCTCAGACGAGCCTATCGGCTCGCCCCTTATCACCGCGCCAAACTACCTTGTGGCCATGAACCTGCCCTCATTGGAGCGCTTTATAGACGCCGTGGAGCCCGGGGGCACGGTGATACTTGACAGCTCACTTATTGACAGGGAGATAACCCGCACGGATATAACCGTGTTTAGGGTGCCGTCTTCGCGGCTCGCCGAGGAGAACGGCATTAAGGGGCTCTCCAATATGATACTTGTGGGCAAGCTCTTCCATGAGCTGGGCTTCTGCTCCCCGGAGGTGCTGGATGAGGCCATTCAGAAGTGCATACCGCCCAGGAAGGCCGACATGCTGGAACTGAATCGCAGGGCTGTGGCGTTGGGGGCTCAGCAGTAAGCAGTATTTACCCGCTTCTTTATTCAAGAAGCGGGTATTTTTCTTTATTGTTTTTTGGCCTTCGGCAAGACCTCAGGGGCTCTGCCCCCGAACCCCTGCAAGGGGTAGTCACCCCTTGACCCCTTCTTTAGCACTCCTCTATTCTCAGCAGACGGTTATACTTTGCCACCCGCTCTGTGCGGCAGGGGGCGCCGGTCTTTATCTGCCCGGCGTTTACGGCCACGGCGAGGTCCGCGATAAAGGTGTCCTCCGTCTCCCCGGAGCGGTGGGAGATGATGGTGTTATAGCCGCTCCTGCGGGCTAAGTCAATAGCCAGCAGGGTCTCTGTGAGTGTGCCTATCTGGTTCGGCTTAATGAGAATGGCGTTGCCGGCCCCCTGGTCTATGCCCTGCTGGAGACGGTCGATATTTGTCACAAACAAGTCGTCGCCCACCAGCTGGACCCGGCTGCCTATGCGCTCAGTAAGCTGGGCCCAGGCGGGAAAGTCCTCCTCGCCAAGTGGGTCCTCAATGGAGATTATGGGATACTTGCCCACAAGGTTTGTCCAGTACTCGATAAGGTCCTCGGCGTCCATGTTCTTGCCCCGCTTGGGAAGGTGGTAGCCCCCCTCAGAGGCCCACTCGCTCCCCGCCGCGTCCAGAGCTAGGTGCACCCGCCCGGAGTACCCGGCCTTCTCTATGGCGGCCAAAATTTCCTCGATGGCCTCCTCGTCGCTGCCCAGGTCCGGGGCGAAGCCGCCCTCGTCCCCAACGCCGGTGGAGAGCCCCCTCGCCTTTAGCTGGGCCCCCAGCACATGGTATATCTCGCTGCACCAGCGCAGGCCATCCTTAAAGCTCTGGGCCCCGGTGGGGACTATCATGAACTCCTGGATGTCGATATTGTTCCCTGCATGGGCCCCGCCGTTTAAGATATTCATCATGGGGACAGGGAGCTTATACGCCGCCGCGCCCCCCAGAAAGCGGTACAGGGGCATACGGTAGTGGGCGGCTATTGCCCTGGCGCAGGCCAGGGACACGGCCAGGGTGGCGTTCGCGCCCAGATGGGCCTTATTGGGCGTGCCGTCCAGCTTTTGGAGCAGGGAGTCCACGTCCCGGACGGTCAGGCAGTGCAGCTTCTCTAAAGCCGGGGAGATTATCTCGTTCACGTTCCGGACTGCCTTCAAGACCCCCTTGCCATGATAGCGCCTGTCGTCCCCGTCCCTGAGCTCCACCGCCTCGAACTTGCCGGTGGAGGCCCCTGAGGGCGCGGCCGCTGTGCCCATGGTGCCGTCGGTGAGCTGCACCGTGGCGCTCACAGTGGGGTTGCCCCGGGAGTCAAGTATCTCGCAGCCGTAGACCTTCTGTATTTTTACCATAATATTTTATCCTCCAAAAATATTTTTCCTAATTTCAGTATTGCACATTGCAAGGGAAAATAAACCATGGTAAACTAAAGACATCAAGTCAGGAGGGAATTTGCATATGGCACTGAGTGATTTTCATATTGAGACAGAGCGCCTTATTTTGCGGCGGTATAAAGAGAGCGACCTTGAGGACCTATACCTGTACCTCTCGGACCCCGAGGCCGTGCGCTACGAGCCCTACCGCCCCATGAGCCGTGAGGAGGCCGGGGAGGAGCTTATCCGGCGCATAGGCTCAGAGGAAATGATTGCCGTGGAGCTTAAAGAGAGCGGCAGGCTTATCGGCAACCTGTACCTGGGGGAGAGGGAGTTCCGGTCAAAGGAGCTGGGCTTTGTCTTTAACCGGGAGTATTGGGGGAGGGGCCTTGCCTCCGAGAGCTGCCGGGCTGTCCTTGGCCGGGCCTTCGCTGAGGGCGTGCACCGGGTCTTTGCCGAGTGCGACCCGGAGAACGAGAACTCCTGGCGGCTGCTGGAGGCCCTGGGCTTTATAAGGGAGGGCTGTCTCAAACAAAACGTGTACTTCTGGACGGACGGGCAGGGCAGGCCAATCTGGAAGGACACATATATCTACAGTAAGCTTCACATATAAAAATATAATAAGAAAAGAGGCAGTACTTATGAACTTCCAAAGAGTCACACCCGAGTCAGTTGGCATACCATCAGGGGCGGTTCTGGACATGCTGGACCAGCTCTACCGGGAGGGCATTGAAATGCACGCCTTCAAGCTCCTGCGCCACGGCAAGGTCTGCGCCGAAGGCTCCTGGGCCCCATACGCCCCCGAGACCCAGCACATCCTGTTCTCCTTCAGCAAGAGCTTTACGAGCACCGCCATAGGCTTTGCCGTGCAGGAGGGGATTATCTCACTGGACGAGCGGCTTATAGACATCTTCCCTGAGAAGTGCCCGGAGGCTCCCAGCGAGAACCTGAAAAAGTGCCAGGTACGGCACCTCTTGATGATGGGGTGCGGCCACGAGACGGAGATAAGCTGGGCCGACGGCGGCGATGAAGACTGGGTGAAGGCCTTCCTGCACCACCCCTTCGTGTACGAGCCCGGCACACATTTCATGTACAACACCGCCGGCACCAATATGCTCTGCGCGATTTTGAAGAAAAAGACCGGCCTTGACATGACCGAGTTCCTGAGGCCCCGCCTTTTCGAGCCCCTGGAAATGGGGGAGATACACTGCGTCAAAATGCCCGGGGATATCGAGATGGGCGGCGCGGGCATGTCCGTCACCATCGAGGAGATGGCCCGCTTCGTGCAGTTCATAGCCAATAAAGGCCGCTGGGAGGATAAGCAGCTTCTGAACCCGGAGTGGTTCGACATGGCTGCATCCAAGCAGATAGACAACGCCGGGGCCGGCTGGGGCGGGGACCCGGACTGGCAGCAGGGCTACGGATTCCAGTTCTGGCGCTGCGCCCCCGAGGGCGTGTTCCGGGGGGACGGGGCCTACGGCCAGTACGGCGTTGTGATGACGAAGCAGGACGCGGTGCTGGTGATACACTCGGCCTCCATGAAGCTTCAGGCGGTGCTCACCGCCGTGTGGGAGAACCTGCTGCCCAGAATGCAGGACGGGCCCCTTCCGGAGGACAGGATGGCAAACCATATGCTGGAAAAGCGGCTGGAAAGGCTTGAGCTCAACCCCATGCTGGGCGTGCATAACCCCGGCGCGGAGGCCTCCCTGGACGGCGCAGTGTACCTGCCCGCAAAGCCCCTGCCGGGACTTCGGGACATAGTGGGCGGCCCCGGCTGCTTTATCCCCGAGGGGGGCTCCCTTGAGAGCGTCACCTTTAGGTTTGAGGGCACAAAGGCCCAGCTCGTCTGTAAGGAGGACAGGGGGGAGTATACCCTGGACCTGGGGATGGAGGGGCACTTTGCCACGAGCCTTGTCCATGGGGCGCCCTTTGGTGCAAACTCAAGCTGGCGGGCCCATGACACCCTTGAGGTGCACCTGGTGAATACCAGGATGGTGATGGGCAAGCGGTTCCTGTTCAGGTTCGCGGGAAGCGGGCTGACGGTCACGGGCACGCCCACCCTGCCCGAGCCCATGAGCCTTGGGGACGTTGAGAACCCGGAGCTGAGCTTTCAGCTCTCAGAGGGGGAGGTCAATACCAAGACCAGGATGTACTGGGAAGTGAACGAATAAAATAAGGGCCGGGCTGGGGATACCAGCCCGGCTTTCGGCTTTAGTAGTTCTCGGGTTTGACACGGAAATAGGACTGGGGATGGGCGCATACCGGGCAGACCTCCGGGGCCTTCCTGCCCACGCAGATATGGCCGCAGTTCATGCACTGCCATATGGCGTCGCCGTCCTTGGAGAATACCACCTGGTCCTCAATGTTCTTGAGAAGCTTCCTATAGCGCTCCTCGTGCTCCTTCTCGATTTTCGCAACGCCGTCGAAGAGGGCGGCTATCTGGTCGAAGCCCTCCTCCTTGGCCTCCTTCGCAAACTGGGCGTACATGTCCGTCCACTCGTAGTGCTCCCCCTCGGCGGCAGCCTTGAGGTTATCCTCCGTGGCGCCTATGCCGCCGTTCAGGAGCTTGAACCACATCTTCGCGTGCTCCTTCTCGTTGTCGGCAGTCTCCTGGAATATCTCGGCTATCTGCTGATAGCCGTCCTTTTTGGCCTTAGAGGCGAAGTAGGTGTACTTGTTCCTGGCCTGGCTCTCCCCGGCAAAGGCGGTGAGCAGGTTCGCCTCGGTCTTGCTTCCTTTAAGCTCCGGCATGATATCGTACCTCCAATAAATAGAATAGATTGCTTCTCCTGATTATTATAGCCCGATTTCCCCCAAAAGTCTATCTGCACGGGGAAAAATTGTAAAATTATCGTGAAGCCCCCGGGAGGTGTTGAAAAACCCTGACAGAGAGAGTATACTAAGCTTAAAATACTTTAAGTGAGGTCGTGTTTTTATGTGGTATGAACGGCTGCAGCGCTTTCTCTACGGACGCTACGGTACAGATAAGCTCAGCATTGCCCTGCTTATTGCGGGGCTCCTGCTGTCCCTCATAGGCAGCATTTGGTTCTGGCCGGTGACGCTTTTGGCGGACGGGCTGTATATCTGGGCGCTGTTCCGCACATTCTCCCGGAACATCCCCGCCCGCCAGAGGGAATACGCCGCCTTTCTGCGGTACTGGACGCCTGTGGAGAGCTGGGTGCGCACAAGAAAGGTACGCTTTTCCCAGCGCAGGCAGTACAAGTACTTTAAGTGCCCCAGCTGCCATCAGGAGCTAAGGGCCCCAAGAGGCAGGGGGAAGATAGAGGTCACCTGCCAGAAATGCCATAACGTGTTCCGCACGAAGACCTGAGAAGCGGGGGGAGCAGGAGGATGAAATTTCAGGATGAAAAAAGCCGGGACTGGCTGAAGGTGGGGAGCATTCTGCTGGTCCTGGCGGCGCTGCTGGCCATGGCCGTGCTCCGGTTTGAGCAGGTATGGGGGGCGCTGAGGACCCTGGGCAACACCCTGTCGCCGGTGCTGGGGGGGCTGGTGATAGCCTATATACTTAACGTATTCGTGCACTTCTTTGAGGACATTGCTTTTAAGCCCTTTGAAAAGTCCAGGTCAAAGGTGTGGAAAAAGCTTAAAAGGCCCCTTTCAGTGACGCTGGCGTATCTAGTGGTGATACTTGTAGTGGTGTTTATAGTATGCTTCATAATCCCAAGCCTTGTGGATTCAGTGAGCGTGCTCACCGTCACCATACAGCATAACCTGCCCATATACGCAAATCAGGCCATGACCTGGGCCAACGACATGGCCCGGGAGCACGACCTGGCATTTATACAGGACTTCCTAAAGGACTTCAAGCTCAGCTCCCTTCTGAACATGCTGGGGGACGCCACGAAGTTCACCACGGAGCTGCTATCCCAGCTCTTTAACGTGACGGCGAACCTGGCCTCAGGGGTGTTCTCCATGATAATGGGCTTCATCTTCTCGGTATACATGCTCTCCGGGAAGGAGAAGCTCATCCGGGGCACGAAGGACGCCCTGCGGGCGTTTCTCCCCAAGCGGGCCTCAGCGACCGCGGCGAAGGTGGCTAGGCTCTCGAACCGGGTGTTCTTCTCGTTCATACAGGGTCAGCTGACAGAGTGCGTGATACTGGGGGTGTTGTGCTATATCGGCATGAGCATACTCCGGCTGGACTACGCCCTGCTCATATCCTCGGTGGTGGCCCTTGGGGCGCTGATACCCATTCTCGGGGCCTACATCGGGGCCGGGGTGGGGGCGTTCATACTGCTGCTGGTGCACCCGATAGACGCGCTGATATTTGTGGTGTTCCTGGTGATACTGCAGCAGCTGGAGGGGAACCTGATTTATCCCAGGGTTGTGGGGTCGTCCATTGGCCTGCCGCCAATATGGACGATATTCGCGGTGACGTTCTGGGGAGGCGTGCTGGGGATAGTTGGTATCTGGATAGGGACGCCGCTGACGGCGGTGGTATACCGGCTGTTCCGGGAGCAGGTGTATAAGCGCCTGGGCCGCCCGAAGCTGGAAATAGGCGAATACTAAAAAGTTTTGTCCACTTTTACAAAAGTGGCGGGGCATGGGGCGGCGCCCCATATACTGTGCGCCAGCACAGAAAAAAGTTATCTCTGAAACTCCGTCATATTCTGCCAATATCTCATAGGCATATTCCCCCTCCTAAGCGCCAGGTTGATACGCCCCTCAACCGCAATAGTATCGTAAAACAGCCTCCAAAGCTCCCGAAAATGCGTCTCCTCCTCAGAGGGCTCCGGCAGCTCCAAGCTGTCCGCCTGAAAAAACTCCCTCCTATGCCCCGCGGCCTGATACACAAACCCCATGCCGTGAGTCTTATCAAACATAACCAGATTTTCAGTATTGAACCTCTCGCAAAAATGGGGGGCCACCAGAGGCAGCACAGTATTATTAGGGGTTATCATAGAGGCGAGAAATCCCCCGCAGTCGGCAAAGCGCATAAACTCCACATGGTAGTGGGCCTCGTTTTTAAGATACAGCAGAGCCTTGTCAATGGCGTGCACATCCGGGTCAACGCTCATCTTCGTGACCCTGGCCCCATTGCGGTACCCCTTGAGAATAAATCGGATGAGCCGAAGCTCCTTGTCCTCCATGCAGCAGAGGAATCCCCGGCGCACCATGTCCTGGGCCAGAGGGGATATCTTCACGGCAAGGGAGCGCTCCACCCGGGCGGCAAGCCCCTCGTCTGTGTCCACAGCCTTAATACCGAACAGGGTGCCCTGGGGCTCGTCCAGCAGCTGGACGTCCCGGGGCAGCTGCTTGTCAAAAAAGCACTGGGCCACACAGCAGAGAAAGCCCTGATAGGTGCCGTCGTACCGGTAAACTATATCTGCCCCGTGAGACATTTTACACCATCCTCTCTAACAGGCGAAAAGAACGACAGCTGCTCGGGCGGGTCTATATTGCGCTGGCCCAGGCCCCGCTCGCTTATGGCCCCGGCTATTACGGCGGGGTTGTCCGTGGGCAGGGGGGAGGCGCTCTTGCCGCTGCAGACTATAAAGTACCTGGCCCGCTTGAGCACCACCCCCAGCTTCTTGAGGCCGTCGAAATCCAGGGTGCACTGCCGCCTGGCGGACCGTATGCGCATGGCGGACTTCACGCCTATCCCCGGGACCCTCAGAAGCATTTCATAGGGGGCCTTATTTATCTCCACGGGGAAATGCTCCATGTGGTTCACGGCCCAGTTGCACTTGGGGTCCAAAAGGGGATTGAAGTCCGGGTGCTCCTCGTCAAGTATCTCCCCGGCGGTGAAGCCATAGAAGCGCAGGAGCCAGTCGGCCTGATAGAGCCGGTGCTCCCGAAGGAGGGGGGGAGGGGTGTCCAGGGCGGGCAGGGCCCTGTCCGAGACCACGGGCATATAGGCCGAGAAGAACACCCGCTTGAGGCTGTACTTTTTATAAAGGCCCTCGGTGAGGTTCAGTATCTGCCGGTCGCTCTCGGGGCTGGCGCCGATTATCATCTGGGTGGACTGCCCCGCCGGGACGAACCTGGGCGCGGCCTTATACTTTACT
This sequence comes from Clostridiaceae bacterium, assembly GCA_021769555.1. Classification (GTDB taxonomy): domain Bacteria; phylum Bacillota; class Clostridia; order Oscillospirales; family Acutalibacteraceae; genus Acutalibacter. Next base: position 97,339 of record JAETSR010000008.1, read on the forward strand.
ATCTCCCGGCTGTTCTGGGCAATGCCGTCCCGAATCTGGGCCATGGGTGTGAGTATCTTCTCCTTGGACTTCTGGGGGGCCAGGAGCTTCAGGCTCTGCTGGGAGGGCAGCTCGATGTTCACGCTCATGCGGTCGGCGTACCTCCCCAGCTGCTCGGTGAGCCGGGGGCTGGCCCCGGGGATGGCCTTGATGTGCACATACCCCCAGAAGCCGCACTCATCCCGGAGCATTTTCACAGCAGAGAGCATTAGTTCGCAGGTATAGTCCGGGTTCTTCACCACCGCCGAGGACAGGAAAAGCCCCTCAATATAGTTCCGGCGGTAGAACTGCATGGTGAGCTCGCAGAGCTCCTTTGGGGTGAAGCTGGCCCGGCGGCAGTCGGTGGAGCGGCGGTTGACGCAGTAGGTGCAGTCGAAGGCGCAGTCGTTGCTCATGAGCACCTTTAAAAGGGAGATACACCTGCCGTCGGCGGCGAAGCTGTGGCAGATACCGGCCTTGGCCGCGCTGCCCAGCTTGCCCTCAACCGCCGGGCGGTCCACGCCGCTGGAGGTGCAGGCCACGTCGTACTTTGCCGCGTCTGTTAAAATCTCCAGCTTCTCGAAAATATCCTGCTCCATCCTACTCGTCCTCCTTACGGGGCTTTACCGCGAAAGCCCGGTTAATGCTGCCGCTGCCGTACTTCTCCCGCACGCGGTCCACTACGCTCTCAAGCTGCTCCCGGCGCTTGAGCCCCTCTGTCTCCTCAAAGAAGCTCAGCTGGCTCTCACCCCGGGGCACAAGCTTCCCGGCCCGCACCCCCAGGAGCCGCACGGCCCAGCGCTTGTTCTCCCGGCGGTACAGCTCCCAGGCGGCGTCGTATATGGACCGGGAATCGCATACCGCGGCCCCCAGCTGCCTCTGGCGCTGTACCTCCTGGAACTGGTTGTTGCGTATGGTTATCTGCACCTCCCCGGCCCTAAGGCCGCTCCTTCTAAGGCGCCTGGCCACAGTCTCGGAGAGGCTGAAAAGTGTCTCCCGGACCTCCTTCTCAGAGGTGATGTCCCGGGGGAGGGTGGTGCTGCTGCCGATGGACTTGGGGTCCTCGTGGGCGTCTATATTCTGCACTGGGGTGTCGTCCAGGCCGTTGGCGTATATCCAGAGGGTCTCGCCGGTGCGGCCCATGAGCTGGCGCATGACGGGCAGCTCCATCTTGGCAATGTCCCCGATGGTGTATATGCCGTACTTTTTCAGGGCGGCCTGGGTGGTTGGCCCCACCATTAGGAGCTCCCCGGCGGGCAGCTTCCAGATTATGCTCTCCATCTCCGCGTGCCCGAACTCGGTGACGGCGTCGGGCTTTTTGTAGTCGCTGCCCAGCTTTGCGAAGACCTTATTGAAGGACACCCCCACGGAGACAGTGAGCCCCAGCTCGTTCTTCACCCGGGCGCGTATCTGCTCGGCTATCTCACGCCCTGTGCCGAAGAGCCGCTCGCTGCCGTACACATCCAGCCAGCACTCGTCCAGGCTGAATGCCTCCACCCGGTCGGTGTAGTCGCAGTATATCTTTTTCGCCAGGGCGGAAAACCTTGAGTAGCGCTCATGGTGGGGCGGCACAAGCTGCAGCCCCGGGCACTTGCGCATGGCCTGCCAGATGGGTTCGGCGGTCTGCACGCCGCGCTTTTTCGCCAGCATGTTCTTTGCGAGGATTATGCCGTGCCTGCTCTCCTTATCCCCGGCCACAGCCATGGGCACGTCCCTGTACTCCGGGGCGTAAAGGGTTTCCACCGAGGCGTAGAAATTGTTCATGTCCACGTGTAAAATGCCGTTCTCCATGGGTACGCCTCCTTTACTGAGTATATTATAGAACGTGCGTTCGCGTATGTCAAGTGTTTTTTTCGCGCGCGCCCAATAATATTTCAGAAGCCCTGGCTGCGAAGGCAGGCTATGAGCACCTTCTCCCGCTGGGTGAGGCCGCCGATGGTCTGGGGGTTCTCTGATGGGCGGTGCTTAACCCGGAAGCGGTCCGCCGGGAGCTCAGCCCCGGGCAGCACCAGCTGGTCCAGGGTCACGCCGAACATCCGGGAGAGCTTCACAAGGGTCTCTATATCCGGCTGGCTTTTGCCGGTCTCATAGTAGGCGTAGGTGGAGCGCACGACCCCCAGGGCCGCCGCCACGTCCTGCTGGGTGTAGCCGCACGCCAGGCGCAGGGTGCGCAGGTTTGTCCGAAGATTCAGACGGTAGTCGAGCATATTATCACCTCGATTCTGCCAGTAAAATGCCGTTAAACAGCATATTTTAACTCTTTATGGTTATTTTAACCCTTTAGGGTTAGCTTTGTCAACCCATTTCTTTTATCCTCAATTTGCGGGAGAGAGGTGATGGAAGTGGAGCTGAAAGAGGCCATAACCGACAGGATTCTTACCCTCTGCCAGAAGCGGGGGATATCGGTGAATAAGCTTTGCAATATGAGCGGCGTTACCCAGTCCACGGTGAACAATATCATCAACAGGAAAAACAACACCACAACTGTGTCCACAATCAAGAAGCTTTGCGACGGGCTGGACATTACCCTGGGGGAGTTTTTCTCTACGGAGGAGTTCGACCGGCTGGAACAGGAGATAAAATAAAAAAGCCCCCTATGGGGGGCGGTCAGGGCTTTTCGCTCCGGAGCCGGGCGATGAGGTCTTTCTCGTCGCTGGTAAGCTCGCCGATGGTCTGGGGCTCTTTTGAGAAGAGCTGCTCGGGCCTCATGAAGTCGATGTCCGGATAGAGCCGGGCTTCGGGGACAATTATCTGCTCCATGGTAACGCCAAATATCTTTGAGAGCTTATAGAGCGACTCCAAGGTGGGCGTAGTCTTGCCGGATTCGTAGTAGGAATAGTTCGAGCGCGTCATGTCCAGAGCTTTTGCGACGTTGCTCTGGGAATAGCCGCACGCAAGGCGCAGGCGGCGGAGATTATCACTGAGAAAGGTTCTGTAGTCAGACATATTAAGGCCCCCATTTATACTTTTACCCATTATAGCACATAACTCATAATTACGCAAGCCCGTATACTCACATGCGTGGCTCTGGGTACACTGTCCTTGAGGTGATTTTTTTGTATGTCAAGGACGCTGTAGTTATGAGATTCGTGCAGATATGCGCTGAAAGGGGTATCAAGTATAATGAGCTGGCCACTTTGTCTGGTGTTACTCCGTCTACTGTATACAGTATGATGGACGAGCGCCGCCGGCACCTTCGCATTGACGTGATTAAGAAGCTGTGCGACGGCCTGGAGATAAGCCTGGCCGAGTTCTTCTCCGGGCCGATTTTTGACCGGCTGGAACAGGAGATACGGTAAAAAAATAACCTCCCGGAAATATATCCGGGGGGTTATTTTTTGGTGTGCATGTGACCAGTATACTGGAAAGCTTAATCGTGTCTCTTCTGTCAAATTTAGTTTCTTATGTCCTAACGAAGTGGCTTGAAGAACACGAGCACGACGGCAAGTAAGCCACAGCAAAAAGGTACCCCCGGACTCACACTCCGGGGGTTTCCTTTTGGTGCAAAAGACCAGTATACTAGATTTGTGCCTATATTATAGCACAGTCATTCCAAGATTGCAAGCCAAAAATCAAACAAACTTAGCCGGGTTTATCTTCACCCCAGGCCCCATAGTAGCAGCCACAGTGCAGGAGCGCACATACTGGCCCTTGGCGGCGGCGGGCTTGGCCTTGACGATGGCGTCCATCAGGGCGTCAAAGTTCTCGGTGAGCTTCTCAGCGCCGAAGCTGACCTTGCCGATGGGGCAGTGGATGATGTTGGTCTTGTCCAGGCGGTACTCTATCTTACCGGCCTTGGCGTCCTGTACGGCCTTGGCAATGTCGGGAGTCACGGTGCCAGCCTTGGGGTTGGGCATAAGCCCGCGGGGGCCCAGCACGCGGCCCAGACGGCCAACCAGGCCCATCATGTCGGGGGAGGTGACTACCACGTCAAAGTCCATCCAGCCCTCGGACTGTATCTTCTGCACCATCTCCTCGGCGCCCACAAAGTCAGCGCCCGCGGCCTGGGCGGCCTCGATGTTGTCGCCCTTGCAGATGGCCAGAACTCTCACGTTCTTGCCGGTGCCATTGGGCAGTACAACCGCGCCGCGCACCTGCTGGTCGGCGTGACGGCCGTCAACGCCCAGCTTCACATGCAGCTCCACGGTCTCGTCGAACTTGGTGGTGCCGGTCTTCACGCAGAGGTCCAGGGCCTCGGCGGTATCGTACAGCTTCTGACGGTCAATGAGCTTCGCGCTCTCTCTATACTTCTTACCATGTTTCATTTCCGCTTCCCCCTTCCCTTATTCTACGACTTCTACGCCCATGCTCCGGGCGGTTCCGGCTATCATGCTCATTGCGGCCTCAAGGGAGCCCGCGTTCAGGTCGGGCATCTTGGTCTCGGCAATCTTCTGCACCTGCTCTTTTGTTATCTTGGCGACCTTCTTCTTATTGGGCTCGCCCGAGGCGGTGTCAATGCCCGCGGCCTTCTTGATGAGCACCGCGGCGGGGGGAGTCTTGGTGATGAAGGTGAAGGAGCGGTCGGCGTACACGGTGATGACCACGGGGATTATCATCCCAACGTCGTTCTTTGTGCGCTCGTTGAACTCCTTGGTGAACGCCATGATGTTCACGCCGTGCTGTCCGAGAGCCGGACCCACAGGGGGGGCCGGAGTGGCTTTTCCGGCGGGGATTTGGAGCTTTATGAAGCCCGTTACCTTTTGTGCCATTGTCTAATTACCTCCAATATTGTGGTGCAAGCGGTGCCGGCATACAGTATTTACCGGTACCTCCCACTTTGTAAAGGTTTTCTTTTGGAAAACCTTTATTTTCGTTTAGTACTTTTTAGCCTTCGGCAAGGTCCCGGGGGCTCTGCCCCCAGACCCCTGCCACTTTTGAAAAAGTGGACAAAACTTTTAATTTTCAGTGCCTTCTACGTAGGCGTCTACTATTTTTTCAATTTCTTCATACGAGTAGGACTTTTCGGTATCCTTCCTCAGAAGCTTCAGCAAATCATAGGCCATAGCCTTTTGTACATCCTGCCTTTCTCTTTCAGTCGGTTCCATTGTCCCGCCTCCTTAATCACTGATTAAAAAGCTGTTCTCGTATATGTCCATAAATTGTGATACAAACAGCGCCTGCGCTCGCTCTTCTTCTGTCCCGGCCGTCACCTGCCAGCCGTAAGTCTTGTAGCTCGCAAAGTCAAATTTTGGCGGCAGTAAGCCGAACTCCCTCCGGATAAGCTCAATCCCTTTGGAATACTTCTCCTCCAGGCACCGGAGCGCCGCCGCCGGGTCCTTGAACACGGCCATGCCGCTGGCGTCCGCGCCTATCTCCAGGCGCTCGTCTATCTCCAGGTATTTCCCGGTGTCCACATCGCCCTTGATGTTCCCCTGGCCGGCAGTATACTCCTGCACCCAGGGATGTACTGCCTCTCCAGGCCCCATATGGGCCCCTCCGAAAGCCACTGCCGCCGTAAGGGCCAGCCCTGCAATAATCAGCGCTCCTCTCATGTAAAACACCAGCCTTTCCTGAAAATATTATTAAGTTGATAAGCCGATTACATCAGCTCCGCCTGTGAGAGCTCCAGCTCCACCGGGGTGTCCCGGCCAAACATGGACACAGTGACCCGCACCATGTTCTTCTCCGGCTCCACTTCCTCCACCACGCCGATGAAGCCCTCCAACGGGCCCTCCGTGATGCTCACCGTGTCGCCGGGCTTGTAGCTGACCTCTATCTGGTGGTTCTCTATCCCCAAATTCGCGACCTCCCGGTCCGTAAGGGGGACAGGCTTGCTGGACGGCCCGACAAAGCCCGTGCAGCCGCGGATGTTCCGCACCGCGTACCAGCTCTCGTCCGTCATCACCATCTTCACTATCACATACCCCGGAAATACCTTGCGCTCAACTTCCTTGCGCCGTCCGTCGTCGGTTATCTCCGTGACCATCTCCATGGGCACGCGTATCTCCTGTATCAGGTCCTCCATCTGGCGGTTCTCAACCGTCGTCTTCAGGTTGGATGCCACCTTGTTCTCATAACCCGAATAGGTATGCACCACATACCATCTTGCCTCGTCCGCCATGGGCTCCCCTCCCGGAAATTTTTAGTGAAACCTTATGCCGCAACATTCATCACGAGCCCCAAAAGGTTCATGAATACCGTGTCCAGCAGGAACACGAACAGCCCCAGAACGATTATCGTCACCAGCACAACGCCGGTGTTCTTGAAAGTCGCCTTGGGCGTGGGCCATACTATCTTCTTGATTTCGCCCCTGCAGTCCTTCACGAACTTCGTGACTTTGCGCCCGAAAGCGGCTATGGACTTGGGGTTCTGCTTAACCTCTGTCTTCTTAGTTTCTGCCATCAGTTCCGCTCCTCACTTTGTCTCCCTGTGCAGGGTGTGCTTCCGGCAGAACCGGCAGTACTTGTTCATTTCCAGCCTGTCAGGGTCGTTCTTCTTGTTCTTCTTCGTGAGATAGTTCCTCTGCTTGCACTCTGTGCAGGCCAGCACGATTTTTACTCGCATTTTTTCGGCACCTCCATAAATATTTTAGACTCGGGCAAAAGCCCGTCGTCCCTGCCTCCCTCAAAAGCGGGCGCAAAAACAAAAGCCCCTGCTTAGAGGTACATCCAGTATAGCACCTCTCTAACAGTTTGTCAACCCTAAAAAGCGCGGGGCTCAGCTCAGCCGGGCCTCCACCTTCTTGCCGCCCTTCTTCTTCTTTTTCTCGGGCTTGATGTTTTTGCCGATAAGCCTGCGGGCGGGCTTCGCGGATTTCTTCAGCTCGTCCCCCAGCTTCTCATACAGCACCTCAAAGCTCTCCTTCGAGAGGCCGTCTATCACCACATAGGTGACTATGGCCCTAAGGTCCAGGTCCCCGTTCTTATACATGTCGTCCAGCAGCGAGGCAAGCTTGTCCACAAGCTCGCTGTCCGGGTAGTTCTTCAGAAGCGACTCAATCTCCGGCAGCAGGCTCGCCTTTATGAATGTAATATACCGCACCTGCCCGTAGACTATCTTCTCATCATTGAGGGCGTCCTTTGCGCCGGGGAACATGTGCACCAGCCTGTTTATAAAGAACATCGGGTCCACATTTCGCTCCCGGCCCTTTGAGCGCTTGCGCTGCTGCTGGACCATCTGCACCCTTTTGGGCCCCTGGATTATCTCCAGGAAGTCGTTTATAATGCTCTCCGCGTCGGACCGGTCCCCGGTCTGCTCGTCAAAGAGCCAGGTGGAGAGGGTGCGCCAGTCCCCGGGCCTGCCGTCCTCCCTGAGATTGGTGGAGCGGAGCAGGAAGCTCTTTTTCTTGCGGTCATACAGCAGGCTGTACGCCACCTCCTCCGCGGCGAACATGGCCGCCTGGCCCTCCGGGTCCTCCAAAGGCTCGGGCTCTTTGAAGCCCTGCTTTGTGAGCTCTGCCGAGAGCGCTGTGCTTATCAGCTGAAAAGCGTTAAAATCCAAGTGGTATCAACTCCAAAAATTCTTGTATTTTTTATTATAACATGGGCCCACTATGTTGTCAAATAAAATGGCCGGAGAAATTTCGCAAAAAAACACTTGCCAATTTAGATTTGATGTGCTATAATACTCAGGCAGGCATGGACCATTAGCTCAGTTGGTTAGAGCAACCGGCTCATAACCGGTCGGTCCGGGGTTCGAGTCCCTGATGGTCCACCATGTTTACGCATCTTAACAGATGCCACCCCCAAAAAACCGCGCAACGGCGCGGTTTTTTGACGTTCAAAGGGGCGAAAAAGGGCCGTCACGGCGTGACGTGTTTTGGGAGATGCCACCCCGAAAATAGGGATCTGAACCTGCGTGGTTGGCAACAGTAATCCGAGACAGAATAAAACAAAAATAATTTTTGAGAGGGATCAAAGAGAAATCTTTGGTCCCTCTTTTGCGTTTCCAGAGAAAAAAACAAGGAGTGATGAAAAGTGCCTAACTTTACAGAAAACAAAACCGACAGGGCCTACGAGAGCTTCGATGAGAACGATGTTCATCTCGCCACAGGCTCGATGAAATCGCATCCCCAACTTCAGCCGGGACCCACCCGAAGCTGAAACCATCCAGAAAGACTTAAACAGCAGCCAGAAGCAGAAAGGAGAAACACTTCATGACAAATCAGAATGAGCAGCCCATCCCCGGCTGCAAAGCCATGAGCAAGGACGGTTTCTGGAACCTCATCTCCGAGGTCAAAGCCGCCCAAGGCCAGGATGATTACATAGACATCCTCATTACCCGCCTCAAGGAGCTGGGCCCCGACCATGCCCAAGACTTTTATGATATTGTCCACGTTTACCAAAACCTGGCCTATAAGTTCGGCCTCTGGAGCGCTGCAAGCCTCATTGGGTACATCTCTGAAGATGGCTTCACCAACTTTCGTGCCTGGCTCATTTCTCAGGGCAAGGAGGTGTACTTCGCAGCCCTCAAGGACCCGAACGCACTGGCGGACCTGGACCCCGGCGATGGATACTGGTTCGAGTTATTCACAGATGC
>JAETSR010000029.1 GCA_021769555.1 Clostridiaceae bacterium
TCCGGGAGTTGCTCCCGGCTGAGCTTCGGCCTCCCTTTCGTTTGGCCTCTCTCTCGAGCGCTTGACTATCTTACCACATCCATCCCCTTTTGTCAACACCTTTTTTCAAAATTTTTGAAAAACTTTTTTGAGGCCCTGACACTGTACATCCGGGAGCTTGTGTGTTATAATGTATTATATCTGCCGAAGCCATGTTTGTCAAGGGTTTTCGAGGGGTTTCGGCAAATCTTTTTACGCGAGGTCACTGCCATGCCCATACGCATACAGGCCGACCTGCCTGCCATTGAGGTGCTGGAGGCCGAGAACATCTTCGTTATGACCTACGACCGGGCGGCGGGCCAGGATATACGGCCCCTTAAAATAGCCATCCTAAATCTCATGCCCACCAAGACCGAGACCGAGACCCAGCTTTTGCGGCTCCTTGGCAATACCCCCCTGCAGGTGGATGTGGAGCTCCTGCACCCGGCAAGCCATATAAGCAAGAACACCAGCTCCTCTTACTTACATAAGTATTATAAGACCTTCGGCCAGGTGAAGTCCCAGCGCTTCGACGGCCTTATCATCACCGGAGCGCCCGTTGAAAAGCTCCCCTTCGAGGAGGTGGACTACTGGCCGGAGATGTGCGCCATAATGGACTGGACCAAGACAAACGTCTACTCCACCTTATATATATGCTGGGGCGCCCAGGCCGGGCTTTACCACCACTACGGTATCAATAAGCACCCCCTCCCCGAAAAGCTCAGCGGCATATATAACCATAGGGTTTTAAATCCCTATCACCCCCTTATGCGCGGCTTCGACGACAATTATTTCGCCCCACATTCCCGCTATACCACCGTGTACCTCTCGGATGTCCGGGAGCATAAGGAGCTTCTGCCCCTAGCGGAGTCTGACACAGCGGGGCTGCACATAGTGGCCGAGAAGGGCGGGCGCAGGATATTCGTCACAGGCCACGCCGAGTACGACCGGGACACCTTAGCTAAAGAATACTTCCGGGACGTGAACCGCGGCCTCGAGCCCAAAGTCCCCTATAACTACTTCCCCGGCGACGACCCCGCAGGTACCCCCGCCTTCACCTGGCGCAGCAACGCCCACCTGCTTGTCTCGAACTGGCTGAACTATTATGTATATCAGCAGGTGCCATACGATTTTATTGGGGAGGAGCACACATGATATTGACCTCAGAGCTCAAAGAGCTGCTATATAATGAAGGGGCCTCCCTTGTGGGCTTCGGCGATATCTCCGCGCTCAATCATGACGGCTTTACCTCATGCGCGGCCCTGGCCGTAAAAATCCCGGCGGGCGTTATAGCGGGAATAGGGAGCGGCCCCACCAGGGATTACTTTGACCAGTACCATGCGCTGAATAAAAAGCTGGACTCCCTCGCCGAGCTCGCCGCCGGTTACCTCACTGAACGCGGCTGTAAGGCCCTGGCCCAGACCACCACCACAGTGGCGGAGTCCCCCGGGTACAGCACTCCTGTCCCCCACAAGACCTGCGCCACCAGGGCGGGCCTTGGGTGGATAGGCAGGTCGGCCCTTTTGGTGACGAAGGAGTACGGCCCGGCGGTGCGCCTGAGCTCGGTGCTCACCGACGCTGAGTTTGACCGCGCGGCAGAGCCGGTCAACGCCTCCCTCTGCGGCGGCTGCACCGCCTGCACGGCCGCCTGTCCCGGCGGCGCCATAACGGGCGCGCTCTGGGACGTGGGCACGTACCGGGAGGAGCTTGTGGACGTGAACGCCTGCCGAAGGGCCGCCCGGGCCCTGGCCGCGGAGCTCATAGGCGAAAAGATAACCCTCTGCGGGAAATGTATAGAGGTATGCCCATACACAAAATCGTACCTTAAAAAGGAGAATGCGTTATGATAAAATGCGACAGCGTCCTGTTCGACCTGGACGGCACCCTCTGGGACACCACTGCGGCCCTCTGTGAGGTCTGGCAGCGGGCCATTGCGGACGAGCCCGACGCGAGGCGGGAGCTCACCCGGGAGGATATAGCCGGGATAATGGGCATGACCTCCGTGCAGCTTATGCACAAGCTCTTCCCCCGCCTCTCAGACGAGAGGGGCGCGGAGCTTTTTGAAAAGCTCTGCGTAGTAGAGGACGACTACCTCAGGGAGCACGGCGGTATCCTCTACGAGGGCCTTGAGGAGACCTTAAAGGCCCTTTCGGAAAAATTCCCCCTGGCAATCATAAGCAACTGCGGGCCCGACTATATCCCCACCTTCTTCGACGCCCACGGCCTCGGGAAATACTTTACGGACTGGGAGTGCATTGGCCGCACCGGGCTGCAGAAGGGGGAGAATATCCGGCTTGTGGCGGAGCGGAACAGCTTTAAGGCTCCGGTCTATGTGGGCGACACCGCCATGGACAGGGAGGCGGCCGAGTCCGCGGGGGTGCCCTTCATCTTCGCCGCCTACGGCTTCGGGAGCGTCCCGGGCTGTCCGTCTCTGGACAGGCCCTCCCGCCTTCTTGACGTCTTAGAGCCATGAACACATCCCTGCTTTTTTCCAGCTTCCCCTTCATAACCGGGCAGAACGTGACCCTCTCCCGCATGACCGACATGGACGCCGAGGCCCTCTGGGACGTGCTTGGGGACGAGGAGAATTTCCGGTACGCCCCCACGGCCCCCCTGCCCTCCCCGGTGCTGACAGCGGGGAGGATAGCCCGGTACGAGGCCATGTTCCGGGACAGGGTCGCGATAGTCCTGGGCATATACCCCTGCGGCGGCGGGAACCCATTGGGGGGCATATTCGAGATATATAATATCGACCCGGAGACAGAGAGCGTCACCGTGCGCTTTACCCTGGCGCGCAAATACACCGGCCAGAGCTGCGCTACCGGGGCGCTGCGCGCGGCTGTGGAGTACCTTATGGACAACGCGGGGGTGCACAGGATACAGGCCTATGTGCAGCCCGCGAACTACAGGGGCGTGCTGGTCCTGGAGCGCTGCGGCTTCAGGAAGGAGGGCACTATCAGGGAGGGCTTCCTCTGGCCGGACAAGGGCATAGTGGACCTCTCCCTCTACTCCCTCCTGCCCACCGACGTGCGCCGCCGGCCAAACAGCCATGTCTTTTAGCCCTGCTATGTGAGGTGATGATATGAGCCAGGATTACAGCTCCCTCAGCGACGCAAAGCTCGCGGAGCTGGTGCGCGGCGGGGACCCCCAGGCCTTTGTGGAGCTCTCCTCCCGCTATACCGGCCTGCTCAGAAATAAAGCCGCCCTGTTCGGCGGCCCCTCTGTCCCCGAGCCTGAGGACCTTTTGCAGGAGGGCTTTCTGGGGCTCTATGCCGCCGCCCTAGGGTACAGGCCCCCGGGGAGCTTCGGCGCCTACGCCGGGGCGTGCGTATATAACCAGATGGTGAACGCCGTGCGCAGCAGCAATACCGCCGGGAACCGCACCCTAAACCAGGCCCTGCCCCTCACCGAGGCCGGGGACCTCCCTGAGCGGGCCCCAAGCCCCCAGGATTTTGTGGAAATGCGGGAGCAGTTCGACAATATGTGGAAGAACCTGGACCTCTCCCCCCTTGAGCGCCGGGTGCTGGGGCTGTACCTTGGCGGCTGCCGGCGCTCGGAGGCCCAGGAGCAGGCCGGCATAAACCGGAAGGTCTTCGACAACACTCTATACAGGATACGCGCAAAGCTTCGCCGAAGCGCAGAGTCAGGAGGCTCCAGATGATAAGCGAGAAAATATTGAAATGCCGGGAGTGCGGCCGTGACTTCCTGTTCACCCCCGAGGAGCAGGCTTTCTACGCGGCCAAGGGATACGGCCGCCCCCGCCGCTGCAAGGACTGCCGCCGGGCCGCCCGCCTGAGCAAAACCGGCCGGGTCTACTCAGGAGTCTGCGCGGCCTGCGGCAAGGAGGCCCGGGTGGGCTTCCGGCCCTCCCGGGAGACCCTGGTGTACTGCGGGGACTGCTGGGCGCAGATTGCCGCGGAAAGAAGGTCCTTCAAAAGTGCCCGCCCCCGCCAGGGCAGAAAGTGACTGGACCGAATAAGAGCCGCGCCCCGGATGGTCTCCCTCCGGGGCGCTCAGCTTAAAACAGCAGGTCATAATTCACCGGCGTATAAAACAGCCGCCGCACCTTTCCAGGCTCTCTGGTCCTCCCCAGCACCCACATGAGCTTTGTGACCGTGGATTCCAGGGTCATGTCGTAGGGCTCCAGCAGACCCGCCCGCTCCCTGAGCCTGTGCCCCACCTGGTACACGGACAGGTCGCTGCCCTCCTGGGGCACCTGGGTGGCGAGCACCACGGTCTTCCCCGCCTGGAGGATGGAGTCCAGCTCAGAGAGATACGCGTCCGGAATGCCGCCCACGCCGTAGCTCTCGATTATCAGGCCGTCGCAGCTTCCGCCCACGGCCGAGAAAGCCTCCACAGGCAGGCCGGGTATGAGCTTTATGAGCGCCACCCTTTGGCAGAGCTCCCCTGTGAACTCCGGCCCGCCGCTTTCCCTGAAGGGGATGAACCTGAGCACCCGCTGGTCCCGTATCTCGGCTATGTCCGGGAAGTTTATGCTGGTAAAGGCGTTATAGCTCTTTGTGCGCGTCTTCCTGGCCCGGGTGCCCGCAATGACCCGGCCGCCGAACACGATACACACCCCGCTGTCCCCGCTGCAGGCATATCTGAAGCTGTCCAGCAGGTTCTGCCTGGCGTCGGTGTCCTCTGCGTCTATGGGCCGCTGGGCCCCGGTGAGCACCACGGGCTTTTTTGTGTTCCGCACAAGGTATGAGAGGGCGGCGGCGGTATAGGCCAGGGTGTCCGTGCCGTGGCATATCACAAAGCCGTCGAACCTGCCGTAATTCTCCTCTATCACCTTCCCCAGCAGCAGCCAGTTCTCCGGGGAGATATTTGTGCTGTCCAGGTTCAGGGGCTGTACAGCCTCCACCCCGCAGAGCTTCCTTACGTCCGGCACCTGGGCCAGCAGCTCCTCCGCCGAGAGCCCGGGGGCCAGGCCCGAGAGCGTCCTCCTTGAGGCTATGGTGCCGCCTGTGGCAATGAGCAGTATCTTTTTCATCGGGTCCACCTCTATGTTATATATTGCAATTTTTGGGTCAATATAGTATACTCTGGGTAAAAGTATACTATATTGACTTTAAAATGTAAAGTCCCACGGAAAGGGGTCAAACATGAAAATATTATTCGTCTGCACCGGCAACACCTGCCGCAGCCCCATAGCCGAGGGCCTGTTCCGGGCCCTGGCCCCGGAGCACGCCTGCTCCAGCGCCGGCCTCTCCGCAGTCCCCGGGCAGCCCGCCTCAGAAAACGCCGTCGCCTGCTGCCGGGAGGTGGGGGCTGATATCTCCGCGCACCGCTCCCGTCTGCTGACCCGGAGCGAGCTTTCAGACTACGACATGTTCTTTCCCATGACCGGCGCCCACGGCCGGATACTCGAGGGAGCGGGAGTACCTTCGGAGAAAATATACCTGCCCCGGGATATCGCCGACCCCTTCGGCGGGGACCTTAATGAGTACCGGGCCTGCCGGGACAGCATAGCCGCGGAGCTCTCCCGCTTCAGGGACTCCCTCGGCTGCGCCCGGATAGTCCCCATGGAGGAGCGGCACCTTGGGGATGTCGCTGCCATTGAGAACGCCTGCTTCTCCCTGCCCTGGAGCCTTGAGGCCTTCCGGGAGGAGCTTATAAACCCCAGCGCGGTGTATGCCGCCGCCGAGCTCTCAGGGCATGCCGTGGGTTACGGCGGTATGCGCCACGCCGCCGGGGAGTTCTATATCGACAATATAGCCGTCTCCCCGGACCACCGCCGAAAGGGTATCGCCCGGCAGATAATGTCATACCTCATAGGCTGTGCCCGGCAGATGGGGGGCTCCTTCATCTCCCTTGAGGTGCGCCCCTCCAACGCCCCGGCCATCGCCCTCTATGAGAGCCTGGGCTTCAAAAGAGCCGGGCTCCGCCGGGATTTTTACGAGAAGCCCCGGGAGGACGGGCTCATATACACCCTGGATTTTGAACAGAAGGAGGACAGGCCATGCTGATACTGGGAATAGAGACCTCTTGCGACGAGACCGCCGCCGCGGTGGTGGAGGACGGCCGCCGGGTGCTCTCGTCGGTGGTGGCAAGCCAGATAGATGAGCACAGGATATACGGCGGGGTGGTGCCGGAGATAGCCTCCCGACGGCACAGTGAGGCCATAACCGCCGTGGTGAGCGGGGCGCTTGCCGAGGCCAGTGTTACTCTCGCCGATATCTCCGCCATAGCCGTCACCTATGCCCCAGGGCTCATCGGCGCGCTGTTAGTGGGGGTGAATTTTGCCAAGGGCCTGGCCCTGTCAACCGGCCTCCCCCTTGTGCCGGTCCACCATCTCAGGGGGCATATCGCCGCAAACTATCTGAGCCATCCTGACCTTAGCCCACCGTTTTTATGCCTGGTAGTCTCCGGGGGGCACTCCCATATAGTGGATGTAATGGATTACGACACGCTGGATATTGTGGGCTGCACCCGTGACGACGCCGCCGGCGAGGCCTTCGACAAGGCGGCCCGGGCCATGGGCATACCCTACCCCGGAGGCGTAGAGCTGGATAAGATTGCCGAGGGCGGTGACCCTGACCGGTACACCCTGCCCCGGCCCCGGGTGGAGGGCTCGAAATACGATTTCAGCTTCTCGGGGCTCAAGACCGCCGCCTTAAACATCCTCCATAACGCCGCCCAGCGGGGCGAGGAGGTAAGCGTCCCGGACCTCTGCGCCAGCTACAGGAAAGCCGTGGTGGAGTATCTTCTGGACCACTTCAGCCTGGCCGTCCGGGAAAAGGGGGCAAAGCATATAGCGGCAGCCGGGGGCGTTTCCGCCAACCGGCTGCTGAGAAGGGAGCTTGAAAAGCTGGGCCGGGATACCGGCGCGGCGCTGTACCTCCCGGAGCTGAAATACTGCGGGGACAACGCCGCCATGATAGCCTCCCAGGGGTACTACGAGCTCCTGAAGGGCCACACGGCGGGCATGAGCCTCAACGCCTATCCCCAGCGGGACATCAGCGCGGGGCTATAACTTTCTTGCCCTAATGGCTTTGGTCCTGATGCCCTGGGCTGTAAATTTCACCTCGTGCTCGGTGAGGATATTCCCGGGGTCGTTTAAAGAATGCAGGTCTTTTGTGTCAAAATATATCTCGAAGCCCGCCTCATTTAGATAGCGTTTTGTGGCGAGATACAGGTCGTCGTTGTCGGTCTTGAACCATATCTCCCCGCCCTCGGACAAGAGGGGCTTATACTTTACAAGCTGCCTTGTATGGGTCAGCCGGCGCTTATGGCAGTGGGCGGCGGGCCAGGGGTTGCAGAAGTTTATGATAAGCCTGTCCGCCTCATTTGGGGCGAAGAGCTCGGGAAGCCGCTCTATATTGTAGTAGCACAGCAGCAGATTGTCCGGTTCCCGCTCCCCGAAGGCCTCCTGTATGTTCCTTCTGCCCACGCCTAAAATATCATAGCTGATATCTATTCCCACAAAGTTTATCCCTGGCCGGGCCAGCGCCTCCCTCGCAAGATACACGCATTTCCCGCACCCCAGGTCCAGATACAGGGGCCTTTTCTCCCCGAAGCGCTCCTGCCACCTGCCCCTGAGGTCCTCCGGTTTATCGATATAGTATGGGCACGCGGCCAGCTCCGGCCGGGCCCAGGCCTTTTTCCTGATACGCATTTTGTCCTCCCAAAGCCTTAGTCCCTCTATTTTATCACCCCCGGCCCGCAAAATCAACTTGAATCTTTCATAATAATAGTGTAAAATATAATGAAAAATAACCGAAAGGACAGTTTGAGCATGAGCAGAAAAGCCTTGGCCCTTGAGGGCGGCTCCCTCAGGTGCCTTTTCACCTGCGGGGTCACGGACCTTATGATGGACGAGGGGATTGAGTGGGACGGCATTATCGGCGTGTCAGCCGGGGCCCTCACTGGAGTGAATATAGTTTCCGGCCAGAAGGGCCGCACGGCCGAGGTGAACCTGGGCTATGTGAACGACCCCCGGTATATGGGCTTTAGGAGCCTGATAAAAAACAGGAGCATTTTCAACTTCGACTTCCTGTTCGGGGAGATAAGCGACACTCTCATACCCCTGGACCGGGAGACGTTCAAAAATTCCCCCATAAAGTATACCGCCGTCGCCACCAGCTGCATAGACGGCAGAGTGAGATACTATGAAAAGAGCGAGGTCTCAGACATCTACCCCGCTGTAAGGGCCAGCGCCAGCCTGCCCCTTCTGGCCCCGATGGTGACTGTGGAGGGCGAGCCCTGTCTGGACGGCGGCCTGTCCGTGTCCGTGCCCTATCAAAGGCCCCTTGACGAGGGCTACGGGAAAGTAGTGGTGGTCACAACAAGAGAGCACGGCTACCGCAAGGAGCCTGTCTCGAGGGCCATGGCCCGGGTATATGCCAGGGCCTACAGAAAATACCCCCAGCTCGTGCGGGCCATACTCAACGTCCCCAGGCACTATAACGCCGAGATGGACGAGATTGACCGGCTGGAAGCGGAGGGTAAGCTCTTCGTGATACGCCCCCGGGAGCCGGTAACGGTCTCCCGCACGGAAAAGGACGTTGATAAGCTCCGGGCCCTCTACGGCCACGGGCAGGAGGTCTGCCGCGAGGCTCTCCCAAGGCTCCGGGAGTATCTTGAGGGCTAGCCCGTCAGCTTCTTCCAGAGCTTTGAAACAAGGCTCTCGCTGGGCGGCGGCGCGTCGCACCTTACCAGCACGATGTCCCCGCCTATCATGTCTATGTCCCGCCAGGGGATGACCGTGTCCGGCTCCCGGCCCAGAAGCCCGAAGAGCCGGGCGCGCCCGTAGACCACCAGGGCGGTTATCTTGGCGGTGTTCGTGTCAATCTCCACGTCGCATACGAACCCCAGCCTCCCGCCGTTTTTAACGCTTATGACCTCCTTCATCCTCAGGTCGCCCATTCTGCAAGGCATAGCCCCGCCCCCTCCTGAAATATAATTCTCTGTATTTTATTTCTATGTGAGGGTAAAAATTATATTACAGAAAGAAGGAAAAAGCATGAACATCTGGCACGATATCTCCCCGAAGCGCATAAAGTCCGACGATTTCTACGCCGTGATAGAAATCTCAAAGGGCAGCAAGTCAAAGTACGAGCTGGACAAGGACACCGGCCTTTTAAAGCTGGACCGGGTGCTCTACACCTCCACCCACTACCCCGCAAACTACGGATTCATACCCCGCACCTTTGCAAACGACGGCGACCCCTTGGACGTGCTGGTGCTCTGCTCCGAGAACATAATCCCCATGTCCCTTGTGCGCTGCTACCCCATCGGCGTGATAATCATGGACGACAGCGGCTCCGAGGACGAAAAGATAATCGCCATCCCCTTCGACGACCCCACCTATAACAGCTATAGGAGCATATCGCAGCTGCCCATGCACATCTTTGAGGAGATGAGGCATTTCTTCAAGGTCTATAAGCAGCTTGAGCAGGACAGGAACACGGAGATAAGCGAGGCCAGGGGGCCCGAGGAGGCTAAGGCCGTGATTGACGCGTGCCTTGACAGGTATTTGAATGATTTTTGTAAGGCGTAAGGCCCCGGGAAGGAGCGCTCCGTATGCCTTTAAAGCCAAAGGAAATGGAAAAAAGGCTGCTGGCTGTCGGCTGGCAGCTCAAATCTCAGAACGGCTCCCACCGCCACTACACACATCCTCTCAAGCCCGGCAAAGTCACTATACCATTCCACTGTAAGGACTTGAGCAAGTTTGTCGAAAACTCTATTATGAAGCAGGCGGGCCTGCGCTGACTGCAAAGGAGAACATTATGCTATCTTCATACCCTGCCGCTTTTTTTAAGGATGAGAGCGGCTATTCCGTCATCTTTCCGGACCTTAATCATCTTGCGACATGCGGCGATACTTTGGACGAGGCGGCTGCTATGGCTATAGACTGCCTGGCCGGGTACTTGTATGCTTTGGAGCAAGACGGTGAAACCGCCCCGGCGCCGTCACTATTGGAGGCTGTAAAGCTTGAGGCTTTGTCCGACGGTCTGTCATACGACCCTCAGGAATCCTTTGTCACCCTTGTTACAGTAAATGTAGCCGAGTACGCCAAAACACATTTTGAGAGCTCTGTAAAGAGGGTGCTGACTATCCCCTCATGGCTGGACAGCGCCGCCGTGGAGCAGGCCATCGACCTGTCCCAGGTACTGCAGGAGGCCCTGAAGCTGCAGCTAAGAGGGTAAAGAGAAGAGGGAGACGGGCACGCGCTCGTCTCCCTCTTTTCTTTTTTCACGCCTCCATATTCCATCCCTCGCCCCGCCGGCCGGCGGTCTCCCGCCGCCCCATATTAGTGAAGTACCACCGGGGCGCCGCCTGGAAGTTTTTCAGAAAGCCGTTCACTGCCGCCACATCGTCCTTCACCTTTGAGTGAAACTGCAGTAAGTCCCCCAGATTTCTAACGTCCGAGGGCAAGTCCTGGCCCAGGCTGAACCTGAAGCTGTCTGATACGAGCATATCCTTATACATGGCCCATACCCGGGTCTCCATCCCACCGGGGATGTCCGCGCCATCCTCCACTATCCTGCACTGCTCCTCATGGCCCCCTGTCTCCATGAACCACTTGAAGCCCTCCGGCGGCACGGCGTCAAAGTCCAGAATCCACTTCTCGTTCACGGGCTGGACGGGACTGCCGGGGATATAGTCCCACTCGCCGGAAACAGCGGAATTGAAGTTATACAGGCTGTTCTTGCCGATAGATTTGTAGTCGGGAATCCCAAACTCCTTAAAGCCCCGGTCCGCGGCCATGCTCTTTACCCTCTCGGACAGCGCCCCGATGGCGCTCTCGCTCTTGTAATAGTAGTCGGCGTTATAGTAGTGCCACCCGAAGTTGACCTTTGAGGTGAGGGCCCTGCCCTCGGCGTTATTATGCTGTACGGCAGATTTCAGTATGGCCCCCCTAAAGCAGTCGTAGGCGAAGGAGAGCTCGGCCTCGTCCATGCCGCAGAGCGCGGGGAATGGGTACTGCTTCTCCCTGCATACGTTTATAAACTTCTCGGCCATGCTCTGGAACCTGTCCGCAAGCTCACTCTCGGTTATTTTACCCTCAAAGAAGCTGTCGGCGAGGTCTGCCATAGAGCTTTTCATGCTGTCGATGTCCCCGCGTATGGACGCATTGCATGAGGCTTTATGAAAGAACGCCTCCTTCGTGTCCTCAAGAAGCTTCCAGTGGGGCTTGCTGAAGGAGTCGTCTACCGTCCAGCCGATGGCGTTCATCTGGTCCGCCGTGAGGGTGTACTCGGTCTTCTCCCCGGTGAGCCGCTTGACGGTGTGCCCGCTCACCACCATGTCCTCGGCGCCGGTGACGGCAGTATAGTTCACCTTGACCGGCTCGCCGTAAAATATGGGCTTTCCGTTCTCTATTCTAGCGTTCATGCCTTCGCCTCCACCTGAAACGCCGTAACACCCATGCCCACGCGGGCCTTCGCAATGAGCTCTGCCATAAGCCCCCGGTCAATAGCCGTGTGCTTCTTCACAAACTCGCTTATCCGCTCCTGCATACTGTCCATATTTTTCTTGGCATATGCCGCCATTTCCTCGTCGGAGGCCCCGCTCTCTACCATGGCCCTGGTGCTTGCCGCCATCTGGCGCATAACGCCCCACATGGCGTCCCGGCGCTCGGCCTGGCTAGTCACATTCTCAGAGTACCGCTCAAGGCCCGCGTTCAGCTCGTCACGCTCCTGCCCGGTTATCTCCCCGGCGGCGAAAGCCCCGTCTATCTGCCGCCCGATATCCCCAATATGCCCGGCCAGCTGCCTGGGGCTCAGGTTGAAGCCGATATGCTCCTCAATGTTTTTGCTCTCGTCCATGAGCCAGGATAGTGTCTCAGCCTTCTCAGAGACTCTTTCACCGGTGAAGACGGTGGAGAGCTTTGCGTTTGGTCCGGGCCTTTTAGGGCCGCTCTCAGCCTCAAGCCTCACAATTCCGAAGTCCTCCCCGGGCCGGAAACCGTCTGTGCCCGGCTGGGTCAGCTTTATTGCGGGCGCCTTTGCGCCGGTACTGCCTGGGGTGATATTCATTGCTGCGGGATTTATGTTCATGCTCATCGCTCCTGTCAAATTTGCCCTTATATATTGCTAATCGGCAAAAACTGTAAAAAAGTTTAGGCCGGGCCTCAATATGCCGGGAATTTTTGCGACTGCATATATGAAACCCAAACCAGGAGCGTGAGCGTATGAAAAAGCTGTTACTATTTATAATGAGTTTGTCTCTCTGCCTGCTGCCGGCCTGCAAAGGCGAGGCCCCGGAGTTCTCTGACCCCTGGGGCAGCGCCCTTGTAATTCAGGTGGATAAGGGCGGAATCGTGGTGGTGGACGACCAGAATGGCACAGCCGTGATGCCCATGCCCCGGTGGATAAGCTTCGAGTCTGAGGAGCTGGGCACAGAACTCCTGCCCGGCATGACGGTGGAGCTTGCCGGGGGCAGCGGGAGCATACTGCTGACCTCCCCCGCCCATATAGACCCTGAGCACATAATGGCTGTGGACTATGACGGCGGGCTGATAGGCCTGTACTGGGACGTGCTCGCGGAGCTTGAGGGCCGCGGCCCGGAGCTTGACAAGGATACAAGCTCTGTCTGCATAGACCTGCATAACGCCGCAAATCTCCCCTTTGGAGCCGCGGGAGCCATCACCTGGTGCGCGAACGACCTCTTTGGCCGGGAGGTCCTGGGCGGCACATTCAGCTCGCTTAACGACAGCGGCCGTCTCAGCGGCGAAGAGCTCCGCTGGGAGGACGGGGTGTTCCTTGAAGTCAAGACCGAGGATATGGCCGAAGACAGCTTCACCCTCATCTGCACCAAGCAGCGAAGCCGCGAGGAAAAGCTCAGCATGACTGTGAAGGCCGAGAGGGATGGCGGCCTCTGGACCTGGCGGGAGGCTCAGCAGTAGTACCGTTACGCCCTTATCTCCGCCTTAATCTTCCCCAGCGCCCCCTTCTCAAGGCGCGATACCTGGGCCTGGGATATGCCCACCAGCCCCGCCACCTCCATCTGGGTGCGGCCGTCCAGAAAGCGCATGGAGAGTATGCGCTTCTCCCGCTCGGAAAGGCCCTTGATGGCCTCCTTAATGGCTATCTCCTCAAGCCACTCCTGGTCGTCGCCGCCGCCCACTTGGTCCATGATATACACCGGGTCCCCGCCGTCGGAGAAGGTAGGCTCGTAGAGGGAAACCGGCTCCACGATGGCCTCAAGGGCCACCACCACGTCCTCCCTCTTTATGCAGAGCTCCTCGGCTATCTCCTCCACCCCCGGCTCCCGGCCGTTCTTCGCGGTCAGCCGCTCCTTGCACTGTATGGCTTTATAGGCCGTGTCCCGCATGGAGCGGCTGACGCGCACGGAGTTGTTGTCCCGAAGAAAGCGCCGGACTTCGCCGATTATCATGGGCACCCCATAAGTGGAAAACTGCACCCCCTGGCTCACATCAAAATGGTCTATAGCCTTCATCAGCCCGATACACCCCACCTGGAACAAATCGTCCGGATTCTCCCCCCGGTTGCCGAAGCGCTGTATAACGCTGAGCACCAGGCGCAGGTTCCCCTGTATCAGCTTCTCCCTGGCCCCCTTGTCGCCGTCGTGGGCCCGTATCAGAAGCTCGCGCATTTCGCCGCTTTTCAGTACCTTTAGCTTCGCTGTGTTTACACCGCATATTTCTACTTTGCCTTGCATAAAGACTACCTCCTGAAATGGGTTCAGGAGGTAGTCTTTGCATTTTTGGGGCGGTTTAATCCCCCTGTTTCAGCTCCCTTGCATTCTCCCCTCGGTCATGATATAATGGACTCAAAAGCAGAATTACCCGTCCAAAGGAGGCTTCTCCAAATGAAAACCAGAACGAGGAAAATACTGATTACCGCCGCTCTGGCAGTTTTTGCCGTGCTCATCACAGCCGTCTCCTGCCGCTTGAATGCCCGGGCGGGGGATATCTACCTGTATGGCGAGCTGCATTCGGACGCGCGCTATCTGGAGCTGGAGACCCTCGCGTGGTCGAGGCTGTACCACGAGGAGGGTATGAGAGACCTTTTCATTGAGATGCCATACTATTCGGCTGAGCTTATGAACTTATGGATGGCCGGGGAGGACGAGGACATATTGGAGCAGACGCTTCTGGTGGATGGAGACGGAGCTCAGGGCGGCACCCAGCTGATGGTCGATTTTTATAGAAAGCTGAGGGAAGACTGCCCTGAGACAGTCTTCCACGGTACGGATGTGGGCCACCAATTTGATACCACCGGCGTGCGCTACCTGGAATATCTTGAGAGCCTCGGCAAAGAGGACAGCGAGGAATATTCGCGGGCAGAAAAGTGCATTGAGCAGGGCGAGACTTTCTACAGAATACTGTATGAAGACCAGCCCGAGGCGTTTGCTTATAGGGAGAACATGATGACTGAAAATTTCTCAGAGGAGTACCGGCGGCTGGGGCAGAGGACGGTAATGGGGATATACGGAGACCTGCACACGGTGGTGGGCGGCAGGACGTATATGTTCCCTGACCAGCCCAATATGGCCAGTCAGCTGGCTGAAAAGTACCCCCGCGCAAATATACTGCCTCCCAAGGTCAACCTTGCCCGGGTGCTCGCAGAGCCGGACAAATCTAAAAGGAAGCGGGTGGCCCTGGAGGGGATGGAGTATGAAGCGTGGTACGGCGGCAAAGCCGAGCTGCTCTATAACTCAAAATTCACCTCTATGGAAGTCTGGGTTCTGGAGGGGGCCTACGAGGACGCGAAAGATATTTTCACCACCGGCATCACTCTTTTCTGCGGCGAGTACCCCCTCCCCGTGGAGCCCAGTCAGGTCTTCCAGGTGACCCTCACCATGCGCGAGGGCGGCGGCACCCCCACCTGGTTCTTTCGCTCAGACGGCAGGCTCACCCTGTCCCTCCCGGCGACAGAGCAGCTGAAGGCAGAGCAGCCATAGAAGTGCGCTGCGGCGGGGGCATGGGTTGATATAACGTATGGCTGTTATACTCATGGTATCACCTAGTAGTTAATTATGGTCTGCTTGTCCGTGGTGTAATCGCTTTCTGATTGGATTACACCTTCGAAGCTTTTGTTTTGCAACGAAAAAATTAAAAATATCTTCCCCGGCGTCCGTGGCTGACGGACTATGGAGTGGTCGGTTCTCCCCATATCCTATGCGGGGGTCATCGCGTTAGGGCGGTGCCACCGCCTCATATGTACTCATAGACCAGTTTGCTGGACTGGTGGATAGCCGCTCGTCTGCAGGGATATGTACCGGGTCAGACTATGAGATTGTCAAGGTCCACGACATGGGGAAATGCCTTTCATATAGTAAAATGCTTTCAAACTCTCAGAATGTTCCCGTCTACCCCAAATTTTTATATTTCAAAACGTGATATGCTCCGCACAAGCTCAAGAAGGATGTTCTGGCGTAAATCTTCGTCCAGCTCACCATCAATATAGCTATACTTGTTAATAAGCGGCATATAGAGTTCCGCTAAATCGGCAAGTGCGTCATTATCTCCGAAAATAGCCCGGGAGAGTATCGAGTGGAATTTTTTACTGTCCATTTTTCTCATCTCCTTTTAGGCTCTCCCTGAGCAACTTCAACGCCATAGACTGATGCTTATACACATTATGGACATCGCAGCCCAGTTCCTTTGCTATCTCGGCCGGCATAAGCCCCTGTGCAAAAGCCAGTGTTAAAACCTGCTTTTTTCTCTCTGGCAGTTGAGAAAAAGCCTCGGCGAGCGAATTTTCTTCAAAGTCAAACGCTTTCTCGAAAGAGGCAATAGGTGTTTCACCAGCAGGGAGTAATTCTTCCGAAAGCTGTTCCAATGAAATTTGACGTACTCGGGGAGATCGGGCAGTCAGATACTTCCTTCTGGTTCGATACGCCAAAACCTTCATCCAAGCTGTAAACCTCGCCCTCAACTCGTCCCGTTCCTGTTCTTTGTCGCACATGGTGCGCTCCTTTCCTCCAGAGCACGCCACCGGGCAATATTAAGCAGGAACGAAAAAGTCCAGACACACCTCGATGGTATGCCTGGACAATAAATTAGTGGGTAGAAAAGTCAAAAAGGCCACCCTACATCTCTGTAGAATAGCCTTTTCGTTCTTTAATTTTCCTCTCTACACGGCTATATTGTACACCATATTATTCCCATTGGGAACAATATTAAAACCGAGTGTCATGTTTTAATATTGAATCCACTATAACTTCTCTGTATTTACCCAAATATATCCATATTATTTAGCATTTCTGTAATGTTGTTATCACCTCCCTCCGCCACATCACCGTTATTTCTCTTATCTTTTGCTGCCTCAAGCCTCTCGTCCAGCATTTTCCGCACCATTTCCTTGATAAAATCCGGCGAGATGCGTTGTTCTGCCCTGATTTCCACTTTACACTCCGGGCTGAGCAGCGCTGGGTGGGCCGTCAGATACTCCCCCAGCGCCGCCACCACGACTGCGCTCTTTCGGTTTCCTAACCGCTCCAGCAGCTCCCCGGCCTGTATCTGCTCATCGGTTTCAGCGGGAAATTGGAGTGAAAACCGATACTTTCCATTCTTGCGCATAGGATTACCCCCTCAGCCGGGCCAACTGTTTCTCCCCGAGCATCTCATAGCCCACAGCATTGGCATTGGGCGAGTCGATAAACTCCGCCTTTCCAGCCAACGGGGATTCGCTCAGATATGGCTGCAGAAGGATGCTGCCGCCACCGATGAAAATAGCGGGGTTAGAGCGCAAGTCAACTTGAAGCTCCCGAAGCTGGTTCAGAATATCGTTGGCATGGAGCTGGGCGGCGTTATAAATCTCCTCCTTCACCTCGTCGGGCAGATACTTCTCCTTGCCCTGCAAGACATTGGCGATGTGTTCATCGTCAATTTTCATATCATACTGAGAACTGACCTTGCGGATGACCTCATTGTTCATGGTGATGACCCCGGTTTCCAGCGAACGGCAGAACTGCAAATCCGGCTTACCCTTTTGCAGGAGCAGCACGTCAGTGGTGTATCCGCCGATGTCGATGATGAATAGACGTGAAGTATTCAGTACCATATCACTCCTGGGCACCACCGCCGCGAAAGCCTGGGGGAACACCATAACATGGTCTATTTGGATAGTGTAGGGCTTGTCACGGTAGGTGAACCGTACCGGCGCAGAGCGCTTGAGGTAGGCGGCAAACTTTTCTTTCAGCCCGCCGTAGTGCTCGGGCGGCAGACCCACCGCAAGCTGGATACGCTCAACCGGCGAATATTGTCCCTTGCGCTCAAGCTCCTTGGCGATAGCGAACAGTGTCAGTATGAAGAAGCGCTCGTCCTGGGTCTTGTCACGCATATACGGCAGGCGGTGGCTGGTCAGTGTCCAGAATTTTCCGGCGTACTCCAAAATCTCATCGGACATGGGCGGCTTGACGGAGTGCTCGGTGAGCCCGGACACAAAGGTGAACCGGGGCGTTTTAATGGCATAGTTGCCGTGGTCGATGGCGATTAGCATTAAGTATACCTCCTGAATTTCATTTGCAGGGATTACACCCTATACTGTGCGCATTTGCAACGAAAATACGCAATAATTTTTTAAAAATCAAAGGGGCAACGCGGCGCGCCACCCCTCATTCATCAACTATTTCTATCCAGATTTGCTTTCAGTCGGGCCCAGATGAAGTCGTCCAACCCCTTGTACTGTGGATCCCAGACGTAGGTGCCATAGCGAAACCCCATCCGGCCCAGCAGCGCCATGAGCTTCTCGTAGGCGCTCTGCACATAGCAGTTAGTGATATAGTCCATATCGAACGCCGTTTTTATCTCCCGGACACCCTGCGCCCATAGTTCAGTAAGAGCTTCTTCCAGCCTTTGCAAAGCATTCACCCCCGGCACAGCCAAAACGGTCAGCCCGGAGAGCGCATGGATAACGTCTGCTTTCATGGGGCCTTCAGTGAGAACCACCATTTTACCCGGTTTCCCAGCTAAGTGCGTCCAGGCAGGCGAGCCACAGCCGCCGGTGAGTTCAACACTGGATATCCAGCGGAACTTTCGGTTCTCGGTGTTGTCCAGCCGGAGCTGTAACCCTTGAATCCGGCCCTGCATATCCCTGACGGGAATGAGGATCCCAGACCGCTGGTGGACAAACGACCACCAACCGGCTTTTGTGCGGAAGAACCCCGGCACGCCTTGCGGGTCAGCGCCGGTTTCCAACACGCGATGGACAAGCTCTGAGTTGTTCGACAGCGGCATGGACTTGTAGCCCAGCTGAGTTATGTCCCGGTCACTGAGGCCACGGTTGTGAAGATTCTCCCGGTGGGCGTTCGCCAGACCCAGGCCAGAGAGGAGCGCGGAATAAGTACGGTGACGGGCATCGGTATCTGCCAGAGATATTTCAACAGGTTGTTGATAACTTCTCTGCTCCGGCAGATTGGGCCGCGCGTTCAAGCGCAATCGTTCCGCCAGCTCCCGCCATACCCCGTCACGGTCGGTGCCGGTGAACAGGGCGTACAGGTCGAAAATGCCTCCTGAAACCCCGCATTTTGCGCACCGGAACACCTCTTTCTTGAA
>JAETSR010000044.1 GCA_021769555.1 Clostridiaceae bacterium
ATCGATTCTGTGAGTAGCGGCGAGCGAAAGCGGAAGAGCCCAAACCGGGATGCGAGCATCCCGGGGTTCGGACTGCGAAATCCACGAACGAGCCAAGCAGAACGGTCCTGGAAAGACCGGCCAAAGAGGGTGAAAGCCCCGTAAGCGAAAGGCGAGTAAGGGAGGCAGGATCCAGAGTACCACGAGACACGTGGAACCTTGTGGGAAAGAGCGGGGACCACCCCGTAAGGCTAAATACTACTTAGTGACCGATAGAGCAGAGTACTGTGAAGGAAAGGTGAAAAGGACCCCGGGAGGGGAGTGAAAGAGAACCTGAAACCCTGTGTTTACAAGCTGTGGAAGTATAGAGATGTACAACCGCGTACTTTTTGTAGAACGGTCCGGCGAGTTGCGGATGCTGGCGAGGTTAAGGCTGGGAAGGCCGGAGCCGAAGGGAGACCAAGTGTTAATCGCGCGAGAAGTCAGCATGTGCAGACCCGAAACCGGGTGATCTATCCATGTCCAGGCTGAAGCTGCCGTAAAAGGCAATGGAGGGCCGAACGCACATCCGTTGAAAAGGGTGGCGATGAGGTGTGGATAGGGGAGAAATTCCAATCGAACCCGGAGATAGCTGGTTCTCCCCGAAATAGCTTTAGGGCTAGCCCTTGGTAAGTCGCATGGAGGTAGAGCACTGAATTTCCTAGGGGGCGTCAAAGCCTACCGAAGAATATCAAACTCCGAATGCCATGAAGACGGTGCCAGGGAGTCAGACTGCACGAGATAAGTTGGGCGGTCGAGAGGGAAAAAGCCCAGACCTGCGGCTAAGGTCCCGGAGTGTGTGTTAAGTGGAAAAGGATGTGGGGTTTCAAGGACAACCAGGATGTTGGCTCAGAAGCAGCCATACATTTAAAGAGTGCGTAATAGCTCACTGGTCGAGAGGCCCTGCGCCGAAAATGTCCGGGGCTGAAACACACCACCGAAGCCCAGGAGTGTATCGAAAGATAGACTGGTAGGGGAGCATTGCTGCTGCGCAGAAGCACTGTTGGAAGGCAGTGTGGAGCAGCAGGAAGAGAGAATGCCGGAATGAGTAGCGAGATGGGGGTGGGAATCCCCCAGGCCGAATATCCAAGGATTCCAGGGTAAAGCTGATCTGCCCTGGGTAAGTCGGGACCTAAGGCGAGGCTGAGAGGCGTAGCCGATGGACAACAGGTAGAGATTCCTGTACTGCCGTATAACAGAACTGCGGGGACACAGAAGGGAAGCCTGAGCCGGGAATGGGAAGCCCGGTGCAAGCGAAGGAGGGGTTATGTAGGAAAAGCCGCATAACAACCCGAGATCGTGATGCGGACCGAAGAAGAGTAGGGAAGCAGGCGGAGAGGCTGTCGAGAAAAGCCGCTATTGTTTATAAGGCACCCGTACCGAAAACCGACACAGGTGGAAGAGGAGAGAATCCTAAGGCCGGCGGGAGAAGCATTGCCAAGGAACTCGGCAAAATGGCCCCGTAACTTCGGGAGAAGGGGCGCCCACGTAAGGTGGGCCGCAGAGAAAAGGCTCAAGCAACTGTTTAGCAAAAACACAGGTCTATGCGAAACCGAAAGGTGAGGTATATGGGCTGACGCCTGCCCGGTGCTGGAAGGTTAAGAGGAGATGTCAGCGGAGACGCGAAGCATTGAATTTAAGCCCCAGTAAACGGCGGCCGTAACTATAACGGTCCTAAGGTAGCGAAATTCCTTGTCGGGTAAGTTCCGACCCGCACGAAAGGCGTAATGATTTGAGCACTGTCTC
>JAETSR010000030.1 GCA_021769555.1 Clostridiaceae bacterium
TGTAAAATCGAATATAGGTAATTTTTGATGGGGCGCCGTGTGATGGGAAACTATCGCGCACGGTGCTAAGCGGGGGAAAATCTGGAGATTATTTCAAAGGATTACCTATCGCAAAAAGTGCGTACCGAGACCAAGTGGAACGCCCATACCCTCAACACCAACGGCAATGATGATAAGCCCGAGGGTGAGTGGACGGACGAGGCGGGCACCTGGTTCGGCAAGACCACAGAGGACTGGATGGTGGAAACTCAGGACGGCCTCTGCGCTCTGCCATACGACCTATTATCGGCTTGAGGTGCGCCCATAAGAGCGGCCCATCAGCCGCTCATGGGCGATAGAAATGCCACTGTGAGCAAGTGGCGGAAAAAGGCATAACGCGGTCTTCGGGCCGCAATCCGTTGTCCCCCGACTTATCCGGAAAGGGAAACCTGACGGGGAGTGTAGCATGTCGGAGTATGCGGGGCGTTCGAGCTTTCCGAACGCCGGTGCAAAGGGACAAAACATCTGTATATAAGGATGAAGACTGGATTGTTTCAACGCCAGCCGGAGGTCGAGCATACTGTAGCCCCCTGCGTATGAAAGCTAAACTCGTAGGTGTCTTGGCAGAGGCGGTTCTGTCATGCGTTTCTGTGATATGCCCAAGGCAGACCCAGCCACGGGAAAGTGGAAAACGGCGAACGGCGCATCCGACAATACAGAACGCTCATTTCTATCGTACTAAACGGGGATTGCCTAAAGCGTAACGCCGCCCATTCGCGGCTATGAGCGCTATGATAAAAGCGGCTCTGAATACCCGCCATGGCAACAGAGCTCCCGTAGTAGTCAGAGGACGGGAAAGCCGTCTACAAGGCGAAGGGGAGCAGTTTGTCTTTCAGTACAAAGAGAAGAAAGGTGTGTGAGACATCATGAGAAATCCAATTTCTGTGCTGAAAAGTCTGGAAAGTAAAGCAACGCAAGAGGGATATGTGTTTGAGCGGTTATACCGCAATCTCTACAACCCCGAGTTTTACCTGCTGGCCTACCAGAATATTGCCAAATCTCAGGGCAGTATGACAGCAGGTACAGACGGAATGACCCTCGACGATATGACAATGGGACGTATCAATCGTATCATTGCCAGCCTGAAAGACCACTCATACCAGCCACACCCGGCCCGGCGGGAATACATTCCCAATAAAAGCAACCCAAGCAAGACCCGCCCGCTGGGTATACCGTCTACGGACGATAAGCTGGTACAAGAGGTGGTCCGTATGCTCTTAGAATCTATTTATGAACCCACGTTTTCATCTCATTCCCACGGCTTTCGACCCAAGCGCTCCTGCCATACTGCGCTGTCCGAAATCAAGAGAACGTTCAACGGTGTGCAATGGGTAATAGAGGGAGATATCAAGGCGTGCTTTGACTGTTTCGACCACCATGTTCTTATTGATATCCTGCGCCGCCGCATTAAAGACGAGCACTTTATTGCTCTTATGTGGAAAATGCTTAAGAACGGATATTTGGAACAGTGGACGTACCACTGCACCTACTCCGGGACGCCGCAAGGTTCGGGCGTTGCCCTATCCTTGCAAATATCTACCTAAGCGAGCTTGACAGGTTCCTGGAAAGCTATCAGGAGCAATTCAAGGTGGGGACAAGCAAACGGCGACCCAATAAAGTCTATACACGGCTAAGGTGGCACTATGGCGTGAAGAAAGCGCGTCTCAAACAGGAACGTACAAAGGAATCCGTAGCAGACTTCAAAGCAATTCAAAAAGAACTGCTTGCCACGCCATATCTTAACCCGTGCGACCAAGGCTACAAGAATCTGCAATTTAACCGCTACGCGGATGATTTTGTGGTGGGTATCATTGGTTCCCGCAAGGATGCGGAGCGTGCAAAAGCGAATATACGGGATTTCCTATCAAACACCTTGAAACTGACTCTCTCTGAGGAAAAGACAAAGGTTACCCACTCCAGCGAACTGATTAACTATCTTGGTTACCAGTTTACTGTGCGAAGGAGCAGAGATGTAAAGCGCGATAAAAATGGAACACTCCGTAGGCTGTGGTATGGGAGTACAGCACTGTATGTCCCGCACGACAAGTGGGTTCAAAAGCTACAGGAATATCAGGCATTTAAAATTGTCACCGGCAAGGATGGCAAGGAGCGGTGGAAACCGCTCCACCGAGGGAAACTTATGCATAAGGACGCAGTTGCTATCGTCAGCCAGTTCAACGCGGGGATACGCAGCCTGTACAACTTCTACTGCTTGGCAGAAAACGTATCTGTGCTGAACAATTTTCATTTCATCATGGAAGGCGGCCTACTCAAGACTTTGGCTGCGAAGGGAAACACCACCTGTAATAAGGTTCGTAAGAAGTACGAGCGGGATGATGTGCTCGCTATTCCCTACATGACAAAAAGCGGCCCAAAAGCTGCGAGTTCTATCATGATGGATTTACCAAAAAGACCGACTTGCCTGCCTTGACCACCGATATACTCCCGCAGTACATAAAATATGACAAGCCCAACAGCCTTGCAAAACGGCTGAAATCCGGGGGCTGCGAGCTGTGCGGAGTGAAAACAGATGAAATCCATATGCACCATGTGCGGCGGCTAAAGGACCTAACTGGCAAGGACGAACTGGAGCAAAAGATGATGCAGATGCGGCGCAAGTCCATTGCGCTATGTCCTGACTGCTATACAAGAACTATACAATAACTTTTTAGACTATAGACAAATGGAGAGCCGGATACATCGAGAGGTGTACGTCCGGTTCGGGAGGGGGTTCCGCTGAGACCGCCAGGGGCGACCTAGTATGGCGCGGCGGGGCCTACCTTATGAGCTCCGCTGTAAGGGTAACGAGGGTTACGCTCTTGTGACCGTCCCCAACATCTTCATCAGCCGGGACAATACTGTTATCGAGTTGGGAACCATTGATGACAAGTACGAGGGGAAAGTTGAAATCGGCACCACCGCCACCGTTGATGGTGAGAAGATTGCCGAGCCTCTCAGTGAAGTCACCATATTGGACACCGTGCGCTACTCCAGCCTGACAGTGGGAAAGACCTATAAACTGTCCGGCGTTCTCATGGACAAAGCTACCGGCGAACCCCTGACCGTGGACGGTAAGCAGGTCACGGCTGAGAAGGAGTTTACCCCCAAGGTGGAGAGCGGCACTGAGGAACTAAGCTACACCTTTAACGCCTCTGCTCTGGCGGGCAAGGCCGTGGTAGTGTTCGAGGATTTGTATGAGGGTGACACCAAAGTGACCAGCCATGCGGATATCGAGGACGAGGGGCAGACGGTTACCTTCACCGAGCCCAAAATTGGCACCACGGCTACCGTTGGCGGCGAGCATATCGCCGAGCCTGTCGGAGAAATCACTCTTATTGATACAGTGAAATACTCTGGCCTGGTTCCCGGCAGGGAGTACATCGTCAAGAGTGTGCTTATGGATAAGGCCACCGGCGAAAAGCTGCTGGTGGACGGCAAGGAAATCACCGCCGAAGCTGACTTCCGGGCCAGCGAAGCCGAGGGCGCCATCGACATACCTTTCACTTTTGACACGTCTGTTCTGGCTGGAAAGACGGTCGTTGCCTTTGAAACCCTCTACCGGGACAAGCTAGAAGTCTGCGCCCATGCCGATATTGATGATAAGGACCAGACCGTTACTTTCAGCGAGAAGCCCGAAATCAAGACCACCGCCACCGTGAATGGCGAGAAAAAGGCCGACCCGAAGGGTGAAGTCACCATTAAGGACACGGTTTCCTATACCGGCCTAACCTCCGGCAAGACCTATCAGGTCAAGGGTGTTCTTATGGATAAGGGCACCGGCGAGAAGCTGTTAGTGGACGGCAAGGAAATCACTGCCGAGGTTGAGTTTACCCCTGAAAATACCACAGGCACGGTAGAGATTCCCTTCTCCTTCAACGCCTCTGTTCTGGCCGGAAAGTCCATCGTGGTCTTTGAAACCCTATACCACGAGGGCAAGGAAGTTGCTGTCCACGCCGATATCTCCGACAAAGACCAGACGGTAGAGTTCGAGGAACCCGACAAGCCCAGCATCAAGACTAAGGCTACTGTGGACGGCGAAAAAGAGGTTGACCCTCTGGAGAAGATCACTCTTATTGACACCGTGACCTACTCCAACCTGATACCAGGCAAGACCTACACCGTCAAAGGCGTGTTGATGGACAAATCCAACGGCAAAAAGCTGCTGGTTGACGGCAAGGAAGTCACCGCTGAGACGGAGTTCACCCCCGATAAGGACGATGGCACAGTTGACATCTCCTTCACCTTTGACGCAAGCGGCCTCGCGGGCAAGTCCGTCGTGGCCTTCGAGACCCTCTACCACGAGGATGTCGAGATCGCGGTTCACGCTGATATTAACGATGACGACCAGACCGTGGTGATCCGTCAGCCCAAACTGAAGACCACCGCCACCATCGGAGGCAAGAAAGAAGCTACGGTTGCCAAGGAGCTGGTGCTGGAGGACAAAGTCACATACACCGGCCTGACTCCCGGCAAGGAGTACACCGTCAAGGGCGTACTGATGGACAAGTCCACGGGCAAAAGATTCCTAGTGGACGGCAAGGAGGTCACCGTCGAGGCCGCCTTCACTCCCGAGAAACCCGAAGGTGAGGTCACCGTGACCTTCAAGTTCGATGGCAGCAAAGTCACCGCCAAGACCGATTTGGTGGTATTCGAGACCTTGTACCGTGACGGCAAAGAGATAACTTCTCACACCGACATCAACGACGAGGGCCAAACCGTCACACTGACCCCGGAGAAACCCAAAACGCCTACCCCCAATGTCCCCAAAACCGGTGACGACCGTAACATCACCCTGCCATTGATTCTGCTGGGCGCGTCCTTAGCCGGACTAGCGATGCTATTCCTGTTCTGGTTTAGGCGCAAGAAGTCCTCTCCCCAGACTAGTTCTGAAAAAGAAGGTCGCGAATAAATAATAGCTAATAGGCATTTCTTACGATAAATTATGCACAAAACGCATTTTAACTCTTGCTTTTTGCGCTCCGGTGTGCTATAATATTATCATAAAGACCGCTACGTTCAGGCTCCTGGTTGGATAGCACACCGGGACGGACTACTTGATGGAGTCCTCAATAACGTAGACCAGCGGGTTCGCCCGCTGTTTTGAAGACAAGGCCGGAAGGCTGCAATAGAACACTTCAGGGTCGCCTGCTATCCAGGCAGCCCGGTGTTCTTTGCACCTTCCGGCTTTTTTATTTTCATTTTTCGAGTTTGGAGGCATTTTGATATGAGTAAACATAAAGGCACCAAAAACAAAACCCAGAGGATGCGCTGCCCATACTGTGGCAGCCCAGTCATCCTGCGGAGCGCTGATGGTATCTACCGCGAGAACAGCCAAGGGGCCATGCTCTACGTCTGCAGCCGCTACCCCGAGTGCGACGCCTATGTGAAGGTACACCCCGGCACGAACATTCCCATGGGCAGCCTCGCTAATCACGAACTCCGCACGCTCCGGCGCACGGCACACTATTACTTCGACCAGCTCTACAAAACCGGCCGCATGACCCGGCAGGAGTCATACAGATGGTTGGCGGACAAGATTTGCGTTCCGCTCAAGGACGCTCACATCGGGCACCTGGGCGAGTATTACTGCAAGCTGGTTATACAGGACAGCAGGAAGCTCCTGCAGCCTCACAACGCGCGACCCCGGCACGGCCCGGGAGAGAGGAGGACATCATGAAACTGACAAGAGAGCAGCAGGTCAAGGTGGAGGAGAACTTGGGGCTGGTGTATAAGGTGCTGGGGGACAAGCTCAAGGGACAGTCCTCGGTGGGAAGCTATACTCGGGAAGACCTGTTCCAGGTAGGGTGCATTGGCCTGTGTAAGGCGGTCGCTACTGACAAGGGCGGGACATTCTCTACATATGCTTACCGGCTGATTTGGCATGAGATTTGCGATGTGCTGGTCAAGGCCAACAAGCAGAGGAACACTGAGGTCTTTGACGAGTATGAGCGGGACATCCCAGAGTTGGACGATGGTGAACACCGGGCGGAGATTAACTTTGACGTGGTGCGGGAGTTGGTGTCTGCTAAAGCTGAGGCACCTCCCCACGTCGTCAAGGGCATTGACGCTATGCTGTTGATGGCGAAGGGCTACACCTGCCGGGAAATCGGCGAGAGGATGGGCGCGAGCGACAATCTGGTGAGCGCCTATGTGTCGAAAGCGCGGAAGTTTCTGAAGGGCAGGCCGAAGTCGGCCCAGATGATGGAGATTTACGCGGCGTAAAAACTTGGCGGGGTACCGGGGAGAACTCGGTGCCCAGCTTTTTTGTTTTAGGAGGATTATATGCGAAAGCTTTGGAAATGGGCTATACCCGCCTGTGCACTTGGGGCTACAGTGCTGCTGTTTCGGTTTGTGCTGTTCATTGGCTATGTGCCCACAGAATCTATGGAACCGACCATTCACAAGGGGAGCTACATTCTGGGATGCAGAATTTTTGGCGAGCTGAAGGTGGGGGATATCATCGTCTTTGAGCATGAGGGAAAGCAGGTGGTGAAACGGATCGCCGCTGTGAGTGGGGATGTGATGGAACACACCGGCCAACACTTGACAGTGCCGGATGGGTGTTTTTATGTGTTAGGGAACAATTCGGGGAACTCATATGATTCACGCCGGTGGTCAGAAATATCTGTCAGTAAAAGTGAAATAAGAGCAAAAATCAGTATGGGCAGAGTTTCGCGAGGGCGCCCCCAGATGCAAGCCGCGCAAACTTTTCCTGCAAACCCTCTTGACAACCGCGCCAGTTTGTGCTACACTACCCTCACAAACCGTTGAAGCGGAGATCAAACCGGTTACGCCTCTACAGAGAGCCCGCGATGCTGAGAATCGGGTGGGAAACAGGCCGGCAAATGGACCGCTGAGGGCGCGGGCAAAGGCTTTTCTGGGCTGAGTACCCCGCGACGTGTGGGCATACGTGAGTTGCCGGGGGTATGTTGGTACCCCGCTAAGGGCGCGGTCTAGTTCTCTTGACCGCGAAACAAGGTGGCACCGCGAGCGAATTTTCGCCCGTCCTTGACTATTTTCAGTCGAGGGCGGGCTTTTTGTATTTGTCCGCCCCCAAAAAGGAGGTATTTCCATGTACTATCCGTCCCTAAAAGGGGCCCGTGCCCTGACTTCTTCAGGTGAGTACCGCCGGGTGCCTGTGAGCCGGGAGCTGCTCTCCGACTTCATCACACCCATCATGGCCCTGCGGGTGCTGCGGGCCCAAAGCCGCCACTGTTTCCTGCTGGAATCCGCCGCCGACAGCGCGGGCTGGGGCCGCTATACATTCCTGGGTTATGACCCGACCCTAGAGATAACTTGCAAAGACGGCCTCCTTCGAGTAGGAGAAAACGAGACGCGGGTTGACCATCCCGCCCCTGTTCTGCGCCAGCTTTTGCAGGAGCATAAGAGCCCCCGGGTGCCCGGCCTGCCGCCCTTTACCGGGGGCCTGGTGGGGTATTTCGCCTACGACTATTTGAAGTACGCCGAGCCCTCTCTGAACCTGGACGCGGAGGACCGGGAGCGGTTCCAGGACATGGACCTGATGTTATTCGAGCAGGTGATATGCTTCGACAACTACCGCCAGAAAATCATCCTGATAGCCAATGCCGACGCGGAAAATCTGGACGAGAGCTACCCCGCCGCCTGCGGCCAGCTGGAACAGACCGCCGCCCTGCTCAAGCATGGCAGACCCATAGAGCACCGCCCCGGGCGGCTGACAACGCCCCTGACGCCCCTGTTCGACCTGCCCGCCTACAAGGCCATGGTGGAGCGGGGCAAGGAGTACATCCGGGAGGGGGACATCTTCCAGGTGGTGCTGTCCAACCGTCTTGAGGCGGGCTTCGAGGGCAGTCTGCTGGACGCGTACCGGGTGCTGCGCTCCACCAACCCGTCGCCGTACCTGTTCTACTTTACCAGCGACAGCATGGGGCTGGCCGGGGCCTCCCCCGAGACCCTGGTGAAGCTGGAAGACGGCGTTCTGCATACCTTCCCCCTGGCGGGCTCCCGGCCCCGGGGCAGGACCCCCGAGGAGGACGCGGCTTTGGAGCGGGAGCTTTTGTCAGACGAAAAGGAGCTTGCGGAGCACAACATGCTGGTGGACCTGGGCCGCAACGACCTGGGCAAAATCAGCAAATTTGGCACGGTGGAGGTGGAGAACTACCTGTCCGTCCTGCGGTTCTCCCATATCATGCACCTGGGCTCGGCTGTCCGTGGAGAGATTCGGGAGGACAGGGACGCGTTGGACGCTCTGGACGCGGTGCTCCCCGCCGGGACCCTCTCGGGCGCGCCCAAGCTCCGGGCCATGGAAATCATCAACGAGCTGGAAAACGACCGGCGCGGGGTGTACGGCGGGGCGGTTGGCTACCTGGACTTCACCGGGAACATGGACGCGTGTATCGCCATCCGGCTGGCCTTCACCAAAAACGGCAAGGTGTTCATCCGCTCCGGGGGCGGCATCGTAGCCGACTCCGACCCGGAGAAGGAGTACCAGGAGCGGGTCAACAAGGCCCGGGCCGTGGTGGAGGCCCTGGAGCGGGCCCAGAAGGAGGCGGACTTATGATTTTGCTCATCGACAACTTTGACAGCTTTTCCTATAATCTATACCAGCTTGTAGGGGCCATTGAGCCGGACATCCGGGTTATACGCAACAACGAGATGACTGTCCCGGAGATAGAGGCTCTGGCTCCGGAAAAAATTATCCTATCCCCCGGCCCGGGCAGGCCGGAGGACGCTGATATCATCATTGACGTGGTGAAGGAGCTGGGGGAAACCCCGATTTTAGGGGTGTGCCTGGGCCATCAGGCCATCTGCGCGGCCTTTGGGGCAACGATAACCTATGCCAAGCGGCTCATGCACGGCAAGCAATCTATGGTTACTTTTGATACGAACTGCCCGCTGTTCCAGGGCATGCCGGAGTCCGGGAGGGTGGCCCGGTACCACTCCCTGGCGGCTGACCCCGATACCCTGCCGGAGTGCCTAAAAATCACCGCCCGGACAGAGGACGGTGAAATCATGGCAGTACAGCACAGGGAGCGTCCCATATTCGGGGTGCAGTTCCACCCGGAGTCCATTCTGACCCCCAACGGCAGGACTATGCTGGACAATTTCATTCATCTGTAGCACAGGAGGAAACCATCATGATAAAAGAAGCCATTGTGAAAATTGTTGACAAGCAGGACCTGACCTACGACGAGGCCTACCAGGTCATGAACGAGATAATGGACGGCGAGACCAGCGCCACCCAGAACGCCGCCTTTTTAGCGGCCTTGTCCACCAAGAGCACCAAAGCCGAGACTATCGACGAGATAACCGGCTGCGCCGCCGCCATGCGGGAGCACGCCCTGCGGGTCGACGCGGGAGACATGGACTTAATGGAGATAGTCGGCACCGGCGGGGACAACGCCCACAGCTTCAATATCTCCACCACCTCGGCCTTTGTGGCCTGCGCCGGGGGCGTCAAGGTGGCAAAGCACGGCAACAGGGCCGCCTCCTCCCAGTGCGGGGCCGCTGACTGCCTGGAAGCCCTGGGTGTCAACATCGACCTTTCGCCGGGGCACTGCGTCAAAATGCTGGGGAGCGCGGGGATGTGCTTCTTCTTTGCCCAGAAGTACCACACATCCATGAAGTACGTGGGCGGCATCCGAAAGGAGCTGGGCATCCGCACGGTGTTCAATATTCTCGGGCCTCTGACAAACCCCGCCCGGCCACAGAAAATCCTGCTGGGGGTCTACGACCCCTCCCTTTTGGAGCCGCTGGCCCAGGTGCTCATGAAACTTGGCGTGGAACGCGGCATGGTGGTCTATGGTCAGGAGAAGCTGGACGAGATTTCCCTCTGCGGCCCCACCACGGTCTGCGAGTTTGGGGATGGGAGCTACCGCACCTACGAGATTGCCCCGGAGCAGTTTGGGCTAAAGCGCTGCCAGAACGCCAATTTGCGGGGCGGCACGCCGGAGGAGAACGCTGCCCTCACCCGGGCTATTCTGGGCGGAACAGAGCGGGGCCCAAAGCGGGACGCTGTCCTGCTGAACGCGGGAACGGCCCTCACCATCGGCGGCAAGGCGGAGAGCATGGAGGCGGGGGTCAGGCTGGCTGGGGAGCTGATAGACTCTGGCAGTACCTTGGCGGCATTGGAGGCGGTGAAAACGGCCTCACAGGAGGGCTGAGCATGGGGACGGTTCTGGACACTATCGCGGCCTATGCCCGGGAGCGGGTTGCGGTTGACAAAACAGTTATGCCACTGGACGAGCTGAAAGAGCGCTGTCAGGGGATGGCCAGGCTGGAGGAGAACCCGTTTCTGGCGGCGTTGAAAAGGCCGGGCATGAGTTTTATATGCGAGATAAAGAAGGCCTCGCCCTCCAAAGGCGTTATCTCGGAGGACTTTCCCTATCTGGACATCGCCCGGGAGTATGAGCGGGCCGGGGTCGACGCGGTCTCCTGCCTGACGGAGCCAAAATGTTTTCTCGGCTCGGACGAGATTTTCCAGGAGGTGCGCGGGGAGATTTCCCTGCCTATGCTGAGGAAGGACTTCACCGTAGACGAGTACCAGATATACCAGGCGAAGCTCCTGGGCGCGGACGCGGTGCTGCTCATCTGCGCCCTGCTGGACGCTCCAACTCTGGCAAGGTATTTGGAACTGGCCCATGACCTGGGGCTCTGCGCCCTGGTGGAGGCCCACGATGCGGGGGAGATTTGCCGGGCGGTACAGGCCGGGGCGGGGGTTATCGGGGTCAACAACCGGAACCTAAAGGATTTTTCGGTCGACTTCTCCAACGCCGCCCGATTGCGGGAGCTGGTGCCAAGCGATAGAATCTACGTCGCGGAGAGCGGGGTAGCCTCCCCTGAGGACGTTGCGGCGCTGAAACAGCTGGGCGCGGACGCGGTCTTGATGGGCGAGGTGCTCATGCGGGCCAAAGATAAGCCGGGGCTGCTGGCGACCATGCGGGAGGCGGCGAAATGACGAAAATCAAGCTGTGCGGGCTGACCCGCCCCCAGGACATTGCCGAGGCCAACCGGCTGGGGGTAGACTATATAGGCTTCGTGTTCGCCCCGAAAAGCTCCCGGATGGTGTTGCCCTCGGAGGTTATGAAGCTCCGGGAGGGGCTGGACCCCTCCATCAAGGCGGTAGGGGTGTTCGTGAACGAGCCCGCCGACCAGGTTGCCTGGCTGCTGAACCAGGGGGTCATTGACATTGCCCAGCTCCACGGGCACGAGGACGCGGCCTATCTCCACCGCCTGCGGAACCTGACGGATAAGCCGGTCTGGCAGGCGTTTCGCATAAAGTCCCGGGAGGACATGGAGCGGGCCAAGCAGAGCGACGCGGATATGATTTTGCTGGACTCCGGCGCGGGGACAGGGCTTAGCTTCAACTGGGGGCTCATCGGGGAAATCCAGCGGCCCTACCTGCTGGCGGGAGGGCTGACCCCAGGGAATGTAGGGCTGGCCCTGAAAAAGCTCTCCCCCTGGGGGGTGGACGTGAGCTCGGGTATTGAGACGGACGGGCGCAAGGACCCGGAAAAAATGGCGGCATTTGTTGCCGCGGTGAGAAAGGATGAGAGAGAATGAGCGAGAAAAAGGGGCGCTTCGGCATCCACGGCGGGCAGTACATCCCGGAAACTTTGATGAACGCCGTGATTGAGCTGGAAAAGGCCTATGATTTTTATAAGAACGACCCGGGCTTCAACCGGGAGCTAACGGAGCTGCTGGACGAGTACGCGGGCAGGCCCTCCCGGCTGACCTTCGCCAAAAAGCTGACGGAAGACCTGGGTGGGGCGAAAATCTATCTCAAGCGGGAGGACTTGAACCATACCGGCTCCCACAAAATTAACAACGTGCTGGGCCAGGCTTTGCTTGCCAAAAAGATGGGCAAGACCCGGCTTATCGCCGAGACCGGCGCGGGCCAGCATGGGGTCGCTACAGCTACAGCGGCGGCGCTGATGGGCATGGAGTGCGTGGTGTTCATGGGGAAAGAGGACACAGAGCGACAGGCTTTGAACGTCTACCGTATGCGGCTTTTGGGGGCAGAGGTGGTGCCTGTCACCACTGGCACTGCCACCCTCAAGGATGCGGTCAGCGAGGCCATGCGGGAGTGGACCCGGCGCATTGACGACACCCACTACTGCCTGGGCTCGGTGATGGGCCCCCACCCCTTCCCCACCATCGTCCGGGATTTTCAAGCGGTGATATCCCGGGAGGTAAAGGCCCAGCTCATGGAGAAGGAGGGGCGGCTCCCGGACGCAGTGCTGGCCTGCGTGGGCGGGGGCTCCAACGCTATGGGCAGCTTCTACCACTTTATTGAAGACAAATCTGTGCGGCTGATTGGCTGCGAGGCGGCGGGCCGGGGCACGGACACCTTCGAGACCGCCGCCACCATCGCCACCGGGCGGGAGGGCATCTTCCACGGCATGAAATCCTATTTCTGCCAGGACGAGTTCGGGCAGATAGCGCCGGTATACTCCATCTCGGCGGGGCTGGACTACCCCGGCATCGGCCCGGAGCACGCCTGGCTCCACGACACGGGCCGGGCAGAGTACGTTGCCATTACGGACGATGAGGCGGTGGAGGCTTTCGAGTATCTCAGCCGTATGGAAGGGATTATCCCGGCGATTGAATCGGCCCACGCCGTGGCCCATGCCATGAAGCTGGCCCCGACGATGGGGAAGGAGCAAATCATCGTGATTACCATTTCAGGGCGGGGCGACAAGGACGTGGCGGCTATCGCCCGGTACAGAGGGGAGGATATTTATGAGTAATATCGCAAAGGCGTTTGAGAAGGGCAAGGCGTTTATCCCCTTCGTCACCTGCGGGGACCCGGATTTGGAGACTACCGCAAAGGTCGTCCGGGCTATGGCGGGGGCTGGGGCGGACCTCATTGAGTTGGGCATACCCTTCTCCGACCCAACCGCCGAGGGGCCAGTGATACAGGGGGCAAACCTGCGGGCGCTGAAAGCCGGGACCACCACGGATAAAATCTTTGATTTGGTGCGGGACCTGCGCCGGGACGTAACTGTGCCGATGGTGTTTATGACCTACGCCAACGTGGTGTTCTCCTATGGAACAGAGCGGTTCGTCTCCACCTGCGCGGACGTTGGCATGGACGGGCTTATCCTGCCTGACTTGCCTTTTGAGGAGAAGGAGGAGTTCGCGCCTGCCTGCCGAAAATATGGCATTGACCTGATTTCTCTAGTCGCGCCTACCTCGGCGGACCGTATCGCCATGATTGCCAGGGAGGCGAAAGGGTTCCTGTACATCGTGTCCAGTCTGGGGGTCACGGGGACCCGCTCGGAGATCACCACAGATTTGGACGCTATTATACAAGTGGTGCGGGAGAATACCTCTGTGCCCTGCGCCATTGGGTTCGGCATCTCCACCCCAGAGCAGGCAAAAAGAATGGCCGCCCTTTCGGACGGCGCTATCGTTGGGTCGGCGATTATCAAGCTGCTAGAGCGGTTTGGGAAGGATGCGCCGGAGCAGATTGCCGCTTATGTACGGGAGATGAAGGGGGCAGTGGGCTATAGGCCCAGCCTATAACCCAATATTCATTCCAGGTATTGGACAAAAACACCGCCGCCGGGTATAATAGGCTTGCGCTTCAGAAAGGAAACGCTACACTATATACATAAAGGAGCAAGGTAAACGATGAAACGGAAACTTTTACGAATCGTAAGTCTGGCGCTTATCGCGGCGCTGCTGCTGGCCCTGGCGGCCTGCGGCGGGGACGGTGGAACGTCCTCGGAGAGTTCAGGGAGCTCTGAAAGCTCCGCCAGCGCGGAGAGCACTGCCTCCGGCGACAAGAAGATAACTGTGGGCGTGAACCCGGTGCCACACGCGGACATCCTGGAAAATGCCGTGAAGGCCGAGCTGGCAAAAGACGGCTGGGAGCTGGAGGTTGTGGTCTTCCAGGACTATGTGCTGCCCAACACCTCCCTGGAGGAGGGCGAGCTGGACGCCAACTACTTCCAGACCCTGGGCTACATGAACACCCAGAACGAGGAGGCCGGACTGCATTTGGCGGCGGTGGCCGGGGTGCATATCGAGCCTATGGGCATCTACTCCGAGAAGTACAGCTCTCTTGACGAGCTGCCCGACGGGGCCGAGATAGGCGTGCCCAACGACACCGACAACATGACCCGGGGCCTGGAACTGCTGGTGCAGAAGAAGCTGCTCAACTCCCTGGGCGATTTCGGTACAGACCCCAATGTTACCGCCGAGTCCCTCACGGACGACAAGGAGGCCAACCCCCACGGCTACAAGATAACCACCCTGGAGGCCGCCAGCCTGCCCCTGTC
The DNA here is from genome assembly GCA_021769555.1 of Clostridiaceae bacterium. GTDB lineage: Bacteria > Bacillota > Clostridia > Oscillospirales > Acutalibacteraceae > Acutalibacter. Next base: position 14,304 of record JAETSR010000030.1, read on the forward strand.
CCTGCCGGATTTGGACGCGGCGGCAATCAACGGCAACTATGCCATCGGCGCGGAGCTGCCCGACAAGCACCCGGCCCTGGACATTGAGGAGTTTGACGAGGACTCCACTGTGCGGCGCACCAATTTCGTGGTGGTGAAGCAGGGGAACGAGGACAGCGAGAAGACCAAAGCGCTGGTCGCGGCGATTCAGTCCGACGCCGTGAAGGAGTACATAGAGAGCACCTATAAGAGCGCGGTGATACCGTCCTTTATCGAGGCCCCGTGATAGAACTACAAAACGTGCGGAAATCCTTTCGGGACCTTACGGTCCTGAAGGGAATTTCGCTTAAAATTGAGGACCATGAGATTTACGGCATCGTGGGGCAGAGCGGCGCGGGGAAGTCCACCCTTTTGCGCTGTATCAACGGACTGGAGCCCTACGATTCCGGCGAAATCCTGGTAGACGGCTCGCCCAGCGGAGACAAGAAATCCCTGCGGCTGCTGCAAAAGCGCATGGGCATGATTTTCCAGAGCTTCAACCTTTTGGAGCGGCTGGACGTGTACGGCAATATCGCCCTGCCCATGAAGTTCTGGGGCCAAAAGCCCAAGTCCCCGGAGAGCCGCAGGAAAATCGAGGAGCTGGTGCGCCTGGTAGGCCTTGAGGATAAGCTCCATGCCCGGCCCCGGGAGCTCTCCGGCGGGCAGAAGCAGAGGGTGGCAATCGCGCGGGCCCTGGTGCTGGACCCGCAGTTCCTTCTCTGCGACGAGGCCACCAGCGCCCTGGACCCGGAGATAACAAAGGAGATTTTGGCCCTGCTGCAGAAGATAAACCGGGAGCTGGGGCTGACAATCGTGGTAGTGACCCACCAGATGGAGGTGGTCAAGCAGATATGCAGCCGCGTAGCCTTCCTCTATAACGGCAGCGTGCTGTCCGAGGGCCGGCCGGAGGAGCTGTTCATCCGGCCCAAGCAGCCGGAGATTCAGGCGTTCCTCCGGGACCGTTCAGAGCTTCTGCCCGATACTGGGGTGAACATCCAGATATTCTTTGTGGGCGAGGAGGGCTCCGAGCAGCCGGTCGTCACCCAGATGGCCCGGGAGCTGGGCAGGGATTTCAGCATCTGCTGGGCAAAGCTGGAAGATTTTCGGGACAAGGTGTTTGGCAGCCTGGTGCTGAACATTGAGGAGGGGGACCGGGAGCAGGTCTGCAATTTCCTCACGTCGAAAAATATCACTTGGGAGGTGCTGAAGTAATGGGCGGGATTTTGAATAACACCGGCATGACCGAGGTCATCCTGACGGCCCTGTGGCAGACGGTGTACATGGTGTTTTGGTCCACTTTGCTGTCCGTGGTGATTGGCTTTATCCCCGCAATCATTTTGACCCTTACCGCCCCGGACGGCCTGCACCCAATCCGGCCGGTATACGAGCTGCTGAGCTTTCTCATCAACGTGTTCCGCAGCTTCCCATTCATCATCCTGCTGGTGCTGGTGATACCCTTTACCCGGCTGGTGGTGGGCAAGGCCATAGGGACCACGGCCTCCATTGTGCCCCTGACACTCTCGGCTATCCCCTTCATTGCCAGGGTGATAGAGACCGCCCTGCGGGAGACGGACCCCGGAGTCATCGAGGCGGCCAGGTCCTTCGGGGCCTCAGACTGGCAGATTCTTTGGCGGGTGTACATCAAGGAGTCCGTACCCCGCATTTTGAATGGGGTGGTGCTGCTTATCATCTCCCTGGTGGGCTATTCGGCCATGGCGGGGACCGTGGGGGGCGGCGGTATCGGCGATATCGCCATCCGCTTCGGCTACCAGCAGTATCGGACGGACTACCTGGTGGTCTGCTCGGTAATCCTAATTATATTTGTACAGCTCATACAGATGATTGGCAACCATCTGTATAAGCGGCTGTCCTAAGGAGGAAATATGCCAAACTATGAACTGATGGCCAAACAGATACAATCCCTGGCGGAGATTGACCGGGACTTTGTGCCCCTGCTCTCCAACGCCGCCGCCATCCTATGGGAGGGGCTGGAGCGTGTGAACTGGACGGGGTTCTACCTGATGGACAAAGGGAGCCTTTTGGTGGGCCCCTTTCAGGGCAAGATTGCCTGTGTGCGTATTGAAATCGGCAAAGGGGTTTGCGGCGCCGCCGTAGCCCAGGACCGGGTACAACGAGTGGAGGACGTCCACGCGTTCCCGGGCCATATTGCCTGCGACAGCGCCTCCCGCTCGGAGATTGTGCTGCCCATCCACAGCGGCGGGCGGATTGTGGGCGTGCTGGACATTGACAGCCCGGAAAAAGCCCGCTTCACCGCAGAGGACGAGAGAGGGCTGGCGCTGGTGGTGGAGGCCCTGGAGAGTGTTACGGACTTCTCCCGGCTGAGGCTCATATAGTCCGTTACTATGATGAAAGAGGCGGTACCCTATGACCTTGCAGCAGATACACTACATCATTACCATAGCGGAAGCAGGCTCCATAAATAAAGCCGCAGAAGTCTTGTATGTGGCCCAGCCATCCCTGACCAGCGCTTTGCAGGAGGTGGAAAAGGAACTGGGCATCACCTTGTTTTACCGTAGCGGCCGTGGCATCGCCCTGACCCAGGACGGGGCAGAGTTTCTGCTGCACGCCCGGCAGGTGTACCAGGAGTACCAGTCGCTGATGGACAAATATGGAAAGGCCCAGAGCCTGAAAAAGAAGTTCGGGGTCTCCACCCAGCACTATTCCTTTGCCGTAAAGGCATTTGTGGACCTGGTAAAGCGTTTTGACACCTCCCGGTACGAGTTCGCCATCCGGGAGACGAAGACCAGGGAGGTGCTTCAGGACGTGGGCAACATGCGCAGCGAAATTGGCGTCCTCTATCTCAGCGACTTCAACCGGGCGGCTATCCAAAAGCTTTTACGCACGGGCGGGCTGGAGTTCCACCCGCTGACCAGCTGCCCAACCTATGTGTACCTCTGGTCCGGGCACCCTCTGGCTAAGAGGGATTCCATCGGCTTTGACGACCTGCAGGACTATCCCTGCCTCTCTTTCGAGCAGGGGGATGGCGCGTCCTTTTACTTCGCGGAGGAGATTCTGAGTACAATGGAGTACGCCCGGGTCATCAAGGCCAATGACCGGGCCACCATGCTGAACCTGATGGTGGGGCTGAACGGCTACACCCTCTGTTCGGGCATCATCTGCGCGGAGCTAAATGGAGAAGGCTGCCTGGCGGTGCCCTTCCGGGCGGACTCAGTGGAGGAGAGCAGCACCATGGAGCTGGGGTATATTACCCGGAAAAGCACGGTGCTGAGCCGGATTGGCAGGCTCTATATTCAGGAGGTGCGGCGCACCCTGGGGCTTCCGGTTGAGGAGGTGTGAATATTTTTCTGGGGGCAGGCTCGCAAGGGCCTGCTCTTTGCTGTTTCTATAGTCTTAGCCTATAGCTGAATATAATTATTTCATGTAAATAGACAGCCCAAAAGGAGAATGTCCGTTGAGACTATCCCTGCGCTCGCTGTTAATATTGTTCATGAGCCTTGTAACTTTTTCTTGGGTAAGCAGGTCAAAGGAGCGGCCTTTGGGCAGCACGACGCGGATATACTCGTGGCTGCGCTCGATTCCGCCCTT
>JAETSR010000045.1 GCA_021769555.1 Clostridiaceae bacterium
CTGTCTGACTGCTGTGCTCGCATTATCCGGCATTCAGAGTTTGATAGGGGTCGGTAGGCTTTCGCCCCCTAGCCCATTCAGTGCTTTACCTCCGGTAATGATACACAACGCTAGCCCTAAAGCTATTTCGGGGAGAACCAGCTATATCCGGGTTCGATTGGAATTTCTCCGCTATCCACAGTTCATCCGCCGCCTTTTCAACGGAGGTCGGTTCGGCCCTCCATGGAGTTTTACCTCCACTTCAGCCTGACCATGGATAGGTCACCCGGTTTCGGGCCCTATGCAACGTACTCCTTGCCCTTTTCAGACTCGCTTTCGCTGCGGCTCCGGACCTGAAGTCCTTAACCTTGCACGTTACATACGCTCGCCGGACCGTTCTACAAAAAGTACCCTGTCACGCCTTGACGCGCTCCAGGTGCTTGTAGGCACAGGGTTTCAGGTTCTCTTTCACTCCCCTCCCGGGGTCCTTTTCACCTTTCCTTCACAGTACTTTACGCTATCGGTCACCAGGGAGTATTTAGGCTTGGAGGGTGGTCCCCCCGGCTTCCCACGGGATTCCTCGTGTCCCGCGGTACTCTGGATACTGTCAGTTCTCTTTCCCTTTCGCCTAAGCGGCTCTCACGCTCTCCGGCCTGCCTTCCCATGCAGTTCGGCTAGGGTCCAAGTTACTTTACACAGTCCACAACCCCGCCTGTATTTCTACAAACGGTTTGGCCTCTTCCGCGTTCGCTCGCCACTACTTGCGGAATCTCGGTTGATTTCTCTTCCTCCCCCTACTTAGATGTTTCAGTTCAGGGGGTTCCCCTCATACAGCTATGGATTCACTGTATGATGACCGGCATCTCTACCGGCCGGATTGCTCCATTCGGATACCTGCGGCTCATAGTTTGCTTGCAACTCCCCGCAGCTTTTCGCAGCTTACCGCGTCCTTCGTCGGCTCCTGGTGCCAAGGCATTCGCCCTGCGCCCTTTATAGCTTGACCTTATGTGTTCTTCCTCAGCAAAAATTGTAGTTTCTTACCTCAATTTTCGCAGCTTCTCTTTGTTCAATTTTCAAGGTCCCGATGTCTCGCTTCTTCGAAGCGAGACATCTCCAAGAAAGTTGCTTGACAGAACCAGTTCTGTCATTCCGCTTCGCGGAACCGCATCTTTCTTTTTAAGAGTTACGCTTCGGAGACTAGACTTTTGTTGTCCTCTTCCCTTTCGAGATTTGGACCTGGTGGGCACAAGTGGATTCGAACCACCGACCTCACGCTTATCAGGCGTGCGCTCTAACCACCTGAGCTATGCGCCCACATTACACTTGGTGGAGATGAGGAGGTTCGAACTCCTGACCCCCTGCGTGCAAGGCAGGTGCTCTCCCAGCTGAGCTACACCCCCAACTGTCTGAAGGCTCTCACCTTCAAAATTAAACAACATGCTCCCGTCTCCAGCTTACCTTGTCCCTGACCTTTTCAGTCACTTTTGGTACCTTCGTACCTCTAGCTCCTTAGAAAGGAGGTGATCCAGCCGCACCTTCCGATACGGCTACCTTGTTACGACTTCACCCTAATCACCAATCCCACCTTCGGCAGTGCCCCCCTTGCGGTTAGGCTCCTGACTTCGGGTGTTACCGGCTCTCATGGTGTGACGGGCGGTGTGTACAAGGCCCGGGAACGTATTCACCGCGGCATGCTGATCCGCGATTACTAGCAATTCCGACTTCATGCAGG
>JAETSR010000046.1 GCA_021769555.1 Clostridiaceae bacterium
GTGTAGAGAGACAGGATATTTGAGAAACGCGGGATAAACCGGGATGGCACGGGAAGACATGAGAAAACCCGCTATTTCAGCGGGAAACGGGGCATTTTCAACCGGGACGGGCCCGCGAGCGGGGGCTCAATTCTCGGACAACTTGAGACGGGGGCGTCGACGCGGTCGGCGCTCTTTTTTTATGCCCTGGACAGCCCAGGAGGGGCCCAGGACGGCGGCGGGGCCGCTGGACGTACACGAGGGCCCAGGAGGCCGGAAAACGGCCTATTTCAAGCCATACAAGGCAGAAGGGCCGCTCCACCCGCCCCGGAAGTCAGCAGCAGCAGCAGACGCAAGAGGGCGGGCTTTGCGGCCCATGGTGAGATTATAGCAGACGGGCCCGGAAAAGACAAGGGGCGGGCCGTGCGAACAGGGCGTTAAACCGTGCAGAAATTAACGGCGGGAGCGTTAAAAGCCCCGTTTTGGGGGTCTCCATCACCGCGATCGGCGCGGGCCGGAGCGTTACAAGGTGTTATTCCAGCCGTGCAAGGGCGAGCGGGGCCGAGCCCTGGGCGCAGGAAATCAGCCCGGGGCAAAGTGACATTTCAATCGAAACGCCGTCACCTCTGTCACTTTGGCTTGTTTCAAGCGTTTCCGGGCATCGTGAGGCGGCGTCGGGCCCATTTAGCAAAGTGACAATATTTTGATTTATTATTTAATCATACAGGCGCAAAAAATCAGGCGGTTCCGTCGCGGGCCTCACGGCCTTCGGCGGGGCCGCTTTTCTCGTCGGCGCTCCCTTCGGTATATGTCCAGTAAATAGACTCTTTTTCCCCGGCCTCGAGGCGTGTGTACTTGAAATGAACGAGATCGAAGACCTCCTTCCGAGCGCCCTCCGGGAGGAGGCGAAACATGGCGATCAAGTCGGCCTCTATTTGAGACAGCTCCTCGCCGTCGCAGGTTAAGGTCTGCTCGTTACTCCGAGCGATCGGTTCCTCGCCCGTGAGAAGCCAATCTAAGGAACGCTTCAAGGCCCGCCCAAGAGGGACGAGCGAAGCGACCGAAGGCGTGTTTCGATCGTTTTCAATGTCGCTAATGTTCCCGGTCGAGAGTCCCGTCAAGTCGTGCAACTGCTTCATAGTGAGGCCGAGCTCTTGACGTGCAGCGCGTACCCGCTTGCCTATCGTGTCCATAAAATACCTCCGTTCGGAATGTCGAAATTTTTTGCTCGGAAATCCGAAAAAGTTCTTGACTTACTCGGAGTTCCGAGTTACAATGAAAGAGGATTAAAAAGTTAATCAAGAACAGCATACCACACCCCAGGCGAAAAGGAAAGCAGAAAAGGAGGTCGGTCGGTAGAGTAGAAGGGAGCGGCGAGGGCTTCACCCCCTTTACTTCAATTCGTTCCTCGCCCCGCACACGGGGCACAGCACCACGCGGCGGAGGCCAGTCCGCCGCATGGGAACGCCGCAAGCGCGGCATCGGTGCTTCGAGAGTTCCGAAACCGAAGCATAGAGAAGGCCGGGTTTCTGTTCTTGCACAACGGAAACCTCAATCTCGATCTTTGACTCGTATTTCTTCATTGAGCGCCCTCGCCGCTCCCCTCTACTCTACCACAGCCTCCCCGGAAAAGCAAAGGAGGCAGCACATGAGAAACGGCAAGAAGCCCACGCGGAAGCAGAAGATCAGGCTCGGGCAAG
>JAETSR010000047.1 GCA_021769555.1 Clostridiaceae bacterium
ATCAATCTCGTTTTCAGGGCCTTGCCGCACATTTTTTTGCCTTTGTCAAGGCTTTTTTTCTTTCTTTTGGAATTTATTGGTTAACTTAATGGCATTGCTCACCGTGAGACGCATTTTTTGGAGGGAAAAAAGATGCCCAAACACACGATAACGACAGATTGCGTCTGGAGAAATTGGCTGGGCGGGACTGTGGACAGCCTGCCCTTTGCCGCGAAAATCTGCGACATCAATTCCCCGGACGGCATCGACAATGGGCGCGTCCTCAAATTGTTTCTGTACACGGAGGACGGCGAACAGGAACTCGCCGCCTATGAGCGCGGCTGGTCAATCTATCCGACTGGCAAACAAGAGGCCAGCATGGATGCCCTGATCGCCTACTGCGCCACGCTCCCCCCAGCGGATGACTGGCACATCCAGGCAGGCGGGGAAAACCCAACCTTGTGTTGAGAAATGCGTCTCACCATGAGACGTATTTTTTAGCAAATATTTTTAATCAGGAGGACTATAAATGGCAAATGAAATCAGCAAAACCCCGACCCAGGCGAAGCTCCAGGTGATCCCGCTGTCCAAAATCCATGACCTGCCCAACGTGTTCATCGCAAAGCCCCAGGACAAATCGCTGGGCAGTATGGTACTCAGCATTGAGAGCAGCGGCGTCAAGGAGCCTGTCATTCTGCGCCAGCGGGACGACGGCGAGTATCAGCTCTTGTCCGGCTACCGCCGCCGCAGGGCCAGTGAGCTGGCGAAGAAGCCGGACATCCCCGCCCATGTCTATGAGATGACCATGCAGGAGGCCATCGCCTACCGCAAGGCGGTGAAGAACAACCCCAACGCTCCCATCCCCGGCAAGCTCCTTGAGCCTGTCCCCGATAAGGATATGACCAAGAGTGCAGAGGCCCCCGCCGCCCCTGGCGATAAGACCAAGGAGGACAAAAGCCCTGCCGCCCCCGGCGATATGACCAAGGACGACAAGACCCCTGCCGCCCCCGGTGAGAAGCCCAAGGAGGACAAAGCCCCTGCCGCCCCCGGCGATACGACCAAGGACGACAAGACCCCCGCCGTCCCTGGCGATAAGACCAAGAACGACAAGACCCCTGCCGCCCCCGGTGAGAAGCCCAAGGAGGACAAGGCCCCTGCCGCCCCCGGCGAGAAACCCAAGGAGGACAAGGCTCCTGCCGCCCCCGGCGATACGCCCAAGGAGGACAAGACTCCTGCCGCCCCCGGTGAAAAGGATACACCTACCGTTGCCGAGCTGGAGGCCCAAGCGAAGTCCGGCCAACCCATTTCCCTGACTGACCTCGCCAATGCTGACAAAGCGGAGCGAGAGGCCCAAAAAGGCGGTACGGCAGAGACAGACCCTCCCGGTCAGGATAAGGACGAAGCCCTGACCGCCGCCAAGGAGGGGCCTGCCGGAACTGCTATCACGCAGATTTTTGAGAAGCGCCTCACGGCCCCTGACGAGGCGGCGCGGAAAACTCTGCCCACCCCGAAAGAGGGCGAGTCCTATTTTATCACCCTCCACCCGGCCTATCTGGAGAAATCCAGCTACAACAATTTTTCCGTGGATGTTGAAAGCGAGAACTTCAAGGAGCTTTTGAAATCCATTGAATTGGTGGGCATCAAAGA
>JAETSR010000048.1 GCA_021769555.1 Clostridiaceae bacterium
GAGCAGGTGACCACCGCGGTGCCCGAGAACGCCGGCATTTTTGCTCTGGGCTACCCGGTCGCCGACCTGGACGCCACCCTTCAGAAGGCCCGCGACAACGGCTTTGAGGTCGTTGCCGAGCCCGTCGAGAGTGTCATCGCCGTGTTCGGTCACGTGCGCTCCGCCATGGTGACCGGCCCCGACGGTATGCTTGCCGAGATCTTCCAGAAGCTCTAAGGCTGGGAAGAAGCGGCAAGCTAGGAAGTCCTGGTAGTAAGAACGGCCCTACCCGCAGCAGCTTTGCGGGCGGGGCCGTTTTGCGTTGTGGGGGGTGGGGCGAGCCGGGAAGGGTGCCATCGGGCGCGGAGCGGACGGACGGAGGCGTCCAAAGGTGCTTTTCGACGAATGAGGGGTCAAAGTGGCCGCATCGCAAGGTCGTGCGGGATAGCTTGGGGCCATGGGGCCGGGGTTTGGAAAACCGCGGGAGGGGCATGAGGGCATGACCTGCGTTTTTAGTAATTTGATAAATATCCCAACTCCCCAGAATGCCCTCCGTGGGGCCGGGTAGTCCCGCACGACCCTCACATGCGGCCAGCAAAGGACCGTTTTGGGCGAATGACGGCCAAGGTGACCAGGATGATTGGAGCCAACGGAGCTCTTGATACCGGAAGGGAGATGGGCCTTCCGAGGGCCTGCCTAGGGATGGCTAGTTGACATAATGCCTTCCGTTTATGCTATTGATAAATAGATATTTGCATAAAATCACTACTAATATGAGATATTAAGGTAATTATATGCATCTATACTGCATAGAATCCCATTGTCATATTACTGTCATACCACTTTTTTCTCCACACCAATCATATGCTATTGTTGCCGACTGGCATATAGGCTTATCCCATGGATACCTTATGCCTTTGCGGCCAATCAGCATACGAATACTGGAACGGTCTTCGGGACTTCGGCCCCACGTCTCTTGGTCATCTCGTACCGGTGCCGAGGGATTCCGAACTTCTTGGCGTAAAGGCCGCCTGGGTTAAGGCCGCCCCAGACATGTCTCTCCAGGCCGAGTCGCTGATGGAGCTGCGCAACGGCTGTCTTCGCAATCTTTCTTTCCCACTCCACGTCCTTGTTTCAAACGCCTCTGCCCGCCCCGCATCGATGCTTCAAATTGGTCATGTCTGGAGCACCTCAATTCCTGCGGGTTCCCTTGTCAAGCTGTGTAGAGGAGTTTACTGCTGCACCCCGGAGTATCTTTTGCTACAGCTTTCTCTTACGCTCCCTTTCTCACTATTGGTCGAACTTGCCTATGAATTCTGCGGAGCGTATTCGACCTCCCATTGGGGGCTCCTCCCTTATACGCGATGCCAGCCCCTCACCTCGCTTGAATCCCTGCGCCTTTATGCCGTCAAAGCCAAGGGGGTAGCGGGGACAAAGGGGGCAAAAG
>JAETSR010000049.1 GCA_021769555.1 Clostridiaceae bacterium
GACGAATTTCATCTTCTCTTGAAAGAGGAACAGACCGCCGCGTACAGCGTGGAGATTTGGAAGCGTTTCCGTAAATGGGGCGGCATACCCACAGCAATCACGCAGAACGTCAAAGATTTGCTTGCTTCCCGCGAAGTAGAGAATATCTTTGAGAACAGCGATTTTGTCCTCATGCTCAATCAGGCGGCGGGCGACCGGGCTATCCTTGCGAAGCAGCTCAATATCTCCCCGCAGCAGATGAAGTATGTCACCCACACCGAAGCGGGCGAGGGGCTTATCTTCTACGGTAACTTGGTGCTGCCCTTTGTAGACCGCTTCCCGAAAGACACCGAGCTTTACCGGGTAATGACGACGAAGCCGGAGGAAGTGGGCGAAGCATGACAGAGTTAAGGACAGACACAATCATCAACCGGGACGCGCTCTATGCCTTGCGGGAGCTTCCAGAGGAAAGCGTACACTGTTGCGTCACAAGCCCGCCCTACTACGCACTTAGGGATTACGGGCTTGACGCACAGATTGGGCGGGAGGACACGCCGGAGCAGTACATTGACAGGCTTACCGAAGTTTTCCGCGAAGTGCGCCGGGTACTGCATACCGACGGTACTTTCTGGCTGAATATCGCGGACACCTACTGCGGCACAGGGAATAAAGGCTACCATGCAGACCCGAAGAACCCCAGAGGGAGGAACGGTCAAGCCGTATCAATCGCAAGACAGGCGGCGGGCTGCAAGCAAAAGGACTTAATCGGTATTCCGTGGCTCTTGGCTTTTGCCCTACGCGCTGACGGGTGGTATTTAAGGAGCGATATTATCTGGCAGAAAGAGAACCCCATGCCGGAGAGCGTGAAAGACCGCCCTACCCGCTGCTATGAACATATCTTTCTGCTTACGAAGTCAAAGAAGTATTTCTATGACGCAGCAGCCATAGCCGAACCGTTAGCCCCCACAACGGCGGCGCGGTACCGCACCGGGCGCAGCGCGGGACAGAAATATGCGGACGAAGTACCCGGACAGGGGAAAGTACAGGGGCTTAACCGGGCAAGGAGCGGTAGCTACTACGACGAAGCCCTCATGCCGACCATGCGGAACAGGCGGGACGTGTGGCTTATCAATACCGTACCCTACAAGGGCGGGCATTTCGCCGCGTTCCCGCCAAAGTTAGCCGAAACCTGTATCAAGGCGGGCTGTCCGAAAGGCGGCGTTGTGCTTGACCCCTTTTTCGGCAGCGGCACGACGGGGGCAGCCGCGAAGCAGCTTCACAGGCATTATATAGGCATTGAGATAAATGCCGAGTATTGCGCCCTTGCAAGGGCGCGGATTGGAGGGACAGACAAATAAAACAGTATAAAGCGCGTGAGAAAGTCACGCAGAAAATGACCCGCGAGGGAGCCGTTGAGGTAAAC
>JAETSR010000050.1 GCA_021769555.1 Clostridiaceae bacterium
GTGTCCTGCGGGTGCTGCAATTCCTCCAGCGTGAGGTTGGTCGTGGCGATCAGCGGCTTGCCGCTTCGGTAACGGCTGTCAATCACGCTGTAAACCTGTTCCAGCCCGTATTCTGTCCCTCGCTCCATACCGAAATCATCAAGTATCAGCAGGGGGGAGCTGCAAAGGCGGGAAATATATTCGTTCCTGCCCTCAAAGCTGGCGGCAAGGTCATTGAGTATCGTTGCAAAGTTTGTCATGCGAACGGCAACCTCTTTTTCCATAAGGGCGTTGGCGATACAGGCGGCAAGGTAGCTTTTTCCTGTCCCCACACCGCCCCAGAACAGGTAGCCGATATTTTCAGCCTGCATGGTTTCCCAGCTCTCCACATAAAAGCGGGCGGTTTCGGTCTGTGGGTTTCTGCCGTTGTCATGCTCAAATGTCCAGTTCCGCATAGCGGGGTCGGTAAAGCCCCGGCGTTTCAAGTCCTCCACTTTTTCAAGGTGCTTCTGTCTGCTTTCGGCGGCTTGTTGCTTTTCACGGGCTGCCCGCTGGCAGTCGCAGTCTGTTGGGTGGCGGTCACGCCCGAAACAGGTCTTTCCATCTGCAAAGTAGGCTTCTTTGGGCGTATGGCACTTGCCGCAGTATAAAAGCCCGTCCTCGCCTGTGTAGTCCTCCGCTTCGGCGGTAGTGGTTGTAATGTCCGTAATCATAGATTCAATCTCGTTTTTCATAAGCTCTCGCCCTCCTTACATGAATAATCGGGTATGCCCTGTTTCGGGGCAGCCTTGCCTTTGGCAGTGTCCTCCTGCGCCCACTTGTAAATGGTGGCTGCATGGCTGTGGTACTGCTTCCCGGTGGAAGCGATATGGCAGGAAAGCCGGTCAAGGTAATACTCCCACTTGTCGGGCAGCTCTGTTTTCAGCCCGGATAGCTCTGTATCGGTCAGTATCACATTGTTGTATCTGCCATAAGCAGCGGGGGCGGGGTGTCCCGTTTCTCCCTCTCTCTCTTTTTCTATCTCTATCTCTTTCTCTAACTCTATCTCTGGTGGACGAATGTCGGACAAATGTCCGCCTTTTGTCCGGGGCGGTAAAAGTACCTTGTTTTCCAGCCTTGCAGCCCGTTTTCGCTCGGCTTCGGTAGAGGACTGTCCTATCATCAGTTCAATGTCGGTCATATAAAAAGCCCCGCTGTCAAGCTGCTCCACAAGCCCCAACTGCCGGAAAATCTCCAAAGCCCTTTCAACCGTCCCTATCTGGTGGCGGGTCAGTGTCGCTATCATCTGCGCTGTGTAGGGAATATGCTCGTCAAGCTGCAACTTCCCGCCGTTTTTCAGCGATTTTAAGTACAGCTTCAAGAGGATATTGGAATATAAAATCCCGTCTTTCATATCTTCCAGCAGCACAATGGAGTC
>JAETSR010000051.1 GCA_021769555.1 Clostridiaceae bacterium
GAGCATGGCGTTTGTCATGTCCTCCACGGTCCTGCCGTTCCAGAAGTCGCGCAGCGCCTCAAGGCGGTTCTGCGTCTCCTCGGTGTAGGAGAAGTAGTCGTGGGTGCGCTCCTCACTGTAGTCCATAAGACCGTCCCGCATTTCGTCCACGACCCAGTTAAGTCCGAACTCCGGGAATACGGGGGCTCCCTTTTTGTCACAGCCAAGGCACCCCACAACAAGCTCGTGGGGGAAGATGTATATCGGTGAGTTATCCAGTGTGTTTGCCACGCCGTAAGCACACTGGAGGATAACCGGCTCGCCGGGGTGCTCCTTATAGCTCTGGGTGACAAGCTCCGCCCTGTCCGGGGCCACAAAACCGTTTGTGGTCTTTTTCGTTATGGACAGGATTTTATTTATGCGTTCAAAGGGCGAGGGGTTGGGGGTGTTGCCGGATATGGCAACACCCCACTCCCTGTCCACAGGTTCAATGGGTTTCGGGTCTGTATCTATGAGGTAGGCATTTTTATACGCGTCGGCATTTTGGGCAATGTTCTCTTCGCTTGTAAGTTTTCTTACTTCCATTTGCTGCAAACCTCCATAATTTTTTAGTCAAAGGACAGCTCTGTACGTCCTATAAGGTCATTCTGAAGCTCAGTGCTCAACTCTACAAAGTATGCGCTGTAACCGGCAATGCGGACAAGAAGGTCCTTATACTTCTCCGGCTCTTTCTGGGCGGCCACCATCATATCCCGGCCAACAATTGAGAACTGGCTCTGCATGCCGTTGTGCTCAAAATAGGTGTCCATGAGGCCGATTAAGTTGTCTCTGCCCGTATCGCCCGACACGGCGGAGGGCGAGAACTTCCAGTTCAGTATAATTCCGTTGCCAATTCTTGAGTGGTCAAGCTTTGCCGCAGACAGGGCAACAGCCGTGGGGCCGCAGGTATCGTGTGAGCAGCACTGGGTGTGCACGGGGCCCATGCAGTCGGACACGGGCTCGTAGGCCTTTCTGCCGTCAGGTGTCGCGGCGGTGACAGTTCCGTGCATGACATTGTTTGTGACGGAGAACACGCCGGGCATGTACTCGCCGCCGTGAGGCGTGGGACGGTGCTCTATATTCTTGCAGTATGTCGCCATGACATAGTGGGCAATCTCGTCGGCGTAGTCGTCGTTGTTGCCGTAATGATGAACTCTGTCAGAGTTTACATATGCATAAAGGGGCTCATAACCCTCCCAATTGGCTTTAAGGGCGTTCAAAAGCTCCTCTCCGGTGGCTATCTTGTCGTCAAACACCACCTGCTTTACGGCGGTAAGGCTGTCTGAGGCGGTGCCGATGCCCACGCCCTGAGGGCCGGAGTGGTTGTAAATCGCGCCCCCGGCGGTGACGTCCACACCCTTTTC
>JAETSR010000052.1 GCA_021769555.1 Clostridiaceae bacterium
ATAAACCCCGGTGTCCTCCGGTGAGAAGAAGCTCCGGCCAAATCTGCCTCGGCCGGCCGTCTGGGAATTTGCCAGTACTGCAAATCCCTCGTCCCGCCCGGCGTTTGCCATTTCCCGGACTATGGTATTCGTAGAGGCGGCCTCCGGCAGAACGGAGATGTCCATGCCTGCAATTTCAGGACGCAGGTACTTTTGAATTCCCTGGGCCGATAGTATATCCGTCTGCTCCGACAGGCAATAACCTTTATTTGTCACCGCGCTTATGGCATAGCCCTCCTCTTTAAGGGCTTTCACCGCTTTCCACACCGCGGTGCGGGACAGGCTGAACCTGCGGGCAATGTCCTCGCCGGAGAAATACTCCCCCCTGCCTGCCTCAAACAGTTCCAGCAGTTTTTCTTTCGTCGTCATTTTTTCACCTCACAGATGACGCTAAGTATATCACAGCCGCCGTAAATCGTCAACTAAATTATATTTATAGGTTAACAATCTTCTGTGCCTAAATTAAAGAAAAAGTTTAATAACACCTGCGTTGATTGTCCTGCTGTTTTCTTCACTCCATTAATACCCATTGACAGATGGTTTCACATATCCGTACTTTCGCTCAGCTTTATGAATCTGCGCTTCTGAACAGACCTGATATCAAGGGCATAATATGGAAATATAAATCACGCTTTTGCAAAGGGGTTAGTATCTTATATGAAGTATTACAGCTGCAATCCGGAAAACTGCCGTTTTTGCCCTTTGTCAAATGAAAACCGCATAATAATTCAGGGCCCCGCCGGACCCCAGGGAGCTCCCGGTGAGCCCGGTCCCCGTGGCATACAGGGCATAACTGGGCCAACAGGCGATAAGGGAGACACCGGACCTGCTGGGCCCCAGGGTGATACCGGCCCCACGGGTCCCACTGGCCCTACAGGACCACAAGGGGCAATTCCAACCGTAACCATTGGATATGTGACATCAGGAAACGCTGCCGGCGTAAGAGTCCGGGCCACCGAAACGGGATATGCCTTAGATTTCGCCGTCCCCGTGGGTGAAAAAGGTGAACCCGGAGAAAAAGGAATTCCGGGTGAAGCTGGCACAAAAGGTGACAAGGGCGATACTGGCGAACAGGGTATTCAGGGACCCGCAGGGCCAAAAGGTGACACTGGCAATGCCGGACCTATAGGCCCGACAGGGCCGCAGGGAGATATTGGACCCACTGGCCCCTCGGGGGTAACGGGTCCTAAAGGTGACAAGGGCGACCAGGGTGTTCAGGGGCCCGCAGGGCCAAAAGGCGACACTGGTGACGCCGGACCTATAGGCCCGACAGGGCCGCAGGGAGATATTGGACCCACTGGTCCCACCGG
>JAETSR010000009.1 GCA_021769555.1 Clostridiaceae bacterium
CAGGTGCACCTTGGAGTCCACTGCCTCCTCGTCCACGGTTATCTGCGTGACGCTGCCGGTGCCGGTGTCGCCCACTGTCAGGGTGGAGCCGGGGGCCTTGTTGATGACCTCCTTCATATTGCCCGCTATAGTGAACTTACCCTCCTCGGGACCCTCGAATATCACCTTCTGCAGGCCCATGCTGTTATTGCGCACGTCGTCCTGTATGTAGGCGTTGGACTTCACGATGGTCTCGGGGATATTGGTGTTGCCAAGGGCCCTGAGGGACACGTACTGCCCCGTGGCCGGGTCCACCAGCATTTTGCGGGCGGTGACGTTATTGAGGAGCACGCTTGCCTCGCCGCTCTCGCCCTCGCCGCCGCCGGCCACGATAATGCGGCCCAGGACCTTCACGTTATCCAGTATAACGTTGCCGAGGCCCACGCCGCCGGTGAGGTACAGGTCCCCGGCTATGGTGGTGTTGCGGAGGGTGACGTTGGGGCTGTTTATGGTGACGTTGCCGAAAACGCCCCCGAGCTCGCTCACCCCGGAGCTGTTCACAAGGGTGCCCATGGCCACGGAGAGCATTCTGGCTATCTCGCCCCTTGTGGAGGAGGCCTTGGGCTTAAAGGAGCCGGAGGGGTTCCCGCTTATGACGCCGGCCAGAAGGGCCGAGCGCACATACTTGCCGCTCCAGTTGCTGAAGGTCTTGCCGTCGGAGAAGTCGGTGACCTCACCCTTGCTCTCCTCGTATCTGAGGCAGCGGCCTATAAGGGCCAGGGCCTGCTCCCGGGTCACGGGGGCGTTGGGGGAGGCGGTGGTCCTGCTGGTGCCGGCAAGTATCCCCTCGTTATAGGAGACTACGATGTCGTTATAGTACCAGGCGTTTTTATTAACGTCGGTAAAGGGGATGGGGCCGGTGCGCCGGAAGCCGAAGGCGCGGTTCAGGACCGCGGCCATCTCGGCCCGGGTTATAACGGAGTTGGGCCGGCCGCCCACCATTACGCCGTACTGCTTGAGCTGGGCCATGTACGGGTCCGCCCAGGAAGCGGCCGAGGCCGCCGGTATAAGCTCCGCGGGCACGGCGCCCAGCAGGAGCATGGCGCACAGGACCAGGGCCGCGGTGCGCTTTATCAGCTTTTTGATGTTTGTAAGCATTTTCTTCCCTTTCTCTAAGTCATCACATATTTCAGAGCACGGACATTTACCAAGGGTATCCTCACCACTCCCTTCCAAAAGATGCTTTAACTAGATTTTATTCCATTTCCTGTGATAATGCAAGAAATTTAACGCATTTACCGGAATTTGCCAGAGGGGCTGCGGCCTGTCAGCGCCGGGTGCGCTGTATGGCCTTGAGCTGCACGTTGAAAACCGCCTCCCGGAGCATGCTCTCCTGCTCGTTTAGGACCTCGGTGAACTTGGCGGCGCAGAACCGGGAGCCGTCGTCGTTCTCCCGGACGCGCAGCAGCTCGCAGGGCATTATGAGGGGCCCGCCCTTGGTGATGGGCACAACCACCTCCACAATGTCCCCGACCCTGAAACTGCCGTCAGTGAAGAAGCTTATCCCCCCGCAGCTCAGGTCGTTGCTCTTGGCCCTGTAGCGCCCGGTGGAGCCGTCAGTGGGGTAGATGAAGGTGTCGAAGTCCACGGGCATGCGCAGGTTCGCCCGGACGGTATTGCCCACAAGGTCCCTTAAAGGCTCAAGCACCAGGTGGGTGCCCTGGTAGTGTATCACATGCCCGAGCTTCGGGGATATCTCCTCGTCGGCGGGGACTATCTGCACGTGCTCGGTGTTGACCACCGAAAGGGGGTCCCCTTCTATGATGTTCACCTGCATGTTCAGGCCCTCAGGCGGCCCTTCCAGGGTCCCCCGGGCCAGGACCCGGGAGGTGTTGCTGTCCAGCAGCACGCAGAGGGGGCCGGTCTTGGGCGTCTTTTCCTTTTTCTTGAAAAACATATAGCAGTCCTCCTAATTCTCGCCGGGCGAGCCCCCGGGCTGGCTTTGTTCCTGACTTTGGGCATGGCCCTGGTTCTGGCCGGGTATCAGGTTCCTCAGCTGCCTGAGGCCCTGGGTCTGCCGGTTAAAGTCGAAATTGAGAAAGTACACGTATATCTCCACCACGGCCCTGTAGAGCTCCGCGGGTATCTCCTGGCCCAGGTTCAGCTGGGAGAGTATGGTTGCAAGGGAGTTGTCCTCATACACGGGCACGCCGTTCTCCTGGGCCACGTCCAGTATCTTTTCGGCAAGATGGCCCATGCCCGCGGCCACTATCACCGGGGCAGAATCGCTTACGCCGTACTGCAGGGCCACGGCCCGCTGGCGCACCGGCCTGCCCTCTCCCTCAGACCTTGACATCGACACCGTTCTTCACCTCTTGGAATAGATTTGGGAAAGCGTCCGAAATGTTCATGGGCCGCTTCATGGCTGAAACCCGCACGTCCCCGGGGGTGAGGCCGTTGCGGGTGAGTATGTCCGTCAGGTCCCGGCTGACCTCCCCGGAGAAGGCCGCAACCTGCTGGGGGCAGGAGACCTGCAGGGAGGTCTTCCCCCCGGCGGCGCTGTCTATAATAAGGTCAAAGGGGCCAACGCCCTCAATGTCCATCTTTATAAGCAGCCTTGGGGCAGGGGCCTCCCGGCCCCCGGAGTGCTCCGCGTCCGGGTCCACCCACATCTCCGAGAACACCGCCTTATCCTCCCACTGGAAGGGGAGCATAAGGTGCTGCAGGGGCATATAGACGCTCTCATTTATTAGTATGGAGCTCATAAGGCTTCTGAAAATGTCCTGGGCCGCGGAGCCGCCCTCCCCCTGAAGGGAGCGCTGGGCCAGCTCTATGAAGCGCTGGGTGAAATTATCCGACCTTGAGGCCTTCAGAAACTCAGTGTCCCTCAAAAGCCTCATTATATCCCCGTCGGAGAGGCTGGCAAGGTCGGCTTTGAATATATTATAGCTGCCAAGGTGCCTGAAAGCCTGTATAAGGCCGTTCTCAGCGCCGTTTTCGTAGCGTACAATATCCAGGGTCAGCATTGAGAGCAGGCCCCTTGCCATGCCGTGGTCGTGGGTGCGGCGCACATAGTCGGATATCAGGGGGAAGACCTGGCCCCTGAGGAGCTCAAGGTTCCCCTGCCGGTCGTGGGCGGCAATGCCGTTCTCCATTTTGGCCGCCATGTCCGTCAGCTGGTTTGCCCAGTGGGAGGGCAGGGACTTTGTCATGTCGTATAATGTGCGCAGCATACGGCTCTCAAGGTGCTCCGTGGAGGACCAGTCGCTGTACTGGCGCAGAAACTGTAAAATCTCCGTGCGGAACATTTCGGACTGGGAGCTCTGGAAGGCGTTCCTCAGGGCCCCGAACAGGGCCCCGCCGAAGCGCTGGCCGCTCATCAGCTGGTTCTGCAGAAACTTTGCAAGCTGGGCCTCGTCCATTTGGAGCATGTCGAGGAAGGCCTTGAGCTCCTCGGCGAGGCCCGCCGTTATCCCCGACGAGACCTGCAGCCCCTGCCCCTGAAGCAGGCGCAGCATGGCCGACGCCGAATCCGGGGCGTTGGCCATGCGCTGGAGGAATGTAAGAAAATTCGACTCGTACCGGACCCTGTGGGAGACAGAGGCGTCCCCGGCCTGCTGCTGGTCGGAGCGCTGGTCCCCACGGGTGACCCTTGTGGGGTCCACCACGTTGCGGATATTGGTGTTCGGGTCCTGGGGGTTTATGGGCTGCCGTCCCGAGACGTTGTCATACCCCGGGACAGGGTTTGTGGGGCGGAGTATCTCAGGCATAGTTATTGCTCCTGTATCTCAAGTAATAAATGCTCAAAAGGGGGGGACCGGCTGTCCCCGTCTCTCTATTTTATAATAAATTCTGCCAAAAGGCAAGAATAAACCGTCATGTCCCTTATTTTTTTACGAAAGAAAGCCGAATACTAACTTGAGGGTTTGCGTTTTGGTGTTGCGAAAATGAAATCCCTGTGTTATAATAAGCAGGCTGGGGCAGATAGGCGCCCGGCAATCTATGCAGAAAAGGTGGAAACGGTATGGCCAACGATATGATGGAAGCCTATCTCTACGAGATGAACACGCTTTTGGAATCCCTTGACGAGATGGTGCTGGGCGCGGAGGACAGAAAGACCTTCTCCCAGGAGGACGTGAACGAGATATTCCGTATCATGCACACTATTAAGGGCTCCTCGGCAATGATGGAGTTCGACAATCTAATGACGGTCGCCCACCGCATTGAGGATATGTTCTTCATAATCCGCGACAAGGGCATGGACGCCGTGGCGGAGGAGCTGAGGCCCGAGCTCTTCGACCTTATCTTCCAGGCCATCGACTTCTTCAAGGCCGAGGTCGAGAAGCTTGAGAACGGCGAAACTCTCACAGATGATATCGACAGTATACTGGCGAATATTAAGAGCTTTTCAAATAAAATTCAGGGCAAGGCCGAGGAGGAGGAGCCCGCCGCGGAGGCTAAGGCCGAGCCGGAGGCCCAGGCCGCGGGAGAGGCCGGGGGCCACGCCAGCAGCAAGTTCCCCTTCGGCATAAGGGTATTCTTCGACGAGGGCGCGGGCATGGAGAACCTTAGGGCCTTCATGCTGGCAAGCGCCGTCAGGGACTCCGTTGAGAGCGAGAGCGACTTTGACTACTACCCCGCCGACGTGGACACGAACTCCGACACGGCCGCGGTAGTTGTGGACGAGGGCTTCTCTTTGAGGTTCCTCACCGACGAGCTTCGGCAGAAGGCCCTGGCCGTTGTGAAGGACGCCGGGTCCGTGGGCAACTATAACCTCTTTGAGTACGAGGCCCCCGAGGCCCAGGAGGCGAAGGCCCCCCCGAAGCCCGCCGAGCCCCAGGCCGCCCAGGCCGCCGCTCCCCAGAGCGCCCCCGCGGCCCCGGCTGCCGCTCCCCAGCAGGGAGGCGGCAGCAATAACGCCAACAAGAACCAGAAGGAGAGCCTTATCAGCGTGAACCTCTCCAAGCTGGACGAGCTGAACGCGGTTGTGGGGGAGATAGTCATTACCGAGTCCATGGTGACGGCCTCCCCGGACCTGGAGGGCTTAAAGTTAGATAACTTCACCAGCGCCGCAAGGCAGCTGCGCTCCCTCACTGACCAGCTCCAGGACGTTTCAATGTCCCTTCGGATGGTCTCCGTATCGGCCACCTTCCAGAAAATGCGCCGCATAGTCAGGGACATGAGCAAGAAGCTCCAGAAGGAGGTCAACCTGGTCCTGGAGGGGGAGGAGACCGAGATAGACAAGACCATTGTGGACAGTATCGGCGACCCCCTTATGCACATCGTCCGCAACTCCATGGACCACGGCATTGAGGAGAACGCCCAGGACCGCGTGGCCGCTGGCAAGGACCCGGTGGGCAGGATAACCCTCTCGGCCCGGCATACCGGCAGCGAGGTCATCATAGAGGTGATAGACGACGGCCAGGGGGCCGACGACGAGGCCATACTTAACAAGGCCATACGCCAGGGGCTGGCTGCGCCGGGCATGGACTACTCCCATAAGGACATACTGAACTTCCTGCTTATGCCCGGCTTCTCCACCAACACGGAGGTCACCGAGTACTCCGGCAGGGGCGTGGGCATGGACGTGGTGAAGTCCAACGTGGAGAGCGTGGGCGGCACGGTGACCATCTCAAGCGAGAAGGGCCACGGCATGACGACCACCCTGAAGATACCCCTTACAATGGCTATCATGGACGGCATGGAGGTCTCCGTGGGCGACTCGGTGTTCACGGTGCCCATCAACAATATCCGCTCCATCGTGAAGGTGGAGGACGGGGACGTGATACACGACGCCACCAAGGGCGAAATGCTCCGGGTCATGGACAATTTCTACTCGGTGGTGCGCGCAAAGGAGTTCTACCAGATGGAGAACGGCAGCGACGAGATAGGCGAAGGCATAATCCTCTGGGTGGAGTCGGGAGACAACTCCTTCTGCCTGTTCGTGGATAAGCTCATAGGCGAGCAGCAGGTGGTTGTGAAGCCCCTGCCGGACTATGTGAACAACTTCGGAATCAGGAACTACGGCGTCACCGGCTGCACCATCCTCGGCAACGGGGACATCAGCATAATCCTGGACGTGGCGAGCATTTACGCCGCCTCCCAGGCGGGCTGAGGCGGGGCTTGCAAACAGGCTGGGTTTCTGGTATAATATAATGAGTATATAAATCAGCTCGGAAAATATGAGCGAGAGGAAAGGATTTGCGCTGTATGGATACAATGACTGAAATGACGGCTGATACAGCAGTGCTGGCCCCGGACGAGGAGCTGGCGGAGGTAGAGGTAAACAAGTACCTGATATTTCTCTCCGGCGGCATTTATTATGGAGTGGACACCAAGTACGTGAAGGAAATGCTCACCCAGTGGGAGACCTCCATCACGTGGCTGCCTATGCTGCCCCCGGACATCAGGGGGGTAATGAACCTTCGCGGAGGCATTGTGCCCATCGTGGATTTCAGGCTGATGACGAACTGTGTGCCGGAGGATAAGTTCTGCACGGTGATACTGGATATGGAGGGAACCCAGATTGGGATAATGGTTGACGAGGTGGACCAGACCGTGGACATCGAGAAGAGCCATATCCTGCCCGTGCCCCACCAGAGCGACATGGCGGCCCAGAAGATGGTGACCGGCATGTACAGCCTGCCCGGCGGCAAAAAGACCCTGATGGTGCTGGACTGCACCCAGCTGCTGTATGGACACCAGTAATAAGAAGCAGTCCGGTGCCGCCACGACCTCCATGGCCATCACGGATAAGGATTTCAACAGGCTCGTCACCTTTGTTCAGAGCAAGTACGGCATAGACCTGCACCAGAAGCGCCAGCTCGTCACCAGCCGCCTCTCGGGCACGGTGAAGAATATGGGCTACAGCAGCTTCACGGAGTATGTAGACTTTCTCCTGAAGAAGGGCTCGGGGGACGACATCAACCACCTGCTCTCAAAGCTGACGACCAACTATACCTATTTCATGCGGGAGGTGGAGTCCTTCGACTACTTCACAAGGACCATCCTGCCCGACATAGTGCATAAGCACCAGAGGGACAAATGCCTGTCCATCTGGAGCGCGGCCTGCTCCTCGGGGGAGGAGCCCTATAACGTGTCCATGTACATAATGGACTATTTGGGGGGCCAGGCCTCCGCATGGGACACCAGGATGCTGGCCTCGGACATCTCCATGGACGCCCTAACAAAGGCCAAGAGGGGCGTGTACGAGCTGCCCGACACCATACCGCCCCACTGGAAGAAGAACTACTTCAAGCCCCTTGGCGGCAGCCAGTTCGAGGTGTCCCAAAAGATAAAGCAGAACGTGATATTCAAGCAGTTCAACCTGATGGACCCTATACATTTCAAGAGGAAATTCGACGTTATCTTCTGCCGCAACGTGATGATATACTTCGACCAGCAGACGAAGTCAGACCTTGCAAGGCGCATGTTCGACGCGACTGTGCCCGGGGGGTATCTTATCATCAGCAAGGCGGAGAACCTGCCGCCCGACACGCCCTATTCCAGGGTGGCTACCTCTATCTTCCAGAAGCGCTGAGGGATTATTAGAGGTACGGCTTTTCCAAGAATCACCAGGAGGGATAGAGTTTGGCTAACAAGATAAGGGTCCTGGTGGTGGACGACTCCATCATCGCCAGGAAGATAATAATGGAGGGCCTCTCCAAGGACCCGCGCATTGAGGTGGCGGGCTACGCCATAAACGCCGCGGACGCGGAGAATAAGCTTAGGTCCCTGAACCCGGACGTTATGACCTGCGACGTGCAGATGCCGGGCATGACGGGGATAGAGTTCCTCAAGAAAATTCTGCCCCAGCACCCCCTGCCGGTGGTGCTGGCGTCCTCGCTGAACCTGAGGGTGTTCGACGCCCTTCACGCGGGGGCGGTGGGCTTTGTGAGAAAGCCCGACGGGGTGCAGAGCCGGGATGAGTTCGTGCGCTCCCTTACGGAGGCGGTGATAGAGGCCTCCCACGCCAAGGTGCGCCGCCCGGCCCCGGTGGGCGCGGCCTCTGCGCCGGAGCTGCCTGTGCCCGCTACAGTCGGGCCCATAGGAGCAGGGGGGGCGCAGCAGTACATTATCGGCCTGGGAGCTTCCACCGGCGGCACAGAGGCAACCCTTGAGGTGATGAAGCGCCTGCCCGCGGACATACCGGCCATGGTGATAGTCCAGCATATGCCCCCGGGCTTTACGAAGATGTACGCCGAGAGGCTGGACCGCCTTTGCCGCATGGAGGTGCGGGAGGCTGTGAACGGCGACAAGCTCCACAGGGGCCTGGCGCTGGTGGCCCCGGCGGACCTGCAGTGCCGCATAAACCGCAACCCCGCGGGGGAATACTATGTCTCCTGCACGCCGGGGGATAAGGTCAGCGGGCACAGGCCCTCGGTGGACGCCCTGTTCATGTCCATGGCGGAGAACGTCCGCTGCAAGATGATGGGGATAATCCTCACAGGCATGGGGGCCGACGGCGCCGAGGGGCTGCTCCGCATGCGCCATAAAGGGGCCTATACCATCGGCCAGGATAAGGAGTCCTGCGTGGTGTACGGCATGCCGGGGGTGGCCTATGAGAAGGGCGCGGTCTGCGAGCAGGCCGGCATAGAGCGCGTTGCGAGCGTGCTGCTGAGGAGCCTTCAGGCGGGCAAATAGGGCCCGGGCTTTATGGCCTTTCCGGCAGGGTTTAATATGGTGTATCAATAAAGTTTAAAGAAATATCGGATGACCCCTTAATTTTTCCTGGGGTCATCCGATAAATTATTTAGAGAACTGTAGAACTATACCCCCCATACAGGAAAAGAGGGATGTCACATGATTAGTATGTCAAATATCAATCCCCTGGGCCCCGCGGGCTCAGTGAGGGTTAATAAGCCCCGCGCCGCGGGAACAGCCGCCGTGAGGCAGAGCCAGCCGGCGGAGAAATTTGATAAGGTAACCCTTTCAGCCCACGAGGGCGAGGACCCCATAAAGATGGAGCTCCAGAGCAAGCTCTCCCAGGAGGTGCGCACGGCTACCACCACCGGCGCCCTGGCTTCCCTGCGCCAGGAGGTGCAGAGCGGCCAGTACCAGGTGGACGCCAGGAGCATAGCGAAGAAAATGCTGCTTCTGGGGGAGGTCTGAGCTTGAGCGGTATTTATGAGGATTACCTGCAGTATCTCGCCGATTTGGCCGACGTCCTGGACCAGATGACCGAAGTCACAAAGGTGAAGAACAAGGCCGCCAAGGCCGGGGACCTTGTGGCCGTTGAGGAAATGATGAAGAAGGAGCAGGTCTTCAGCATGACCCTCCGGGGGATGGACCAGAAGCGGGATAAGATGCTAAAGGAGATGGGCCTTGAGGGCGTGCCGCTGTCGAAGCTTGCGGAAAATTACCCCCCCGAGCTCTTCGACCAGGCCAGGAAGGCCGCGGAGCACGCGGCGAAGCGCTTTGAGGTCTTTCACCGGACGTCGGAGGCGGCAAGGGTCACGATGGAGTGCGCCCTGCACGATATAGAGCGGATGATGCCCGAGAACCAGCCGGTCCCCCATAGGGACAAGGGCGAGCCGCCGCCCAGGATGAAGACGGATTTCCGCGCCTGAGAGCGGCCCGAAGGCAGAACAAAAAAACTACCCCAACCCAAGGGAGGACGATACCTATGAGCACAGTTTCCACATTCAGCGGCTTCACAATGGCAAGGCTTGGCATTATGGCCTCGTCCAAGGCCATGGAGGTCACAGGCAACAATATTTCAAACATCAACACACCGGGCTACACCCGCCAGTCTTTGGACCAGCGGGCCCTGTACGTCGGCGGCGCTGACGTGTACGCGTCCCAGTTCGACGTGCGCGTGGGCGCGGGCGCCCTTACCACAGGCGTGTCCCAGCTCAGGGACCCGTATCTTGACATCCGATTCAGAAACGAGAACTCCCAGGTGGGGTTCTATGAGGGCAAGTACAACGTGCTCCAGGCCCTGTCCCTTATCTGGGACGAGGTCGCCAAGGGCGAGGAGGACGGCGGCGTTATGGAGAAGCAGTTCAACCAGATATTGGAGGAGCTGCAGGTTATGAACACCGAGCACGCCGGGGATAAGACCTACGACTCCTCCGTGCTCAAGTCCTGCGAGGGCCTGGTGCAGCTTTTCCACTCATATTCAGACTCCATTGAGCGTGTGCTAAGTGACACCACGGATGCATTTAGAGAGAATATAGGCACGATAAACAACCACCTTAAAAAGATACGCGAGCTCAACGAGTCCATCAAGAAGGCTGAGATAAGCAGCGGCGCCATCAGCGACGCGGAGCGCAAGGAGGGCATGATAGGCGAGCGCGGCCAGCAGGCCCTTGAGCTTAGGGACCAGCGCAACGTCATCATCGACGAGCTCTCGAAGCTTCTGCCCATCGACGTGAAGTACTCCGACGAGTCCATCGGCGCGGGCATGACTGTTGAGAAGCTGACCATAACCCTCAAGGGGAACAGCAACGCCGTGCTGATAGACGGCGTGTATAATGGACAGCTGTCGGTGCAGCAGGACTATTTCAGAAACGATAAAGGTGAGATAGCTTATCCGGATGGGAGGCCCTTAAAGCCGGGTGGCGTAGACATCGACAAAGATGGATACCTGATAGATAAAGATGGAAATCGAGTTAAGAATGATGCGGGAAATGAAATAAAACCCGGGGCGAATTTGCTTAATAAGCAGGAAGACCCCTACCTCCGTCTGCAAATCTCCGTTTTGGAGAACAACCTGGGCCAGAAGATGGCCTCAAACAAGCCCGGCGGGGAGGTCTACAAGATAGGCGACCAGGAGCTCAAGGGCGGCACGGTCCAGGCCCAGCGGGAAATGCTCACCAAGGTGGGCGAGTACTCCACAGCGGAGGACATCGCCATGGACCCCAACGCCTCCACCAAGCGCGGCATAAGGTACTATCAGAACGCCCTGGACGCGCTGGCGCAGAAGTTTGCCAACATCTTTAATGAGGCAAACATGAAGGATAAAGATGGGTTCTATCTCGTGAATCCAGAAAATGGAAAATATCTGGAATATAATGGGCCAACCACTGCAACAGACGCAGAAAAGGCAGACTTAAATAATTACAAAGAGATTGATAAACCGCTAATCGACGGCGCGGGAGCGCTGTTCAGCAGCGTCGGGGACGGCAACGTGACCACAGGGATTACAGCGAGCAACATCCATATTTCATATAACTGGGAGCACAGCATTACCCATATCGTCCAGACCCGTGACCCTGCTCAGAACGACCTGTCAACAGTCAATGACAATATCGTTCACCTTATCTCCCAAATGCAGGCAAACCACGGCTACGCCCCCGGGGACCTGCTGGAGGCAGGAGGGAGCAACCATAACGTCCGGCCGGGCAGTTCGGCGGCAAACAGCGACGCGTTCTTTACCGGCTCCTTCCAGGGTATGCTCACATATGTCAACAATATGCTTGGCAACGACAAGAAGTCCACAGGGGACATACTTGACAACTACTACACCTCCGCTGAGGAGCTGGACCTGGGCCGGGAGTCCGTCTCCGGCGTGGACCTTAACGACGAGGCGGTAAATATGATGCAGCTGCAGAAGTCGTACTCGGCCTCCTGCCGCCTGCTGACTACAATTGACGAGCTTCTCGACAAGCTGATAAACGGAACGGGCGTCGCGGGACGCTGATGGGGATAATCTTTATATATAGAAAGAAGTGACTTAGTATGATACAGCGTATTACCACAAACGGCATGATGACCAAGTATAAGACGAACCTGATGAAGTCCTACAACAGCCTGGCCACCGCCAGCGAGCGCGTAACCACTGAGCGGAAGTTCAACTCCTACTCCGAGAGCCCCACAAAGGCCGCCCAGGCCTTCCAGCTTCGGCGCAACCGCTGGAATGTTGAGAACCAGATAGCCAACACCAAGCAGGTGGTGCACAAGTTCCAGCAGGCTTGGGACTGCCTTGAGGACACCTACCAGGACCTCACAGTAAAGCTGGGCAAGTACTCGGCCCTGCGCGCCGACAACGCTGCTGACGCCGGCGGGCGCACGGCCCTGGGGCAGGTCATGAAGGGCGCGGCGGAGTCCGTTATGCAGACCATGAACGCAAAGTACGGCCAGAACTTCGTGTTCTCCGGCGCGGACGGAGAGAAGGTGCCCTTTGAGTGGGGGCAGAACGGCGAGGTGGTTTACCGGGGAATGCCGGTGGATGTTGCCGTACCGACGGAGGAGGAGTTCAAAAATGGAGGCTGGGAAACAATAAAAGACCCAAATGATAACACTAAATTGAAGTACCAGGGCTACATGGACATTGTGAACTCCATCGAGAACGAGCACACCTTTGTGGACCTGGGCATGGGCATGAAGGAGGTAGACGGCGAGCTTATCCAGTCCAGCGCCTTTGACACGGCCCTTAACGGCGCGGACTTCATCGGCTACGGCTACAGGACCGTCACGCTGAACACCGGCAAGGAGGTCATGGTGCCCAAGAACATTATCTCCATCATGAACCAGATGGGCGACATCTACTCCGCGTGCAGCCCTGACGGCGGCGCGTTCAGCGAAACGCCCATAACCACTGCCGACGGCAAGCAGGTCTCCCAGGAGGAGATGGCCGAGGCGCTGGAGAAGGGGATGGAGGCCACTATGGACGACATGCACGCCAAGTGGATAGCCCATGACACCCGGAACACCTTCATCAAGACCAACGCCGACCGTCTGGACTCCCTGGACGATTCGCTCAACGAGCAGATAACGGGCATAGAGGATATCGAACCCGCCGACGCCATCACGGCGCTGATGTGGGCTCAGTATTCCTATAACGCGGCATTGCGAATTGGCACGAACCTGCTGTCGCAGTCGCTGATAGATTACATGAACTAGTCAAATCTTTTTAGCTATATTTTCTGAAAGAGGGGTTTATTGTGGGACCGTTGATTGAAATCACGACTGTGCCTATCGAGATTGAAATGAAGACGAAGAATGCCCAGCTGGTCTATTCCAGGGGCACCGCCGAAATGGAGATTTCCCGGGACAAGGGCGGGCTGAACATCAAGAGCAGGCCCGTGAAGCTGAACATCGACTCCTTCCAGGCCAGGAGCTCCATCCGTCCGACCACCGCCCAGAGCTTACAGCAGGCGGCTGAGGCCGGGAAGCAGGCGGCGTATCAGGCCACGGCTACCTATGCCAAGCGCGGGCAGCTGGTGATGGACGCCCAGCTCGGGCAGGAGCTTATCACCCATTTTGCCCAGGAGACCCAGGACGCCCATCTTGGGCGGAGCCTTGAGGATTTCGGGCTGGAATTTCTGCCGGAGGGCGGCATTGACCTGAACTGGGAGCCCGGCCAAATGCAGATACGCTACGAAATGGATAAGCTGAACTTTGACTGGAAGACCGGCGGCCAGGGCTTTGAGTTCGTGCCCGGGGACATTGAGTTCTCCGTGACCCAGAAGCCCGAGGTCATAATCAAGTACGTGGGCGGCGCCCTGTACGTGCCGCCTTCGGCGGACCCCAACTATGAGCCGGTGGACGTGCGGGCCTGATGGCAGGAGGAGCAGCTTGAAGCTAACAACAAAGTATTTTGGAGAGATAGACTACAGCGCCGAGGACGTGCTGCACTTTCCCCGGGGAATATTTGCCTTTGAGGAGGAGCATGAGTTCCTGCTGCTGCCCTTTTCCGGGAGCGACGGCACCCTTCTGTGCCTTCAAAGCCTCGCGACCCCGCAGCTTGCCTTCGTGGTGATGAATCCCTTCACCATGAGCCCGGCCTACGCGCCGGTGCTGCAGCCGGAGGAGCTCAGCGAGCTGGGGGTGAGCGACAGCACCGAGCTCTGCTACTACGTCCTTTGCGTGGTCAAAAACCCAGTGTCCACCAGCACTGTGAACATGAAATGCCCGGTGGTGATAAACGACCGGACCCAGACCGGCACTCAGGTGATACTTGAGGGCGGGGAATACGGAATGCGGCACCTTCTGTCGGAGTTCCAGGCAGGGGAGGGTTCGCCATGCTGATTCTTCGCAGGAAGGCGGGGGAGTCCTTCCTCATTGGGGAAGACGTGAAGGTGACAATCATTGCCACAAAGGACAAAGAAGTGCAGATAGCCATAGACGCCCCCAAGACGGTATCAGTGCTCCGTCTTGAGCTGGCGAACGCCATGCGCGAGAACATAGACGCGGCAGACGAGCAAAGCCTGCCCGAGGAGCTGCTTGAGGCATTCTCCATGCTTGCGGGCGGCGAAAAAACCGAAGGCGAATAAAAAAAGCGCGGAGCAAAAGCTCCGCGTTCTTTATTCCCCCTTAAAATTTCCAAACAAACCTCACTCATCATTCCGAGGCGCGCCCAGCCGCATACTCCCATCATCCCCGTCGGAATGCCTGGGGTGCTCCGACACCTTCTTGCACGCCGCAATAAGCTGAGCTGTAACCGCAGCGCTATACCTGCTCTCATAAATCGACAGCATAGGCACGCTCTCATTCTCGGGCACCACAATATACTTTGCGGGCAGGCTGGTAAGGGCCAGGGCAATCACATCGGTACGGCAGCGATGGCAGCCGCACATCTTAAACTGCTTGATATACTTATCCACCTTGTCCTCAACCAGCGCCTGAAGCACATTGATATAAGTGATATCCCCGGCAGCAGCTTTCTTCGGCTCCGGCTCCGGGGCAGGCTCGGGCTCCGGCTCCTGGATAGGCTCAGGCTCCGATTCCGGCTCGGGCTCAGGTAAAATCTCAGCAGCCTCGAAAGGTTCAAACTCCGGCTCCGGTTCAGGCAGAGGCTCTGGCTCGGCGGCTGCGGGCTCGGGTTCCGGCTCAGGCTCGGGCATAGGCTCAGCCTGCTGCACAGCTGGCTCATCTTCGGCCAGCTCTGCAAGCAGGTCCTCCTCAAGGGCGTCGCGGATGGCGCTGGCCACCTCCTCGGAGTTATCGGGGGCGGGGGCGGGCGCGGAGGCCGGGTGCTCGGCCCGGGGGGAGTCCTTGGAGGCCTCGCCGGGCTCGGTGAGAAGGTTCAGGACGTGGGCGGTCTTGTTGGAGCGGGAATTTTTGGAATTAGCTTTTGAATTAGCCATGATATGGTCCCCTTTCGCAGATTTTTATGTGGATTGGCGGGCTTTAGAGACTCATGAGCTCGATTAGAGACTCATGAGCTCATCAGAGACTCATAAGCTCGTCTAAAAGCGCCTGGAAGTCCATGGACGGGTTGGAGCGCGGGGCGTAGGAAAGTACGCTCTCGCCGTGGGCGGGCGCCTCAGCTACGACGACGCTGGTGCGAATCTTTGTGTCGAGCACCTTTGTGTCGAGCTTGCGGGCAATCTCGCCGGAGAGCTCCAGCACCTCCCGGTTAAGGGTGAGGCGCTGGTTGTACTTATTGAGGAGGATGCCCAGCACCCTGAGGTCGGGATTGTAATATTTCTTCACAGTATTTATGGTGTCCCGAATCTGGGAGATACCCAGAAGGCTCAGTATCTCGGGAGCCATGGGGATTATCAGCGCGCCGGAGGCGACATAGGCGTTGATGGTGAGCACATTGAGGGCGGGGGGAGTGTCGATGATGATATAGTCATAGTTCCGCTCCACCTTGTCCAGCTCGTTCTTGAGAAGATACTCCCGGCCGGGGGCATTGAACTCCAGCTCCGCGGTGGACAGGAGGATATTCGAGGGCAGCACGTCCCCCAGGTCCGTGGACACGATGGCGTCCCGGATGTCGGCCGTGCCCTTCATCACCTCATAGACCGTGTCGGCGTTCTCGATGTCCAGCCCCGCCGAGAAGCCCAGGCTCCCCTGGGGGTCCAGGTCCACGCCAAGGACCCGGTAGTTTCTCAGGCGCAGCGCGTTGATGAGGGAAAGAGCGGTGGTGGTCTTGCCCACGCCGCCTTTCTGGTTTGTTATTGCAATGATTTTTTCCATAGGAAGGCCCCTCTCCTAAAGCAAAATTTTCGCGGAAAGCTCTTATCTTTCCAGTACTAGTGTCGATATAATAATAGAACTAATAAGGGTCTCTCCGGCATTTTCCCTCCTGGGGAGCGGTTTTCCCGGGAAAAATGCCTCAGAAAACAGTTTATCCAATCCCCTCTAGGGATATGTTACCACAAAAAAGGAGTGAATGCAATGGCTTCTATCACAAGTTTAATGAACAGCACCAGCAGCACCAGCAGTTTATACGGCAACCGCAACGTAATCAGCGGCCTTGCAAGCGGCATGGACACCGAGGCTATGATTGAGAACAGTATCTCGGGGTACAAGGCGAAGATAACCTCCCTGCAGCAGAAGATGACGAAAATGCAGTGGAAGCAGGACGCCTACCGGAGTCTTGTCACCCAGATGAACAATATCCTCTCAAAGTACACCTCCTATACCAGCAACACCAACCTTTTCAGTTCCAGCTTCTTCACCAAGGCCGTGAACACCATCGCCAACGGCGCCAACGCCTCGGCAGTGAGCGCCACGGGCAAGAGCAGCAGCAATGTGGCCATCAACCGCATTAAGCAGCTGGCTGAGGCGGCCAGCTACACGGTGGGCACGGACCACCTGGTGAGCGAGGGCTCGGTTACCTCTGAGATTAAGTGGGACGATAAGGTGGAAACCAGTGCGGTTTCCGGCTCTATCTCCCTGAAATACGGCGGCGGCAAGACCGGCAAGGGCAGCACCTTTACCCTGCGCTTCTCTGAGGACGAGGTCTATCATGACGCTAACGAGCTGAAAGACGCCATCAACAAGAAGCTAAAGGACCAGCGCATTACTACCAGCAGCGGCTCCCAGTCCGCCGACAATTACATCAAGGCCGAGGTAGACGGTGACGGCAAGGTTAAGCTTGTGGACCAGAAGGGCAATTATTTTGCCATTACCGGCGTTACGGGCGATATGGGCAAACTTTTCGAGAAGGGCGAGGCTGATAACAGGGAAATTTCTGCTACAAAAGATATTAACCTTACCGACCCGGAAGCTGCAAAAGCGTTACTTGTAAACACAAACGACAAAGCCGGGTATCTCTCCGGCCAGTCCATCAATGTTACCCTGGACGGTAAGACCAAGAAAATCAGCCTGGATTTCATGAAGAACTATGATACTGATAAGAAAGAAAACGAGACAAAGACTGAGTATCTTGCCCGCAACCTCAAGGAGAAAGTCCAGAAGGAGTTTGGCAGCAGGGTAAGCATTGAGGCCAATGGCGATAAGCTCAAGATTGAGTCTTCAACTTCAAACGGCTCCACATTGAAGATTGCCAGCAGTGCAGAAGCTGTGAACAAGGCCCTGGGCCTGGGCGAGGGCGGCTACAGCAACACCCTGCAGACCAGCTGGACACTTGAAAAAGTGTTCGGAAAAAGCAAAATCGATGACCTTTTCAATGGTAAGGAGTACGCTAAAGACTCAAAAGGTAATATGAAGGTCACAAGTGACGTACCTCCTAAACCAATCTACATTGATGAGGATGGCAATGAGACTACAGATGAAACCAAGGCTCGGAAGGTTGGGTATATTAGTATTAACGGCGAGAGCATTGAGTTAAAATCAACCGACACCGTTAAGGATATGATGGAAAAAATCAATGCTTCCAATGCAGGAGTTGAGATTAAGTATTCCAACATGACCGGTAACTTTGCAATTACAGCAAAAGATACTGGTGAGGCAACTAATATTACTATTTCCAGTCAAGGTAAGTTGGGCGCGGCTTTGTTTGGGTCGATTGACGAAAATGGAAATGTGACTAAACCAGCTGGGTCGGCGGCTGACGCTAAGGCCAATTATACCAAAGGCGCGGACGCAGTCTTCACTGCCACTATAAACGGTGAGGAGATGGAACTCAGACGCTCCTCAAATACCGTTGACCTTGACGGTATGCAGGTCACTTTGAAGAATACCTTTGGCTGGAAGACTGAGAAAGACGCAGACGGTAAGGATATTTTGGTTGAAGATACTTCCGCCGAGAAGATAACCTTCTCCACCACCTCCGACTCCGACAAGATAGTTGACGCCGTGAAGTCCTTCATTGAGGACTACAACAAGATGGTCACCGAAATGCACAACGCCTACAGGACC
This sequence comes from Clostridiaceae bacterium, assembly GCA_021769555.1. GTDB lineage: Bacteria > Bacillota > Clostridia > Oscillospirales > Acutalibacteraceae > Acutalibacter. The sequence goes on from JAETSR010000009.1 coordinate 17,980, forward strand.
GAGGCGCTGAAAAATTCCAGCGGCAAGTCCTATGAGCCCCTGACGGACGACGATATGGCTGGCATGAGCGAGAGCTCCATCAAGGCCTATGAGGACAAGGCGAAGACCGGCATACTCTACGGGGACCAGGACGTGTCGAACCTTTACAATAAGCTCACCGAGGCCGTGCAGGGCATGGGCGAAGCGGGGGCGATGCTCAGGAGCATAGGGCTTTCGGTGGAGTTCTCCAACGGACTGTCCACATTGAACCTGGACGAGGAGAAGTTCAGGGAGAAGCTTGAGAGCGACCCGGACATGGTGAAGAACGCCTTCACGATGTCCACGGCCAACGGTGCCGCCCAGGACGGCCTGATGGCCGGGCTCAAGACCACCCTGGAGCAGTACGGCAGCACGTCCATAGCGAACCCCGGCATACTCGTCAATAAGGCCGGCTCGGAGCTTTCCAGCTACTCGCTGAGCCATAACGAGATACAGGACCAGATGGACAGCATTCAGGAGCAGATAGAGCGCTGGCAGGATAAGATGGGCGACAGGGTGGATTTCTACACCAACAAGTTCACCCAGCTCGAAATGCTCATAAACCAGATGAACTCCCAGAGCTCCATGCTGTCCGGCATGATGGGCGGCTGATAAAAACAGAAAACGAGGTACCTAATGGAACACAATCCGATACAGCAATACAAGGAACAGTCCATAAGCACGATGACGCCAAATGAATTGCTCCTGCTGCTGTACGACGAGCTGGTAAAGAACCTGGTGCGCTGCGAAATGGCCCTGGACCAGAAGCAGTATGAGCTGCTTGAGGCCTCTGCGGACAAGAGCATGGACATCATCAAATACCTGGACGAGACCCTGGACGACAAGTACCCCATAAGCCAGAACCTGCATAAGCTTTATGACTACTTCGGCTATCAGCTGACGCGGGTGAAGATAGGGCGCAACGGGAAGGTGCTGGGGGAGGTCCACGGCATGGTAGCGGACCTGAGGGACAGTTTCAGGCAGGCGGAGAAGAACTGTGCCGAGGAAGCTGAGAAAAAGGCCGCCGAAGCGCACAGCTAGGGGGCGGGCCCATGGACGCGCGGGTATTGAAGGAGCTGCTCCTGCAGGAGAGGCTCATATACGTAAAGCTGTCCGAGTTTGAGGACCTGACCCGTCAGCTGGGCGAGGCGCTGGACCGGAGGGACGAGGTATCCGTACAGATGCTTCTGAACATGCGGGGCGAGCCGGCGCACAGGATGCAGGAGGCGGACCAGCAGGTACGCCGCCGGCTCCTTGAGCTGCCGGAGGACGACGCCATCCGGGCCCGGGAAATACTTGAGGGCGCGGAGCAGAGCGGTCCTGAGGAGAGCGCCCTTTGCGGGCAGGTGCTGCAGAACCGGCGGCTCCTTGAGAGGTGCCGGGAGATGGATAAGCAGCTGAGCATGAGGATGGGGGGGCCCAGGTCCTTCTACACGAAATTCCGATAAAAAGCAGAGCAACGCCGCCGGGACAAAATCCTGGCGGCGTTTTCGCGAAAAAATATTGTCTACAGCAAGAAAGAGTGCTATAATAGAACACGCGAAGCAATAAGGGAGTCCAGAGGGACAGGTCCCTCTGGCGGGGTCAAGGGGCAGCGCCCCTTAAATTGAGGCGCAGCCTCAAAAAAAGAAACCCCTACCCCACAAACCAAACACAAACCCCATCCCCATTACTAGCCTTCGCCTCTTTAAGAATAACCTCCGCCTCCCAAAGCCCCAGACTATTTTCCCTGCTGTTAGGGTCGGCAACCAGCACCTCCCCGCTGAGTGAATACCCATGAATAATGATAAAATGCCCGCTGTCGGTAAAATGCCCCGGCCCCACCAGAGCCACAGCCAGCCCCCCGCCCCGGACATGGGCCCTCAGGGCGCCGGGGCCGCAATCCCTCACCTCACGGCACTCTATCCCAAATGCCTTGGCGGTCCCCTCAATAATACTGGGAAAAGACCCGCTCCCTGAGCACCAGTACCCGTGCTCATAAGCCCAGACGGCCATCTGAGCCGGGTCAGTCGGGGTATCGGTAAGGCTCGCCACAATCATGGCCATGACCGTGGGCCCGCACCCGTACTTGCCAATATTGTCCGTGCCGAAGGGCTTATCCCGCCACTGGGGGTCCCCCTGATTAAAATACACCACCGGGTTTGTACCGGTAAGAATAGTCCTGCCACCCTCGGTTATAAACTCCGTGAGCGCGGGCTCGGCTGGGACCGGCGGGGGCTCGAGGAGCTCCGGGTGCACGGCGTACTGGGGCCGCTCGGGGAGCTGCACCGGGCGGGGCTGCTTATAGCCCGCGGAGAGCTCAGTTATCTCGGCGAGGGCCCTGTTGAGGCGCAGCTCAAATTCCCACTGCCGGAGCTGTGCCCTGGCACTGTTGACAGCTCGCACCACCGGCTCTGTCACCGGGTCGGTTATCTTATGATAGAGCTCCGGGGAAAAATGGGCGCAGAAAGCCAGCTCCATGCCGCCGACGCAGAGCAGCGCCAGGAGCAGGACGGGTATAACGGGTATAAGGGGATTTTTTCTCCGCGAGGGGTCTTTCACAGGGGCCTCCTTAGCAGCTACGCTTTTTGATTCGACATGATTATACCAAAAAACTTTGGTTTTGTAAAGCCGCGCGCATAACGCGTGCCGGAGAGTACATCTGAAAGGAGCCGGACCGGCGATGCCCACTATACGCTTGGAGGATGTTTCAAAAATATATAAGGGGACCAGGAAGGGCTACGGCCCTCAGGCCGGGCGGAGGGGCTTTGAGACGCTCTCCCGGGTGAACCTGCAGATAGAGCAGGGGGAGTTCGTGTTCTTCGTCGGCAGCCGCGGGGCGGGGAGCAGCACTCTGCTGAACCTTATCTCCGGGGTGCTGCAGCCGGACGAGGGGGCCGTCTACCTGGACCAGGTGAACCTGTCGAAGCTTGGGCGGCGGCAGGAGAAGAAGCTTCGGTACATCTTCGGCAGAGTGCCCCAGGAGTCGAACCTGATACGCACGGCGACGGTGTTTGAGAACCTCTGCCCTCCCGGGCGCTTCGGGAGGATGGGGGGCACGCTGACGGACGGCCCGCTGATAGCAAAGGCTTTGGGGCTCGTAGGCATGGCCGATACGGAGGAGAAGCGCCCCGGGGAGTTCAGCGCCTCGGAGTGCAGGAAGATAGAGCTCGCCAAGGCCATACTCTACAGCCCCCCCATACTGATACTTGACAGGATAACCGACCATATGGACGACGACAGCATATGGGACATGATGCACCTGCTTGACGAGATGAACCGCCGGGGCACAACCGTGCTTATGGCCACCCAGGCAAGGCAGTTTGTGAACATCATGCGAAGGCGGGTGATAACCCTTGTGGACGGACGGATAGTGGGAGACGTCGCCAAGGGGCGCTTCGGGGATATTGTGTGAAAAAATTTCTCTTAACTCTGTTACCTCATATAGTATAGGGGCGGGAGCATACATAAATCTTGTGGTTTATGGGGAAACACCGCATTGACATTTAGGGCGTCCGGGTTTATAATGGTGCAGAAGGCAACTATTGGGAATGCCGGGAATAATTTTGGTCATATGTACCGGGTAATGCTTATTGACAAACGCGGTGTAAAGGCTTATAATTATATGGCAGTTTCAATGCTGCGCATGATGGCCTGCGTACCTGCGGGGAGATGTCTGCCCCTGTGGAATACGGGTTAAATCAAGTCCAAACAAAGAAGGAGGAGCAGTCATGCTCAAAAACATGAAGGTCAAGATGAGCCTCATAATGGGGTTCGGAGTCACAGTACTGGTCAGTGTTATTATAGTTATAGTGTCGCTGGTCATCATGAATGTGCAGTCATCCAGCTATCAGGGCATTATCGACACTGAAGTCCGCGCAAGCGCTCTTGTAAGGACCTGCCGTCTTCAGGTAAATATGACGGCGCGCCACCTGAGGGACGTTGTCCTCGACCCCAAGGGGGAGAGCGGCCAGCAGTCCGCTACAAAAACAACGGACAGCCTCACGCCACTTACAGACTACATCAATGAGCTGAGGAGCCTGAACGTGCTGGGCGACACAACGCTCATAGATAATTACATAAGCGCTGTGCAGCTCTGGGGCGAGGCAGTCCCGGGAATTATGAGCACGGCCCTTGCCGGGGACCAGGAAGAGGCCATCCGTATGCTTCAGGAGGAGTGCACTCCTGCCCTCACCAAGGTTGACGACGCGGCCGGCGCCCTGCAGACCGCCATTACCGCAGAGCAGGACAGCATTGTCAAGCGCCAGGAGAATATGGTCACCATCTCCATTGTGGCTATCATCGCCGCGCTGGTTCTGGCCACGATTCTTGTAATGCTCCTGGAGCTGCGCATAATCAGGAGCATAACCGGCCCCGTGGAGGAGGTCCGCACCGCCCTTATCGGCTACAGCGAGGGCAAGCTGGATATTCCCGTCCATTTTGAGAGCAAAAATGAGCTCGGCGACATGTGCCACGCCCTTCGCACCAGCCAGGACGTTCTGAGCAATGTTATCAACGATACCAACCGCCTGCTTGAGGCCATGGCCGACGGCAACTTTGATATCCGCACCCAGGCTGAGGAGTCCTATGTGGGCGCGCTGAGCGGGCTGCTCACATCCATCCGCGGCATTAACCGCAGCCTGTCCGTGGCCCTGACCCAGATTCAGTCCTCCGCCGACCAGGTTTCCTCCGGCGCGGACCAGGTGTCAAACAGCGCCCAGACCCTTGCCCAGGGCGCTACCGAGCAGGCCAGCGCCGTGGAGGAGCTGTCCGCTACCATCACCGAGATTGCCCAGGGCGCCGAGGAAGGCGTGTCCCTGGCCCGGGATTCCAGCCAGCTGTCTAACGACGCCTCCGCTCAGATTACCGTGTGCAGCGACCTGATGCAGAGCACCGTTGGCGCCATGAACGACATCAAGGCGGCCGCCGAAGAGGTCGGCACCATTATCGATACCATCTCCAACATCGCTTTCCAGACTAACATCCTGGCCCTTAACGCCGCTGTTGAGGCCGCCAGGGCCGGCGTCGCCGGCAAGGGCTTCGCGGTGGTTGCCGACGAGGTCCGCGTGCTCGCCTCCAAGTCCGACGAGGCCAGCCGCGCCACCAAGGAGCGCATTGAGCACGCCATCACTGCCGTGCAGAAGGGCAGCGAGTACGTGGCCGACGTTTCCGACGCCCTTGACAAGACTGTGGGCATGGTGAACGGCGCCGTTGCCAAGATGGGCGACGTGGCAGACACCACTGAGCACCAGGCGGAGTCCATCGAGCAGATTCGCGAGGGTATCAGCCAGATTTCCGCTGTTGTGCAGAGCAACTCCGCAACCAGCGAGGAGAGTGCCGCCGCCAGCGAGCAGCTGTCTTCTCAGGCCCAGATTATGAATCAGCTTATGTCCAAGTTCCGTCTCAGGGACTACAGCAGCGAAGGACCCATGGTCACAGCTCCCGTCCATACCAGCGGCAGCAGCGTGAGCTCCGGCGACAGCTTCAGCGGCGGGGCAGGGTACGACAAGTATTAAGAGCTTGCCGGGGGCTGCTGTTAAATAGAGAACATAGCCGGACGGCCTATACTTATTGGGCCGTCCGGTTTCGTTTAGAGAGGTGAGGTTCATGATGAAAGAACAGGACTCGGGTACAATATTCGCGCTGGACATCGGCACCAGGAGCATTATCGGTATGCTGGGCCGGGTGGAGAACGGCCGCTTCTATGTGACTAATATTGAGAAGGAGGAGCATGACCGCCGGGCCATGCTCGACGGCCAGATTGTTGAGATAGAGCAGGTGGCCTCTGTTGCCGGGGAGGTCATAAGGCGGCTTGAGGAGAAGTCCGGCATGAAGCTAAAAAGGGTGTGCGTGGCCGCGGCCGGGCGGGCACTCAGGTCCCAGAGCGCCGGCTTTACCCTGAAGTTCGATGAGCTGAGGAAGGCCGACGCGGACCTTATCGGCCAGCTTGAAGCCGGGGCCGTCACCGAGGCCGAGCGGCTCATCGCCGGGGACAGCGCCGGGCAGGGGCGATTCTACATGGTTGGCTATACTGCCAGGCAGTACGTGGTGGACGGCTACCCCATGACAAACCTTATGGACCATAGGGGGCAGGTATTTGAAGCGGACGTGGTGTCCACCTTCCTGCCCAGCGGCGTGGTGGAGAGCCTCTACGCCGTTACCAGCCGCCTGGGCCTTGAGGTATCCAGCCTGACCCTTGAGCCCATTGCGGCCCTGAACGCGGCGATACCTGCCGACATCAGGCTTTTGAACCTGGTGCTGGTGGACATCGGCGCGGGCACCTCGGATATAGCCGTCTGCCGGGAGGGGAGCGTGGTGGGCTACACCATGGCAACCGTCGCCGGGGACGAGATAACAGAGCTGCTCATGCGCTCCCTGCTGGTGGACTTCAAGACCGGCGAGCGGCTGAAGCTGGCCCTGGGGTCCATGGAGCCGGTGCAGTACCCGGACATTCTGGGGCTCAAGCACGAGATAAGCCCGGCGAACCTCAGCGAGGTGATACAGCCCGCGGCCCAGAAGCTGGCCAAGGAGATAGCCGGGCAGATACTCGAGCTGAACGGCGGGGTGCCCTCGGCGGTGTTTTTGGCCGGAGGCGGCAGCAAGCTTCAGGGCCTGACGGGGCTGATTGCCGGGGAGCTGGACATGAGCGAGGCGAGGGTTGCGCTGGCCGGGAACCACTTCGGGAACAGCGCTTTCTCCGACGAGTTCCAGCTTGCGGACCCGGAGTACGCCACGCCCCTGGGGATAGGGGCCTCGGCGGCCCTGGGGATGATAAACGACAGCTATATGGTGACTTTAAACGGCTACCCGGCGAAGCTCTTCCGCAACGGCACCCTGAACCTGCGGGACGTGCTGCTGATGAACGGATATCATTATGGGGACATGATGGGCCGCACCGGCGGGAACCTGAGCTTTACCCTCAACGGTCAGAGAGAGTTCCTCCGGGGTATGCCCGGAGTGGAGTCCAAGCTCAGCATAAACGGCGAGCAGGCGGAGTTCAGCACAGTGGTCCGGGCCGGGGACCGCATTGAGTTTGTACCGGCCCGGGCGGGACAGGCCGCCGGCATGACCCTGGGCGAGCTGCTCGGACAGGGCTATCCGGGCACGGTCCTTGTAAACGGACAGCCCCAGCCCATGGATTACGACATCCGTCAGGGGGACGAGGTCACTGCCGATGGGGCTCCCATACCCCCAAAGCCAGAGCGGCGTGTGCGACCGGTGGAGCCTCCAAAGCCTAAGAAAGAAGCGCCGGCCATAGAGAAAAAGCTTGAAAAGGAGCTTGAAGCTGCGGAGCCTGAGGAAAGAAAGGCCAAGGCTGAGCCTGAAAGCAAGCCGGAGCCTTCGCCGGAACCGGAGCCTGAGAAAAAAACTGAAGCAAAGCCTGAGGCCGAGCCAAAGCCTGCCCCCGCCAGGGAGCCCCAGCAGAAAAAGCGCCGGGTACAGAAGGAGGAGCCTCAGGAGAAGGCTCAGACGGAGGAGCCGCTGCCGGGCCAGCTGAGCTTCGGCGGGCTGCAGGTGGTGTTCAACGGGGCGCCCCTGCGGCTGGAGCCGAAGGCTGAGGGCGGGGAGTACTACCTCATGGACCTGCTGGAACGCTCGGGCCTGGACTTCTCGAAAATCGACAGGCCGGTGGACCTGCTGGTGAACGGCGCCCAGGGGCAGTTCAGCCAGGTGCTGCGGCCCAACGACCAGATAACCATACGGTACAGGGACGAGTAATATTTTATATTAGGCATAGGAAAGGAAGATAGCAATGAGACTGAAGAGCCTTGCCCTGGCCCTTTGCGGGGCGGCATTGGGACTAATGCTGGCCGGGTGCGGCGGCGGGGGGAACTCCTCCTCGTCGTCGGTCACTCTGGCCCAGGGCTCGGACCCGGCGGTGAACGGCAGCAGCTCCCCGGTGAGCTCAGCTGTCAGCGAGGCGCCGAAGAGCGAGGAGCTGCTGATGATGACGGTCGATGAGGCGCTGTCATATTTCAGCCGGCTGGCCCCGGAGACCCTGGGGCTGCCGGGGGAGGATATGTCCGAGTATGAGATATACCCCTCTGAGAAGGCCGTGCCAGTAGACGGCCTGCCCTGCCTGAAGATAACGGTTTACGCCGAGAGCGACTCCGGGACCAACGAGCCCGCGGGCACGTTCCTGCTGGCAAGAGACGGCACGGCAGTGTACCGCCTGGAGGGAAACCAGGTGACGCAGCTGGATATGGCCTGAACAAATTTAGCTTACATCGACAGTTTTGTGAAAATATTTCACTACAGCCTCTCATACATTTTTCAATGCCCGTACAGCCCCGGGGTTTCCGGAGGACAGCGGGGAAAGTTTTCCAAGGGAAAATGCTTTGAGAGGGGTTGAAGTTCCCGCGGAAATATGCTATACTAGCTCAGATAGATATTAAAATAGGGAAGAATTTCGAGAAAACTCAGGAGGGACCCCTATGGAAGGCATAACTAACAACAGTATGCGCATGATGGAGAAGTCCATGGAATTTCTCTGGACGAAGCAGACAGCGCTGCTGGACAATATCTCGAACTCCGAGACCCCAAACTACCGGGAGAAGCTGGTGACCTTTGAGGAGGACTTCCAGCGGCAGCTGGAGGCGGCAGACCATGGGCGCAACAAGATTACAAAGCGGACCATGCGGGAGACCATCGAAAACGCGTCCTGGGAGGTCCGGGAGCTGGAGGAGGTCACCCGCCGGGACGAGAACGGCGTAAACGTGACAGAGCAGATGACTGAGCTGGTACGCAACGCCTACCAAATGCAGTACGTCTACCAGAGCCTGAACAGCGACCTCTCGGCGCTGCGCACAGCCATAAGCGGCTGATATCAGTGAAAGCGCAAATAAATAATGAAAGGCAGTGCATAAAATGGCATTCCTAGGCACAATAAACATCGTGGGCTCGGGCCTCACCGCCCAGCAGCTCCGCCTGGACGTGATTTCAGAAAACATCACAAACCTTAGCACCACCCGCACCGAAAACGGCGAAGGCCCGTACCGCCGCAAGATGGTGGTCTTCGAGGCCGAGGGCGGCCGCAATACCTTCCGTCAGGCCATGGCGAACGCTGCTGTGGGGGCCTCCAACAGGGGCGCGGAGAAGGCCGGCGGCGTGAAGGTCACGGAAATCATTGAGGACGAGAGCGATTTCCCCATCAGCTACGACCCCTCCCATCCGGACGCCAATGACCAGGGCTACCTTGAGATGCCCAACGTCATTCTTGTAAAGGAGATAACCGACGCTATGGCGGCCACTCAGGCATATTCCGCCAACGTAACGGCTTTCTCCACCTTGAAGACAGTTATCGCGAAGGGGCTTGAGCTGGGCAGGTAAGCTTTGCTCTGCCTATTTGGCCGAAAATCAGGGGAGAAAATACTCGAATTTTGTATATTATTGGTTGCGTGAAGGCCTTGCAATGGTGAGTGCAAAGGGTTATAATATAATTGTCTACATGCACAAACATACAAGGGACCATGTTTAGGAGGCTTGTTTTATGCTTATAAATGAGATTACCCCGCTGACTCCGCTATGGGAGTCTGAGAAGCCGGAGTCCGCAAAGGAGGCTGGCTTTGAGAACATGTTCGGGGGCATTTTCCGTTCTGCAATAGATAATGTGAAGCAGACCGACGCTGAGAAGACCCAGCTGCAGTACCTTATGGCAACAGGCCAGCTGGATAATCCCGCCGAGCTCTCCCTGGCGAGCTCGAAATATGAGATGTCCGTGAGCCTTCTGGTGCAGCTGCGCAACCGCGCTGTGGAGGCATATAACGAGATAATGCGCATCAGCCTGTAAAGCTGGAAAATCACCCGCTGCCGGGCTGAGGAGGTCACGGAAAATTGGAAGAAAAGGCAAAAGATATCTGGCAAAAAGTCAAGGGGACCGTTGGCGGCCTGAGCAGGACCGTGAAGGGTATTATCATCGCGGGCATTGTCGTCACCCTGGTGGTGATAGCGATAGTGCTGGCTACCGGCTCCAAGACGGAATATAAGGAGCTTTTTACCAACTTGACCGATGAGAACATGACGAAGGTCTGCGCCTATCTTAACGAGGTGGAGGCCACCTACGAGGTCAAGGATAACGATACTATAGTTGTGCCTGCCTCCGAGGAGGCCAAGCTGAAGGCCGGAGTCATCGGCGGCGGCTACCTTACTGACGGGGGGTACAACCTGTACCTTACAAATATCAGCTCCCTCTCCACGGAGTCCGACAGGGCCCAGCTGACCCTTTATCAGCTGCAGGACAGACTGGCGGCCACTATACGCAGCTTAGACGGAGTACATGACGCCACGGTAAATATCGCCATGGGCGAGGACCGCCGGTTCGTGCTCAGCCAGGAGAACACTATTGAGGCCAGCGCCTCGGTGGTGGTGACCATGACGGACGACGCCCCCATAAGCGCAAAGCTTGCCGAGGCCATAAAGAACACCGTGAGCTATGCTGTGAAGGGGCTGGACATCGACAAGGTTGACATCCGGGATTCCCAGGGAAATACCTATGACGGCACAAACGGCGGGGACGTCAGCGACGTTGCCGCTAAACGCATGGAAATAGAGGACTCTGTGAACAAGCGCCTGACAAAGCAGGTGCTGGGCGTGCTCGAGCCGATTTACGGCACGGGGAACGTAGCGGTCGCGGTGAACACCACCGTGGGCATGAGCAGCGAGTTTTCAGAGAGCACCAGGTACGACCAGCCGGACTGGGCCAAGGAGAATGCCGACGGCCAGGGCATTATCGGCAAGATGGAATGGCAGGGATATGTGGAGCCAGGTGATGATGGCCAGGGCGGCGTAGTCGGTACACAGACAAACTCTGACTTCCCTGAGTATGTGGAAAACTACCAGCCCGATGGCACAGAAAATGCCTTGAGCGGCAGCGGCAAGAAGGAATTTGAAAATGACAAGACCGTCACCCAGTCCCAGCGGATGGCAGGGTATATTGAGGACGTGACGGTATCTGTGACAATAAACAGCAACGTGCCGAACCAGGCCTCGGCCGACGCCCTGGTGGGCCATGTGGCAAATGCCGTGGGGCTTACGCCCAATCAGACAGACAAGATATCAGTATTGTCGGCGCCGTTCTTTGCGCCGGAGCCCAGTGCTGAGCCGGTGATTATTGACCCGATATGGGATGCGATAGGCGACGTGCCTCTCTGGGTCTACTTAGCCCTGCTGGCAGGACTGTTCCTGTTCATGACGCTGTTCGTGGTGTTTGTAATGCTTGGACGGCGGCGCGACAGGGGGCAGGTGCAGCAGCTTGAGCCAGCGGTGGATATGGGTCCGGACCTTGACGCCATCGCCGAGGAGGTGCCGGAGCCTGCCGGGGCCGATATTATGGACGTACATACAGAAAAGAGCATGGAGCTGCGCCGCAGCGTGCGCGAGCTGGCCGAGAACAACCCTGAGATTGCTGCTCAGGCCATCAAGGCGCTGCTGAGGGGAGATGAAGAATCCAATGCCTGAGAAGGTCAAGACTGAAAAGCCAAAGAAGCTGAAGAAGGGGGAGCAGCCCCCTGAGGAGCAGCCGGCCGCAGAGGCGCCCGCTGAGCCGGCGATACCGCCGGGGGTATCCCTGGTAGACGCCATGAGCGGGGCCCAGAAGGCTGCGGCGGTAATAGTTTCCCTCGGGGTCGATAAGGCCTCGCAGCTGTACCAGTATATGGAGCCCGAGGATGTGGAAATGATAACCCTCGAGGTAGCGAAGCTTGGCTATCTCGACTCAGACTCCACCGAGGCGGTGCTCAACGAGTACTACCAGATGTGCATGACGAACAAGGCCGTCACAGAGGGCGGGCTTGAGTACGCGCGCACTGTTTTGGAGAAGGCCTTCGGGGCCCAGACGGCCAACGAGCTATTAGGCAAGGTGACGAAGTCCCTTAAAAACCGTGAGTTTGCCTTCATGAACAAGGCCGGTGAGAAGGACCTGTTCACCGCCCTTCAGAACGAGCGTCCCCAGACCATCGCGCTGGTGCTCTCCTACATAGAGCCCGACAAGGCTGCGGCGGTGATAGCCCAGCTTGAGCCGGACGCGCAGATAAAGGTGGTTGAGCGCATAGCCATGATGGACAGCGCCTCCCCGGCGGCGGTGAAGATAATCGAGAACGAGATGAGCAATAAGTTCGCGAACATCTTCAGCAGCAGCAACGTGCAGGTGGGCGGCATAGACTTCGTTGCGGACGTGATGAACAACGTGGACCGCGTCAGCGAGAAGAGCATATTCGACGGCCTCACCATGTACGACGCGGCCCTGGCGGACGAGATACGCAAGCGCATGTTCGTCTTCGAGGATATCCTCACCATGGACGACCGCTCCGTGCAGCGCTTTGTGCGTGACTGCGACACCCACGACCTGGTGCTGGCGCTCAAGTCCGCAACAGCGGAGCTCTCCAACAAGCTCTACAAGAACATGTCCACCCGTATGGCCGAGAGCATCCGGGACGACCTGGAAATCACCACGAATGTGCGCATGAAGGACGTGGACGACGCTCAGCAGCGCATTGTGGGCATTATCCGCGACCTGGAGGCCAAGAACGAAATCATCATCCTCAAGGGCGGCAAGGACGACATCATCGCTTAAGCAAAAGTTTCGTCAACCTTTACAAAGGTTGCAGGGTGTGGGACAGCGTCCCACGGCCTTCCTGGGCGCGAAGCAGCCCAAAACCCAGTAAGAATAGCAACAACCACAACTTGACGCATAAAGGAGGTCTTCTGTATGCCGGGCATTTTCAAGCGTTTCACCAGCGTGAACGCGGACAAATACGTTTTCCCGGACGCGGAGGACCTCAGCATTCCCGGGGAAACCGAGGCCGAGCCAATATCCCTTGAGGAGTTCACCGACGAAAATCCCGGTGACAACGACGCCCTCCCCCCAGCCCCAAAGCCCAAGCCCGAGGAGCCCCCAAAGAAGAAGGACCCCGGCCCCATAGACTTCGCAAAGGTCCAGGCGGACGCAATACTCGCCGAAGCCGAGCAGGAGGCAAGGGAGCTGAGGGAGAAGGCCATGGCGGACCTTGAGGCCGAGCTTGAGGAGCTGAAAAGCCAGGCCCACACCGAGGGCTACCAGGCCGGGTTCGCCCAGGGGATGGCCGAGGGCCGCCAGGAGGCGAGGCTGCAGCTTGAGCAGGCGGCCTCCCAGCAGGAGAAGGAAGTGGCGGCGTTCTTAAAGGAAGCCGTAAAGGTCAGGGACCAGCTCATTGAGGACAGCAAGCAGGACTTAAAGGAGCTGGCGCTGGCAATCGCCGAGAAGGTGATACACGTAAGCCTGAAGAGCAGCGGGGACATACTTGTAAGGATGATAGAGTCCGCAACGGCAAAGAAGAGGCGCTGTGAGTGGGTGCAGGTGTACATCGCGGACAGGGACGTAAGGACCTCGGCGAACACCGTGCCCGAGCTTACGGAGGCGCTGTCAAGGCTTTCAGACCGCGTGCGGGTGATACCCATGACCGGGGACGAGAGCGGCACCTGCATAATCGAAATGCCAGACGAGATAATCGACGCCAGCGTCTCCACCCAGCTGGACAACCTGCGGGGGCTCATATCCGACGAGCCCGACCGGCCGGGCAGGCCATAGGAGGCGGGCATGTTCCAGGACACCATAAAGCGCGTGCGGCAGGCCGAGACCATAGGCCATACCGGGAAGATAGAGAATATCGTTGGCATGTCCATTGAGGCCAGCGGCGGCAGGGCCGCTGTGGGGGACATCTGCCGGATATACAGCGGCGAGTCCGGCGGGCAGATACCCGCGGAGGTGGTGGGCTTCAAGAACGACCGGATGCTCCTGATGCCCTACGGCGAGATGACAGGAATTTCCTCGGGAAATTTTGTAAGGAATACAGGCAGGCAGCTACAGCTGAAGGTGGGCCAGTTTCTAAAGGGCCGCATAATAAACGCGCTGGGGCAGCCTATTGACGATAAAGGCCCCTTTGAGGGCGGCGACGACTACTATCTTGGGAGCAGCTACATAAACCCCCTGACCCGCCCGCCCATAAGGGAGCGCATGGAGTTCGGGGTGAAGGCCATAGACGGCCTTCTGACCATCGGCAAGGGCCAGCGTATGGGAATCTTCGCGGGCTCGGGCGTTGGCAAGAGCACCCTGATGGGAATGATAGCCAAGAATGTGAAGGCCGACATCAACGTGATAGCCCTGGTAGGGGAGCGCGGCCGAGAGGTTTTGGAGTTCGTTGAGAAGGACCTGGGCGAGGAGGGCATGGCCCGCTCGGTTCTGGTAGTGGCTACCTCGGACCAGCCCGCAATGCTGAGAAAGAAGTGCCCGACAGTAGCCACGGGCATTGCCGAGTACTTCCGGGACCAGGGCCTGGACGTGCTGCTGATGATGGACTCGCTGACCCGTTTTGCCATGGCGCAGCGGGAGGTGGGGCTGGCGGTAGGCGAGCCGCCGGTGGCGAGGGGCTACACCCCCTCAATCTACGCCGAGCTCCCGAAGCTTTTGGAGCGAAGCGGCAATTTCCAGAAGGGCTCCATCACCGGCATATACACGGTGCTGGTGGAGGGCGACGACACCAACGAGCCCATAGCCGACACGGTACGCGGCATACTTGACGGGCATATAGTATTAACGAGGAGCCTTGCGGCGGCGAACCACTACCCCGCAATAGACATCGGGGCCAGCATATCCCGACTGATGGTAGAGCTGGTGGATGAAAACCACCGGCAGATGGCCTCCCGGCTCCGCGACATCCTGAGCACCTACAACCAGAACGCGGACCTTGTGTCCATCGGCGCGTACAAGGCCGGCACCAACCCCAAGCTCGACTTCGCCCTATCAAAGATAGACAAAATAAACGATTTCCTAATGCAGGGCACCAGGGAAGCCTTCAGCTACGAGCAGTGCCTTGAACAGATGAACCTGATACTAACAAGATAAATTAAAAGTTTCGCCAGCCTTTTCAAAGGCTGCGGGGTTCGGGGCGGCGCCCCGGGGAGGAGCCAATGAAAAAATTCAAATTCCAGCTGGACACAGTACTAAGATACAAAACCCAGGTCCTCGACATCCGGCTGGCAGAGCACGGAACGGCGCTGGCAAACGTGCGCCGTCAGGAGAGCGTCCTTGAGCAGGCGGTAAAGAACCGCACCGCCTGTGAGGAGGAGTACAGAGAGATGAAGGCCCTTGGCCTGACCATAGCCGACGCCATGAAATACGAGACCGGCATAGAGGTCCTGCAGCGCACGGTGGAGAGGGAAACAGGAAAGCTCAAGGAGCTTCGCAAGATAGAGGAACAGAAGCGCGCCGCGCTGGTGGAGGCCAAGCAGGAGACCCAGTCCCTTGAGAAGCTCAGGGAGATGAAGCGCGGGGAGTACGACAGCATGATAGCCAAGGCAGAGGAGAAGGAGATAGACGACCTGGTGATGGCGAGAAGGTCCGCCAGCATAAGGGAGGCCGAGGAGGCCGGACTGATTGAATAAAGATAACAGGGCCCGAGGCTTCGGGCAGAATATACAGCATATACATTGAAAGGAGGTGAAAGAAAATGAACATCGATTTGTTGTTTCCCACACTGACAGGGGACCTTACAAAGCTGCCCCAGGCAGACCCGGCGGGCTCCGACGGCGCAGGCCAGGAGTTCGAGGATATGCTCGTGCAGCAGAGCAAGGCCGAAAACGGCCGTCCCCAGAAGAAAACTGAGGATAAGAAGGCCCCGGAGAAGCCGGAGCAGAAGAGCACCCAGGAGGATGAGGCAGCAGAGGAGGGCGGCGAGCTGGCCGCGGCTCTGGTTACCTCACAGCCCGTGGTGCCTATTGCTGTTTTCGAGGAGGCCGAGGTGAGGGTAACAGAGGACGGCACAGTTATCCTTGAGCCGGTCGCAGTGGAGGGCAATGTGGAGGCCGCGGCCCCTGAGGCCGCAGCTGAGACAGCCGAGGTCCTGCCCGAGGCAGTCCGCCAGCAGGAGCAGCCGGCAGAGGCACAGCCCCAGGAGGCGCAGGAAATAGAGGCGCCCAAGGAGCAGCCCAAGGCTGAGGCAGTTACGGCTGAGGAGAACACTGAGGCCAGGGAGACCGGCAGGCCCGAGATAACCGTACAGAAGGCCAGGCAGGACAGCAGGCCTCAGGACGGGGAGACGGACGCGGACATCGAGCAGGAGAGCCAGCCTGTGTTCCGGGACGTGAAGGCGGCGCCTGTGAAGGTCGGCGAAACCCAGCGCCCTGTGGACGCGGAGAAGCCCGAGGCTCCCCGGCAGATAGCGGACCATGTGTATAACGCTGTCCAGCAGGGGCAGGACGTGGTGCGTATCCAGCTGAACCCGGCAAACCTTGGCAATGTCACCATCGAGATAACCCGGGACGCCGCAGGGAACCTTGCCATCGTCATGACTCCCGAGACTGCCAAGGCCGCGGAGATTCTCACCCAGCACAGCAGCAGCCTTATGCAGGCGCTTATGGACAAGGGCGAGTTCACCACGAGCATTGCCATCGTCCACCCCGAGGAGAACGAGAACGCCGGGATGATGATGAACCCGGACGGCCACAACGGCCAGGCCCAGGAGGATGACGACGAGAAAAAGAAGAAGCGCCAGAACCGCGCCGAGGGCGTCAGCGCCGCGGACTTCCTGTCCCAGCTCAGGCTTGGGCTGATAGGCAGCGCGGAGTGACAAACAGAAACAGAAAGGCAGTGATACAATGGCAAACACCGCTATGAACGACCTTAGCAACATCCTGGGCACCACAACCCCTGTAAAGCAGGCCCAGAACAGCACCAACAAGAAGGCCGGCTCGAGCCTTGACATGACCGACTTCCTCACCCTGATGGTAGCCATGTTCCAGAACCAGGACATCGACAACGCCGCCTCCACAACGGACATGATGAACCAGTTCGTGCAGATGTCCGTGGTCCAGGCCATCACCAACATCAGCACCCTTATCGACGACTCCACCGTGCTGACCTACGCCGCGTCCCTTGTGGGCAAGGAGGTCACTATCGGCGAGATGGCCGGCAAGGAGATGAAGGAGACCGTGGGCACCGTGGTGGGCACAGGCACGCTCAACGGCCAGCAGGTCATATTCCTTGACAACGACAAGAGCTACTTCCTAAACCAGATTCTTGCCGTGGGCCGCCTGCCCGAGATTAAGGACGACGTTGTGCCCGACGGCGACAAAGACGGCGAGGAGGGCGGCACGGACCCTGTTGACCCCACGGACCCCACCGACCCCCCGGAGACCACTGACCCCGGCGAGGGCGGCGAAGGCGAAGGCGGGGAAGTAACGCCGTAATCCTATAGGAGAAAGGAATGAGGGGTATGATTGACCGCGCGCGGGGCATAGATGCGGCGCTGCCCCAGCAGCCCCAGAAGGCCCGGCAGCCACAGCACCAGGACGGCGGCTTCGGCCGGCTGATGCGGCAGGCGCAAAGCGAGCCCCGGCCACAGAGCCCCCCTGAGCCCGTAAGCGAGCCACCGGGGGACCAGTCCGTGGAGTCGGTGATAAACTTCTCCAAGCACGCCATGAGCCGTGCCCAGGAGCGGGGCATAGAGCTGACCCCGGCCCTGATGGAGGCGCTCTCAGACTCTGTTGAGAAGGCCCAGGAGAAGGGCGCTAAGAATATCCTGGCGTTCAACGCAACCCAGGCCTTCATTATAAACGTCCCCTTCGGCAGGGTGATAACCACCATGAACCAGGACGAAATGAAGGAGAATATCTTTACAAATATTGACGGCGCGGTTTTGATTTAGACCGGCCCCGTATATCGGGAGGTTTAGGCGGCAGGCCCGACTGACCTGCCGCCCGTACCCCGCCGTTTCCGGAGAAAAGGAGCATAAGCTAATGACAGGAGCAATGTATGCGGCCGTGGCGGGCCTGAAGGCGCACATGAGCGCCCTGAACGTCATCGGCCAGAACATTTCAAACGTGAACACCAACGCCTATAAGGCCACCCGCTATACCTTCCTCGAGGCGCTTTACACAAGCGTGCGCGGCGGCAGCGACGGCTCGAACCTTCTCGGCGGCAAAAACCCCGCCCAGGTGGGCTACGGCTCGTCTATAGGCACCATTGACCTTGATATGAGCACGAAGAACTATACGCCGACAGGCCACGCTACCGACGTTATGATTGACGGCGACGGGTTCCTTATTGTGGGCGATAAGGGCGCGACGTTCGGCACAACAGGCTCGAACGACCTTGCAGATATGTACCTTACACGCTTGGGCAACCTTGAGTTTGATAACCAGGGTTATCTGGTTGATGGTCAGGGTCAAGTCGTGTACGGCTATCTTTCCGTTAAAAGCCCGCTTTATGAGGCCGCGGAGGCTTACGGTACTAACCTGAAAAAGCCTGACCCGAATGACGCAACTAAAACCATGGTGGGCGTAGATGCACTAAATACTGTAAAAAGCGTAATTGAAAATGCAAAGGACCCTAATGCAACGTTACCGACAGGTGCGGATAGAGAATTTAAGGATAAAGCATTTTATGTAAATGACAAAGGACAGGTGGTCCAGGCAAAGCTGAAAACTGGCAAAACTGCTTCAGCAAATCCTGATGATTATGACTTTACGGTAGTTGACGAGTTCACCCCTGCCCCTGTGCTGACGGCTATCCGCATTCCAATGAGGGACGCAGACGGCAATGCGGCTTACCCCACATGGAATAAGGAGACTGGTACAATCGAGGACGCTTCCAGTGTCAATGGCCGTATCGTGAAGCACAGTGTGAGCATTGACGAGAATACCGGGCGCATTACCTGTACCACAGAGACCGGTGAAGCAGTGGTTATCGGCTCGATTGCTATTGCCAAAGTCGAGAACCCCAACGGCGTAACTCATGTTGACGGCCACTACTATCAGGCATTGGCTGGAGCAGGGCGTGTTACTCTAACCTCAGTGGGCCATTCTGTAAAGAACGCTTCAGAAGCGGACAGCCCATTCCATTGGAAGTATGAAAGGGATGCCACTACCGGCGTGATTGACATAACTAAAGACCCTACAGAGGTCAATGAGACCCAGCCCGGTGAAATTGGCATAAGCTCAGGCGGCAGCACCAAGCTCATCAGCAACGGCCTTGAGAGCTCGGGCACTGACCTTGCCACTGAGATAAGCAATATGATTATGATACAGCGCGGGTATCAGGCAAACACGCGTATTGTGACAGTTACTGACAGTATGCTCGAGGAACTTGTGAACATGAAGCGTTAAGGCTAATATGATGTAAAGGGACAAATGCCGGGCCGGGGAGGGCGGGTGCTCTCCCTGGGGGCCGGCTCAAATAAGGAGGAGTTATCTATGATAATGCTCACGAAGACCAGCGGCGAGCGGTTTTTGGTGAACCATCTGCAAATCGAGTGTATCGAGCTGATACCCGAGACGAAGATAGTCATGATGAACCGGGACTTTTACCTGGTGCTGGAGTCCGTGCAGGACATCACCTCGCGCATTGCCGACTATAACGCAAAGGTAATGGACGTGCACCGCACGGTGACAGTAAACGAGAACCCGAATTCCGGGGCCCCCGGGTCACGGAGCTCCGCCCAGAGGCCGGGTTTCAGACGGTAAGCCCCCCGAAATAAGGAAATGAAGGTGAAGGACCAATGAACATAGCTTATATAATCGGCATGGTTATCTGCCTGATAGTGCTGGTGCTGGGCCTGGCGAACGGCCTGCCGCCCTATAACTTCAAGCAGATAGAGAACTTCTTCGACCCTGCCAGCGTCATGATAGTCATAGGCTGCTCCATTGCCATAGTGCTGGCCAGCTTCCCCCTGAAGACGTTCCTGAGTATGCCAAAGCACTTTGGCGTGCTCTTAAAGAACCCCAAGCAGAAGCCCGAGAACATCATCGACGCCCTGGTGGACCTGGCCCAGATTGCCCGTAAGGACGGCCTTCTGGCCCTCGAGGAAAAGGCCAACGAGCAGGAGGACCCCTTCTTCAAGCAGGCCATCATGCTCATAGTGGACGCCAACGACCCGGACCGGGTGCGCGCCACCCTTGAGAACGACATCGAGTGCATGTCCGACCGGCATAACGCCGCGGCGGCCCTTTACGACAAGGCCTCGGCGGTGTCGCCCGCCTTCGGCATGGTGGGCACACTGGTGGGCCTTATCAACATGCTCAAGGACATGGACCCCACCTCCGGTTCCAGCAATATCGGCGCTCAGATGAGCGTGGCCCTGGTCACCACCTTCTACGGCTGCCTTCTGGCACACATGATATTCGGGCCCGTGGCCAACAACCTCAGGATTAGGGACAGCGAGGAGGTCCTCAACAAGATGATAATAGTTGAGGGAATCACCTGTATCCAGGCCGGCGAGAACCCGAAAATGCTCCGCGAGAAGCTTCTCACCTTCGTTGCCCAGAAGCAGCGGGAGAAGCTCGCCAGCGGCGGCTCGGGGGGCTCCGGCGGCGAGGGCTGATTGGCTTGTAGAATAACTTTCCTGTAAATCCTTCCCGCCGGTACTTGACGCGGGGGGTATATGTTTGGTATAATAACACGATGGAGCGCTCCCCGCTGCTTTTGAGCACCTCTGGTGCCCGGCGCCGAAGGCTGCCCGGCAGCGGTTACGAGTGCCGCTTCGCAGTACATGGCAAAGCCGTGTACTGCATGGCCAGTCCCATGTACGGCGAAGCGGTATTCAGCTTCGGGAGCGATAAGAAGTTTTTAGAAGAAACGGAGGTGTCACTTCAACATGAAAAAAAAGAGCGGCGGCGGAGGCGAAGGCGGCGCGAACTGGATGGACACCTATGGCGACATGGTTACATTGCTGCTGTGCTTCTTCGTGCTGCTGTACTCCATGTCGACAGTTGACGAAAACAAGTGGAAGGCCCTGGTGCAGAGCCTGAATCCCAACGCAAGGCCCGTGGACACGGAGATAAACGCCGGAGACAGCCACGGCCCCTTCGCAGAGGTCTACGACGCCTTAGCGGGCATTACGGACCCGGCGATGATGGAGAAGTTGCAGGAGAGCGCCCAGGACGCCATGCAGGAGCAGATAAACCAGCAGGTGGACCAGCTCTATGAGCAGCTAAAGCAGTATGTAGAGGAGTCCGGCAAGAATATTGAGATAACAAAGGGCGACGGCTACGTGTTCCTGTCACTGGTGGATACAGTGTTCTTCTATCCCGACAGATATGAAATGCTCCCCGAGGGCAAGGCCCTCCTGGATGCCATGGCCCCGGTCCTGAAGGCGGCGGGCCCGTCCATAGACGAGATAAGGATATCGGGCCACACGGCCCAGGCCGAGCAGGGCAGGGAAAACGAGGCTGAGGGGGACCGTATGCTCTCGGCCGAGCGCGCGGCCCAGGTGAGCGCCTATCTCCAGCAGCTCTGCCGCCCTTCGGGCGAAGGGGAGCCGGGAATAGACCCCGCCAGGATAGTGGGCCAGTCCTACGGCCAGCACAGGCCCATCGCCGCCAACGACGATGAGAACCGCCGCAGGAACAGGCGGGTCGAAATGACCATAACAGGCAAGGACCTTGGAAACAAGCTGGGCGACGCCCTGGAGCAGTACTACACCCAGCGCGAGGGCGGCTCACTGAAGGCGGAAGAAGCCGAGAGCTCAGCCCCGGCGGATAATTCCTCCGGCAGCGGGTCGGAGCAGAGCGGTCAGGAGGGTTAAGCTGATGGCAGAGGTATTGTCCCAAAGTCAGATAGACGCCCTGCTGAACTCCATGAACGGCGGCGGGGGGAGCTCCGCCCCGGCGGAGGAGGAGCCGCAGGAAAAGAAATACAGGAAGTACGATTTCAGCAGCCCCCGGAAGTTCACGAAGGACCGGCTGAAAATGCTCAGCAGTATCTTCGACAACTACTCCCGGGTGCTTACCACCAGGATAAACGGCCTGGTCCACGCCACCTGTGAGATAAGCGTGGAGTCCGTGGAGGAGCAGAGGTACTTTGAGTTTTCCAACGCCCTCTCCGACAGCGCGGTGCTCACAACGGCGCACCTGGTGCTCAAGGAGGAGATGGAGGAGACCCCGGTGCTGTTCTATGCCGCGGCCCCCATAATGGTGAGCATGATGGACCGGATGACCGGCGGCAACGGAGACGTGGACAGTCTGCCGGACGAGTACACCTACACCGAGCTGGACCTGAAGCTCTTTGAGGTGCTGATGAAGGATTTTGTCAGCATGATGGGGATAACCTGGGAGAACTACATACAGCTGGAGTTCGAGTTTGGCCGCGTTGAGACCAACCCGACCCTCGTGCAGCTTATCGGCCTTGAGGAGACGGTGGTGCTGGTGGACATGAAGGTGGCCTTCACCAACGTGGAGGGGAGTATCAGCATAGTGCTGCCGGAGGCGGTGCTCACGGAGATATTCACCCAGATAAACGCGGGCACAGCCAGCAAGAGGGTCAGCAATGAGGACCACGCGGACGAGATATTCGACAACATCCGCGAGTCCACTCTTGAGATTCGCGCGGAGCTTGCCCGGACCACCCTCAGGCTGGACGACGTGTACAGGCTCAACGTAGGCGACGTTATAGACTTGAACCAGAAGAAGGACGCCGCGCTCAGCCTGTATGTGGGCGGACAGAGGTGGTTCAACGGACTTATGGGTGTCAGCGATAAAAAGCTGGCCGTTAAGATAAAAGAGGTGTACCATAACGCTGGAAAAAGGGGCAGTTTAGCAAATGAACAATAATGTTTTCAAACCAATGGAGATAAGCGCCATCGGAGAAATTATGAACATAAGCCTCGGTTCTTCGGCAACGGCGGTGTCCAACCTGCTGGACCACCGGGTGGACATCACCACGCCGACCGTAACTGTGGTGGATGTAAAGGACTTCGAGCTGGGGGACATTGAGCCGGCCGTGGGCGTAGAGATAAAGTACGTCTCCGGCCTGGACGGCAGCAACCTTATGCTGCTGCGCATGAGCGATATCAAGGTCATTGTGGATATCCTGATGGGCACAGACACGCCCCTGGACGAGTTCGAGCTGGATGAGCTGAGCCTCAGCGCCGTATGCGAGGTCATGAACCAGATGATGGGCGCGGCCTCAACAGCCCTCTCGGACTTCCTTGGCCGGGTGGTGAACATCTCCACACCCGAGACCTTCGACGTGTACGACCAGGAGGCCATGAAGCGGGACAGAATGCCCGTAAAAGAGGGACCGATAGTGGTAGTGCGCTTCGCTCTGAGCATAGAGGACCAGCTGCAGAGCGAGTTTATGAACGTGATATCAGTGGACCTGGCAAAGGAGCTGGTGAAGGGCTTCGGCCTTGAGGACGACGAGGCGGAGCCTGCTCCCGCGCCAGCCCCAGCGCCTGCCCCGGCCCCCGCGCCTGCGCCGGCAGGGGGAGGCGGGGTGATGAGCCAGGAGGAGATAGAGAAGCTCCTGGCAGGAGGCGGAGCGTCAGCTCCCGCCCCGGCCCCGGCGCCCGCCCCGGCAGGGGGAGGCGGGGTGATGAGCCAGGAGGAGATAGAAAAGCTCCTGGCAGGAGGCGGAGCGTCAGCTCCCGCCCCGGCACCGGCAGCAGCGCCAGCGCAAGCTCCGGCAGCCCCGGCTCCACAGGCTCCTGTCCAGCAGCCAGCCGTGGCTCAGCCGGTGGCACAGATGCCGACAGCGATGCCGCCCATGATGCCCATGCCCGGGCAGGATGGCCAGCAGGCCTATCCCGGCTACCCGTACTACCCGCCCTATCCGGGCTACCCATATTACCCGCCCCAGCCGCCTGAGCCAAAGGTGATAGCCACACAGCAGCCCCCCATGCCGAAGCTGGAAAACGGCGAGGAGCTCTCCCAGGAGCAGAGCCAGAACCTGGATTTGATAATGGGCGTGCCCCTGGAGGTCACCGTGGAGATTGGCCGCACGAGAAAGCGCGTGCAGGAGATACTCTCCTTCTCCAAGGGCTCCCTGGTGGTGCTCGACAAGCTTGCGGGCGACCAGGTGGACCTGTTTGTAAACGGCAAGTGCATTGCCCGGGGAGACGTGGTAGTGATAGACGACAACTTCGGAATCAGGGTCACGGAAATTATAAAGCGGCCCGAAATCGAGGACATCACAGGCAAGTAAACCGTGAAACAGCTGACAGTTCATGTCGCAAAAACATATGAAAAGAGGATGAAACATTATGGCAAAGATTTTACTCGTTGACGACGCTGCTTTCATGCGCAAGGTCATCAAGGACACCCTGTCGAAGAACGGCTACACAGACCTCTATGAGGCCGTTGACGGCGCCGACGCTGTGGAGAAGTTCTCCGAAATCAACCCGGACCTGGTAATAATGGACATCACCATGCCCAATATGGACGGTCTGGAGGCGCTGAAGGCTATGCGCGCCAAGAACGGCGCGGCCAACATCGTCATGTGCTCCGCAATGGGCCAGGAGGCCATGGTCATTGAGGCCATCCAGTCCGGGGCCAAGGACTTCATCGTAAAGCCCTTTAAGTCCGACCGTATCATGAAGACCGTCACCTCCATCGTCGGCGCGCCCTGATGTGCTCTGCAGTCCGGCCATCCGCCGCCTTCCGGGCCCTGACCCTTGACCGCAACGCCTTTTCCCTCATCGGAATGCTCGTAACTGTCATACTGATACTGTTTTTGGCCTATTGGGTGACAAAGTTTATCGGTCAGAAGGGCCTGCCCGGCTGGGCTAGGGGAATGCAGGGCCAGGATGAGCTGCAGATTCTTTGGCAGCTGAGCCTGGGCAAGGGGGAGAGGCTGGTGCTGGTGCGCCTGCACCGGCGCTGTCTGCTGCTTGGCGTGACCGGGGGAGGAATTACCGTATTGACCGAGCTTGAGGAAGAGGAGGCGGCCCGGTGGCTGCAAAAACAGGAAAAGGTTACGGAAGCGCCCAGCTTTCTTGAGGTGCTGAAGAATAACCTGCCCAAAAAGAAATGAGCGTGATAGATTGCCTGAAACTATGGATGGAATAGTCAATATAAATGGGGACAGCGTGCAGGCGCTGGAGATAATAATCCTGACGACCCTCATAACACTGCTGCCCTCGCTGGTGATAATGTGTTCCTCCTTCACAAGGTACATCATCACGCTCTCATTTTTGCGCAACGCCATGGGCACCCAGCAGACGCCGCCTAATATGGTGCTGGTGGGGGTCGCCCTGTTTCTGACGCTGTTCACGATGGGGCCGGTGATAGACCAGGTGAACGATATCGCGTACCAGCCCTACGTGAACGAGGAGATAGGCCAGGAGGAGTTCTTTGACCTGGCCCAGGAGCCCCTGAAGGAGTTCATGCTCAGGAACACGGAGCCCTCGTCATTAAACATGTACTGCGATATGGCCCAGCTGGAACGGCCCGCGGACCAGGAGGCGGCTGTGGACCTGCCGCTGAGAACCATAATCCCGGCGTTTATCACCACGGAGCTCAAGCACGCCTTTGAGATAGGCTTCTATCTCTATATACCGTTCCTGCTTATAGATATCGTGGTGGCCTCGACGCTCATGTCCATGGGCATGGTGATGCTGCCGCCGTCCATGATATCCACGCCCTTTAAGCTCCTTCTCTTTGTGAGCATAAACGGCTGGGAGCTGGTATTCTCAACGCTTATACAGACGGTAAACTAGAGACCGAAAGGAACAGGAGGTGGCTGATATATGGACCTGCCGGTTGTAGACGTCTTCCGGGACGCTATAGGTGTGGTGATAAGGCTCGCGGCGCCTATGCTGCTTTTGAGCATGGTGGTGGGCGTTATCGTGGCCATCCTTCAGGCAGTGACGCAGATACATGAGCAGACCATCTCCTTTATTCTGAAGCTGATAGTTGTGGTGCTGTTCCTCATAATGGGGGGCAGCTGGATGATGTCGAACCTGCAGGCCTTCACCCTGGAGCTCTTCGAGCTGATGAAGGGGTAGGGCCATGCTGGACTGGGACAGACTGACGCTGTTTTTGTACATCACCGTGCGCATGGCCGGGTTCATACTGTTCACGCCCTTCTTCGGGCGGAACAATGTGCCAAACACCTTCAAGGCCGGCTTCACTCTGGTGCTGGCTGTGTCGGTGAGCTATGTGTACAGCGGGGAGATACTCCCCATGCCGGCAACGCTCCTGGAGCTTGCAGTCCGGATGATACTTGAGCTTGGGGTGGGTTTCCTTGTGGGGGTCATCATGAACATCTTCCTGTTTGTGCCCGCATACGCCGGGCATATAATGGACGAACAGATGGGCATGGCAATGGCCCAGACCTACGACCCCAGCTTCCAGGGGCAGGCCACTCCCGCGGCCAATGTGCTGAACATTTTCAGCATACTCATCTTCTTTGCGGCCAACGGACACCACACGCTCCTACGGCTTATGCTGGATTCCGGCGGCGTAGTGCCCTTCGGCCAGGCGGCCCTTGGGCCCTCGGCGGCGGATAAGGTGGCGGCGCTGTTTATCGACTGCACCCTTCTGGCCATGAAGCTCTGCCTGCCCGTGCTGGGGGCTGAGATGATGGGCCAGGTGGGCATGGGGATACTCATGAAGGCCATCCCACAGATAAACGTCTTCGCTATTAACATCGAGCTGAAGGTGCTGGTGGGCCTGTTTATGCTCTACTTCCTGCTGGCCCCGATGAGCGAGTTCCTTCTGAGCATGGAGAACACAATGCTCAGCGAGGTGGAGCAGGCTATCGCCCTGGCAGCGGGGGGATAGGCGAAAGTGAGGTGGTCATATGCCCGGTGAGGATAAAACCGAAAAAGCAACGCCGAAACGGCGGCGGGATGAACGCAAGAAGGGAAATATCCTCTTCTGCCAGGACATTATCGCGGTATCAACGCTCATAGGCAGCGTTGTAATGCTGAGAGTAATGTTCAGCACCTTTGTGGAACAGCTCGGCAATTTTTTCACCGTCTGCTCGCGGTTTGCCATCGGCACCATGGAGACAGACCCCGGGCACTATATGTCCGAGCTGCTTTTCGCCGGCTTAAAGGTCTTCGTCTCAACGGCGGGCCCCATGCTGCTGGCGACGGCCCTTGTAGCCCTGACGGCTACCTTCGCGCAGACGCGTTTCCTTGTGGCGGGGGAGATAATCCGCCCGAAGTTCAGCAAGATAAGCCCCCTGAACGGCTTCAAGCGCCTGTTCTCATCCAGGAGCATTGTGGAGGCCCTGAAGGGACTTATAAAAATCACCATCCTGATGGTTTTTATATACAACAGTCTTATAAGTCTTATTGGCATAGCCTCAGGGTTCATGTACTCCGACCTGGGCTCGGCCTGCAAGACGATTTTCGAGGCCATCTTCAATATGCTCCTGCAGGTGTGCCTGGCCTTTGTGACTATCGCCTTCTTCGACTTCCTCTATCAGCGCTGGGAGCACGAACGGCAGATGAAGATGTCAAAGCAGGAGATAAAGGAGGAGTACAAACAGACCGAGGGCGACCCCCAGATTAAGAGCCGCATACGGCAGGTCCAGCGGAGCATGGCCCAGTCAAGGATGATGCAGCAGGTCCCCGAGGCCGACGTTATCATCCGAAACCCCACCCACTTCGCCGTGGCCCTCAGGTATAAGCAGGGGGAGGACGCGGCCCCGAAGGTCCTTGCGAAGGGGCAGGATGAGCTGGCGGCAAGGATAGTCGCCAAGGGCGAGGAGGCAAAGGTGCCCATAATCGAGAACGTCCCCTTAGCAAGGGCGCTGTACGCCCAGGCCGAGGTGGACCAGGAGATACCTCCGGACCTGTACGCCGCCGTGGCGGAGGTCTTAGTGTACGTCTATAAACTTGAAAACAGGCTTGCCCTATAGGGCGTGACATCATATATGAAATATATTTTTAAGAAAATACTGCAAAAGGAGGAAAGCAGATGAAGCGGATACTGAATAACTCTATCTCACTGTTCGTGGTCGTGGTAGTGCTGTTCCTCATCCTGCCTCTGCCCGCTTTCCTGCTGGACGTTTTACTTGTAATAAACATATCCCTTTCCATAGTGATACTGCTTATCACCATGAACATCAAGGAGACCCTTGAGTTCTCCATCTACCCGTCGCTGCTGCTCATCACCACCCTGTTCCGCCTGGGCCTTAACGTATCCTCAACGCGGATGATACTCTGGGACGGCTACGCGGGGGACGTTATCGCGGCCTTCGGGCAGCTGATTACCAGCGGCAACGTGGTCATAGGCTTCATCATCTTCTTCATTATAGTGATGGTGCAGTTCATCGTCATCACCAAGGGCGCCGAGCGCGTGGCCGAGGTTGCCGCCCGCTTCACCCTGGACGCCATGCCCGGCAAGCAGATGGCTATTGACGCGGACCTTAACACCGGCCTTATCGACGAGCAGCAGGCCCGTATGCGCCGGGAAAAAATACAGCGGGAGGCCGACTTCTACGGGGCCATGGACGGCGCCACCAAGATAGTCAAGGGCGACGCGGTCATGTCCCTTATAATCACCGCCATCAACCTGATAGGCGGCGTTATCATGGGCATGGTCTACAGGGGCCTTGACATCAACACGGTCTTCTCCGAGTACTCCATAGTCACCATCGGCGACGGCCTTGTGAGCCAGCTGCCCGCCCTGATGATTTCCACGGCCACCGGCATGATAGTCACCCGCTCGGTGTCCGACGGCAGCCTCAATACCGACATGATAAAGCAGTTCAGCGCCCAGCCCCGGGCCATCATAACCGCCGGGGCCGCGCTGATATTCCTTGCCCTCATGCCGAACACCCCGCACTTTGCCCTGAGCGTGGTTGCGGCCATACTCATAACCGGAGGGCTCCTGCTCAGCCGCAAAATGCGCGCCGAGCGTGAGGCGCAGGAGGCCCTTGAGGCCCCGCCGGAGGCGGTGGAGCCCGAGGCCGCGCCCCAGGAGGCCGACTACTACAGGGACGTGAGCAATGTGTACCCGCTGCTGGCTGTTGAGCCCATAGAAATGGAGGTGGGCTACAGCCTGATACCCCTTGTGGACGAGAGCAGCGGCGGCAAGCTCATAAACCGCATAGTCATCTTCCGCCGGCAGTACGCCCAGGAGATGGGCTTCGTGGTGCCAACGGTGCGAATGCACGACAGCTCGGTTATCGGCACGAACCAGTACACCATAAAGGTGAAGGGCGAGGAGGTCGCAAAGGGAGAGATACTGGTGGACTACTACCTGGCCCTGGAGCCCTCGAAGCCCCTTGGTGAGATAGACGGCATAGAGACCGTTGAGCCCGCCTACGGCATACCATCAAGGTGGATACTCCCCGAAAACAAGGAGATGGCCGAGATATACGGCTACACGGTCATAGACCCCCTGTCCGTTATACTCACCCACCTTTCGGAGACCATCAAAAAGTACGCCCACGAGCTTCTCACGCGCACGGAGACCATACAGCTTGTGGAGAACCTGAAAAAGACCTCGCCGGAGCTGGTGGAGGAGGCCTGCCCGGCGGTCATATCCTACGCCCTGCTTGAAAAGGTCCTTCGCAACCTCCTTATGGAGGGCATACCCATCAGAGATATGCAGACGATACTCGAGACCATGGTGGACGCCATGGGCACAACCCGGGACCCGGACCTTATCACCGAGAGCGTGAGAAACGCCCTGAGCCGCACCATAACCCGGCGCTTCTGCCAGGACGGCCAGCTCAGAGCCATCACCCTCGACGCCGAGGTGGAGCGCAGGGTCGTGGCCTCCCTCACAAAGAACGAGCACGGCATTTACCTTGCAATGGAGCCGGACCTGATACAGGCCCTGATAACCCAGCTTGCAGAGCATATGCCGAAGTTCGCGGAGCTTGGCCAGTCTCCCATACTGCTTACAAGCCAGGTAGTGCGAATCTATCTGAGCCGGCTTTTGTCCCAGTACTTTGCAAACCTCTACGTGCTCTCATTCAGCGAGATAGTTGGCACGGTGCAGATACAGTCCCTGGGTAATGTGACAATGCAGCAGCCCGCTGCCAGAAGGGCGGTGGCCACATGACCCCCGGCTATGAGGACATGACCACGGAGGAGCTGTTCGAGCTGTACCGCGAGAGCGGGGACCAGCAGCTCAAGTGGGAAATAGCCATGCGCTATACGGGGCTCATCAAGAGCATTGCCCTTCAGATAAGGGGCGTGTTCTGCAGCTTCACCCAGCTGGACGACATAATAAACGAGGGGCTTATAGTCCTTGCGGAGGCCGTTGACAAATTCGACCCGGAGCGCGGGCGCTTTGAGGTGTACGTGGCAAAGCGAATAAGGGGCATGATAGTGGACCTTGCCCGCCAGCAGGACTGGGTGCCCCGCACGGTGCGCCAGCGGGCCCAGCGGATAGAGCGGGCCGCGACTGAGCTATATAACGAGACCGGCAGAATGCCAAGCGAGGCCCAGATTGCCGAGCACTTGGGGATAAGCATGGAGGAGTACCAGGAGGCCATGGCAAACGCCTCTCTGCACAATATCCTCTCCCTGCAGGAGCTCTTTGAGAGCAGCGACCTCTGGCCCTCAGACCCGGGCACGGAGGCCGGCGCGCAGAGCGCCCCGGAGCAGAAGCTTATGAACGAGGAGCTCACCGAGACCCTGGCAAAGGCCATCAGCACCATGAAGGAGAACGAGCAGCTGGTGCTCTCCCTGTACTACGAGCAGAACCTGAAGATGAAGGATATCGCGGCGGTAATGGACATAACTCCCCCGAGGGTGTCCCAGATACACGCCCGGGCCGTTCAGAAGCTGAAGGTCCTAATGGAGAAGTATCTCAGCGGGGAGTAAAAAATTTCGTCTTTTTCTTAAAAATTTGTGATTTACCTAGTGCAAAGAGCCACGAATCGTGGTATAATCATATACAGCTCAATCTATGGAGGACAAAGATTATGTTTAGCGGCTTCTATAACCTGGCTTCCGGGATGATAACCCACGGCAAGCACCTGGATGTTATATCCAACAATATGGCAAACGTGGCCACCAACGGCTTCAAGGCGGACACCTTCACCGGCCAGACCTTCGACGAGGTCATGTACAGCCTGGTGGGCAATAAGGACAAAAACTATATAGATATCGGCGAGCGCAGCTACGCCACCGTCCCCAGCCGGCTCTACACAGACTATACCCAGGGCAGCTTCGACGAGACCGGCATGCCCCTGGACTTCGCCATAGACGACGACGGCCGGGGCTTCTTCGCCATACAGACCGCCGACGGCATACGCTACACCCGCTCCGGCAGCTTCTCCCTGGACGAGGAGGGGTATCTGAGCCTGCCGGACCACGGCCGCGTGCTGGACGTAAACGGCGAGGAGATAGCCCTTGTAACCGATAAGATAACCACAGACGACTTCGGGCGCATGTATACCAAGAACGGCGGCTATCTGGGGCAGGTAGGAGTATACGTGTTCGAGGACACGGCAGACCTTATAAAGGACCCCATGGGCATGTTCGACCCGGGCGGGGCCCAGCCCCAGGCGGACGCGGTGCGCCTGCACCACGGTATGCTGGAGCGCTCAAACGTAGGCCTTGCCCAGCAGATGGTAAAGATGATAAGCACCCAGCGGGCATACCAGAGCTCGGCGACGCTCACAAAGATGTACGACCAGGTCATGGGCCACGCGGCCAACGACCTTGGCAGATTGCAGTAAGGAGGCGCGGGAATTAGATGAACCAGTCATTCTATACAGCGGCAGTCGGCGCATGGCAGCAGCAGGAGCGCCTCAACGTCCACGGCAACAATATCGCCAACGTGAACAACTACGGCTTCAAGGCCAAGCGCCCGGTCTTCTCAGACCTGATGTACGCCTATATCGAGGGCGCCCAGCAGGACGAGATGGCCCGGGGCACAGGCGCCTATATGGTGGGCGCCGACACGGACTTCCACCAGAGCGGCTTTGCAGACACCGGCAGGCCCCTGGACTACGCCATAAACGGCGACGGCTTCTTCGCCGTCTGGGAGCCCTCCACGGGGGACTATATCTATACCCGCGACGGCTCCTTCACCATGAGCCAGTACATGCTTGAGAACGACCAGGGGGAGATGGAGACCCGCTGGTACCTCTCCGACGGCCAGGGCCGCTTCGTTATGGGCCGCGACGGCAGGCTCGTTGAGGTGGACACGGACAACGCCGGCAGCATGGCCGAAATGCTCCCCATAGGCATATTCGACTTTGTGAACACCAACGGAATGCTGAGCAACAGCGAGAACCGCTTTACCCCCATAGATAAGAACGGCGCCCTGAGAGTGGGCAGCGGCAAGCTGGTCCAGGGAAAGCTGGAGCAGTCCAACGTGGACCTTGCCAACGAGATAGCAAAGGTGATAGAGTCCCAGCGGTCATTCACCTACGCCTTAAAGATGATACAGACCTCTGACGAGATAGAGACCACGGTGAACGATTTGCGCAGATAAAAAATAGGCTGGAGGTAATCGGATGACAATAAAAAACTACCAGGAGCTTAACAGCCTGGAGATGGACACTTTAAGGGAGATTGGCAGCATTGGCACAGGCAACGCGGCCACGGCCCTGTCCGGAATGCTGGGGTGCCCTGTGCATATCACCATGCCCGAGGTGCGCATTATGGAGTTCAACGAGGCCATCGAGTGGATAGGCGGCCCGGAGCCCGTCACGGCCGGGGTGCTTGTGCATATCGGCGGCCAGATGAACGGCATAATGCTCTCGGTGCAGCCCCTTGAGTTCATAAACATTATTCTCGAGCGTATGCTTTCCGTCTCCATCAAGGACTACAGCCAGCTGGCTGAGCTTGAGCGCTCGGCCCTGGTGGAGGTGGGGAACATCATGATATCCACCTTCATAAACGCCATGTCCAATCTTGCGGACATGAAGGTGGAGCTCACGGTGCCCTGCCTGACGGTGGATATGCAGGGCGCGATACTGACGGTACCCATGGCCGAGTACGGAGGGCAGTCTGATTATCTTATGACCATCGGGGGTAATTTCTCCTGCGACGGACACGAGCTGCCCTGCCGCCTGATACTGTCCCCTGATATCAGGTCACTCAATTTCCTTTTGAGAAAGCTGGGCGTGGAAGATGGCTAACGGTTCTAAAATAGTTATTGGCATTGCAGACATGAAGATGACAAACCAGGGCAGCGAGCTCATTACATACGCGCTGGGCTCCTGCTGCGGGATATGTCTTCTGGACCCGAATGTGAGGCTGGCGGCCATGATACATATAATGCTGCCCCTGAACATGGAGGCGGGCCGCACAAACACAATGAAGTACGCTGATACCGGCATACGAGAGACCCTCAAGCAGATGGAGGCAAGAGGGGCCCGGAAGGCGAGGATAACGGCGAAGGTGGCCGGAGGGGCCAAGATGTTCGCGGTGTCCGGGTCCGGGGCCCTTGGAAACATCGGGCAGAGGAATATCGAGAGCGTACATAAAGTGCTCAAGGCCGAGGGTATCCGGCTGATAGCTGAGGACGTAGGGGGCTCGGTGGCGCGCACGCTGTCCTTCGACCCCGCAACAGGCAAGGCCACCATAAAGAGCTACGGCAAGCAGGATATCATACTGTAACGAAGGGAGTCAAGGATTATGGCCATAGTAATGAACGACGACATACTGCTGGAGTCCGGCACAAATGAAATGCAGATAATGCAGTTCTCCATCGACGGGGTGCTATACGGCATCAACGTGGCGAAGGTGCAGCAGATAATGATTTCAGAGCCGGTAAAGTTCATGCCCCACACCCACGAGGCGGTAGAGGGCATCTTCAAGCCCAGGGAAGAGGTGATAACGGTCATAAACCTCCCCAAGTACCTGGGAGTTGACAATTATGAGCCCAAGCCCGACGACCTCTTTATCCTCACAGGCTTCAACAAGATGACCGTTGCCTTCCGCATACACACGGTGGTGGGCATAGCCACAGTCTCCTGGAGGGATATTCAGAAGCCGGACAACACCATCAGCGGCGGCAACGACGGCGTGGCCACAGGCATTGCCCAGTGCGGCAAGGACCTTGTGACCATACTGGACTTCGAGCGCATTGTGGCCGAGATTTCACCCTCCACCTCCATCAAGGTCAGCGAGATAGAGGAGATGGGCGAGCGCCAGCGCAACGACGTGCCGGTGCTGGTTGCCGAGGACTCCATACTTTTGTCCCATATGATACAGGAGTGCCTGAATAAGGCCGGCTACATAAACCTCAGGATGTTCCCCAACGGCCACGACCTGTGGAACTTCCTCTCCCAGGCCAAGAAGGACGGGAACCTGGACGAGCAGGCGGCCCTGATAGTTACGGACATCGAGATGCCCCAGATGGACGGCCACAGGCTCACAAAGCTTGTGAAGAGCGACCCGGAGATGAAGCATATCCCGCTTATCATATTCTCCTCTTTGATAAACGAGGAGATGAGGATAAAGGGCAAGGAGCTGGGCGCCGACGAGCAGATGAGCAAGCCCGAGATAGGCAGGCTGGTCCATGTTATGGATGCGCTGCTTGAAAAGAAAAAGCAAGCCACGGCAGAGCGCCAGGCGGTGTAAGAAAGGTCAGGAATTATGAGAGAGAGATACATCGTCCGGCAGCCGATTAAGAATGACAAGAATCAGATAGTGGCATATGAGCTGCTATACTATGGGGAAAACCAGGCCTACGGCAACAGCGACGAGAGCTCCAACGAGTTTGCCGTGGCCGATACGGTGTACAGTTTCCTTATGCAGAATGTGGAGAAGTCCCTGACAGACGCCCTGCACTTCATGACCTTCACCACCACCCTGCTGATGAAGAAGACCCCGGCCCTGTTCCCGAAGGAAAACCTGGTAATACAGATAGACGACAGCGTGGTGATACATCCCCTGGCCCTGAGGTTTGTGCAGCAGTACGCCCGGGACGGCTATAAGATAGCCGTGAACGAGTTCCAGTTTGCGCCGAGATATCTGTCTTTGATTGACTTTATCGACTATATCAAGCTCAATGTAAAGGCGACAAACCTTATCAGCGCCAAGAATATCGTGAACCTCGCCGGCAGCATGAACAAGAAGGTCATAGCCACCAGCGTGGACAGCGAGGAGCTTTATAAAACAGCCCTGGAGCTTGGGGTGGACGCCCTTGAGGGCAGCTATGTTGCAAAGCAGCTGGCCACAAAGGCCCACTCAAGCGGCTATCTCCAGAGCAACTTCTTCCGGCTGATGGTAGCCGTTGTGAAGGAGGAGCCGGACATGGAGGAGATAGAGCAGATAATCGCCATGGACGCCACCCTCACCTACGGGCTTCTCAGGGTTGCCAACTCAGCGTACTTCACCACCAATAAGATAACCACCATCCGCCAGGCCCTGGTGAGCCTCGGCATATCCCAGCTCAAGCAGTGGATATACCTTCTGAGCACCACCAACGCCAACGATGAGATAGACGAGGCCGCCGAGGAGTTCCTGAAGGTCTCCTTCATGCGGGCCAGCTTCTGCAGCGAGCTGATGCGCTACGCCAAGAATATGCCAATCTCCCGCTCGGACGCCTACCTTATGGGCATGTTCTCCACCCTCGAGCACCTTATCGACGCGCCCATGGAGGAGATACTCGCCACAGTGCCTCTGGCGGAGGAGATAAAGGCGGCCATTCTGCGCCATGAGGGCCGCTGCGGAATGCTGTATGACCTGGCTCTCAGCTACGAGCAGGCGGACTGGGAGAAGATAACCGGCTACGCCGAGGAGCTGGGCATTCCCGCCCACACCCTTACGAACGTCTACTTCAACTGCACCGAGTCGGTGAACGCCACCTGGAAGCAGATGATTTCACCCCAGCAGCCGGGGGAGGCTGCCGCCGAATAATACATGAAGCTCTATGCCCTCGTTCCGGGGGCATTTTTGCTGTATATAAACTATTTTGAGAGGAAGCGAGAGATATGACCGATAGATTCAGAGAGATAAGGGAGCGCCTTTTGGAGCTTGCAAAAACTGACACAGATATAGCTGCCATCATCGAGATAGGTTCCCAGACCCGCGCAGACCAGCCCGCCGACCAGTTCTCGGACCTGGACGTAATTCTTGCCGCCCAGGAGCCCGGCCGCTTTCTCTACACCGAGGAGCTTATCTCCCGCCTGGGGAACCCGCTCATTTCCTTCACCGAGCCCACCCTCGCCGGGGGCACAGAGCGGAGGGTGCTCTTCGAGGGCTCACTGGACGTGGACATAGTTGTCGTCACCCCCGGGCAGCTAAAGGCCGCGGCGGAGTCCGGCGAGCTCACGGGTATTTTGGCCCGGGGCAGCCGGGTGCTTTTTGACAGGATGGGCATATCAGACGTTCTTTGCACAGCACCCGGGCAGGAGCCCGGGAAATTGATGTCCCAGCAGGAGTTTATAAACACCGTGAACGACTTCTGGTTCCACACCGTCTGGGCCGCGAAAAAGCTTCGCCGCGGGGAGCTGTATGGCCGCCTCTCCCGAGCCGCTGCCGCCGCCATGGGCTATAATTACCCTGAAAAAGCCCGGGAGTCCGCCCTACAAATATTTAATAAAATACTTGAAAAATCATAAAAAGCTTTATATAATATATAGTATAACCCACTGAAAGGAGCCCGCCACATGGAACCGAACCTCCACCCCCTTGACATCCACACCCTGAATAAATCCGACACCATTGCCGCCATGAAGCTGCCCAGCAATATCCACCTGGCCCCCCTGGACTTCATCGAGTGCAACGGCGTCACCTACTCCATCCGCCCCGGCTTCTACGAGATAAACGGTGCCACCGCCATACCCGGCGGCGTGAACTTCACCGTCCACTCCAACGGGGCCACGGCCGTATCCCTTCTCCTGTACCATCCCGGGGAAGACCAGCCCTATGGTGAGATACCCTTCCCGGAGCCCTATAAGATAGGCAACGTGTTCTCAATGATAGTCTTCCGCCTGGACATCGCCGAGTTCGAGTACGCCTTCCGGGTGGACGGCCCCTACGACCCCAAGCGCGGCCTTATCTTCGACCGGAGCAAGCCCCTTCTCGACCCCTACGCCAAGGCTGTCACCGGCCAGAGGGAGTGGGGGGAGAACCAGCCGGGTATGCAGCAGTACAAGGCTAGGGTCGTGAAAAACGACTTCGACTGGGGCAGCTTCAAGCAGCCCATGGTGCCCAACGAGGACCTGATAATCTACGAGCTGCACGTGCGCGGCTTCACAAAGGACAGCTCCTCCGGCGTGGCAAACCCCGGCACCTTCGAGGGCCTTCGGGAGAAGATACCATACCTCAAGGAGCTGGGCGTAAACGCCGTGGAGCTCATGCCCATCTTCGAGTTCGACGAAATGCAGGACTATCGGGAGCACGAGGGCAATAAGCTCTATAACTACTGGGGCTACAGCACCGTCAGCTTCTTCGCCCCCAACACCAGCTACACCGCCACCACCGAGCATAACCGGGAGGGCAACGAGCTGAAGCGCCTTATCCGGGAGCTCAACGAGAATGGCATTGAGGTGTACCTTGACGTGGTTTTCAACCACACCGCCGAGGGCAACGAGCACGGCCCCTTCTTCTCCTTCAAGGGCTTTGACAACAATATCTATTACCTCTTGACCCCGGACGGCTACTATTACAATTTCAGCGGCTGCGGCAACACCCTGAACTGCAACCACCCTATAGTCCACCAGATGATACTGGACTGCCTGCGCTACTGGGTCACCACCTATAGGATAAACGGCTTCCGCTTCGACCTGGCCTCCATCCTCGGCCGCAACGAGGACGGCTCCCCGATGGATAAGCCTCCTCTCCTGCAATCCCTGGCCTTCGACCCAATTCTGGGCGGGGTAAAGCTCATAGCCGAGGCCTGGGACGCTGGCGGGCTCTACCAGGTGGGCACATTCCCCTCCTGGAACCGCTGGGCCGAGTGGAACGGCAAGTACAGGGACGATATGCGCGCCTACATCAAGGGCGACCCCGGCACAGCCAACGCCGCCGCCCAGCGCATATCCGGCTCCCGGGACATATACGAGTCCAAGGGCCGCAAGAACGCCTCTGTGAACTTCCTCACCTGCCACGACGGCTTCACCCTCTACGACCTCTTTGCGTACAACGACAAGCATAACGACGCAAACGGCTGGAACAACACCGACGGCACCTGGAACAACTACAGCTGGAACTGCGGCGCCGAGGGGGAGACCTCCGACCCGGGGGTGAACGAGCTGCGCCTTCGCATGATACGAAACTCCTTTGCCCTTCTCATGTGCAGCCGGGGCATACCCATGTTCCTCTCCGGGGACGAGTTCTGCAACACCCAGTTCGGCAACAATAACGCCTACTGCCAGGACAATATAACCTCCTGGCTGGACTGGCGGCGACTGGACAAATACCGGGACATGTTCGGCTTCTTCAAGTATATGATAGCCTTCAGAAAGGCCCACAGGGTCCTGCGGGCGGACCTCAGCGGCGGCGTCATGGGCTTCCCGGACGTGAGCTTCCACGGGGTGGCCCCCTGGAAGAACGACGGCTTCTCCGGCGACGAGCGCTATGTGGGCGTGATGTTCGCCGGCTACGAGCGGGACAAGGGGGCCGAGGTAGTCTACGTGGCCTCCAACGCCTACTGGGGCGAGCTGGACGTGACCCTCCCGGAGCTGCCATTGTCCATGCACTGGGAGCTGGTGTGCAGCACCTGGCAGTCCGAGCAGCACCCCCAGCGCTTTGAGAGCAGGAGCTTCCGTATCGGCCCCCGCTCCGTAATGGTCTTTTTGGGACACTAAAATAAAAGGAAAGCCCTCCTCATGGTTTGAGGAGGGCTTTCCTGCTGTATGTTCACTCTGCAGGCTCAGGCACCGCCGGGTTATCCTTGAGCTTTTCCGCAAGCTCCGGCTTGCCCACATACTGCATATGGGGGTATATCACCTTGAGCACCTCGTCCGGGAAGGCCCTGTCGAAAAACTCCTGCACGCCGTTCGAGGCTGGCACACCGTTCACCCGCTCATTCTGCCTGTAGACAGCCCCTGCGGAGACAGCCATGTCCGCTATCATGAACACCGTGAACACTATGGTGAGGGTGCGCCCCAGCTTCTTTGGCACCTGCTCTATCTTTTTTGACACCACCGGGTACAGGTCCTTCACCCAAACCAGGCCCAGTATGCCCCAGAAGATGGAGTACATAAGGTTTGTGCGCCCGCCCACATTAAAGGCTGAGTCGCTGTACTCCCAGGAGACCGTGCCGAAGGCCGCCTGCTGTACGAAGCTGCAAAAATACTCAAAGGCCGCGCCCACCACCATGCTCGCTATAAATATGAGCACGTCCCTCTGGTTATACATACGCCGAAGGAACAGGGTTATGGCAACAGCCCCGAAGCCGTACACCAGTATGAACGGCCCCAGCACCACGCTCACCCTCAGCTCGAACTGATGGGGCGGCAGGATAAGCGCGTACACCGTCTCCAAGAGACACCCCACCACATTCCCCACCATGAAAATCCAGAAGAGCTTCTCATAGCATATCATATAGGCGAAGGGCTTCTCCTGACCCTCTTCAAGATGGGGCTCATAGGCCTCAACTGCCGCCTGGTTCCTCCGCTCGATAGCGTCCCTGTACTCCCTTCCGAACACATCAAGGCTCTCCTGCAGCGCCTCAAGCTGCTCGTTGTATCTCAGGGACTTCAGGTCCGGGAAGGCCTTCAAAAGCCTGCGGTGCAGGACATTGGAGTGCAGGCTCTTCTCATACCGCTCCCGAAGCTTCCCGGCGTCCAGCTGCAAAAGCTCAGCCATCTTCTTAGCGCTCACAGCCCTGCCAAAGAGCTCCCTGCCCAGCTTATCCGAGCCCTCGCGCATTCGCGCCGCCACAAGCTCAAGCATTTTCAGCTTGCGGTTGAGCCCGACTATAGCCACCACCGTCACCGCAAGGTCTGTAATGATAAGCCCGCCCATAACGGCCAGCAGCACCCAGCCCAGGGTCCGGGGCATAAGGTGCACCAGCCTGCTTGTGGACGGCACGATGAACCTCACCACAAAGGCCCCCGCAAAGCCCCAGACCACCGAGAACTTCAGGCAGACATAGCCGTTCATATTGTGGGGCTCGTCGGAGTAGTCCCACCACTTCTGGCGGAATATCTTCTCCAAAAGGAACCCAGCCGTCCACTCAAGGGCCGTTCCCAGTATCATCGAGCCCAGAAACAGCATGAGAAGGTTCCCGGCGAAGGGCCCCATAAACATGGCGATAAGCGCCACGCCCACGCCGTAGATGGGGCAGACCGGGCCGTTTAGGAACCCGCGGTTCACAAAGCGCTTTTCTATGGCCGCGGCATACAGCACCTCGCCGCACCAGCCCAGAAAGGCATAGATGAAGAAGCAGTAGAGATAGGTGTAAAGCATAGAACAGTCCTCCGTATGGCGTATGCGCGCCTAAAACTCAGACTATTTTACCAGAATATAAATAAATTGTAAACCCCTTAACGCCTTTCAAAATCCTTAATAATTTCCGTCAGCATACCCTCAAGGTCCGTCGGCAGCATTCCCCGCTCAGAGAACCTGTCCCGGCACCTATCCCCGGCCAGCCCGTGGAGGTATGCCCCGCCGGCCGCCGCCTCAAAGCACCCCGCCCCCTGGCTGAGGAACGCCCCTATAATGCCCGCCAGCACGTCCCCGCTGCCGCCTTTAGCCATGCCGGGATTGCCCGTTGGGTTCACGGCGAACCTGCCCTCGGGAGAGGCCGTGACCGTGGCCGCCCCCTTGAGCAGGGCTGTGCCGCCGGTAAGCTCCGAGAGCCGGAAAGCGGCGGGTATGCGCCCGCTCTGCACCTGTGCAATACTGCACCCCAGCAGCCGCGAGGCCTCCCCGGGGTGGGGGGTGATAACGTGGGGGGCCTCAAGCATCCTCAGGTCAAACCCTGTCCTCGCGCAGTAATTCAGCCCGTCGGCGTCTATAACCATAGGTACAGTGCACTCCTTAAACACCCGCCCGATAAGCTCATCCTGACCGTCCCCAAGCCCGCAGCCCAGCACACAGGCCGTGGCGGCTCTCATGGAGCGCGAAAGCTTCTCCCCGCCGTCCATAGAGTCCGTCACCGTGAAAACCGCCTCGGGCACCGCCCCGGCTATAATGGGGTAGACCCGCTCGTTACACACAATATCTAAGAGCCCCACCCCGCACCTAAGGGCCGCCCTGGCCGCCATAATGCACGCCCCGGCCATGCCCCAGCTGCCGCACACCATCAAAAGCCGCCCCCGGCTCCCCTTATTTACCTGCACATCGGCCGGCCCCAGCAGGGGAGAGAGGAGCTCAGGCCCGGCGGCCTCGCCCATGGTTTCAGCGGCCCCGGCCAGCTCCCCGGGCACACCCACCTGGCAGACCCTCACCTCCCCGCAGAACCCCTTGGCCGGATAGCTCACATGGGCGGGCTTGAGCCCGGTGAATGCCGCCGTGATATCAGCCCGGAAGGCGCCCTCACAGGCCCGCCCGCTGTCGCACTCGGTCCCGCTGGGCAGGTCCGCCGCAAGCTTATGGCCCCGCGCGCCGTTGGCCAGCCCCAGGTACTCAGCCGATATCCCGTCCAGCTCTCCCCTGAACCCGAACCCATACACACAGTCCACAATGAGCCCGGCCCCACTGATGGCGGCCCCGGCCTCCCCTCCGGGCCCCAGCACCCGGACAGTACCGGGGAGCCTTGCGAAGGCTCCCTTGGCAAGCTCAGTCCCCGGCTCCCCGTGGAGCAGGACCACCGTACAGCTTACCCCCATTCGGGCCAGCTCCCGGGCGCATACAAAGCCGTCCCCGCCGTTATTCCCCCTGCCGCACAGCAGCACGGCGGCATTTGGGGCTCCCCATGCCTCAAGAGCCGCCCGGGCAAGGGCGCTCCCGGCCCTGTCCATCATTTCCCCGAGGCTTACCCCGGCCTTCTCGCCGGCCCCTTCCATGGACTGCATTTCCTTTCTGGTAAAAAGCTTCATAAACACCCTCCGTCCGCCCTTGACAACGGGCCCAATAAATACTATAATTATACCAGCAAAAGGTCTTCGGGGCAAGGTGAAATTCCTTACCGGCAGTTAAAGTCTGCGAGCGCCTGCCGAGTTTTCGGCGGCGTTGAACCGGTGTGATTCCGGTACCGACGGTTACAGTCCGGATGAGAGAAGACCGCGGCGTATTTCTGCCGCGCGTTCGCATAGCCCCGGGCGTTTTCACGTCCGGGGATTTTCATGCTTTAAAGGCCTTTGCAAATTTACACGAAAGGTCATGATATTATGGAACAGGCAAGTAAAGTCAAAAGAGTAAACATCCGGGCCCTGGCGGTCACGGCGGTGCTGGGGGCGGCGGCCTCGGCGCTGATGTTCATCGGCA
Organism: Clostridiaceae bacterium; assembly: GCA_021769555.1. GTDB lineage: Bacteria > Bacillota > Clostridia > Oscillospirales > Acutalibacteraceae > Acutalibacter. Next base: position 59,976 of record JAETSR010000009.1, read on the forward strand.
TACACGTGCCCCTTATGCCCAGCTTCCTGCAGCTGGATTTCAGCGAGCTGCCGGCGCTGATAGCCTCCTTCAGCCTGGGGCCGCTCTCGGGAGCGGCGGTCTGCCTGATTAAGAACCTGGTGCACCTTTTCGCCACCAGCACCGGCGGCGTGGGGGAGCTGAGCAATTTCCTTTTGGGCGCGGCCTTCGTGCTCCCGGCGGGAATGATATACCGTGCCAAGAAGACCCGCCCGGGAGCGCTCATAGGCGCCCTCACAGGGGCCGCGGCTATGGCCGTCCTCAGCCTGCCCAGCAACTATTTCATAGTCTACCCGGCATACGGCCTTGTAATGCCCATGGAGGCGATACTGGACATGTACAGGGCGATAAACCCGAACGTGCACAGCCTCTGGGACGCGCTGATATGGTTCAACATGCCCTTCACCTTCGTCAAGGGGCTTCTCAGCACGGCGATTACATTCCTGATATACAAGCGTATCTCGCCGATACTAAAGGGGACAAAATAAGGTAAAAAAGAGCTGTCTGCGAGTCCTTTCGCAAACAGCTCATATTTTTTGCCCGCATATCTTACTTATCCCCGGGCAGCCTCATGCCCTCCTCATAAAACCGGCACCCGCCGCCTCCGTCCTTCTTCACCGCGCAGAGCGCCGCGTCCGCCTGGCGGTACAGCTCGTCCGTAAAGCCCATGGGCGAGAACGCCCCGCCCGCGCTGAGGGACACCGGCGGCAGGCTTCCCCCCGGATGGGCGAGCCTGCGGTTCATGTCCCGGAGCTTCTGGCAGAGGGCCTTCTGCTGCTCGGGGCCGACCTCGTCCATAATAACGGCAAACTCGTCGCCGCCTATGCGCGCCGGGTAGTCCGAGGTGCGAAAGCTCTCTTTCAGCATATCCGCCGCAAGCTTCAGCACCTTATCACCCGCCTCATGGCCGTAGCCGTCGTTTATCAGGCGGAACCGGTCCACATCTATGAGCATAAGGGCGATGGGCCTGGGCTTTAGGCGCATCATATTCTTCATCTGGTCAAAGGCTGAGCGGTTGAGTATGCCAGTCAGCCCGTCGTGCTCGGCCTGGTGCCGAAGGAGCATTTCGTTGGCGGCGTTGAGCTCATGAATGCTGTTATAGGTCAGGGCCAGGTGCTTGAACTCATAGGACCCGGTCACCTCCATGCGCCTGTCCTCGTGCAGGCACTTTACATACACGCTCAGGGGCTTCACAATGAGTATGGATATCATCACGAATATGAGCACGTTCAAAAGCAGCAGCAGGCTGAAGGCCAGCCGCTGGGTGGTCATGGCCCGGCTCAGGTCCGACATGGACATTTCCTGGCGGTGCTGGGTGCCGGACATCACGTCGTTTATAAAAGCCTCCACATTGTCGTTGATGAGCGCTTTCCTGGCCTGATACTCCTCGCCGAAGACCTTCTCCCTTGAAAGCTCAATCTTTTCCTCCCGGGAGAGAGCTTTATGTCCCGGGAAAAGCTCCGTCTCATCCACCTCCGGGGGCAGGTCCGATATCCCCGCGCCCTCGGCGGCAAGGCGTATGGCGTATATCTCCAGCTCCGTCAGCTGGTTCGAGCGCTCAAGGGCCTTGCTCAGGTATTCCCGGGCCCTCTCCCCGGCCTGGGTGCTCAAATGCTCAAGGGCAAGCTCCCTGCGGCGGTCCACGTTTATCTCGTGAAAATAGTTCTCCATATACTCGGGCTTCAGCGTGAAGGTGAACAGGCGCACCTGCTCCGTAAGGTAGTCCGAGCCCGCCGTCACCAGGGCCGCGTTCTCCTGGCAGGAGATATACAGGTCCGTGGCGTTTTTCATGTCCGTGTACTCCCCCGCCGCGTGGAAGCTGATAACCAGCAGGGCCGCGTACAGCAGCACCGACAGGGCCATCACCCCAAAATTAACATGGCGCACGCTCACGCCCCGAACCCTGGCTTTCTTCTTTCCGGTCTCCATTTTCCTCAACTCCTGAAGGTTGGACTTCCGTGCAGAATTTATACTTTATGTTTAACTATATGCTGAACATCAGCTCGGCATATGTGGGGAAGGGCCAGTGCTCCCTGCCGGCATTCTGCTCCATCTCGTCGACAGTAAGCCTCAGGCGCTCCATGGCCGGGATTATGCTGTCCCTGTAGTGGGTGGCGGCAGTGAGGACATTAGCGCTCCCGGAGCGGGGGTCGCAGAGATATTCCTCCAGCTCCCCAACCTGTGCATAGGCCCGGTCCAGCAGGGCCGAGAGCTTCTCGATAAGCCCGCACTCCCCGGAGCAGGGCAGCCCGGGAAGGACCGCGCGCTTATTCCCCACAGCCCCCGCAAGGGTGGAGATATACCCGCTCACAGCCGGGAAAATCTCCTGGCGCACCATGCTTATCATAGTCAGGCTCTCAATATTCAGCGTCTTGACATATTCCTCCATAATCGTCTCATACCTTGCCTCCATCTCGGCCTCGGTATATATCCTGTGGCGCTTAAAGAGCTCCACGTTCTTCTGGTCCAGGTACCTTGGCAGGGCGTCCACGGTGGTGCGCAGGTTCAGGAGCCCCCGCCTTCTAGCCTCCTGCACCCACTGCTCGGAGTAGCCGTCGCCGTTGAAAATAATGCGCTTATGCTCGCTCATCACATGGCGGACCAGGGCGTTCACGGCCTTTGGCATATCCGTCTGCCCCTCCAAAGCCTCGGAGAACTGCCTTAATTCCTCGGCCACGATGGTGTTCAGCATGATATTGGGGCAGGCAATGGATATGGCCGAGCCAAGGGAGCGGAACTCAAACTTATTGCCGGTGAAGGCAAAGGGGGAGGTGCGGTTGCGGTCTGTATTGTCCATATTGAAGTCCGGCAGCACCCGCACGCCGGTCTGCAGCTTTTTCTGCTCCATGCTGCCGCAGGGCCTCCCGGCCTCTATGCCCTCCAAAAGGGCCGTCAGGTCGTCCCCGAGGAACATGGAGATAATGGCCGGGGGAGCTTCGTTGGCCCCGAGCCTGTGGTCGTTGCCAGCTGAGGCCACGGATATACGCAGAAGGTCCTGATATTCGTCAACGCCCTTTACCACCGCGGCGAGTATCAGCAGGAAGGGCAGGTTCTCCCAGGGGCGCTTGCCAGGGTCCAGGAGGTTGCGCCCGGTGTCGGTCTGGAGGGACCAGTTATTGTGCTTGCCGCTGCCGTTCACCCCCGCAAAGGGCTTCTCATGCAGTAAACACACCAAGCCGTGCCTATCCGCAACATTCCGCATGACCTCCATAGTCAGCTGGTTATGGTCACAGGCGATATTAGTGGTGCTGAAGATTGGGGCAAGCTCGTGCTGGGCGGGGGCCACCTCGTTGTGCTTTGTCTTGGCGAGCACCCCCAGCTTCCAGAGCTCCCGGTCCAGGTCCCGCATAAATTCGGCGACCCTTGGCTTTATGGCCCCGTAGTAGTGGTCCTCAAGCTCCTGGCCCTTGGGGGCCCTGGCCCCGAAGAGGGTGCGCCCGGTGAACATCAGGTCCCGCCGCTTTTTATAGAGCTCCTTGTCTATGAGAAAGTACTCCTGCTCGGGCCCCACGGTTGTGATGACCTGCTGGGTCTTCTCGTCCCCCAGTATCCGAAGCACCCTCACGGCCTGATTGCCCAGCGCCTCCATAGACCGGAGCAGAGGCGTTTTCTTATCCAGCACCTCCCCGCTGTAGGAGCAGAAGGCGGTGGGTATGTACAGGGAGTCCCCCTTCACAAAGGCATAGGAGGTGGGGTCCCAGGCAGTGTAGCCCCTGGCCTCAAAGGTAGCCCTAAGGCCACCCGAGGGGAACGAGGACGCGTCCGGCTCGCCCTTTATCAGCTCCCTGCCGGAGAACTGCATTATCACCCGGCCGTCGCTGGTGGGGGAGATAAAGCTGTCGTGCTTTTCGGCGGTAATGCCGTTCAGGGGCTGGAACCAGTGGGTATAGTGGGTAGCCCCCAGCTCCACGGCCCAGTCCTTCATGGCCGTGGCCACGGCGTTAGCAACAGTAAGGTCCAGGTCCTTGCCCTCGTCGATGGTCTTGCGAAGGGAGCGGTACACATCCTTGGGCAGGCGCTCCATCATCACGTCGTCGTTAAAGACGGCGCTCCCGAAGAGCTCCGGGACGGACTTGCGGTTTTCAGAACAGTTTGACATAAACTGACCACTCTTTCTATTGGGTTTCATATCATTATAAGACATTATAAGAAGGAAGGCGAAGAAAGGTTCCCCTTTCTACGCCTGGAATTTTGGTCTAAGCTTTGTCAGCTCCCGCGATGTACGCCCTTATGAGCGCTTTGATTTCCTCAGTAGTATACTGATTTTTGTCCGTGGAAGTGTCAAGGATGTTAAACAGGTCATAGGCCATGGACTTCTTTATTTCTGTGGACTCTCTGTCAGTAGGCATATGGCTGCCCTCCCTTCTTTTTCTACTCTTATTTTACCAACACGCCGGGGATTTGTCAAGCCGGAGGATTAAGTAAGCGTAAAAATCGTGAAAATTACCCCTTGCGCTCCGGCGGCTTTTCCTGTACAATATATAAGATTAAAGATAGTCAGCTTCAAAAGGCTAAAAGGAAAGGAATGGTTGCGCATGGAGCGTACAGGCGAAAAAGCTTATCTTGTGCTGGAAAACGGCCGGGTCTTTGAGGGGCGCAGGTTCGGGGCCCCGGGAGAGCTCGTGGCGGAGGTGGTTTTCACCACCGGGATGTCGGGCTATCTCGAGACCATCACAGACCCCAGCTATTGGGGACAGATAGTTGTCCAGACCTTCCCGCTCATCGGAAACTACGGCGTAATACCCGCCGATTTCGAGAGCAATGTGGTTGGCCCCCGGGGATATATTGTAAAGCATTGGTGCCAAGCTCCTTCTAACTTCCGTTCAGAGGGCAGTCTTGACGCCTTTTTTAAAGAAAGGGGCCTCACGGCCCTTGAGGGCATAGACACCCGGACCCTTACAAAGCTCATAAGAGAGAAGGGCGTTATGAACGGCATGATAACCTCAGACCCCGCCAAGGCCGACATCGGGGCCATAAAGTCCTATAAGGTGAGCGGCGCGGTCCGGGAGGCCTCCACGAAGGAGCCCTATGTAATGGGCAATCCGGAGGCGGCGCTTCACATAGCCCTTATGGACTACGGCATGAAGAGGAGCATAGGGGAGTGCCTTGCAAGGCGCGGGGCAAAGGTCACCGTCTGCCCCTGCACAACCACGGCTGAGGAGCTCTCCAATATGGGCATAGACGGCATAATGCTCTCAAACGGCCCCGGCGACCCCGCCGAGAACACTGAGCTCATTGAGAACCTTAAAGATATATACAAGCTCCAAAAGCCCATGTTCGGCATATGCCTCGGCCACCAGCTCTTAGCTTTGGCCCACGGAGCCAGGAGCGAGAAGCTGAAATACGGCCATAGGGGGGAGAACCAGCCGGTGAAGGACCTTGAGACCGGCCGGGTCTACATCACCAGCCAGAACCACGGCTACGCCATAGTCGGCAGCAGCATACCGGCTGAAATGGGCCGGGAGCTCTATGTAAACGTGAACGACGGCACCTGCGAGGGCGTGCGCTACACCGACTGCAAGGCCTTTACCACCCAGTTCCACCCGGAGGCCTGCGCGGGGCCCCTGGACACCGAGTGGCTGTTTGACCGCTTCTTCGGGATGATGGAGTAACGGATATGGAGTACAAATTCACGCCCGGCACACCCAATGACGCCAAAGAGGTAGTAGGGCTCATTGCCCGTCGGATAGCCTGGATGGACGAAAAGGGCATAGAGCAGTGGAACGTCACGGACTACCTGGAGGCGTACCCAAAAAGCTACTATGAGGAGCAGGCGGAAAAGGGCCGGCTCTATGTGCTGAAAGCGGAGGACGTTATTATAGGCGCGGTGGTCCTGCTTGAAGAAGACGAACGCTGGGACGACTGCGAAGCTGTCCCAGCCTATTATGTGCACAATCTGGTCACCGCCGTCTCTGAAAAGGGCGCGGGAGGCAGGCTGCTGGACTTCGCCGAGAGCCTTGCCATAGAGCGGGGAAAGGCCGCCCTTAGGCTTGACTGCGCCGAGGACAACCCAAGGCTCAACGCCTATTATGAAAGCAGGGGCTTCATGCCCCGGGGACGCTGCCAGGACGGACCGTATATCGGGATAAAACGCGAGAAGCTGCTGAGATAAAGGAGGACGCTGAAATGCCGCTGAATAAAAACATCAAGAAAGTTTTAGTAATAGGCTCCGGCCCCATAGTCATCGGCCAGGCCGCCGAGTTCGACTACGCCGGGACCCAGGCCTGCAGGGCTTTGAGGGAGGACGGCATAGAGATAGTGCTGGTGAACTCAAACCCCGCAACCATCATGACCGACCAGGCCATGGCCGACCGCATATATATCGAGCCCCTGAACCTTGTGACAGTCAAGCGCATAATCGAGAAGGAGAAGCCCGACAGCATCCTCTCCGGCTTCGGCGGGCAGACGGGGCTCACCCTCTCCATGCAGCTTGCCAAGGAGGGCTTTCTCGAAAAGCATAACGTCCGGCTCCTGGGCGCGGGCCCCGAGACCATCGATAAGGCCGAGGACCGCCAGCTCTTCAAGGACGCCATGGAGCGCATAGGCCAGCCCTGCGTGCCCTCAAAGGTGGTCACCACTGTTGAGGACGCGGAGGCCTTTGCAGGAGAGATAGGCTACCCGGTGATAATACGCCCGGCCTTCACCCTTGGAGGCACCGGCGGCGGCATTGTGAACAACCCCCAGGAGCTTAGAGAGATTACCGCCAACGGCCTTGCCCTCTCGCCCATAACCCAGGTGCTGGTGGAAAAGAGCATAGCCGGGTGGAAGGAGATAGAGTTCGAGGTCATGCGGGACGGCGCGGGCAACGCCATAACTATCTGCTCCATGGAGAACCTGGACCCCGTGGGCGTTCACACCGGCGACTCCATAGTTATCGCCCCCGCTGTCACCCTCTCGGACAAGGAGTACCAGATACTCCGCACCGCCGCCCTGGACATAGTAAACGAGCTGGGGGTAGAGGGCGGCTGCAACTGCCAGTTCGCCCTGCACCCCACAAGCTTCGAGTACGCCGTCATCGAGGTGAACCCCCGGGTGAGCCGTTCCTCGGCCCTTGCCTCTAAAGCCACAGGCTATCCCATAGCTAAAGTTGCCACTAAGATAGCTATAGGCTACAGGCTGGACGAGATAAAGAACGCTGTCACCGGCGTGACCTACGCGGCCTTCGAGCCCACCATCGACTATGTGGCGGTGAAGTTCCCCAAGTGGCCCTTCGACAAATTTGTATACGCCAAGCGGGACCTGGGCACCCAGATGAAGGCCACCGGCGAGGTCATGAGCATTGCCGACAGCTTTGAAATGGCCCTGATGAAGGCCGTGCGGGGCGCAGAGATAGGCCTCGACACCCTGAACCTGCCGAAATTCACTAATGAGCCCGAGGAGAACCTCCTGCACATCGCGGAGCACGCCACCGACGAGCGGCTGTTTGCAGTATACGAGCTCCTGAAGCGGGGCAGGACCGTGGACGAGCTCTATGAGCTCACCATGATAGACCGCTGGTTCCTCTCAAAGCTCATGAACCTCCTGGACTACGAGCGGGAGCTCATGAAGGGCTCCCTCACCGGGGAGCTCTACACCAAAGGCAAGACCCTTGGCTACCCGGACGCGGCCATAGCCCGGCTCTCCGGCTGTGAGGTGAACTATAAGCGCCAGACCACCTTCAAAATGGTTGACACCTGCGCGGGCGAGTTCGCGGCCCACACCCCCTACTTCTACGCCACCTACGACACCCCCGAAAGCGGCGGGGAGGACGAGGCCGCCGAGTTCATCCGCGATAAGGGCGGCAAGCAGACAATCATGGTGCTGGGCTCCGGGCCCATTCGCATAGGCCAGGGCATTGAGTTCGACTACGCGAGCGTCCACTGCGTCATGGCCCTGCAGAAGCTGGGCTATCAGGTAGTCATCGTCAACAACAACCCCGAGACCGTCTCCACGGACTTCGACACCGGCGACAGGCTCTATTTCGAGCCCCTGTCCCCGGAAGACGTGATGGACATTATAAATATAGAGAAGCCCATCGGCGTGGTAGTGGCCTTCGGCGGGCAGACGGCCATCAAGCTCACCAAGACCCTGGCCGCCAACAATATCCCCATCCTGGGCTCCTCAGCCGACACCATAGACATGGCCGAGGACCGCGAGCGCTTCGACGAATTGCTTGAGCGCTCGGGCATAAAGCGCCCCAAGGGCTCCACGGTCATGACCGCCGAAGAAGCTTTAGAGGCCGCGGAGCAGCTGGGCTATCCTGTGCTCATGCGCCCCTCCTACGTGCTGGGCGGGCAGAACATGATTATAGCCACCTGCCGGGAGGATATTGAGGAGTATATGAGCATAATCCTCTCCACCAAGCAGGACAACCCGGTGCTCATAGACAAGTACCTCTCGGGCATGGAGATAGAGGTGGACGCCATATGCGACGGTGAGGAAATTCTCATCCCCGGCATTATGGAGCATGTGGAGCGCACCGGCATACACTCCGGCGACAGCATTGCCGTGTACCCCGCCTCGGACATCGACGACGGCATGAGTGCCAAGATAGTTTCCACCACCGAAACTTTGTGCAGGGAACTCCACGGCATAGGGCTGATAAACCTACAGTATATCATCATGGACGGCGAGATTTACGTCATAGAGGTGAACCCCCGGGCCTCGCGCACCGTGCCCTATATCAGCAAGGTCACCGGCGTGCCCATGTGCGACCTGGCAACTAAGGTCAGCCTCGGCTATAAGCTCAAGGATTTGGGCTTTGGCACAGGGCTCTATAAGCCATCCCCATATGTGGCGGTAAAGGTGCCGGTGTTCTCCTTCGAGAAGCTTGCGGACGTGGACACCCACCTGGGCCCGGAGATGAAGTCCACCGGAGAGGTCCTGGGCATAGGCACGAGCTTGGAGGAGGCGCTGTACAAGGGCCTTGTGGCCTCCGGGCACAATATGCACAAGGGCGGCGGCGTGTTTATCACCGTCCGGGACCAGGACAAGTCCGAGATAGCCGAAACAGCCAAAAAGTTCGACCGCCTGGGCTTCAAGCTCTACGCCACCGGCGGCACGGCCCTGGTGCTCTTTAAGGCCGGGCTGAATGTGACGGTAGTTGACAAGATACACGAGAACTCCGGGCACAACACCATCACTCTTTTGGAGAGCGGTCAGGTGAACTATGTCATTTCAACCTCCGCAAAGGGGAGAAACCCCGCCCGGGACAGCGTGAAGATACGCCGCAAGGCAAGCCTTCTTGGCATACCCTGCCTCACGGCCATAGACACCGCGAACGCCCTCGCAGACTCCCTCATGAGCCGGTACACCCCCGAGAACATCGAGCTTGTGGACATAAACGACTTGAAGGGGGAGAAGCAGCGGATAAAGTTCACAAAGATGTCAGCCTGCTCCAACGACTATATCTATGTGAACTGCTTCGACCCTATGAACCGCGTCTCATCCCCCGAGTCCTTGGCCGTAAGTTTGTCTGACAGGCACAACGGCGTGGGCGGCGACGGGGTGATACTCATCGGCCCCTCGGACTGCGCCGACGCAAAAATGACAATGTTCAACCGGGACGGCAGCGAGGGCTGGATGTGCGGAAACGGCATACGCTGCGTGGCAAAGTACCTCTTCGATAACGGCATTGTAAAGGGGGCCCCCGCGGGCGTGGGCCGGGCGGTCATGCACATTGAGACGGCGAGCGGCGTTAAGGAGTGCACAGTGATAACCAAGAACGGCCTGTGCCATCAGGTAGCCGTAGACATGGGCCAGGCGAAGCTACGGCCTGAGGACGTGCCTGTGAAGCTCTCAGGGGGGCCGGTAACAGGCCGCCGGGTGGAGCTTGCCGGGGAGCAGCTTGAGATAACCTGCTGCTCCATGGGCAACCCCCATGTGACGGTGTTCGTGCCCTCGGTGGACAAGGTAGACGTGGAGAAGCTGGGCCCCAGGATAGAGCACGACCCCCTCTTCCCCGAGCGGGTGAACGTGGGCTTTGTAGAGGTGATAGACAGCCGCACCCTTAAAGCCAGGATATGGGAGCGGGGCAGCGGGGAGACCATGGCCTGCGGCACCGGCACCTGCGCCGCGGTAGTGGCGGCCGCGCTCAACGGGTTCTGTCCCAAGGGCCGGGATATCCGGGTGATACTCAAGGGCGGCGAGCTGAAGATAAACTACACCGACGAGCGCGTGCTGATGACCGGCGAGGCAGTAAAAATTTTTGACGGCGAGGTAGAAGTTTAAAATATCCAGTGATTTTTTGCGACTTGAATAGTAGGAACGGCTATACTATTTTATATAAGGAGCGAGAATCATGAAAAAATCTGCGACTGCTTTACTGCTCACGGCCCTTATGCTGACAACGCTTTCAGCATGCCTGCCGGTTGAGAACGAGTCCGAGGCCATCGGGGCCGGGATGGCCGCAAAATCCCGGGAGCAATACGAGCCCGAGACCATTGAGGGCTGGGGAGAGGGCGTAAGCACCTTCGCGGCCTATTCCTGGAACGGCGCGCTGCTTGAGGAGCTTCCAAAGGAGCTGGACCTTGGGGAGCGTGACCTCTGGTGGATAAACGACGGGGCGGTGACCGCGCTGTACGGAGAGGACGTCATCGCTGACGGCGTCTGCCATGAGGGAGTCTTCCGCTTCATGTTCAGCAGCCCCCAGGAGGACAGGGAGCTGGCGGCTCTGGCGAGGCTTTCTGAGGATGAGCTAAGGCTCTGGGCCCGGGAGTGGGACTGGGAAAGCTACGGCTATATGGTGCGCGACTGGGAGCTGGCCGCGACCTATGAGCCACTCCCGGAGGGACAGTGGGTCACCCCAGGCTGGTGGCTTCCCCCCGAGGGGCTCACCGGCAGGGGGGAGGACATGTACGGCCCCTGGCCCGACATAGCCGGGCCATACGATGAAAACGGCAACCCCATCCCCACTCCGGAGCCCACCCCCTTCCCCGAGGACCGCGTGGCTGCCGAGGACTTCAAGTTCCCCGGCTGGGAGCCGGTTGAGGACCACGAGGGCTACGAGATTTCAACAGTCCACACCACCGCCGACGGCAGGCCCCTTCAAGTGCGCCTGCGCTGGAAGAACGACGAGGGCTACGGCTTCTGGGCCCAGCTTCCCGCCCATGCCATTGACAGCTTCTGGGAGCATGAGGGGGAGTGGTTCGTGAAGGTGACTGTACCAGGGAGTGGGGAGGACTCTGGGGACGGCGAGAGCCATGAGGCCAGCAGTCAGGTGGCTAGTGAGCCGGAGAGCACCCCGGACCCAAACGTCTATGACCCGGTGGTATCCAGTCCCTACTGCTCAGACCATGATAATCTCCGCGAGTCGATTATTGACAGCGGAATCGAAGTACCGGAGGAAGGCTGGTGGATAGATGAGGAAAAGGTTCGGGAAATATTTGGGCTGGACGATAATAGAGTCAGCGCCGGGTGCCGGGACGGTATAGTGAACTTCAGCTTCATGCTGGAGGAAGACGAGGAATTGGCCCAGATATATGACACATCCTTGGAGGAATGGGAATACCGGGAGACAAGGGAGTGGCCGTGGAAAAGATGGAGATGGCTTGCAAGAGAGGTTGAGCTGTATGTGACCCTGAACCTCCGGGAGGAGCCGGTCGAGAAAAGTAATTGGCTGCCGCCGGAGGGAGCCACTGGCAGGGGAGACGGCTATGTCCATGTTGACCGCCTCAGGGTTGGAGGCTCCGAGCCGGAGCCCACTCCCTTCCCGGAGGACCGCCAGCCGGTAGAGGATTATGAGCCCCCGGAATGGGAGCCGGTGGAGGGCTGTCCCGGCTATGAAATGGCCGTTGCGGCTAAAGCGGATAACGGCATGCCTTTACAGGTGCGCCTTCGCTGGCAGCGGGAGGGCTGTCAGTTCGCGGCGGAGATACCCGGGCACTGCCTCGACACATTCCTTGAGCACAGCGATGAACTCTGGGAGAGGGTAAAGCTCCGGGCGCCGGGGGCCACCCCGAAGAGAATAGACAGCAACAGTGCTGTTGCAAGTGTGAAGGGAGAATAGGGAGAAAAAATGAAGCTTCTGTTCAAGCAAAGAATGTTCTCGTGGCTTGACAGCTACGACATCTACTACGAGGACGGCAGCGTGGCCTATACCGTCAAGGGCCAGCTTGCCTGGGGGCACTGCCTGAAGATATTCGACCCGCAGGGTTATGAGGTGGGCACGGTGAAGGAGCGGGTGCTAACCTGGATGCCTAAGTTCGAGATTTATCTCGGCGGACAGTACATAGGCTCAATCAGCAAGGAGTTCACCTTCTTTAAGCCAAAGTACAATATCGACTTCAACGGCTGGCATATCGACGGCAGCTGGACCGAGTGGGACTACACCATCCTCGGGCCCATGGGGGACGTGCTGGCTGTGATAAGCAAGGAGATATGGAACTGGACCGACACCTATACCATCGACGTTATGAGCCCGGACGACGGGCTCTATGCGCTGATGTTCGTTTTAGCTATTGACGCGGAGAAGTGCTCGAGAGATTGAGGCAATATTCAGCGCTCCGGAGAGAAGGAGGAAAAGCATGGTTATTCTTTTGATTATCATGATGATTTACGGGGCCGTGTCTATTTTTGCCCCCGAAGGCATATGGGAGCTTGAGGAGCGGATGCGCTATAAGGATTCGGATAGAGAACCCTCTACTGCCAGTCTGGTAATGATTCGGCTGAGTGGGGTGGCTGTCATTGCCCTCTCCGTATTCGGCATGTTCCAGAGCTGCAGCGGCGGGATGTAGGCCGAAGAAGGGAAGGGGAAGGAAAAAATTGGAGGCGATTTCCATGAGTAAGGAGACCTTGCGGTTTGTGAAAATGCACGGCTGCGGGAACGACTACGTGTACTTTGACTGCTTCAACCAGACTATAGAGGACCCGGAGGCCCTCAGCATACGCCTTTCGGACAGGCATAAGGGCGTGGGCGGCGACGGCATAATAATGGTCTGCCCATCGGACATAGCCGACGGCAAAATGCGTATTTTCAATGCCGACGGCAGCGAGGCTAAAATGTGCGGCAACGGCATACGGTGCGTGGCGAAGTTTTTATACGACACCGGGCTCTGCCGGAAAAAGCGTTTGGAGATAGACACGTTGAGCGGCGTGAAATACTGTGATATAATAGAGAAAGACGGCGAGGCCGCGGCTGTGACGGTGGACATGGGCAGAGCGGAGCTTGTGCCGGGGAAAATACCTGTGGACCTGCCCGGGGAGCGGATAGTTGGTGAGACGGTGTCCGTGGCCGGGGGAGAGTATGAGGTCACCTGCGTGTCCATGGGGAACCCCCACTGCGTACTGTTCGGCGGCGACCCCATGGAGCTGGACCTTGAGAGCATTGGGCCGAAGTTTGAGAAGGACCCTATCTTCCCCCAGGGGGTAAACACTGAGTTTATAGAGGTGATAGACAGCCATACCCTTAAAATGCGGGTCTGGGAGCGGGGCAGCGGGGAGACCATGGCCTGCGGGACGGGGGCGTGTGCGGCGGCGGTGGCGGCCTGCCTGAACGGCTATTGCAAGATGGGGGAGGACATAACTGTGCGGCTGAGGGGCGGCGACCTTGTGATTAACTACACTGAGGAGCGGGTGCGCATGACCGGGGAAGCTGTGCGGGTGTTCGACGGCGAGATAGAGGTTTGAGCGAAGCAAAAGCAAAAGTTTCGTCCACCTTTTCAAAGGTGGCGGGGTATGGGGCAGAGCCCCACAATAGAGAAAGGATGAAAAACATGGCAAAGTACATTTTTGTAACCGGCGGCGTGGTCTCCGGCCTTGGCAAAGGCATAACAGCGGCCTCTCTGGGCCGCCTGTTAAAATCCAGAGGCCTAAAAGTAGCCGCCCAGAAGCTGGACCCCTACATCAACGTAGACCCGGGCACCATGAGCCCCTACCAGCACGGCGAGGTCTACGTGACCGAGGACGGCCTTGAGACAGACCTGGACTTAGGCCACTACGAGCGCTTCATCGACGAGGACTTAAACAAGTTCTCAAACTTAACCACCGGCAAGGTCTACTGGAACGTGCTCAACAAGGAGCGCCGGGGGGAGTACCTGGGCGAGACCATACAGGTGATACCCCATATCACCTCGGAAATAAAGAGCTTTATCTACAGCGTGGGCTCAAAAAACAACGCCGATATAGTGATAACCGAGATAGGCGGCACCGCGGGCGACATCGAGAGCCAGCCATTCTTAGAGGCCATCCGTCAGGTGAGCCAGGAGGTGGGGCCGGAGAACTCGTTGTTTATACACGTAACCCTGGTGCCATACCTAAAGGGCTCGGGCGAGCACAAGTCGAAGCCCACCCAGCACTCGGTGAAGGAGCTGCAGGGCATGGGCATCAAGCCCAATATCATTGTTTTGCGCACGGACGTGCCCATAGACGACCATAGTATCTTTGAGAAAATAGCCATGTTCTGCAACGTGCGCCCGGACTGCGTTATCGAAAACCTGACAATACCAGTACTTTACGAAGCCCCGATAATGCTGGAAAAGAGCAAGTTCTCTGACATAGTCTGCCGGGAGCTGAACCTTTCTGTACCCGAGCCAAATATGAACGAGTGGCTGGGCATGGTGGAGAAGATACGCAGCCGCAGGCGCACTGTGCGCATAGCCCTTGTGGGCAAGTATGTGAAGCTCCACGACGCCTACCTCTCGGTGATGGAGGCCCTGGCCCACGCGGGCTACGACCACAGCGCCAAGGTGGACATCGACTGGGTGGACTCCGAGACCCTGGACGAGGAGAACGTCTCCACGCGCCTTGGGGACTGCCACGGCATAATAATCCCCGGCGGCTTTGGGAGCCGGGGCATAGAGGGCATGGTGCTGGCGGCAAAATTTGCCAGGGAGCGGGACATCCCATACCTTGGCATATGCCTTGGTATGCAGGTGGCTGTGATAGAGTTCTGCCGGAACGTCTGCGGCATAGAGGACGCAAACTCCGGCGAGTTCGACGAGTACGGCCTGAATAAGGTCATCGACTTCATGCCAGACCAGAACGCCGACATAAACAAGGGCGGCACCCTGCGCCTTGGGAGCTACCCCTGCGAGATAGCCCCCGGCACGAAGATGGCGGAGTGCTACGGCCAGGAGCTCATAAACGAGCGCCACCGCCATAGATATGAGTTCAACAACGACTACCGCGAGACCGTCGAGGAGCACGGCATGAAGATAAGCGGCACCTCCCCGGACGGGAGATTGGTTGAGTCCGTGGAGCTCCCTGAGAAGCGCTTCTTTGTGGCGGGGCAGTTCCACCCAGAGTTTAAGAGCAGGCCCAATAGGGCGCACCCGCTGTTTAAGGGGTTTGTAGGCGCGGCGGTGGAGTATGCGGAGGAGAAGGCTTGACCGGCCTAAAGCGCGGCACGGTCAGCCTCAGCCCCCACGACCCTGAGTGGAGCGCAAAGGCCCGGGAGACCATCCAAGTGCTCTGGGAGGTCTTCGGTGACAGCGCCATTGACATCCAGCACATCGGCAGTACGGCCATAGACGGCATAAAAGCAAAGCCCATCATAGACATCGCCGTGGGAGTTGAGAGCATGGAGGGCCTGCCCATTGACAGGCTCCTTGAGCGTGGCTTTCAGGAGCGGCACAACCGATTCTCAAGCAACCTGCTCTATGTGCTTGAGACTGAGGACATGATTCGCACCCATCAGGTGCATATTTTGGAGCACGACAGCCTGCAGTGGCACAACTATGTTGACCTGCGGGATTACATGAACGCCTTCCCTGAGAGGGCGCGGGAGTATGAGGCGCTGAAAATCAGGCTTCAGAGAGAGTGCGATAACGTGCAGACGGCGTATACTGACGGCAAGCACGACTATATGGAGAGGACGCTGAGAGAGGCGCGGGAGTATGCGCGAAACAGGGGGCGGCATGACTGACATAGTACACGCTGCGGCAGAGGAATTAGCAGAGCTCGCGGCCGGGGTGCCCGAGGGGAAGCACATAGCCACCGGGGATATCCGGCGGCTCTCGGGGAGGCTCTACAGGCAGGCGGGGGTGAGGGACATTGACGGTGTGCTCGCCCTGTGCGGGGAGCTTTTGGAGCGGCGAGACTGGGCCCTTGGAGTGATTGCCTTCGACTGGGCGCATAGGGTGAGGGCGCAGTATAGGCCGGGAACCTATGAGGTGTTCTACCGGTGGCTGAAGGAGTACGTGCGGGGCTGGGGCGACTGCGACGACTTCTGCACCCACGCCTTCGGCGAACTGCTCCGGCAGTATAAGGAGCTGTTCCCAAGGGTGAGGGAGTGGACGAGAGACGGCGATTTCTGGGTGAGAAGGGCCTCGGCGGTGGTGCTCATACCGTCCATAATGAGGGACGAACGCGCCGGGCTTGAGCCGTATGCCATAGCAGACCGGCTTATGGCCGACCCCCATTACCTGGTGCAAAAGGGCTACGGCTGGATGCTCAAATGCCTGTCTACAGTGGACAGGGCGGGAGTGGAGAGCTATCTTGAGGCCCATTTCCGGGATATGCCAAGAGTGGCCTACAGATATGCCCTGGAAAAATTTGACAGGGAGACCAGAGACAGACTGATAGCTTTATAACCAGAAAGGATGATATAAATTGAAGCTAAACGGCAATTTCCAGAATCTTGAGCAGAGCTATTTGTTCGTGACCATCGCAAAGAAGGTGAACGAGTTCACCGAGAGCCACCCCGACAATGAGCTCATCAGAATGGGCATCGGCGACGTGACCCTGCCCCTCGCCCCGATAGTCATTGAGGCCATGCACAAGGCCACCGACGAGATGGCCCATAAGGAGACATTCAGGGGCTACTCCCCGGACAGCAACGGCTACCCCTTCCTGAGGGAGGCCATTGCGGGGTACTATAGGGGCCTGGGTGTGGACGTTGAGGCGGAGGAGGTCTTTGTAGGCGACGGAGCCAAGTCCGACGTGGGCAACATAGTCGATATATTCGACAATGCCAACACCGTCTTGGTGCCCGACCCGGTGTACCCGGTCTACGTTGACACCAACATCATGTCCGGCAGGAAGATAGTCTACGCCGACGCCAACATGGACAACGGCTTTTTGCCCATGCCCAAGGAGGGGCACCCTGCGGACATAATCTACATCTGCTCCCCCAATAACCCCACCGGCGCTGTGTATAATCATGAACAGCTCAGGGCCTGGGTGGACTACGCCCTAGACCAAAAGGCCGTGATACTCTTCGACTCGGCCTATGAGAGCTTTGTCTCCCCGGGGCTACCCAGGAGCATCTTCGAGATACCCGGCGCGGAGAAGTGCGCCATCGAGTTCTGCTCCCTCTCAAAGACCGCGGGCTTTACAGGTATGCGCTGCGGCTACACGGTCATAAAGAAGGAGCTCACTTTCGACGGCGTATCAGCAGCCGCCCTCTGGCAGCGCCGCCAGGGCAGCAAGTTCAACGGCGTGAACTACATCACCCAGCGGGCCGCCGAGGCGGTCTTCACCCCCGAGGGCATCAAGCAGACTCAGGACGCCGTGGCCTACTATAAGCGCAACGCCCAGGTGATGGTGGAGGCCCTCAGGGAGCTTGGCTACTGGTTCACCGGCGGCGAAAACTCCCCCTATGTCTGGTTCAAGTGCCCGAATAATATGGGCGGCTGGGAGTACTTCGACTATCTCCTCAACGAGAAGCAGATTGTGGGCACCCCCGGCGAGGGTTTTGGCAAGAACGGCGCGGGGTGCATGAGGCTGTCGGCCTTCGGGGACGCTGAGAAGACCAAAGAGGCCATGGAGCGCATAAAGAAGGGATAAGACTATGGAGACATGGGAGAAAATGTTCCGAGCGGCAAAGGCCGTGCAGAATGACAGGAAGATATCGGAATACGTGGAGGCGGGAGGAGTTGCCGCCGCGGTGCTGTCGGGCTCGGGGAAGATATATACCGGGGTCTGCATAGATACATGTGCCACACTGGGAATTTGCGCCGAGCGCAACGCCATTTTTAATATGATAACAAACGGCGAGCAGGAGATAAAGCGCGTCCTCGCCATCATGCCCGACGGCAAAAGCGGCGCCCCCTGCGGCGCGTGCCGGGAGCTGATGGTGCAGCTCATGCCTGATAAATACAGGGACATAGAGATACTCATGGACTATGAGAGCAAGAGAGTGGTGACCCTGGGGGAGCTCACCCCGGAATGGTGGATATGATATGCTAAGCATATACAACGCCTTCGGCTACACCCTCGACTGGCAGGAGCGCTATAACCTCATAAAAGCGGCGGGCTTCGACGGCGTCATGCTCTGGTGGAGCGACGGCTTCGGCCGCGGCCCCGGCTATGAGCAAGACCCGGAGCGGGCCCGGAACGCCGGGCTCACCGTCGAGAACATCCACGCGCCTGTCCAGTGGCAGAACGACCTGTCCCTTAATAATCAGGCCGGGGAGAGCCTGTTTGAGGCCTATACAAAGTGCGTCCGGGACTGCGCGCAGTACCGTGTGCCGGCAGTGGTGATACACCTGCCCAACGATAAATACCCCCTGAACGAGCTGGGTGTGGAGCGGATAGGCCGCCTCAGTGGGCTGGCAGAGGAGCTGGGCGTTAAGATTGCCATGGAGAATATCTTCAACACGAAAAATCTCTGTAGGGCTCTCGAAAGCTACCCCGCTCTCGGCCTCTGCTACGACAGCTGCCACTATGCCAACGACCCCGACGCCCCGGACCTGCTGAAAATGTACGGCGGCAGGCTCACTGCCCTGCACCTTCACGACAACGGCGGCGCGCGTGGCCAGCACCAGCTCCCCTTTGACGGAAACATCGACTGGCCCCGGGTGATGGGGGAGATAGCCGCGACCGGCTATACCGGCCCGGTCTCCCTTGAGCCAATGAACTGGGGCTATGAGCATATGGACATAAGGGAGTTCCTTGATTTGGCGTATGAGAGAGCGGTCAAACTATAAAACCCATTTGGACTGTGAGGAGGTAATGGATTGAACGAATCGGAGCTTTATAGAGAGCTTGGAATATTGACAAAGGACAGGAACAAATGGAAAGAGAACATTCCGTATGTTTCGTCCCTGCTTACTCATGGATCCGTGAAAATACAGGCAAAGGCACTCTGGCTGCTTGGCGAGATGGGACTTGCATATCCTCTGTCAGTACAAGACACAGTTCCTATAATAGCTTCTTTCTGTGATAGTCCGGCGCCGCTTTTGCGGGAGCGTGCGGTGAACGCACTGGGTAGAATAGGACGGGGCGGCTATCATATAATCGAACCCTTCTGGACAGACATGTTTCGTTTTGCATCTGATGAGGAGGCGAAGGTCAGGCTGAGCTTTATCTGGGCGTCAGAAAATATCGCCACGAACACTCCCGGTATTTATGAGAAATATATGCCGGTATTTGAGAAGCTCCTGTACGATGCGGATGACAAGGTAAGAATGGAGGCACCGGAGATCTTCCGCGTGCTCGGTAAACGGAGGCCGGAGTTCGTCAGACCTTTTGTGAAAAAACTACGGCAAATATCGGAAACAGATAGTAACCGTGTCGTGAGGATCCACAGTTTGGGCGCGATAAAAGCGGTCGCATCAGAGCAGGCAAATTCCACTTTTAGTTAGCAGCGCAAATCCAGAACAGACCCTAAAAAACATAGAAAGTCGGTGATTTTATGACACTGGGCAAGTACATCCTGGCTATCGACCAGGGCACCACCAGCACCCGCGCCATCCTCTTCGACGCGTTGGGCGGCATTGCGGCGGTGGAACAGCAGGAGTTCCCCCAGATATACCCCAAGCCCGGCTATGTTGAGCACGACGCGGTGAAGATACTCCAGACGGCAATTTATGCCGCCCGGGCAGCGGTGGCGAAAGCCGGCATTACCGCCGGGGACGTGGCCGCCATAAGCATTACCAACCAGCGGGAGACCACCGTGGCCTGGGACAGGCATACGGGCATACCCGTATGCAACGCCATAGTCTGGCAGTGCCGGCGCACGGCCCCCGACTGCGAGCGCCTCACGGCCCTGGGGCTGGGGGAATACATAAAGGACAAGACCGGCCTGCTGATAGACCCCTACTTCTCCGGCACCAAGATGAAGTGGGTATTAGACAATGTTCCCGCCGCCAGGGACCTTGCGGACAAGGGCAGGCTCTGCCTCGGCACAATAGACAGCTGGCTGGTTTTCTCCCTCACCGAGGGGAGGTCCTTCGTCACGGACATCTCAAACGCCTCCCGCACCATGCTCATGGACATAAATAAGCACTGCTGGGACGAAACTATGCTCAGGGAGCTGGGCATACCAGAGAGCGCCCTGCCCAAAATAGTTGAGTGCGGCGGGGATATAGGCATGTGCAGCAAGACCCTCCTGGGCCGGGAGATACCCATCGCCGGCATGGCCGGGGACCAGCACGCGGCCCTCTTCGGCCAGTGCTGCTTTGATAAGGGCATGGCCAAGAATACCTACGGCACCGGCTGCTTCGTGCTGATGAACACCGGGGATGAGCCCGTCCGCTCAAAGGGCCTGCTCACCACCGTCGCCTGGAAGCTGAACGGTAAAACCGTCTACGCTTTAGAGGGCAGCGCCTTTAACGCGGGCTCTGCAATCCAGTGGCTCCGGGACGAGCTGAAGATGATAGAGTCCCCCCAGGAGGCAGACCGGCTGGCCGAAACGGTGGAGGACACCGGCGGCGTGAGCTTCGTCCCGGCCTTCACGGGCCTGGGCGCGCCCTACTGGGACATGTACGCCAGAGGCGCGCTCCTGGGCATAACCCGGGGCACCCAGCGTGCCCACGTCTGCCGGGCCGTGCTTGAGAGCATAGCCCTTGAGAGCTATGACCTGATACACACCATGGAGCAGGAGGCCGGAGTGGACCTCCCGGAGCTCCGTGTGGACGGCGGCGCCTCAAGAAGCCGATTCCTCATGCAGTACCAGGCGGATATCTCGAACAGGCACGTAAAGCGCCCCGCCTGCCTTGAGACCACCGCCCTTGGCTCAGCAATGCTGGCCGGCCTCTCCGTGGGCCTCTGGGAGAGTCAGGACGCCCTTCGAGCCCTCTGGCGTGAGGACCAGACCTTTATCCCCGACTGCCCGCAGGAGCTCCGCGAGCAGAACCTTGCCCGGTGGCATAAGGCTGTGGAGAGAAGCAGGGGCTGGGCGGAATAAACTAGGGTGCAGGACAAAAAATACAGGTAAGGAGGAGCGGTACAATGGAAAACCCGGCTGAGTATTACCAGGACGATGTGTGGGAGGAGCTTATTGACGGCGTGACAGTGGCCATGTCGCCAAGGCCTGCCACGGACCATAATCAGGTCACATATAACCTATACCCAATTTTTTCAGGATATTTAAAGGGCAAAGTATGCAGGTATTTCGGCGACGGCATGGACCTCTATCTTACTGAAAAGGACCGCTTTGTCCCCGACGGCATGGTGGTCTGCGACCCTGACAAGGTAAAAGGAAACGGCGTATACGGCGCGCCGGATTTGGTGGTGGAAGTCCTGTCACCAAGTACGGTCAAGCGCGACCGCGGCTATAAGCGGCAGGTCTACGAGCAGTGCGGGGTAAAAGAATACTGGATTGTAAATCCAAAGGACAGGTCTATAGAAATCTACTGCCTAAAAAGCGGCAGGCTTGAGTTTGACAATATCTTTGCCCTCTATCACGAAAGCGACCTGTGCAAGCACACTCAGGAAGAGCGCGACGCCCTCCCCAAAACCTTCAAATGCAGCCTCTTCGACGACCTTGACATCAGCATAGAGGACGTATTCGACCGCGTGGAATAAAAAATACCGCCGCCGGAGCTCAAATCCGACGGCGGTACTATTATAGCGCCTATTACTCTACAAGGTGCTTTTCCGTCCACTCAAACGCGGCGGTGCACACATCCCTGACGCACCCCTCGTCAATGGGCGAGCGCATATCCACCGAGTGGGCCAGGTCGATAAACGTCTTTGTGCCGCCCAGTCTCACAAAGTCCATATACTTCCGCCAGGCCTCGTCCCTGTCCTTTAGGGAGAGGGCGAAGAACTGCAGGCTCATCACCTGGGCCAGGCAGTAGTCGATATAGTAGAAGGGGCTCTGGTAGATGTGCATCTGCCTCTGCCAGCCCGCGCCCCGGCCGTAGAAGGGCAGGCCCTCGAAGTCCAGATAGGGGCGGTACATCTTGTCAAGCCGCGCCCAGGTCTCGTTGCGCTCCGCGGGGGTCATCTCCGGATGGCTGTAGACCTCGTACTGGAAGTGGTCCACAAGGCAGCCGTAGGGGATGAAGCTCAGGGCGTCCTCAGCGTGGGAGAGCTCGTACTTGTCGGTCATCTCCCCGAAGAACAGGTTGTGCCAGGGGGCGGTCAGAAACTCCATGCTCATGGAGTGGGTCTCGCAGCCCTCCATACTGGGCCAGCGGTTTCCGGGCACAGGGATGGTCCTGTCCGCAATGAAGTTAGCGAAGGCGTGGCCCGCCTCGTGGGTGAGCACGTCCACGTCCCCGGAGGTGCCGTTGAAGTTTGAGAAAATAAAGGGGTACTTATAGTCCGGCAGGCTGGTGCAGTACCCGCCCGGGGCCTTGCCCTCCTTAGCCAGCACGTCAAAGAGCTCGTTTTCAAGCATTAGGTCTATAAACTCGCCGGTCTCCTTGGAGAGCTCGTGGTACATCTTCCTGCCTGCGGCCATTATCTCCTCGGGAGTGCCCTGGGGCTTTGCAGAGCCGCCCTTGAACATGAAGGTATTGTCATAAAACTTAAAATCCTCTATGCCGAGGCGCTCTGCCTGCCGGGCCTTGACCTTAACGGTAAGGGGCACCAAATCCCGAACCACCTGCTCCCTAAAGCTGCTGAGGTCCTCGGGGGTATAGCAGTTGCGGCCCATGCGTATGAAGCCCAGGGGCACATAGTTCTCAAAGCCCAGCTTCTTCGCCTGCTCGGTGCGGTTTTTCACCAGCTTATCGTAGAGCTCATCGAACTCCTCCCTGTGCTGGTCGAAGAAGCTGCCCTCGGCCTCAATAGCGGCCTTGCGCACAGACCGGTCCGGGTCCTGCTTATAGGGCCCCAGCTGGGCGATAGTGACAGTCTTTCCCATAAACTCAATGCGGGCGCTGGCGTAGAGCTTCTGATACTCGGTGGTGAGCCTGTTTTCCTCCTGCATAAGGGGGACAATCTCGGGAGTAAATGACTTAAGCTCAAGCTCGATGTTCGTGAACAGCAGCGCCCCCAGCTCCTCCTCCAGCTCCTTGCGGAAGGGGGAGGCGGCCAGTACCTCATTAAAGGCCTGCAGCTTCTCGGAGATAAGCGGGTACTGTTCGTCAAGATAGGCCTGCTCGTCCTCATAGAACTTATCCCGGGTATCAACGGTGTTGCGGATGGAGCAGATACTAGAGAGGGTGTTGAAGCGGGACATGAGCCGGTCCTTCTCCTTAAAGACATCCAGCTGCTCCCGCGCGCCGGAGGCGGCCTCAAGCCGGGCGGTGAGCTGGTCCAGCTGTGAGAAGAGGGCGTTCATATCCGGTCTGGAATAGGGCATTTCAGAAAACTTCATAAAATTAACTCCTTTCATATTTTCGTACATCTAAGGCAATTCTACATCAAAAAGCGCCCCGGGTCAAGGGGAGAGCCACAATGAATAAATACTATTTAGGAGAGGTCATGGAAATGACAGATTTGCAGAACAAAAATATACGCCCCAATCTGGAGGAAATGGCAGAGTACACCGACAGCCCCCTATTTATGCAGTTCTGCGGGGAAATAATGGAGAGATACGGCTGCACGGAGAAAATAGAATACAGCGCCTGCAGCATGGAGCGCGGCTGGAACGTCAAATTCAGGAAAGCGGGCAGGACCCTGTGCACAATATACCCAAGGGAATGTTTTTTTACTGTGATGGTAGTTGTGGGCCCAAAGCAAAGGCAGCTTGTAGAGGAGATACTTCCGGAGTGCTCGGAGGAGCTGCGGGAGATATACAATAGTACCCGCGAGGGCAGCGGCCAGAGATGGCTGATGATGGATGTGGAGGACAGGGGAGAGCTGTACAATGACATTCTGCGGCTGATTGAGATACGGAGAGGCAGGAAGGAATAGGCTTGAGGGAGGGGGCAGGGACCACAATATTTTGAATAATTCAACTTGTTAAAATAAAAACTATATAAAATTCACGTCCAGTTCAGGAAATATTCATAATTATAGGGTACTATAACATCGTGGCAGGCAGAGCCACAAAACGACTCTTTTTCATCATATCCTCATTTTTAACTCCTTACTTCCTCTTTAAGAAGGCCGCCCTCACTGAGAGCGGCCTTCTGCTTTGCCCGCGCAAAAAATCAAAAAAAGGGGCTTGACATTTCGGACAAATAGAGGTATAATAAACAAGCGCTGAGAGAGCTGCTGGTGTAGCTCAGTTGGTAGAGCAGCTGATTTGTAATCAGCAGGTCAGGGGTTCGAGTCCGTTCACCAGCTCCAAACTGGGCGGTCCGGCCCGTTGAGAAGGCCGGACAAGCCTTGTATAAAATTTCATATTTATGGGGGAGTTCCCGAGTGGCCAAAGGGGGCAGACTGTAAATCTGTTGTCGACGACTTCAGTGGTTCGAATCCACTCTCCCC
>JAETSR010000053.1 GCA_021769555.1 Clostridiaceae bacterium
GCTGATATCGCCGCTGGACGCATAACGCCAGAGTATGCCCAGGGGATTATGGACCTCTTCTCCCTGAAGGTAGCAGAGATGAACAAGCCCTGGAGCTCCGGCGCAACCCAGTCTAACCCCGGTTACACCTCCGGCCAGCTCATGACAATGGGCGGCGTGGACGAAGATGGCAACGACGCCTCAAATGCTGTGACATACATGATGCTCCAGACCTCGGGACGTCTTGTTTTGCACGACCCACCTCAGGCCCTTAGAATACACAAGAACACCCCGCCGGAGCTGTGGGAGGCAGCTATTGAGACCACAAAGATTGCCGGCGGCGTACCCACCTTTGAAAGTGACGACGCCATTATCCCGGCGCTTTTAAACCGCGGCCTGTCTTTAAAGAGCGCGCGCAACTACACCCTTATCGGCTGTGTTGAGCCCGCCGGCTGCGGCGATGAGTGGGCCTGCCCCGGCGGCACGGGCACGGAGTCTTACATTAACCTTGCAAACGCCCTGTGGCTTGGCATAAACGACGGACATCTCCCCATGCCCCTTATGATGGGCGCCCCGAAAGAGGGGCAGGAAATTCCTGAGGTAAATCCCAACAGGGTGGGCCTTGCAACCGGTTATCTCTACGACATGAAGACCTTTGACGAGGTTCTTGACGCATATGAAAAGCAGATAACTTTCTTTGTAAAGTGGCACGCCATGAACATAAACTCCTTTGAGTATATCGCCCGTGAGATACTGCCTCTGCCGGTTGTCTCCGCCACAATGGACGGCTGTATGGAAAAGGGCATGGACGTCATGTGGGGCGGTGCCAGATACAACTCCACCGGTATGTCCGGCGTGGGCATAGGAAACGTGGCCGACTCACTTGCCATGATTAAATACCTTTGCTTTGACACCAAGAA
This sequence comes from Clostridiaceae bacterium, assembly GCA_021769555.1. GTDB lineage: Bacteria > Bacillota > Clostridia > Oscillospirales > Acutalibacteraceae > Acutalibacter. Next base: position 900 of record JAETSR010000053.1, read on the forward strand.
GTGCACAACAAGAGAGCTCTACGACGCCCTTATAAATAACTGGAAGGGATATGAAGAGCTCCAGAGGTTTATTAAAAACCAGGCTCCCCACTACGGCAACGGCTTCCCGGAGGTGGACCAGTGGGCCAACTGGGCTGGACATGTGTTCCAGAAGGCAGTTACCTCCTGCACCGGTCCCCGGGGCGGCTACTCTGCCGGCCTGTACCCGGTTACAACAAACGTAATGTTTGGATTTATGACCGCGGCAACTCCTGACGGCAGGAACGCAGGCGACCCTCTGGCAGACGGTATATCCCAGCCCCAGCAGATGGACACCCACGGTCCGACAGCCATACTGCTGTCCGTCTCCAAGATTAAACAGGACGAGTACGCCAACGGTACGCTCCTGAACATGAAGTTCAGCCCCTCCTGCCT
>JAETSR010000054.1 GCA_021769555.1 Clostridiaceae bacterium
ACCCTCCAAGTCCCCGCCCGACCTCCCGGCCCGGCCCGGCGGAATGGCCCCCCGCCCCCCGAGGGCCGGCAAGCCGCGCCCGAAGGGCACACCAGGCCCCCACAAAGTGAGGGGCGAGCGGCCCCCCCGAAGGGGGCACCCCTTATATTCTCTTTATCCGGGAGCGGGTGAATTCCCACGGGCGGGAGAGAAGTGGAATATCTTTGATATTCCACTTCTCCCCGTCAGGGGGAAGAGGGCGGCAGCCCTCTAGTAGAGGGTGTTGAAGCCGTTAAATATTTCCAATATTTAACGGCTTCAATGCCCTAGTAGCGGCGTTGGAAAGTTGGAATCTTCGATTTCAACTTTTCAATGCCGAAAAAAGGTAGCCGGGGAAGGAACCGCCGGGCCGGGCCTGGGAAGGGCGGGCGCGAAGGGGGGGATAGGCCCGTTTGCGGGCAGCATGAGGGGCTTAAGCCCTCGTACTGTAGCACGAGGGCAGAAACAACAAGTATATTGGCTGTAGAACAGCTTATGATGCATATTTAGGAGGGATTTGTTTGCAACCTAAAATCTTAGTAGATTATCTGACTTGTACGATAGGGGTAGGATGTTGTATGGCACAATGGGGAGTGGATAAAGAATGGAACAAAATCGAATACTTGACAGATACAGAAATACTGGACTATCTTTGCCACGATTGGAAATTTGGCGATTTGCAGTTTATGGCCCGCAGAGGGTTATACGGCTATACAGTGGCTTATGTTTGCGGGGGAATTACCCTTGGTTGGGGCGGCTGTGATACCATTCTTTTGCAGATGTCTGGGCAGGGGTGCAGGCTTTATGAGAGTTTGCGGCCAGACCTTGACTGGCTGGCTCTTATCCAGCAGATACGGGGCTACAAAGTACATAATATTCCACGTCTGGATATCGCATGTGATACCTTCGGGCAGTTGTCCATGGATAAGTTAATCAAATATACCTTTGCCGAGCGTTATGTATCCCGGTTTCGGGATTATCTTGTCAGCATTGGCACTAAGGAGAGGTCTATTATTTTCGGCGCCCCGTCTAGCCGGATGCGTCTTAGGATATATGATAAGTCCATGGAGCGGTTACGCGCCGGCCGATCGGCGGAGGAAGTCCCCGAGAATTGGATTCGGCTTGAGTATCAGCTGCGGGATGATGCAGCCGACAGTTTTATTTCTGCTTGGAGGTCTACAGGCAGTATCTCCGCTGCATATTTTGGGATCATGGCGAACCAGTTACGATATGTGAAGTCTCGAGATGAGGACAACCCCCA